>NZ_JBOFLJ010000023.1:0-1111 GCF_051657805.1 Aeromonas sp. | reverse complement strand
CCAGATTTTTTCCCTCCAAGTTATGGACTGGGCCACCGATCTCCATGCCCCTTTCACTACTTCGGAGGTGTGGTATCCGCATCCCTACCTCCGTAACCTCACTGGTCTCCCGGATGGATCCCTCTGTCCCAACGCCGGGCACATATTCTTCCTTGCCGACGGTTTTGATGCTCATCAAGGGGTTCTTCCACGGCATCTATGCCGCACGTATGGTGGAGCCTGGGCTGTCTCTGCTGGGTTTGTCTCCACTCCCCGGCGGGTCACTCCTCCGAGCTTTCTCAACCATGCCGATGCTATGGCCGCCCTGGAGGACCTGTATGTCCACCATCCCTTGGTCCGCTCCGAACGCATCGCTCCCCAGTGGGTCATCTCCGACGCCGTCCTCCGACATTACCGCGATCCCTTCCAGGACCTCGTGATTCTTTTTCCACCACCGGATGCGGCACCACCCACTGGGCCTCCACCTCCGGCAGTGGCCCCGCCCGCTGGTCCGCCACCAGCGCCCACTGCGCCTGACCCTACTGCTGCGATCATGACCACCCTTGCACAACTTCACGCCCAACAGAATGAACTCCAGCTCGCCCAGCTGAATCTTACCCGCCGTCAGAACACTGCGGTTCCCCCCCTCCCGACCGATCGGGACGCCGCCTCCCTCTACTTGTGGTCTCGTTCAGTTCAGCTCGCGATGGGTAGTGCTGGATGGTGCTACTCCGACGCTGGGAAATCTGTGTCCATCGCCGAGGCGCCCTCTACCGACGTTACCAACCCGGTTGCAGTTGAAGTCTCCCGGAGCATGGCCGAGACTATCCTCAAGACCATCTCTGGCGACGCATCGGTGGCCGCTCTGGTTGAGGCTACCCCGTCCCTCGCCTACCAGGGTCCTGAACTCGTCCGAGAGATCTTGTATGGGTTCCTCCCTACGTCCATGGCCCACCTTCACACCCACCTCCACGAGTTGCACAATACGCTCCAGGGAAACTGCGAACTTCCCACTCAGTATCTTACTCGCCTCCGGTTTCTCGCCTCCCTGGTCGCTGCTTGCAAGGGGGGTACTGAAGTTGACCCTGAGTCTCTCAAGGACATCTTCTACGATGGAGTGTGCCGTGGGGTT
>NZ_JBOFLJ010000022.1:0-1094 GCF_051657805.1 Aeromonas sp. | reverse complement strand
AGAGGGTTCACCAAGGACCACCCCCCGGAGCTCCCCTGTGCTTTCTCTCGACTCGGATTCCTGCTGGAAGCGGGGGGGTCGATGGAGGCTCTGGCCTGCGGAAGCATATACCATGCAACGTGCTTCTCGGCAGGCCCCCCCTTCCTCACCCGTCTCCGAGACAACAAGGGGCTGTGCTACCCTCGCCGGGCCGACCCGTCCTTGTTCCCCAACTTTGTCTGCGAGGCGTGTCAAGTCCGTAGCATCTTGGGGCGGGAACTCCGATACGTGGAGAAAGACGTCCACCTCTTGGCCCTAGAACGGATGCGCATCCTGGACACCATGAACCGGCTGGCCGAAGGCTCCCACAAGACCTACAAGAGCCCCATCCTCCGAATCCAACGCTTTGAGAGTCTGTACCAGGTCCGCATCCTCCGACCCACTCTCCTCGACGCCCCCAGCCGTTCCGCCTGCATACCTTTGATGTGGGCGCAACTGGCTCACACTCTCCAACCTGGGAAGACCGAAGGATCCCGCATCAAGTTCTCGTCGGCACGACAGAGCCGCAGCGCTGTCTCCGCCTTCTACATGTGGGACCTGGCCATGAGTAGACCCGAGCAAGCGATAGCGGCAGGGCAAGGAAGCCACGTCGCACTCCATGTCCTCCCCACCGAGGAACTCTGCTACACCCACTTCAGTGCTGGATTGAGGCGGCGAATGGGGGACTCGTCTCAGAAGAGTACAGCCCTCCGGTTCCAACACATCCGGTTCCTGGACACCCAGTTCGAAACCATGTACCAGGCAGCAACAAATACGGCCACCAGACACGAGGCGGCGGCAGCAGGCGCAGCCAACCTCCTGTTCTGGCTCGGATGGGTGCGCAGCACAGAGGGCTTTTCTCTCACCCCAGCGGATATAGCGATCACACGCCCTGGAGACGGCCCTCGGAAAGGCCTCCCCTGCGGGGTGGGAGTCATCGAAATCCGCCTACTGCCCGAGACAAAGACCAATTCGGCCGCCACCGCCGATATAATCGTCGCCTATGCGTGCTGGTCCGGGTTCAGCCTGGGCCTGTGGCTTGAACGCCTCCTGGCTTTCACTCCCTCGGACGGGGC
>NZ_JBOFLJ010000021.1:0-379599 GCF_051657805.1 Aeromonas sp. | reverse complement strand
GGCCCCCCCCGCGTCCATGACATTCATGTCATCGATTGGATCACAGGGCGCGGCCAGGGGCGGCGCCAACAAGGACTGGATATGGCCGAAGAGTTGAATGCCCTCAGGGACAAGATAGATGCGGTGGACAAGCAGCTGATCGATCTGCTGGCCGCCCGTCTGGCCCTGGTGGGGGAAGTGGGTGAGGTGAAGAGCCGCCATGGCCTGCCCATCTATGCGCCGGATCGGGAGGCGAGCATGCTGGCCCGCCGCCGTGCCGAAGCCGAGACCCTGGGGGTGCCCGGGGATCTCATCGAGGATGTGCTGCGCCGGGTGATGCGCGAATCCTATATCCTGGAATCCGCCAGCGACAAGGAGCACCACTTCAAGTGCATGAAGCCTGAGCTTGGCAAGGTGGTGATCATCGGCGGACAGGGCCAGCTCGGTCGCCTGTTCGGCCAGCTGTTCAGCCTGTCGGGCTACCGGGTCGAGAGCCTGGAGCAGGCCGACTGGCCGCGTGCCGACGCGATATTGAGCGGCGCCGGTATGGTGATGGTGGCGGTGCCCATCGACGTGACCTGCGACATCATAGACAGGCTGGGGAACTTGCCGGCGGACTGCCTGCTGGTAGATGTCACCAGCGTCAAGGCCGAACCTCTTGCCCATATGCTGGCGGTACATAAGGGGCCTGTACTGGGGCTACACCCCATGTTCGGGCCGGATGTCGGGAGCCTCGCCAAGCAGGTGATCGTCTGCTGTCAGGGGCGCGAGCCCGCCGCCAGCCAGTGGCTGCTGGATCAGATGACCATCTGGGGGGCGCGGCTGCAGCAGGTGGAGGCCAAGGCTCACGACGAGGCGATGACCTTTATCCAGGCGCTGCGCCACTTCGCGACCTTCGCCTACGGTTGGCATCTCTCCCGGGAGCAGGCCAATCTGGATCGGCTGCTCAATTTGAGCTCCCCCATCTACCGGCTGGAGCTCGCCATGGTGGGCCGGCTGTTCGCCCAGGATCCGCACCTCTACGCCGACATCATCTTGTCGTCGCCGCAGAACCTGGCCATGATCCGCCGCTACTACCAGAACTTCGGCGAGGCGCTGGGGCTCCTGGAGCGGGGCGATCGGGCGGGCTTCATCGATGCCTTCTCCCAGGTCTCCGGCTTCTTCGGCGAGCGGGCGGACGAGTTCCTGCGCGAGAGCCGCATGTTGCTGGCCCAGGCCAACGATCGTCGGCATCACGGCTGAGACTCGGAAATCATCCATGCAAAAGGGGCCATCAGGCCCCTTTTGCTTTTGCATTCCAGCTTACGTGCTGCGCCGCCTTTATTCCGGTTGCGGCAGCCGCAGATCGGCGTTGTCCCAGCCAAGGGGCAGGGTCAGCAACTGATCGATGAGCTCCCGGCGATCGGATTTCTCCAGATAGGCGAGGTAGAGCGGGCGGCTCAGGGCCTGGGCCCCGTCCACCAGGTGCAGCTTGCCCTGTTCCAGGAAGGGGCTCACCATCCGCCGCGGCAGATAGGCGGCGCCGCCGTTGGCCAGCACGAACTGCAGCGCCATGTTGGCGGAGCTCGAGTGCAGCACAGGGGTCTTCTGCAGGCTCTGCAAGCGGCTCGGCTGGGCCTCGAAGCTGGTGCCCCAATCCAGATGAATATGGGGCATCTGCACCAGGCTGTCGGCGTTGGCATTGCTGTCCCGGCTCACCAGCTCGAACACCAGCTCGCCGATGGGGTGCAGGGCGATCTCGTCGATCTTGGTCGGCTCCGAGAGCAGGGCGAGATCGAGGGAGCGCTCCAGCAGCTGGCGGCACAGGTGTTCGCGGGACGCGGTCTCGAGCCGCACCGCGAGGCCAGGGGCCAGGGCATAGACGTGATTGAGCCAGTCATTGAAATCCAGCTCCCAGAACACGGGCGGGGCGCCGATGGCGAGCTGCTGGCTGAAACCGGGGGAGAGGGCCACGTCCTGCTTGGCGCGGCCCAGGGTGTGCAAGATGGCATCGGCGTAGGGCAACAGCCGCTCACCGGAGGCGGTCAGACGGATGTTGTTGCGATGGCGGGCAAACAGACTGACCCCGAGTTGCTGCTCGAGCTGGCGGATCCGAAAGCTCACCGCCGACTGGGTCAGGTAGAGATTCTCAGCAGCCCGGCCGAAGTGCCGGGTCTTGCTCACCTCGATAAAGGTCCGAAGCAGTTCGGTATCCATTAATCGAGGGACTCGTCACTGCCACCGCCGCCACTGCTCTCGAAGCTGCCACCGGCATCTTCATTGGCGCCACCGGCCACGGTGCAGAGACGATGCACCCGCTTGGGACCGATGACCTTGAGGTACTTGAACCACACCTTGGCGTGGGGGTTGGTGCCGGCGGCGCCGGATTTCACCTGCTCGATGAAGGCGCTCTCGACCTCGTCGCGGGGGGCCTGGTTGCCCTGATAGAGAGCCAGCATGACGGTGCCGTATTTTTCCAGACTGTCCGCTTCGGCGACGGTGAATTCACCGCTGCGACGCAGGCCACGGGGGAAATGTTTGAAGTCATTGAAACGCTTGTCTGATTCGAAGCTCATAGTCTCTTGTTCTGGTTAGTTTGACCTTTGCGGGCAAGTATCATCAGGCCGTCGCAGAGTGCAAAATCAATTTTCTTACTATGTTAATAAATATCTTTCATCGAGAGCGCTTTGTCTCATCCCACAGGGTCATTTTGCGGTGGCTGACACAAAAAAGCCTGAAAAATAGTGGAGTTATGTCAGCTTCTGTAAAGAAAACGTCAGGAATTGACGGTCAAACACCTAAAAATAAGGCGCCATATGGCGCCTTATTTGGGTCTGGCTGAAGCCGCTGAACCTGAGCTTCAGAGACTCACTCAATCATGGCTGGCTGAGCCAGGTTGTCGGCACGCCACAGACGGTAGCGCACTTCATACTCCTGCGGCACATAGATGACGAACGGCAGCTTGGAGTTGTAGTTGACGAAGAAGCCCTGACCGTAGATCTGGATGAAGGTCTCCTTCTTCTGGCCATCCGGGCAGGCCATCAGGGTGCTGACGGGGCCGGAGACCTGGCCCAGGGTCAGGTAGTTGTAGCCCCAGCCCTTGACGCTGTGCTGTTCCAGGTTGCCGGCGAAGCGCGGCAGGTTGCAGTCCACCAGCATCTTCTTGCCGACCTGCAGCTCGACCATCATGTCCGCTTCGTTCTCGACTTCCGGCAGACGGATCACGACACGTTCCTGGTTCACTTCGGCGGCGGGGAACATGCTGATATCGAATTTTTTCGGCTCGGCGGCGAAGGCATTGCCGCCCAGCAGCAAGGCGCCCAGCAGGCTAAAACGCAATACGGTTTTCATCTGTACCTCATGGGGTTGGTTCAACGCCGCTAGACTAACCGCTCTGCCGGTTTCATTCCAGCGCCCCGGGGGGCAAAACCTGCATGAACCGGCACCGAATGACGTAATTTGATGCTTTTTTGACGAGTCGCCTCACAAATCGACGCCTTCTTCATCGGGAGCGGGGCCGGATCCTGGAGATCCGGCCCCGCCCCGGCGGTCAGCGAACCAGCAACACCTGCTTGGCCCAGGCGCTGGGGGCACGCAGTCCGACGGAGCCGCTGGTGATGTCGAGGTAGGCCACCGTCTTGCCCGCGGGGAAGGGGGTGGATGACCAGAGGTAGACGTAGCCGTCGTTCACCTCCTTGCCATCACCGGCCATGGCGCGGGGGAAGATGGTCTCGTTCAGTGCCGGCTTGTAGCAGGCGGACTCCAGGATGCTGGTCAGCTCCTTGATGGTGGGCAGGCGCCAGTCTTTGTGGCCGCCGAAGCCATGGAGGGCGTGGTTGGATTCGGTGCGGATCCGTTCGGCCGTCAGCAGCGCCTGCTGCCAGTAGAGGCGGGTCGGTTCGCCGCTGCAGCTATTCCCCTGCCAGGTTTGGCCCAGCTGACAGCGCATCCAGGTGAGGCCGGATGCCCGGTCGGTGACGGTGCCGTTGCCATGATCGAGGAAGCGGGAGCTGGGGCTGGTTCTGGGCAGGCTGTCGTCACAGATGGCGATGGCCAGGGCCAGCGGGCTGCAGAGACTGAGCAGCAGGGTCAGGAGAAACTTGTTCATCGGGTTACCTCGGCCACCAGGCGCAGTTGCAGGGCATTGGTGTCGTCAGGGGTTTGTACGGGAGTCGGGTAATCGGTGCCGGCATCCTCACCCCAGAAGAGCGGGGCTATGACGCTGAGGGGCACGCTCTCGAGGCGACGGGACGGGGTCAGGGTCTGGCTCCAGTAGTAGCCGTCAAAGCCATTGAGACCGGTGCCCAGATCGGGGAAGTAGCGCACATCCAGGGTCGCAATCTGGCCATCCTGCTGATTGAGGGAGCCGAAATGCTGCAGACTCATCAGCTCCTGGGCGTGGGGCAGGCGCCAGTGCTGGATGCCGCATAACTGTTGGTCGTTGAGCCACTGGCGGTACTCTTCGGTGGAGCAGATGGCATTCCCGTCCGGGCAGGCGTAATCCCGCTCCTCCTGGGTCGGGTGGTAGTTGCCAAACTCCCAGGCGAAGGCGCGATGCAGATCCCGCGGACTGTCCGGGTCGTCCAGCTTCTTCTCCCACACCAGACCCGTATTGAGATCCTCCACGCAATCCCACTGGGTCGCGCCGTCCGGCAGCGGCTTGCCCTGGTTGTCCAGCTTGCGATAACGCAATGGGGCCTGTTTTAGGCTGGCATCCTGGCCAGGATGATCGGCAGGCTCCTGGGTCAGCAGATAGTCCACCCCGTCCGTGTAAGTGGTGACGCCGCTGGCGGTGACCAGGGCTCTGGGTTGCTGCTGCTTCAGCACGGCAGCGAGACGGGGTTGCAGGCTGAGGAGCTCGGGGCTTTGCGCAAAATGCTGGCCGAGCTCAGGCAGCAGGGTGACCAGGCCCTGCCAGATCTGGCGTTGACGCTCACCGGCCGGGATCCCCGGCAGGGTGCCGGCATCCTGGATGGCGGCCAGCGTCAGCTCGGCGAGGGCCTGGTTGAACGCCCCAAGCTGGCCGAGGGCGGCGAGGCCCTGGCCCGGTTGCAGGGGGGCCAGAGTCGCCAGCAGATCGGCCAAGGCCTGGGCGGGGGGGAGTCCGTCGCCGATGCGGACCTGCAACAGGGTGCTGAGCGGCGTGGGGCTCAGGGTTTGACCATCCAGGCGAGCCGCCGGGTGAGTCAGGGTCAGGGCGGCGGCATCTGTCGGGATGAACAGCAGCGGGCTGGTCAGCAGGGCGGGGGAGGTGCCGCTCAGCTGGCGGGCATCGGCGGCGCCACTCACCTGGGGCTCGCCGGCGTCACACTGATCGTTCTGGTTCAGGTTGACGCACAGGGTGCCCGCCTGGGGCAGCTCAACCGTCAGGCGATAGTCCGGCGCCGCCAGCGGCGCCTCATCCGTACCGCCGCCACCGCAGGCGGTGAGCAGGGGCGCCAGCAAACAGGCCAGCAGAGTCATTCTCATCTTCATCTTTGTTCCTTGGAGGGGCCTCTGGCCCCTCTCTGCCATTTAAGGGTGAATAAGGTCTCTTAGCCGCGGCGAGTCCATCGGCGCCAGAGCGCCAGTGGCAGCAGCCAGAGCAGGTTGAAGGCGCCGCCCCCGCTGCTGTCGGAGACGTTGAAATGAAGGATGCCGTCATCCGGCAGGGGAACGGGGTCACCACAGAGCGCGCCGACGCGCTGGCTGATGCTCCAACCGTTGAGGCGGCCCTGCTTGCCGGGGGCGTTGTCGACGATCTCCAGGGTCCACTGGCCCGCCAGCGGCTCGCCATTGAACAGACTCAGGGGCTGGAGGGATTGCAGCTCGTTCGGGAAGGTCCCCTTGAGCCGTGGCAGCGGACTGTAACCCTTGTCCCAGATCTGCACCCGGGTGCCCGAGGGGGAGTTGAGCCAGATCTCCAGCTGATCTAGGGCCTCGTGTTGCAAGTCCAGGTTCAGTTGCAGCTCGCCGCTCACCCTGGCATCGCTCTTCGCCACGATCAGGCTGGCCTGGCTCAGTCCCTTCTCTTCGGTGCTCTGGGCATCCTTGAGGGTCTGGGCCAGGCCGCTCGCCCGGGCGATGACCGGGGTGCCGATGGGCAGGCTCAGGGACTGCTGCCATTGCCGCTCGCTCGGGCTGGCGCCGGTGAGGCCGAGCGTCACGGGCAGCTCCGCCACGTCGCCACAGGCGAGGGGGCTCTGGGCCAGCAGCCGCAGGGTGGTGCTCATGCTGGCGCCCGCCGCCAGGGTGCTGGCCTGCCACTGGTAGGGGTCGGCCTGCAACCCGGTCGGCAGGGCCAGGGCCAGGCTGTGCAGGGTCACCGGGCTGTTGCCCGGGTTGCTCAGGGTGAGCACCACGGATTGGGGTTGGCCCAGCTCGATGGCGCTGCCATCGGCCAGGGCCAGGTTGACCGGGGCCTGCAACAGGCCGTGCTGGCGGAACGCCTGCTCCAGATGGCGGCCATAGTGGCGATTTGGATAGAGCCGCTCGGCGGTTTCTACCGTGAGGCGCGCCAGCTGCGGCATGCGAATGGCCGGGCCCAGGCCGAAGTGGGACTCGATGATCAGGCGATCGAACTCGTCTCTCGCCACCTCGCCGTGTTCGGCGACCGAGGCCAGCAGGGCCTGGAACAGGGGGGTGCCCCAGAGCTGATCCCCGTTGCTGCCGTTGACTGTCCTGTGGGCCGGATAGGTGTAGTCCGGGTGGTAGCGGGCGCGCATGTCGTCCAGCTGGCGCGGCGTACGATCGGTGAAGCGGGCATCCCAGTTGAAGACGATAGCCGGTTCGAAGTTGCGGCCTGCCTCGCTGCGCTGACGGTGACTGGCGGCCAGATAGTCGCTGAAGCCCTCGCCAATGGCGCCCCAGTCCGCCTCGTCGCCGAGATCCGGCACTATGTGGTGCTGCACCGCATGGCCGAACTCGTGCCAGACCACCATGGGATCCTCGGCATCGGGCACCCCGCTGCGCCCCAGCTCCAGCCTGCGCTCGAAGGGATCGTAGAGGGAGTTGTCCTGATAGCCCGCATCCGTGTCGATGTCGAGGGCGCCGGGGATGAGGTTGGCAAAACCGAGCGCCTTGAGGTGGCGCTGGGCGAGATCCAGATGGTAATAGGCGTTGATGTCGGCAAAACCCGCATCATCCCGGGTCAGGCGGAAGGCCTGCGGGTTGTCGGCGCTGTAGGGGGCCGTGGTGGGCTCCATGGCATCCACCACCCGGGCGTTGGGGCCGCTCAGCACATAGTCGCTACCCTGCAGGGTGACCGGCAGGGCCACCTTGTCCTGATAGGCAGCGTCCGCTAGCACCAGGGACTCGTGCCAGACCAGGCTGGCATCCTGCAGCTGGGTGCGGGGATCCGGGTCGAACACCCGGGCCTGGACGCTGACGTCCCCCGCATCCGGGGTGAAGGGGGACGCCGTGGTGGCCGCATCCATCCAGCGGCCGAGCTCCTGGCTGCCATCACAGCTGGCGAACAGCTGCTGGTAGGCGGCCTTGGCGTTGCCATCCTTGTGCTCGCGCACCCGCTGGCGCAGGGCCGGCACCAGGGTTTCCCCATCGCGCCAGTACCAGGCCTCCACCGGACCGAGGGGATCTATCTGGGCACCCGCATCCCGCAGGCTGGTGAGCAGGGGATCCAGGCTGGTGTTGGGGTCGCAGCCGACCTGGCTGCTCTGGAGCGGGCGCAGGTTGTGATAGAGGCGCCAGGGCTTGCCGGCCGCGTCTATGCTGACGGCGGCCTGAGTGGTGGCCACCGGCAGGCCGTTGACCAGCTGACGGAAGCTATAGTGGTGGCCGAGCAGGCTGGCCCTGTCGTAGTCGGGGGCCAGGGTCACACCGAGGCGGCTCTCGAGCCAGGCTTGAGGCGTGGTGGAGAGCGGCGCCTCATCGACATAGATGAGCTCGGCCGCGATCAGGGGCTGGGCGAACAGGGTGGCCGCCAGCCAGAGGGCCAGGGAAGAGGGTTTCATAGGTGACTCCAAAGCAGAAAAGGTGAGGCTCGGCATCAGTGCTGGACTCCGGCCAGGGAGAGCAGGAAGGCATACTCCCGGGCTGCCCGCTGGGTGGCGGTGTTGGGGTTGGCAAGGTGTCCCCCCTCGAGTTCGGTGCTAAGCAGGTAGGGACCCGTGCCCGTGCTGTGGGCACGCAGGCGGGCGAGCCACTTGAGGGGCTCCCAGTAGGGGACCTGACTGTCGTGCAGCCCTGCGGTCACATAAAGCGGCGGGTAGGGGGCGGCATGCAGGTTGTCATAGGGGCTGAGTCGACGCATGGCAGCGTAATCTGCTGTCACGGCGGGATTGCCCCACTCCGCATACTCCTGCCGAGTGAGGGGGAGCTCGGGGTCGTTCATGGTGCCCAGCAGGTCGACGAAGGGGACCTGCAGCACGGCGCCGGCGAAACGGCTCGGTGCCTGGTTGAGGGCGGCGGCCACCAGCAGGCCGCCGGCGCTGCCCCCCATGGCGAACAGCCTGGCGGGATCGATGGCGGGATCCCGGGCCAGGCTATCCGCCACCGCCAGGAAGTCATCCACGCTGTGCTGCTTCTGCTGGCCACGGCCCTCTCTATACCAGGTGTCGCCGAGCAGGCCGCCGCCGCGCACATGGGCGATGGCGTAGACGAAGCCGCGATCCAGCAGGCTCAGCACCTGGGGCTGATAGTAGGGGCGCATGGGGGTGCCGTAGGCGCCATAGCCGTAGAGCAGCAGTGCCTTGGGTGCGCCGATGTCTTTGCGCCACACCAGGGAGACCGGCACCTTGACCCCGTCCTTGCCCAGCACCCAGCGTCGCTCGCTTTGATAAAGCGACGCTGGGATCGGGGTGTCGGCGGCCTGCCATTGGCCGGACGCTAAATCCAGCCAGCGCTGGTGCGGAGCCTCGGCCATGCCCTGGCGGCGAATGAGCACCTTGTTGCTGGCCGGATCCTGGCTGCCCTGGATCCAGGCCGTGCCGGCGCCCTCGGTCAGGGGCAGGCTGTGAGTCAGCTTGCCATCGGCGCCGAGCACGTCGAGCCAGTCGTCCCCGTCCTTGCGGTATTGCAGCACGGTGTGGTGTTCGAACAGGCGCCACTTTTCGAGGCTCTGGTCTTTGCCGGACCAGAGCGGTCGCCAGGGTTGGCTCCCCACCTCGGACAGGTTGCTCGCCTGATAGAGGCCGAGATCCCCGTCCTGGTTGCTCTTGATGAGCACGCGATCCCCCTGGGTATCCAGGTAGTACTCGAGCCCGGCCTGGCGCGCCTTGACGAGGGTCACCAAGCCGTCATCCAGCAGATATTGCTCCGAGCTGTCGTGGTTGTTGCTCTGCAGGATCAGGTGGCGCTTGTCCGTGGTGCGATAGAGGCTGAGCAGCCAGGCGGGATCGCGCTCCTGGTGCACCAGGGTCTCCTTGCCGTCTTGCCAGGCCCACAGCTGCCAGGGGCGCAGGGTGTGGCGCTCGTTGGCCACCGTGTAGAGGCGCTTGCCGTCCAGGCTCCAGAGCAGATCGCTGGCTCTGTGGGGCAGGGTGGCCAGGGTCTCGCCGTTCACCAGATCCAGCAAGGTGATGTGGTAGTCCCTGTCGCCACGGCTGTCTTCGGCCAAGGCCAACCAGCGCCCGTTCGGGTGCAGGGACCAGGCGGCGAGCTCGTAGTAGCCACCAGCCGGTTGGCGCGGCGCCAACCGTTGGCGGGGTTCGGCCTGTTCATCGTTTCGCTGCCACAAGCTGCCGTCTGCGCCCATGCGCCACTGGCTGCCGGCCTGGCTCAGCCACTCCACGGGCATGGGTTCGCCCCGCTCCCTGGTCCGCCATTCGGCTTGCAAGGCTTTTTCGAGGGACTGCTGGCCGGCGAGTTGCTGCTCGGTCCAGCGGTTCTGCTCGCGCAGCAGGGTCAGCAACTCGGGGGAGCTGCGGCTGTCGTCGCGCCAACCGCCGTAGGGATCGACCCTGGCTATCTCGCCCTTCATCAGGACGGGACGCTCGGGGATCTGCGGCGCCTCTGCTGCAGTCAGAGCCGGGGTGGCCAGCAGGCTGGCCAGTATCAATAGGCTGCGCATCAGAGCCCCACGAAGGTGTAGCGCAGGCTGGCGCTCAGGGAGCGGCCTGTCTGGGTGAAGAGCCCTGCATCGGTACCGGCTTCCAGCCCGGCCACATCCTGATAGCGGGTGTAGCGGGTATCGAACAGGTTATCGAGCTTGAGGTTGATCTTGAGGGCATCGGTGACCAGCCAGTCGGCGGTCACCGCCATGCTGAACCAGCCGGCGCTCTTCAAGCAGTCGCCCTGGCTGCCGGTCAGGCTGTTGCTGCAGGCGGGCACCCGGTCCATGGCGGCGGCATAGTCCGCCTGCAGCCCCAGGCTCCAGTCGCTGGCCTGATAGGTCAGGCGGGTGTTGCCCTCGAGCGGGGTCAGGGTGCGCAGGGCCTCGCCCTGGCTGTCTTGCCCGTCGACCCAGCCGAGCTTGGTGGCGAGTTCCCATTCCGGGGTCAGCCAGTAGCTGGCGGCCACTTCGGCGCCCCAGGTCTCGGCCTTGGCCACGTTGCGGTACTGGCGCAGGTAGACACCGTCTCGCAGGCGCAGGCCCACTTCACGCCAGTCGATGAAGTTGTAGTAGCGGTTGTAGAACAGGGCCGGCTTGATGCTCCAGTTCTCCCCTTCACCACTCAGACCCCACTCGAAGCTGTGACTGGTCTCTTCCTCCAGCTCGGTATTGGCGATGATCTCGAACGGTGGCAGGGCGAAGTAGTGGGGGATGTTGCCGTACACCTTGTCATAGGAGGGGGCGCGGAAGCCGTTGGCGTAGCTGAGCCAGCTGCGCCACTCCTCGGTGAAGCGATAGCTGGCGGCCAGGCTCGGGGAGAGGTGCCAGCTGTGGTTTTCGCCGTTGTTGCCATCGAGCGGCTTGAGCCACTGGTGATCCATGCGCAGGGTGGGGGTGAACTGCCACTGGCCCAGAGTCGCCACGTCGCTGAGCCAGATCCCGGCCCGGTCGGTGCGGGCACGGCTGAAGGGGGCGGATTGCTGGGGCTGGGGCACGCCGGCCTCCAGGCTCAGTTTTTCCACCGGCCGCTCGTGGGTGGTGCGCTCCAGTTCCAGGCCATAGCTCAGCTTGTGGGCGATGTCGCCGGTGACGAGATCCCGGCGCACATCCAGCTCGGTGCCGACCCTGTCCTCGGTGAAGGTGGCGAGCTCCCGCTCACTGCGATAACGGGGATAGCCGCTCAGCAGATCGTTTTGCAGCAGGCTGCGCTTGTTGGCGGTGTTCTTGGCGTGGTTGCCGTAGGCACTCCAGGTGAAGCCGTCGGCCAGTTGTGTGCCGAGATCGCTCCCCTCCCAACTCAGCTTGCCCCCTTGCGTCTTCTGGCTCGCGTCTTCCCGGTACTGGCGTACCTGCCACTTGCCGTCGGGCTGGGGTACCTCGAGGGGGCCCTGATCCCGCTTTGCATTGTCCTCGAAGTAGTCGAGCTCGAGGCGCAGCAGGTGATGGTCGTTCAGCTGGAAGCGGGAGCTGGTGGAAGCGCTCAGGCCATCCAGATCCGCCGGGATGCGGCTCTCGTCATAGTTGGCGGTCTCGTGCCCCTGCCAGCCGGAGACGCGTAGCAGGTGCTCGGTATCCATCACCCTGGCGGCGCCGGTGGCGCTCAGTTTCTGCTTGTCGCTGCTGCCATCCTGCAGCACCTTGCTGCTCAGGTAGGCGTCCTGACCCTGCAGGTAGTCCTCCGGCTGCTTGGTGCTGATGACTATGGTGCCGCCGATGGCGTCCGAGCCGTGGAGGGAGGAGCCGGCACCCTTGGCGACCTCGATCTGCTTGACGTCGTCCAGATCGAAGCTGAAGCGGCCCACCTTGTCGTTGAGATCGTCGGCGCCGAAGCCGTCGCTGACCCGGACTCCGTCCTTGATGATCAGCACCCGGTTGCCACCCATGCCGCGGATGATGATGTTCTGGGGTCGGCCGGCGGAGCCGGTGACCGAGACACCGGGCTCGTTCTTGAAGACGTCGGTGAGTTCGGTGGCGACCTGGCGATCCAGATCCTCCTCGGTGATGACGGTGATGGAGCCGGACACGTCGGATAACTTCTGCTCTATCCGCTGGCCCTTGACTACTATGGTCTCGTGCGCCTTGAGTTCCGGATTGATGTCGGTTGAGTCGATCCGCGTCGGATCGCTGGCGGCCAAGGCTGTACCGGACAACAGCATGGGCCAGTAGTGCAGTAGTGTTTTCATTGTTGATAATGATTTTTATTTAAGCCTGAAGGGCGCGGATTATTGCAGATGAATCTTTTCTCATCAAGAATTGATAATCATTATCATTTTGTTTTTATGATCTTGATCAGACTGATATTTTTGACTGATGAGTCATTAGCGGGTGGCATACGTTTGCAGTGAAATTTATCAATATGGAGCCGTATAAGGCCAACTGATCGGGCGCAGGGGAAGGTCTGGGATGGGTCTTTCAGGCAACAAAAAGCCCACCGAAATGGCGGGCTTTTGGGGCTTCGCAGTGCCTGTTAGTGGCTCCGATAGAAGCGATTGAGCTCGTTCATCACCTGGATCATGGCGCCCATGTCCGGGGTGCCGTGCTTGATGGGCTTGTAGCTCGCACGATCCCGCAACTCGAAATCCCCCTGCTTGTTGAAGTGGGTGATGGTGTTGTCCTGGTAGATGGCGAAGTCGTTCTGATCCCCCGCCAGCAGCCAGTTGCGCGGGCTGGTATCGAACAGGCTGCGGCCGATGCTGTAGTCCCGCGGCGGGTTGCGCACCCCCAGCATGCCCTTCATCAGGGTGGGCACCAGATCCAGGTGGCTGCTGGCCTGCTCCTCGGGCTTGCTCTCGACACCCGGCCAGGCGAGCACGAAGGGCACCTGCACCTGATAGGGGGAGTAGTTGCTGCCATAGCCCCAGCTGTTGCTCTGGGTCTCGTTGAACTCCTGACCGTGGTTGGAGGTGACCACGACGATGGTCTTCTCGTTCAAGCCCTGCTGCTGCAACCGCTCCAGCATCTGCTCGAGCAGCTGGTCCGTATAGAAGACGGTGTTCTTGTAGCGGTTCTCCAGCTTCTGCAGGTTTTCCGGTTTATAGGCGGTGGCCGGGTTGAAGCGGGTCAGCTCCGGCTGGAAGGGGCCCTTGACGTCGGCGGGCACCTGATAATCCCCCGGGCTGGACAGATAGACCAGGGAGAACCAGGGGCGATCGGCCGAGCGCTTGCCGAGCCACTGCTGCCAGTCGGCGATCAGGCGGGTGTCGTCGGTCTGCTCGGACACAAACACCTGTTTGCGCAGGCCGGCCAGCAGACTCTGGCGATACTTCTGGGCATCTTCGAGAGAGCCGAACAGACCGAACTGATAGTCCTGGCGCAGCATCTCGTCGAACAGCACGGGGGGACGCTTGTCGGCACTGATGTCATCGTAATAGTGGCCGGGCAGCCCGTAGAAGAGGCCGAACATGCCCATCACGTCGTCGTTGCCGCCGCTCATGTGCTGGCGGAAGTTGAGGTGGTTGTCTGCGTAGCGCTGCAGGTTCGGCATGTTGATGTTGTTCAGCATGTCCGCCCGCAGGGAGTCTACCACCACCACCAGCAGGTTCATGTGTTCGGCAGGGGCGTTCACGTTGAGGGGGCGCAGGGGATAGAGCAGCCTGTGCTCGGCGCTGCCCTGGTTCTCGGCCTTCTTCTCGTACTGCTCCAGATCCAGCCAGCCGTGCTTGGCCAGGAAGCTGCGCGCCGTCATGGGGTAGGAGAGGGGGAAGTTGGCCCGCTGCATGGTAATGGGCTGATACAGGGTCGCATCGGCCCAGCTGTTGACCAGATGAGTCAGGATGAAGCAGACCAGCAGGGCCAGCCCCACCTGATTGCCGTACTGGCGGCGCTTGCGCTTGTTGATCTTGCGCCACACATAGGCCGACAGCAGCAGCTCAAGCAGGAAGATGGTGGGCACCGCCACGAAGATGATGCTCCAGATCGAGCCCTCCTCGGTCTGGGCCTGATCCAGCAGCAACTGCCATACCTGACCGTTCAGGTGGAACTTGAACAGCTGGAATACCTGGGTGTCGATGAGCAGCAGCACCAGCGCCAGGGTGGCGATGACCGCCGAGGTGAAGCGCAGCACCCGCTCCTTGGGCAGCACGAAACTCAGGGGAAATATGGTCAGCAGGTAGGTGACGAAGCTCAGGAACGAGAAATGGCCTATCCAGCTGATGATGAGATAGGTGACGCCGAGCGTGGTCGATGGCCAGCTGATGGAACCCAGGTAGCGGGTCGCGATCAGCATGGCCAGGATGATGTTGAAGAAGGAGAACCAATGCCCCCAGGTGATCAGGCGAGAGACATTATCACGATAGGGGTTGCCGGTTTCGACCATAGTGATCCATCAGGGTTGAGAAACGTCAAAGAATGCGAAGAAACTCAGTGAGCATCGTGACGATGATCCACCGAGGCGGTGAGCGCCTGGACGAACTTCTCGGTGATCGCCTGACGCTGGGCCGGGGCCATACCGTTGATGATATTGGTGGTCAGGTTGCCAAGCACCATCAGACTGAGATCCACCGGCGCCTTGTGCTTCTCCAGGGCGGTGATCAGGTCGTTCATCAGGGCGTCAAACTGCTCGTTATTGTACTTTGATACGATGGGCATAATCTTCAGTTCATCTCGGTTCAAAGCGCCTTATAATACTTCACCCTTTCGGCTAACACTATGGCTTTGTGACATGAGTCTCGATATCGACAAGATCATCCTTCACTCCCTGCGCCAGGGCGGCGATGGTCAACCCCACGCCGACACCCGCAGCCAGACCCTGCCCGCAGACGAGGCGGTGCAAGGGCTGATGGCTGAACTGCATCGCATCTATAACGGCAAGGGTGGCAAGGGCTTTGGCTTCTTCGCCGATCCGGAAGCGGCCGTCGCCGAGCTGGCGGAAGGGGAGGAGGCCCCCAAGCAGCCTTCTCCCGCGTTTCGCATCGCCCTCGAACAGCTGCTCGGCGAGCAGACCGAATTCGTTCCCTTCTCGGTGACCATGACCCAGCTGCTGGTGAAGCACCTGGTGGAGCATGCCCTGAGGGAGCAAGGGGTGTTGCTGTTTGCGAAATACAACTATGTGGGGGTCGATTATCTGATGATTGCCCTGCTGGAGGGCAAGGAGAGCGTCACCGTCAGCGAGGCGCTGGAGCTGCGTCACATCCAGTATCTGGACATCGGCAAGCTCAACCTGGTGGCCCGCATCGACCTGACCGAGTGGAAGACCCAGCCCGATTCCCGCCGTTATATCACCTTCAGCAAGGGGCGGGTCGGCCGCAAGCTGGGGGACTTCTTCATGGATTATCTGGGTGCCCGTGAGGGCATGGATGCCAAGGTGCAGAACAAGGGGTTGCTGCAGGCGGTGGATGATTATTGTGACAGCCGCCAGCTCGAACCCGCCGAGCGCAATGAATACAAGAAGCAGGTCTTCAAATATTGCACCGAGCAGGCGAGCGCCGGTGAGGAGATAGAGATAAAAGAGCTTTCGGCCGAGCTCTGTGCGAAAGACGAGGGGGATCTCGACTTCTATAGCTTCATCGGTCAGGAATACGAGCTGGAGGATCGCTTCCCGGCGGACAGATCCACCCTGCGGGGCCTGACGAAATTCGTCGGCTCAGGTGGCGGCCTGACTTTGAGTTTCGAGCAGAAGCTGTTGAACAGCCGCGTGTTTTACGATCCCCAGACCGATACCCTGACCATCCGTGGCGTGCCGCCCAACCTCAAGGATCAGCTGCTGCGCCAGTCATAATGTGATCCAGGCTTCATTTCTGGCAAAAAGACACCAGGGCTCGCCCTGGTGTCTTTTTATTTAAGGGGTTGGCGCACATCGAAATCGACTCGGTATTTTGTTAACACATTAAACAAAATAAAGGATGTGAAAGGGTTTTCAGGAGGGTGAAACCCCTTTCATTCATGTAATTTCATTACCGATTGGTAATTATATTTCTTGATGAAGTCAAAAATAAGGGAATAAACCCCCGGTATTAGCCGAAATAAGAAAATGTTTTCAGAACTTTCTGGAAGAAAATACGTAATTGCATTTCAAAAATGCGAGGCGTGTCATGTGAGGCATGAACGGCTTGGGATAATATTCACTTGCACACAATGCTCTTACAGCGCGGAACTCATACAAGGAAAGGCTCATGAAAAAGAAATTGCTGTCATCCCTGATCGGTCTGGCTACCCTTGGCGTGGCTTGCTCTGCCACCGCCGCCATCGATGAAGGTCAACTGACCATCTGGATCAACGGTGACAAGGGCTACAACGGCCTGGCCGAAGTCGGCAAGAAATTCGAAGCCGAGACCGGCATCAAGGTGACCGTGGCTCACCCGGATCAGGTTGAAGTGAAATTCCAGCAAGCCGCTGCCACCGGCAACGGTCCTGACATCTTCTTCTGGGCTCACGACCGTTACGGTGAGTGGGTCAAGGCCGGTCTGCTGGTTCCCGTGACCCCGAATGCCGCCGAGAAGGCCAAGTTCGAGCAGTTCGCCTGGGATGCCATGACCGTCGATGGCAAGACCTACGGCTATCCGGTCGCGGTTGAAGCCGTCAGCCTGATTTACAACAAGGATCTGTTGCCGAACCCGCCGAAGACCTTCGAAGAGATCGCCAAGATCGACGAAGATCTGAAGAAAAATGGCAAGCGCGCCATCATGTGGGCCTATGACACCCCCTACTTCAGCTATCCCCTGGTGGCTGCCAACGGTGGTTACGCCTTCAAGAAGACCGCCACCGGTTATGATGTGAAAGACACCGGCGTGAACAACGCGGGCGCCAAGGCGGGCGTGGGCTACATCTCCGAGATGATCAAGTCCGGCCACCTGGAGAAGGGCATCGACTACGGTGTCATGGATGCCAAGTTCAACAAGGGCGAAGTGGCCATGATGATCAACGGTCCCTGGGCCTGGAGCAACCTGGACAAGAGCGGCATCAAGTACGGCGTAGCCCCGCTGCCGACCCTGAACGGCAAGCCGGCCAAGGCCTTCGTCGGTGTGCTGGGCGCGACCATCAACGCCGCCAGCCCGAACAAGGATCTGGCCATCGAGTTCCTCGAGAACTACCTGCTGACCGATGCCGGTCTGGCGCCGGTTAATGCCGACAAGCCACTGGGTGCCGTGGCACTGAAATCCTTCCAGAAGACCCTGGAAGCGGATGCCAACATCAAGGCCACCATGCAGAACGCCCAGAATGGCGAGCCGATGCCGTCCGTGCCTGAGATGAGCCGTTTCTGGTCCTCCTTCGAAACTGCCCTCAAGAACGTCACCTCCGGCCGTCAGAGCGTTGACGAAGCCCTGGATACCGCTGCCAAGCGTATCGTTCAGTAAGCATGCACTGCCCGGGAGGCCGCCTCGGCCTCCCACTCTCTCAACTCTCTCTTGGCGTAATAAAGGTTAATTGGCATGGAAGTAGTACCTTCTATTGAATCCTATGCCGGTCCGAAGGCTAAGCACTCCTGGCTCAAGTGGACCATCGCTGCCCTGGTCGCCATCCTCAACGGCTATGCCGCCGTGATGATGTATGCCAGCGGTGAGTGGGTATTCGCGCTGCTGGATCTGGTGGTGGTTTCCGTCGGGCTGTATGTCTTCATGAACAAGAAGACCTATGCCCACCGCTATATCTTCCCCGGTGTGGCTGGCATGGTGGTGTTTATCATCTTCCCTCTTGCCTATACGATCGGCATCGCCTTCACCAACTATTCGGGCACCAATCTGCTCTCCCTCGAGCAGGCACGCAATTTCCATCTGAAAAAGATCTACAAGGTGGCGGGGGGCGAGTTCGACTTCACCCTGCTGGGCGGGGAGAACAATCAGTACCAACTGCTGTTGCAGCAGGACGATCAATCCTTCATCAGCCAGCCTCTTCACCTGCAGAACAACAAGGCGCACACCCTGGCCGTTCGCGAGGGCAGCGCATCGAGTGAACCTCAAGTCGTGCAGCTGCAACCCCTCAACGGGGAAGCCGTCGGCCAGGCGGCGCCCATTCGCGCCATCGTCGACCATCGCAGTCACCTGAATGCCCTGGATCTGGTGTTGCCGGACGGCAGCGTTCACCTGACCATGAGCAGCCTGCGCAAGTTCGCGGCCCAGAAGCCGCTCTACACCCAGCTGACGGACGGCGCCGTGCTCAAGTCCGGGGTCATGCTGAAAGACAGCAACCTGCTGCGTGACAACCAGAATGGGGAGCTGATGCTGCCCAACCCCGACACCGGCTTCTACCAGTACATAGACGCGGACGGTCATTTCGTCGGCAAGGGGCTGGCTCCGGGCTTCGTGGTGAGCGTGGGCTGGAAGAACTTCGCCCGTATCGTGACCGACCCGGGCATCCAGGCTCCCTTCCTGCAGATCTTCGTCTGGACAGTGATCTTCTCCGCCTGCTCGGTCGCCTTCACCCTGGCCATCGGCATGGTGCTGGCCTGCCTGGTGCAGTGGGAGCAAGTCAGGGGCCGCGGCTTCTACCGGGTCATGCTGATCCTGCCCTATGCCATACCGGCGTTCATCTCCATCCTGGTGTTCAAGGGCTTGTTCAACCAGAACTTCGGTGAGATCAACATGTTCCTTGAGGCCGCCTTTGGCATCAAGCCGGACTGGTACACCAATCCCTTCCTGGCCAAGACGATGATCCTCATCGTCAACACCTGGCTCGGCTACCCCTACATGATGATCCTCTGCATGGGGCTGCTCAAGGCGATTCCGGAGGATCTCTACGAGGCGTCCGCCATGGACGGGGCGGGTCCGGTGCAGAACTTCTTCAAGATCACCGTGCCGCTGTTGATGAAGCCGCTGACGCCGCTGCTGATCGCATCCTTTGCCTTCAACTTCAACAACTTCGTGCTTATCCAGCTGTTGACCAACGGGGCGCCGGACATCATAGGGGCGAGCACGCCGGCCGGGACCACCGACCTGCTGGTGAGCTACACCTACCGGATCGCGTTCCAGGGCTCGGGTGGTCAGGACTACGGTCTGGCCAGTGCCATCGCCACCGCCATCTTCCTGATCGTCGGCGCGCTCGCACTGCTCAACCTGAAATTGTCCAAAGCCGACAAGCAACTGTAAGGAGGCTTCAACATGGCAATAGTACAACCCAAATCAGTCAAATACCGGGTGTGGGCAACCCACCTGGTCATGTGGGGCTTCCTGGCGCTGATCATCTTCCCGCTGATCATGGTCATCGCCATCTCGTTCCGTAACGGCAACTTCGCGGTGGGAGAGATCATCCCCTCCAACCCGACCCTGGATCACTGGAAGCTGGCGCTCGGCATGTCCATCACCAACGCCGATGGCAGCATCACGCCGCCGCCGTTCCCGGTGCTGACCTGGCTGTGGAACTCCATCAAGGTGGCGGGCATCACGGCCCTGATGATAGTGACGCTCTCCACCACCTGTGCCTATGCGTTTGCCCGCCTGCGCTTCCGTGGCAAGTCCACCATTTTGCAGGGCATGCTGATCTTCCAGATGTTCCCGGCGGTGCTGGCCCTGGTGGCCATCTATGCGCTGTTCAACAAGATTGGGGACTACATCCCCTGGCTGGGTCTGAACACCCACGGTGGCCTGATCCTGGCCTACATGGGGGGCATAGCCCTGCACGTCTGGACCATCAAGGGCTACTTCGAAACCATCGACTCCTCCCTCGAGGAAGCGGCGGCCATCGACGGGGCCACCCCCTGGCAGGCATTCAGGCTGATCCTGCTGCCCCTGTCGGTGCCCATCCTGGCGGTGGTCTTCATCCTGGCCTTCATCGGTTCCATCACCGAGGTGCCCATGGCGTCCATCCTGCTGTCGGATGTGAACAATCTGACCCTGGCGGTCGGCGCCCAGCAATACCTCTATCCGCAGAACTATCTGTGGGGTGACTTCGCCGCAGCCGCCGTGCTGTCAGGCTTCCCCATCACCCTGGTCTTCCTGCTGGCACAACGCTGGCTGGTGGGTGGTCTCACCGCCGGTGGCGTAAAAGGTTAATGGCCGGGGGAGCCTCTCCCCCTGTCGTCACGATTTGCAAAGATTCAAGAGCGGAGCTCGACATGGCTGAAGTAGTACTCAACAAGGTTCGCAAGAACTATGATCCGGCGGTCCACAAGGACACCCTGCGCAACATCAACCTGGCCATCAAGGAAGGGGAGTTCATCGTCTTCGTCGGCCCGTCCGGCTGTGGCAAGTCCACCCTGCTGCGGATGATCGCGGGCCTGGAAGACATCACCAGCGGCGAGCTGACCATAGGCGGTCGCTACATGAACGACGTGCCGCCGGTGGAGCGCAACGTGGGCATGGTGTTCCAGTCCTACGCCCTCTATCCGCACATGAACATCTACGAGAACATGGCCTTCGGTCTCAAGCTCAAGAAGATGGACAAGGAGAACATCCACAAGCGGGTGATGCGCGCCGCCGAGATCCTCGGCCTCGAGCCCCTGCTGGACCGCAAACCCAAGGCCCTCTCCGGCGGTCAGCGCCAGCGGGTCGCCATCGGTCGCTCCATCGTCCAGCAGCCCCAGGTGTTCCTGTTCGACGAACCTCTGTCGAACCTGGATGCGGCCCTGCGGGTCAAGATGCGTATCGAGATCGCCAAGCTGCACAAGGAGCTCAACTCCACCATCATCTACGTGACCCACGATCAGGTGGAGGCCATGACCCTGGCCAACCGCATCGTGGTGCTGAGCCCCCTCAAGGGCGAGGCCGAGAGCAACCTGGAGCAGTTCGGCACCCCGCTCGAGCTCTACCACAACCCGGACAACAAGTTCGTGGCGGGCTTCATCGGCTCTCCCAAGATGAACTTCCTCGGCGGCGAGCTGACCCAGATCGGCGAGCAGGAGGCCGTGGTCAAGCTGACCACGGGTGACAGCGTGCGGGTGCGGGTGGATGCGCGCCGCGGCGTGGTCGGCGACAAGGTGGAGCTGGGCATTCGTCCCGAGCACCTGGTGCCGCTGGATCACCCCCATGCCGACAGCAAGGTGAGCGGTGTGGTGCAGGTGGCCGAACACCTGGGGGCCGAGTCCTTCGTCTACATGGACGTGGATGGCCACGACTTCACCGTCAAGGCGAGCTCCGACATCGATGTGGCCACCGGCCAGCAGTACAGCGTCGGCATCCCGGCCGAAGCCTGCTACCTGTTCGACGCCAAGGAGCAGGCCTTCCCGCGCACGGCCAAATATATCCGCGCCTGATGGCGCAGCGGCTTTCCGTTATTCAATGCCTTTTTGCCGGTCGAAAGACCGGCTTTTTATTGCCTGACGCCTGGGAGCTCGGTTGCGAGATATGCCCGGGCCATGGAGGAAGGACGGAACGCTCGTCTGCTGCTTGCTAGGCCGCTGGCTCTCACCCGAGGGGAGGCTCAGGCCCAGCCCTCGTGCTACACTGCCGCCCCCTTTGCCGGCAACAGGAGAAAACATGAAGCAAATGATGGAGATAGCGGGTCGCCAACTGGCCTATCTGGACGAGGGGCAGGGCCCCGTCCTGTTGTTTGGTCACAGCTATCTGTGGGACAGCGCCATGTGGGCGCCGCAAATCGAGGCCCTCAAGGGGCAGTACCGCTGCATAGTGCCTGAGCTCTGGGGACACGGGGATTCCGACCCGCTGCCGGAGGGCCCCTGCACCCTGGCCACCCTGGCCCGGGATCACCTGGCTCTGCTCGATGCCCTCGGCGTCGAGGAGTTCGTGCTCATCGGCCTCTCCATCGGCGGCATGTGGGGCATGGAGCTGGCCAGACTGGCGCCGACCCGTCTCAAGGGATTGGTGCTGATGGACACCTTCGTCGGCTGGGAGCCCCAGATCACCTGCGAGCGTTACCTCGCCATGCTGGCCGCCATCGAGCAGGTCGGCAGCCTGCCGGCCCCCATCATCGATCAGGTGGCGCCCCTGTTCTTCGCCCATCAGCCGGATGCGGCGTTAATGGACGGCTTCAAGGGACGGCTTGCCAGCTGGCCGGCGGCCAAGGTGGCCAGTCTGGTGGCGGTGGGGCGTAGCTTCGTGACCCGGGAGGATCGCATGGAGTGGCTCGAAGAGATCACAGTGCCGAGCCTGGTGATGACAGGCTGCGAGGACAAGGCGCGCCCCGTGCTGGAAGGCTATCTGATGGCCGAGACCCTCGGCTGTCCCTTCAAGGAGATCCCGGCGGCGGGCCATATCTCGACCCTGGAGAACCCGGCATTCGTCAACCAGGCGCTGGCGGCGTTTCTCGCGGCGCTCTGAGGCGTGCCGACCACCATCTGATTGTGAAGAAGGGAGCCTCGGGCTCCCTTCTTGTTTGAAATGGATTGCGACGAACAACCGCTTACCAGATATAGCCGACCCCGAAGCCGGCGTAGAGCTCCCCCTGGTGCTGGACTATGGGGCTGTTCTCCACATCGTTGTCGTAGAGCTCGTAGTTGGCGGCAAACATGCCGATCCAGTGGGGGCTGAAGCGGTAGCTGGTGATGAGGGCCGCCATGGGGGAGAAGGTGGTGCCCGTGTCCCACTCGGGACGCTGGGCGGTGGCCTCGCTGCCGGAGACGCCGCCGAAGTAGTAGTTAGCCATCTTGTTGCTGCGGATCATCACCCCCATGCCGGGCATGATGAGCAGCTTGTCCCGAATGATGGGGAAGTCGGCCCACAGCAGCAGCTCCTGGCCGTTGCTGCGTCCGGTCACGTCCGTGCTGAGGCGGGTGCTGAGCAGGGCGTAAGGGGTGATGAGGCTGGCGCCGACGCCCCCCTCCAGCTCCCATTTTCGCTCCTCCATGCCGGCGAGCTCGGAGGCATCGTCGGGATCCAGGTTGCCAAAGCGCATCCGGCCATAGGCGTAGGCGGCGAAGCTGTCATCCTTGTGGAAGTAGTAGCGGGCCCTGTCCCCGAGGAACATGAACTGCTCGCCGAAGTAGACGAAGCCCGGCACGGCCAGGGCTGTGTCGTCCTGGCCCTGGTAGCGGGCATTGCCTGCGATGACAGCGCCCCCCAGCACCAGCCCCTTGGGCACCGGGCTGGTGGGGCTGTCCTGGGCGAATACGTCGAGGGAGCCGAGATCGATCTCGGCCCGGGCAGGGGCCGCGAGCAGCAAGGTGACCAGACCGGCAAGGGAAGCGTGACGAGGGGCGAAAATTGGGGGCATGGCGGGATCCTTCATGGTCTGATCGGCCTGGGAGATATCACGGGCCGGGAACGCCATCAGTGAAGCTTGTTTTTATTTTAAATTCAAGCCGATAGCCTAAGGCTGCCAGCTTCGGTTCAGAAAATCGTGGCAGGGTGTTCAATGGGAACTGTCTCAGGGGGGATGACGTCTGCATGGGGTCGTTCTTCAGGTAATACCGGCCAGAAACAGCGAGAGAGGCCTGGGCCTCTCTCGCTCTCTGATCATGCCCCGGGATCAAGGGGCGGGGCGGGGCAGCTCCTCGCGCTTGGGCCAGGCATTGATCACCGCCTTGACCAGGGTGGCGAGGGGAATGGCGAAGAAGATCCCCCAGAAGCCCCAGAGGCCGCCAAACACCAGCACGGCGATGATGATGGCCACAGGGTGCAGGTTGACCGCCTCGGAGAAGAGCAGGGGCACCAGCAGGTTGCCATCCAGCCCCTGGATGACCAGATAGGCCACCATCAGCCAGGCGAAGTCCGGGGTCAGCCCCCACTGAAACAGGGCCACCATGGCCACGGGTACTGTCACCGCCACCGCCCCTATGTAGGGGATGAGCACGGAGAAGCCCACCGCCACCGCCAGCAGCACCGAGTAGCGCAGCCCCATCAGGGCGAAGGGCACATAAGTGGCGATGCCGACGATGAGGATCTCGATCACCTTGCCGCGGATGTAGTTGATGATCTGGTCGTTCATCTCCACCCAGACCCGGTTCACCAGGGTGCGGTTGCGCGGCAGGAAGCGGCGCAGCCCCCCCATCAGCACCTGTTTGTCCTTGAGCATGAAGAACACCATCAGGGGCACCAGGATGGCGTAGACCAGGATGGCGACCACGTTGACCAGGGAGCTCAGGGAAGCGCTCACCAACTGCTCGCCCCCCGCCAGGATGCGCTGGCGGATGTTGTCGATGATGGTCTCGACCAGGCTGACGTCGATGATCTCCGGGTACTTCTCCGGCAGGGCGCGCACATAGTCCTGGGCGTGGTTGAGCATGGAGGGCGCTTCCTTGGCCAGGTTGATGCCCTGACTCACCAGTGTCGGAATGAGTCCGAGGAAGGCCATGACGGTGAGGGCGATGAACAGCAGCACCACCAGGCTGGTGGCCAGGGTACGGGAGAGCCCGGCCCGTTGCAGCCGGCTCACCGGCCACTCCAGCAGGTAGGCCATCACCAGTGCGACAAGTAGCGGCGCCAGGATGTCGCCAAACAGCCAGAGCACGGCGAAGCAGAACACCAGCAGCAGGAACAGGGTGACCGCATCGGGATCGGAGAAGCGGGTCTGGTACCAGCGCTTCAGGACTTCTAACATCGGAGCTTCCTTACATTACTGGGTCATGCATCGTGCATGAACCCGACGGCGGAGTGCAAAGAGAGGGCGTCATGGGGATGGGGCGCCGACCACGAGTCGCAGCCGAAGACAGCTCTCTGTCTCCTGCAACGGCTGTACCCGGTGGCCCTGCCGGCGCAGCCAGGCGGGGATGTCCTGCCGGGAGCCGGGGTCGGCCAGCAGGATCAGCAGGGTCTGGCCGCTTTGAGCCTCACGCAGCCAGAGCTTGAGCCGGATGAGGGGTTCCGGGCAACGCCAGGGGGTCAGGTCGAGCTGTTCCCAATGCTGTTCCATCTCGGGGAGGGCTCCATCAGTCATGATGGACGTCATTATGGCCGCGATGGCGGGATGAAACAACGCTTGTGGGCCTTGATGGGCAAGGGTATTCTGCCCGAGCACTTTCTGATGGAGATAGAGATAAAGTGGCCCGCTTTTCCCCCTTGATGGCATCCTTCCCCCTGCTGGTCTCCCTGATGAGCGCGACCTTCCACGCCCAGGCGAACAACCAGCTGCCCGACATCGGCACCGCCGGGGTAGCGGCCCTGCCCATCGAGCAGGAAGTGCGCTACGGCAACGCCTTCATGCGATTCGCCCGGGCGGGCTTGCCCATCATCGACGATCCCGTGCTCAGCGAATACATCGATGATCTGGGTCAGCGACTGCTCACCAACGCCGATGGGGTGCGCTTCCCCTTTACCTTCTTCCTCATCAACGATCCCAGCATCAACGCGGCCGCCTTCCTGGGGGGCCGGGTCAAGGTGCACACCGGCCTCTTCCTCTACGCCGACAGCGAGAGCGAGCTGGCCTCGGTGCTGGCCCACGAAATCACCCACGTGACCCAGCGCCACATAGCCCGATACATGGAGTCCCAGGCCAGCAGCTCCGCCATGACCCTGGCCGGCCTGGTGGGCTCCATCGCGCTCGCGGTGATCAACCCCACCGCCGGTATCGCCGCCCTGCAGACCACCCTCGGCCTGTCCATGCAGTCCGCCATCAACTACACCCGGGACAACGAATACGAGGCGGATCGGATCGGGATGAAGACGCTCTATGACGCCGGCTTCGATCCCATGGGGATGGCGACCTTCTTCCAGAAGCTGGCGGCCGAGTACCGTTACGCCAGCAAGCCGCCGGAGATGCTGCTCACTCACCCCCTGCCGGAGACCCGGATCAGCGAGGCCCGCGCCCGTGCCAGCAGCTATGGCCGCCGCACCCTGCCTCCCAGCCTCGACTTCTGGCTGGCCAAGGTGCGCATCCAGGTTCGCTACGGCACGGAGACGCCCCAGGGGCTGCTGAGCTACTTCGACAACCGGTTGCAGAAGGGGGACTACCCCCTCAAGGACGCGGCCCTCTACGGCAAGGCCCTGGCCCTGCTGCAGCTCAAGCGCACCGACGAGGCGGACAAGCTGATGCAGGAGCTGGCGGCGCGCCATCCGGAAGACTTGTTCATGCTCGACGCCATGACCGACATCGATCTCGCCAAGGGGCGCAACGCCCAGGCCATCGCCCGGCTGGAGCGCTTCCGCACCCGGATGCCAGACAACGAGGTGGTGGTGGTCAACCTCGGCAACGCCTATCTGGAGGGGGGGAATTACCAGAAATCCATCGCCATCTTGGACCCCTATGCCCGCGAGCATGAGGAGAACAGCCTGGCCTGGAGCCTGTTGTCGGACGCCTATCGCAAGTCGGGCCGGATGACGGACCTGCACATGGCGCGGGCGGAGACCCTCTCCCTGCGCGGTGACTATCAGGCGGCCATCGACGAGCTGGTGGTGGCCCGCGGCACCACCACAGACAAGCTGACCCTGGCCCGCATCGAGGCGCGCATCACCCAGCTGGAGCGGGCGAAGAAGGACTTGGACAGCCTGAAGGGGTGATCCCTCAAGCCCTCGGCCGCCGTCAATGCAACGGGGTGCACCAGCGATGGTGCACCCCGTTTTGCTGCGGCTTTCGCGCTCCTCAGCGCAGCGCCGCGGCCCGCTCCTTGAGGTCGGCGAGTTTCTGGGCATCCAGCTCCCCGACCAGGGTCTCCAGCAGCTCGCCCTCGGCGCTGAGCAGATAGCTGGTGGGCAGCATGCTGGGGCGGGGGAAGGGGAGGCGAGACTCATCCTCCGGGATCAGCAGGGGCACGGCTATCCCGTGCTGGCGGGCGAGCTCGCTCAGCTCGGGGGGGGTAACGGGATCGTAGTTGATGGCGATCACCCCAATCCGCCCCTCCCGGTGCAGGGCCGCCAACAGCGGCATCTCCCGCAGGCAGGGGGGGCACCAGGGGGCGAAGTAGTTCACCAGCAGCGGCTTGCCGGCAAAGTCGCTCAGGCTGACCGACTGGCCCGCCCCATCGGTAAAGCTGGGGGCCGGCGAACAGGCCGTCAGCAGGCCGGCCACAAACAGCCAACAAATTCGTTTCATTTCCCGCCTTGCCCTTACCCTCATCCTGCGTTTCCCCTACAATAGCGCCGTTTCTTGTCCCATCTGTCATATCAGGGAGTTACCATGAGCGAGACCCAAATCTACCACAATCCGCGCTGCTCAAAGAGCCGTGAAACCCTGGCCCTGCTGGAACAGAACGGGATCGCCCCTGATGTGGTGCTCTATCTGGAACAGGCGCCAAGCGAGGCGCAGATCCGCACCCTGCTGAGCCAGCTCGGGTTCAGCGATCCGCGCCAGCTGATGCGCACCAAGGAAGACCTCTACAAGGAGCTGGGACTGGCCGAACAAGAAGGCGACGCCCTGATCGCCGCCATGCACCAGCATCCCAAGCTCATCGAGCGCCCCATCGTCATCAGGAACGGCCAGGCCCGCATCGGTCGCCCGCCCGAGCAGGTGCTGGAGATCCTCAAGTGAGCACCCGCTTCGCCCGTCTGCTGACCCTGGTCGGCTTCTTCGGCCTGCTGGCCTGGGTCATCTCGTGGCATCTGTGGCTCTCCCCCCACCCGGATCTCAATCCCTGGCTGCTGCCGGTGATCTGGACGGTGCCCCTGCTGTTCCCCCTCAAGGGCATAGTGCAGGGCAACCCCTACACCCACGCCTGGGGCAACTTCGTGTTGATGCCCTATTTCCTGCACGCCCTGACGCTCATCACCACGGACGAGGGGGAGCGATGGCTGGCGGTGGTGGAGCTGGTGCTCACCAGTCTCGCCTTCATCGGCACCATCTACTATGCCCGCCTGCGCGGTCGCGAGCTGGGCCTCAGCATCCGCAAGAAGAAAGAGCAGAGCTGAGCTCTACGCATCATCAAACCGGACCTCGCGTCCGGTTTTTTGATGGCGGCATCCGTCAGCAATTGACCCAGAGGCACTCTCCTGGAAACTCCCTAAAGGGGTAGGGTGATAAAATAAGTATCGGCCGGAGCTTGGCTATCCTTGTGCGAGTCGGCTCCCGATCGTCATCCGCGAGATGACCTGATGAGTCTGCCGCCCCTGGGCGCCAGATCTGCGAGACCCTTATGAAGATCACACTTGCTCCTCTCTTTCGACAATCCCTATTGACCCTGGCGCTGGCCTGCTCGGTCAGCGGGGCGGCACAGGCGTGCACCCGCGCCCTCTATCAGGGGGAGGATGGCCTCATCGTCACGGGGCGGACCATGGACTGGCGTACCGCCATGCCCACCAACCTGTGGGCGCTGCCACGGGGCATCAGCCGGGACGGGGCCGCCGGCCCCAAATCGTTGCAGTGGAAGGCACGTTACGGCTCTGTGGTGGCGGCGGGATTCGATGCCGGCACGGCCGATGGCATGAACGAGAAGGGGTTGGTGGCGAACCTGCTCTACCTGACCGAATCCCAATATGTGACCCCCACCGATGGGGACAAGCGCAAGACCCTCTCCATCTCCCTCTGGGCCCAGTACGTGCTGGACAACTTCGCCACCGTGGACGAGGCGGTGACGGCGCTGTCGAAGGATGAATTTTACGTGATGACCGGCATGACGCCGGATGGCCGGCCGGCCCAGCTGCACCTCTCCCTCTCGGATGCGAGCGGCGACTCGGCCATCTTCCAGTATGTGAACGGCAAGCTGCAGATCCATCACGATCCCGGCTACCAGGTGATGACCAACTCCCCCACCTTCGACAAGCAGCTGGCCCTCAACGACTACTGGGAGGAGATAGGGGGCCTGATCATGCTGCCCGGCACCAACCGCTCGGCGGATCGCTTCGCCCGCGCCTCCTTCTACATCAAGACCCTGCCCAAGACCAACCAGATGGAGCAGGCGGTGGCCGGGGTGATGAGCGTGATGCGCAACGTCTCCGTGCCCATGGGGATCAGCACCCCGGATCAGCCGAACATCTCCACCACCCTGTGGCGCAGCGTGGCGGATCAGCAGCACAGGCGCTACTTCTTCGAGCTGACCAACCTGCCCAACACCTTCTGGGTGAGCATGGACAAGCTGGATCTCAGGGAAGGGGCTCAGGTACGGAAGCTGGCTCTGACCAAGGGCCAGCTCTATGCGGGGGAGACCGCCGACAAGTTTGTGGCGAGCAAGCCGTTTGTCTTCCAGCCGGCGATCTGAGCCGTGATCGACTAAAAAAACGCCCCGCGGGGCGTTTTTTTATGGGCGCTCGCCCCGTCGGTAGGCCGCCAGCTGCCGCTCGCTGAACGTCATCAGATCGGGGTAGAAACGCAGGAAGCCCTGCTCACCGGCCTGCCACTGTTCGGTATCCAGGGTAAGGAGCGCGGCGCCGAGGGGCAGGGGGTGGCGCAGCCGGCGGCCTATGCCATCGAGGGCCTGAGCCAGCCCGTCCCTCTGGTGATAGGAGGCGATCCAGTCCTGCTCCGCCATCCGCTTGAGGGGCAGGGGCAATCCTTCCGGCAAGGAGGCGTCATCGGCCAGCAAGCGGCCATAGCTCTGGCGCAGGAAATCGGGCTGGGGGAGGCTGGCGTAGCGGGACCAGTGCAGACAGAGCCAGTGGTCATAGAGCATGTCCACCAGGATGCCGCCGAAGCGGCGCCAGGGCGGCTCGAAGCGGGCGACCGCGGCCCTGTGCGCCGGGTGGGCATCGGTGAAGGCATCTATCTTGCGATGCAGCCAGATCCCCTCGTCCAGCTCGGGCCCGAGACCGCTCGGGAGCGAGCCCTTGACGAAGTCCCCCAGCAGGTTGCCGGTGAGGGAGCTCTGGGTGTGGGCGGCCAGGTGCAGGTGGGCCAGAAAATTCATGGGAGTGGGTATCGACCAGCGAAGGTTGCTGGTGAGCCTAGCGGATCCGCGCAGCTTTGCCTATGGGCAAACGACTCAAGTCCTTCCCCTGGCGCGACAAAGGTGGGTTAATGGAGTCCCTCGCCGGCTTCCTGGCAATGTTTCTCAAGGAGTGATCCCATGTTGACCCTGATCGAAGGTGCCGAGATCTACAGCCCCCACTCTCTTGGCCAGCAGGATCTGCTGGTGGCCGATGGCCGCATCGCCTGGATAGGCAAGGGGTTGGATCTGCCCGCCAACTGGCCGCTCAGCCGGGTGGATGGCCGTGGCCACTATCTGGTGCCCGGGTTGGTGGATCCCTTGGCCCATATCACCGGCGGTGGCGGGGAAGGGGGTTTTGGCTTTCGCACTCCCGAGCTTGCCGCCGAGGAGGCACTGCGGGCGGGCGTCACCACGCTGGTGGCGGCACTCGGCACCGACAGCCTGACCCGCAGCCCGGCCCAGGTGCTCGGCAAGGTGCGGGAATTTCGCGCCGCCGGGGTGAGCGCCTTCATGTACACAGGCTCCTACCATCTGCCGGTCAAGACGCTCACCGGCTCGGTGGAGTCCGACATCATGCTGATCCCCGAGGTGCTGGGGGTGGGGGAGGTCGCCATCAGCGATCACAGATCCAGCGCCCCCACCCACGACGAGCTGGCCCGGCTGGTGAGCGAGGCCCGGGTGGCGGGCCTGCTCGCGGGCAAGAGCGGGGTCAGCTTCTTCCACCTGGGGGATGGCCGCGGGGCGCTGGCCCCGCTGCGCGCCCTGCGCGATGAGACGGATATTCCCCTGCGCCAGCTCTATCCCACCCACTGCAACCGCAACCCCTGGCTGTTCGCCGAGGCCATCCATTGGGGCAAGGCGGGGGGCTGGGTCGATCTCACCACTTCCAGCTTCCCCGACCTGCTGGAGGATGGCGAGCGGTTGGCGGCGGATGCGCTGGTGGAATTGCTGGCCGCCGGCGTGCCGGCCGATCGCATCAGCTTCAGCTCGGATGCCAACGCCAGCCTGCCGCGCTTCGATGGCGAGGGGCGGTTGATCGAGATGCGCTGCGGCCAGATTGGGAGCCTGTGGCAGGAGCTGGTGCAGGCCTGTGCCAAGGGGGTGGCGCTGGAGGTCGCCCTCGGCGTCGTGACCGCCAACCCGGCCCGGGCGCTCGGCCTCGCTGGCAAGGGAAGCATAGGAGTGGGGCAGGATGCGGATCTGTTGCTGGTCGATCCAAAGACGCTCGCCATCACGCGGGTGATGAGCGCCGGTCAGTGGCGCACCTGAGGTTGGACGTCGCAGAGAAAGCGCCGGCAGCTCACAGGCCGCGATCGTTCAAAACGAAGAAGCCCGATCTCAGGTCGGGCTTCTTCGTGGGAGCCGCGGCGTTTAGATGGCCAGGAAACCCAGGATCAGGATGGGGCCGAGCAGGCTCAGAATGAAGCCGGAGACGATGGCCACCGGCACCACCTGGATGCCGCCGGACTTCTGGATCACCGGCAGGGTAAAGTCCAGGGCGGTGGCGCCGCCATAGCCGATGGCGGCCGAGGGGTGGCGGCGCATCAACACCGGGATGATGAGGATGGCGATGAGCTCGCGGCCGAGATCGTTGATGAAGGCGGCGGAACCCAGCACGGGCCCCAGCTTGTCCGCCACCAGGATGCCGGACAGCGAATACCAGCCGAAGCTGGAGGCGAGCGCCAGGGCATGGTTCCAGGGCATGGTCAGCAGCTGGGCCGCCAGCAGGCTGCCGAGCCAGCCGCTCAGGATCACGGTGGCGGCTATCTTCATACCCCAGGGGTTGAGCAGGATCTGGCGCAGCCGCATGCCGGAGTTGCGCATCTGGATGCCGATGAGCAACAGCAGCAGCATCAGCGCCCACTCGCTCAACTTGTCGATGGGCAGGATGCGCAGGTCCACCAGCAGGCCGAGCCCCACCCCGGCCAGCACCACGAAGCAGAGCTGCAATGACTCCCACAGCAGGTGCAACTTGCTCGGCATCTTGCCGTCGCGGGTCTCGTGGGTGGGGGGGCTGCGCCTGTCCAGCCACCAGAGCGCCAGCAGGTTGCAGGCGGTGATGGCGCCTAGCATGACGGCCGCCACCTTGAAGATCACCGCCAGGTTGGTGCCGAGGTTCTCCACATAGGCGAGCCCCAGCCCCATCAGGAACAGGATGAGGTAGACCATCTTGCCGAGGGACTGGTTGACCAGCTTGATGAGGCGGGCGGAGGAGAGGGGGACAAGATAGCCGATCACGAGCGGCAGCAGGATCAGCAACACATTCAGCAACATTGGGGCCTCGGTCACAAAACTGGGAAAAACGACACACTATCACTTCTTATTGCACAAGCGTCACAAATCCAGGGGTTTGAATGGCCCATGCGAGGCTTTTTTACCATATTGTTATGATTTATAGGTAGTCTCGAATGGAAAAGAAGCCATGTTTTGGCGAGTTCATCGCCAGTAAAATCAATTTCATCCCCCAAAAATGGCCTGACGCACGGGGATGAGAGTGATGAATAAAGTTGTTCCGGCCATGATCCCGGTCTGATAGCGGAATTTTCTTGCTACTCGTGCATTGTGGGTATAAAAAAGCGGTATCCGGCATATGACAAAAGTCGGATTTTATGCAGACAAACTGCTGAAAAAACCGTTATTGACCAATAAAAATACAGATAAAACACCAAATACCTCGGTTCTGTATTGTTTTTTGACTACCTGAGTGATATTTTCGCTAGAGGTTGCCATCGGTTAACACTTTGTTAAATGGACGATGGTTGAGTCACGCCCAATGAGGCGTCTAGGGACAGACAAGGTTGTAATGGATGAGCGACGTCGCCGCACTGGAAGTTCGTGATCTGCACAAGTATTTTGGCACCCACGAAGTGCTCAAGGGCATCGATATGACCGCCCGCAAGGGGGATGTCATCTCCCTGATCGGCTCCTCGGGTTCGGGGAAGTCGACTTTTCTGCGTTGCATCAATTTACTGGAAACCCCCTCCGCCGGCACCGTCTCCCTGCACGGTGAACTCATCCGCATGAAAAGCAATCGCGCCGGTGAACGACTGCCGGAGGATATGCGTCAGGTGGAGCGGATCCGCAGCCGGTTGGCCATGGTGTTTCAGAGCTTCAATCTCTGGTCCCACATGACCATCATGCAGAACATCATCGAAGTGCCCATCCAGGTGCTCAAGGTGCCCCGCGCCGAGGCCATCGCCAAGGCGGAACATCTGCTCAATCGGGTGGGGCTCTGGGAGCGCCGTGACTACTACCCCGGTCACCTCTCCGGCGGCCAGCAGCAGCGGGCGGCCATTGCCCGCGCCCTGGCGGTGGAGCCCGACGTGATGCTGTTCGATGAGCCCACCTCGGCGCTCGATCCCGAGCTCGTGGGGGAGGTGCTCGGCCTGATGCGCGAGCTGGCCGAAGAGGGTCGCACCATGCTGGTGGTGACCCACGAGATGTCATTTGCCCGGGATGTGTCGAACAAGGTGATGTTCCTGCATCAGGGGCGGGTGGAGGAGGAGGGCAACCCCAAGGAGATCTTTGCCCACCCCAAATCGGAGCGCTTCAAACAATTCATCTCCTCCATCTATTGATGGCGGGCTCTATTCTCAACAAGCTGCATTTTCAACGATCGACGTGTTTATCAAGGAGAGATACATGAACAAGCTGATGCTGGCGACTGCCATCGTGACCGCCCTGTCTTCCGGCAGCCTGATGGCCAAGGAGTGGAAAGAGGTGCGGATCGGGGTTGAGGGTGCCTATCCCCCCTTCTCCTGGACCGAGCCGAGCGGCGAGGTGAAAGGCTTTGACATCGACATCGCCAACGCCCTGTGCGAAGAGATGAAGGTAAAGTGCACCCTGATCAAGCAGGACTGGGACGGCATCATTCCGGCGCTGCTGTCGCGCAAGTATGACGCCATCATCGCCACCATGGACATCACCGAAGAGCGCAAGAAGAAGGTGGACTTCACCCAGAAGTACCAGCATATCCCGGCCCGCTTCGCCGCCAAGAAGGGCACCGAAGTGAAACTGGAGAAGGCCTTCATGGATGGCAAGACCATCGCCGTGCAGCGCGCCACCTCCATGGACACCTACATCACTGACAACTTCCCGAACGCCACCATCAAGCGCTACGGCACCGCCGACGAGGCCTATCTCGATCTGAAATCCGGCCGGGTTGACTACGTGATGGCCGACTCCGCCGCCATCAGCGACGGCCTGCTCAAGAAAGAGGGGGGCGATGCGTTCGAGTTCGTCGGCCCGAAACTGACCGATCCCAAGTGGTTTGGTGAGGGTGCCGGCATCGCGGTGCGCAAGGCCGACAAGGATCTGAAAGAGAAATTCAACGCCGCCATCCTGGCCCTGCGTGCCAACGGCAAGTACAAGGCCATCAACGACAAGTACTTCGACTTCGACGTCTACGGCGAATAAGGACCACCCCGGTGGTGTGCCCTCGCCAACGGGGGCTGCCGCCAGTCGTCATCAGGCCCGTTGGCTCCCGCCGGGAGTGACGGGCCTACTTGATTGCAACGAAGCTGTATCTGGTTGATTTGAAAGTGCATGTCCGTCGGCAACAGCGTGACGGGCGGCATGACATGGATCTGACAAGGATATGAAGCTGCTTATTGAGTCCACTCAATGGCGATGGAGCCGCATATGTTTGACTTGAAAGGATACGAGGCCTCCCTGCTGGAGGGGGCCTGGGTCACCCTGGAGGTGGCGCTCGCCTCCCTGCTGCTGGCACTGCTGCTCGGCATGCTGGGGGCGCTGGCAAAACTCTCCCCCTACCGCTGGGCGCGGGGTGTCGCCGCGGGCTATACCACCCTCATTCGCGGCATTCCGGATCTGGTGCTGATGATGCTGCTGTTCTTCGGCGGCCAGGTGCTCATCAATAACTTCTGCACCTGGGTCAACGAGACCTACAACAACTACCTGCTGGCGAGCAATCCGAACCAGGAGTGGGTCTCACTGCTGCCGGATTACATCGACATCAGCCCGTTCGCGGCCGGGGTCGCCACCATAGGCTTCATCTTCGGGGCCTACATGACCGAAACCTTCCGCGGCGCCATTCTGGCGGTGGACAAGGGGGAGCTGGAGGCCGCTCGCGCCTTCGGCATGCGGGCCCGCCAGGTCTTTGTGCGGATCCTCTTCCCCCAGATGATGCGTCACGCCCTGCCGGGGTTTGGCAACAACTGGCTGGTGCTGCTCAAGACCACGGCCCTGGTCTCCATCATCGGACTCGATGACATGGTGCGCAAGGCGTCCCTGGCGGCGGGGTCGACCCAGCTGCCCTTCACCTTCTACATGGCTGTGGCGCTGATCTTCCTGGTCTTCACCGCCGTCTCCACCTCGGCGCTCAAGTGGGCCGAACGTCACTACGCCATCAAAACGAGGTAAGCCATGGACTTCTCAATCATCCTCAAAGAGTGGCCCACCTATTGGCAGGGGCTCTACACCACGGTGCTGCTGGTGGCCGCCTCCCTCGCTCTCGGGCTGGCGCTGGCGGTGCCGCTTGGCATCTTGCGTAACAGCCGCAACTGGCTGATCAAGGGGCCGATCTGGGCCTATATCTACTTCTTTCGCGGCACCCCGCTGCTGGTGCAGCTGTTCATCATCTATTACGGCGCCGCCCAGTGGGAGGGGCTGAGAAACAGTGCCGCCTGGGATCTGTTTGCCCAGGCCTGGTTCTGCGCCCTGCTGGCGTTCACCCTGAACACCGGTGCCTACACCGCCGAAATCGTGCGCGGCGCCGTGATGAACATGCCCAAGGGGCAGATAGAGGCCGCCAGCGCCTTCGGCATGACCCGCTGGCAGACTCTCACGCGGATCATCTTGCCAAACTCCTTCCGTCGTGCGCTGCCCGCCTACAGCAACGAGGTGATCTTCATGCTGCAGGGCTCGGCGGTGGCGGGGATAGTCACCATAGTCGACTTGACCGGCGCGGCGCGGATCATCAACTCCCGCTACTACAGCCCGTTCGAGGCCTTCCTGACTGCGGGCCTGCTCTACATGTTGCTGACCTTCGTCATCGTCTGGCTGTTCAAGAAATGGGAAGCTCGCTGGCACGCCCACCTGCGCCCCCGCAGCGTGTGAACAAGCAGACATGCCAGAAACAACAAAGCCCGCGATTGCGGGCTTTGTTGTTTATTCCTCCCCGATCCGGCATCAGCGCCCCAGATATTCCCGGTCGAAGAAGGTGTTGACCCAGTGGGGGCGATAGACGGCGAGGAGGGTCATGGCCATGCCGTTGAGCAGTGCCTCGGGGAAGAGCAGCAGCGGCCAGATGGAGAGATAGTCGTTGCCGATGGTCTGCCAGCTGTAGCGGCCATCCAGCCCCATCCAGAGGGCGCTGGCGAGGATCTTGACCGAGATGGCGATCGCCCCGCCGAGGAAGGCGGCCACGAACAGGTAAACGAATAGATGGCGGGGCAGCCAGGCCCAGCTCGCCAGAAACAGCAGCCAGCTGGTGGCGACCGGCAGGGCGATGCCGATCAGCGCCTGCCAGCCGAAGTCCGCCAGATCCGTGACGCCGAAGTAGCCGAGGATCAGCAGGGTGAGGCTGGGGGCCAGCAGGGCGAGGCGCCAGCCCAGCAGCAGGGTCAGGCTGGTGAGGCCGAGAAAATGGATCTCCAGCCCCTCGTGCAGACCGGCTCGCAAGATCCACAGCGGCACCAGGGCGATGGCGCCCCCGAGGCAGAGGTGCTGATAGAGGGGGTTGGCATGGAGGGTGCGCAGCAAGGGGCCGTTCAGGCTGAAGGCGAGCAGTACCAGCCAGAGCAGGAGAGCGGCGACTTGTCCGTCGGTCATGGCAGCGTCCTTGGCCTGTCACGAAAAGGGAGTGGTGCGGCTGAAGAAAAAGGGCCGACCCGAGAGGGTCAGCCCTTTGCCATCAATATTTGACGTTGGGGTGGTACTTGCCAAGGATGGCCTGGACCCTGTCCATGGTCTCCTTGCTGGGAGGCTTGATCCCGGTGAGGTCGTAGTGATCGCCCAGTACGTCCCACTTGTGTTTGCCGAGCTCGTGATAGGGCAGCAGCTCCACCTTCTCCACGCAATCCCCCAGCTCGGCGATGAACTGGCCGAGGCCCTCGGCACTCTCGTCATCGTCGGACCAGGTGGGGACCACCACGTAGCGGATCCACATGGTCTGACCCCTGGCCGCCAGATAGCGGGCGAACTCCAGGGTGTACTTGTTGCTGACGTGGGTGAGGGGGATATGCTTCTCGTCGTTTATCTGCTTGATGTCGAGCAGCACCAGGTCCGTGTTGTCCAGCACCCGATCGAGCAGTTCGTCGTAGTGGCGCACGAAACCGTTGGTGTCGAGGCAGGTATGGATCCCCTGCGCCTTGCAGGCGCTGAACAGATCGGCGATGAACTCCTGCTGCAGCATGGCTTCCCCGCCGGAGGCGGTGACGCCGCCGCCCGAGGCATTCATGAAGTGGCGGTAGCTGGTGAGATCCTTCATCAGCTCGGGCACCGTCACCTCGCGACCACCCTGGGTGTCCCAGGTGTCCCGGTTATGGCAATACTTGCAGCGCATCAGGCAGCCTTGCATGAACACGATGAAGCGGATGCCGGGGCCATCGACGGTGCCGCAGGTTTCAACGGAATGGATACGGCCAATAACGTCGGTGCTGCTGGCGTCACCGGTGGTGACGGCAGGGATCCGCTGGGTGCCCTTGCTGCCGGCAGGGGCTGAGGTTTCAACGGCAGGGATCCGGTTAGTGACTGACATAGACGACTCCAATAATTCGTGCTGGGGGCGAGCAGGTCGTTATTTTATTACAAAAAGCCCTATAAATCCTACATGTTTAGCCCATGGGCCTGGCGCCAAGCAGGCTCTCCAGCGCCTTGACCGGCAGGGGCCGACTGGTCAGGAAGCCTTGATAGTGCTGGCATCCCAGCTGTTTTAGCACATCGAGCTGCTCCTGATCTTCCACCCCTTCGGCGGTCACCGTGAAGCGAAACACCCGGGCCAGATCCAGGATGGCCTTGACGATGGCCCTGTCCTGTTCGCTGTGAACCAGTGTCTGGATGAAGCTCCTATCCAGTTTGACCTCATCGGCGGGCAGATCGCGCAAATAGGCGAGAGAAGAGTAGCCGGTGCCGAAGTCATCGATGGAGATGAGGATGCCCAGTTCCTTGAGCTGGCGGATCCTGGCTATGCTCTCCAGCCGGTTCTCCAGCACCACTGATTCGGTCACCTCCAGCAGCAGGCGGCAGGGGGGCACGCCGGTGTCGCGCAATATGTACTCTACCTGCTGCACGAAGCCTGTGGTGTGGAACTGGCGGGCGCTGACGTTGACCGACAGGTGAGGAATGGCGAGGCCGCTGTTGAGCCAGAAGCTGTACTGGGCGCATGCGGTCTTCATCACCCAATAGCCAATCTCCTGGATGAGGGTGGTCTCCTCGGCAACGGGGATGAAGTCGCCGGGCGGCACCATGGTGCCATCGCTCTTCTGCCAGCGTACCAGGGCCTCGACCCCGGAGAGGCTGCCATTGTCGACTCTGTACTGGGGCTGGTAGTGCAGCACCAGCTCGTTGTTGCGAAGGGCGTCCCTCAGCTGATTGTTCAGGGCCAGCTTGCTCTTCTCCTTCTCCGCCATGGCCTCGCTGAAGAAGACATAGTTGCCCTGGCCGGCCCGTTTGGCCATGTGGGCCGCGGTGTCGGCCTGCTGCATCAGGACGAGGTGATCCTTGTCTTCATCGCAGAAGAGGCTGATCCCCACGGAGGCGCTGCAGTGCAGCTTGTGGTCCCCCACATCGAAGGGGTTGCGGAACATGCCCATCAGCTCCCGGGCGAAGTGCTCCGCCAGGATCTTGGCGGTCACATAGCCTTGGCCGAGCGCGGTGAACAGCAGGGCGAATTCATCCCCCGAGGTGCGGGCCAGCACCAGATTCTCCTGGGGCAGGGACTTGAGTCTGACCACCACGGCCTGGAGCAGCAGATCGCCGCAGGCGTGGCCGAGGGAGTCGTTGACGGACTTGAAGTTGTCCAGATCCAGCAGCAGCAGGGCGCCCCATTGCCCCGTCGGATGTTGCAGGATGCGCTGCATGATGTCGTTCAGGCTGCGCCTGTTGTAGAGATCGCAGAGATCGTCGTAATAGGCCAGGCGCTCGATGTGGTGAGCCGTCTCCTTCTCCCTGCTGATGTCGTGGAAGCTGCAGACGAAGTGGCTGATCTCTCCCTCCTCCTTGACCCCGGTCACCATGAGCCGCACCGGGAAGAGGTGCCCGCTCTTGTGCAGGCACTGCTCCTCCCCCAGCCAGAAGCCCTCGTTGTTGACGGCTGTGGTGACATCCGCTTTCAGGCTGTCCCCATAATAGGTCGGCCGCAGCCTGGTGATGTGCAGGCCCAGCATCTCGTCCCCTTCGAACCCGGTGACACGGGTGAAGGAGTCGTTGACCTTGAGGATGATGCCGTCCTGATCCATCACCAGCAGGCCATCGTGGGTATTGAAGGCCACCTCGGCCAGGCGCAGGGCCTGGTCGGTGGCGAGGCGCTGCAGCTCGACGGCGGCCCGCTCCCGCTGGCCGCTCAGAATATCGAGGACGGGGGTGGGATCCGCGATGGGCTCATCGAGCAGCAGGGTGAGCTGGCCGAAGGGCACGCCGGGCTGAGTCGAGAGGGGGATGCCGATGTAACCCTTGGCCTTGAGGGCGTTGAGCTGCTCGGCCTGCGGGTAGCGCAGGGGCAGATCGTCGATGTAGAGGGATTGGCCGTGGCGGAAGATCTCGAGCCCGGGGCCGGCCTCCAGCCGCAGGGGTTTGACGGTGGAGAAGGTCTCCCCGTCCAGGGTGCAGCGCGGAATGATCCAGAGATCCTGGCCGCGGGGCTGGAACTCGGCGAGCCAGCCGATGCGGGCGCCGCTGATGCCCATGGCCCAGTGGAGCAGGGCCCGGCAATAGTCGTGGCCCGTCTTGAGGGCGATATCCGCTGGCGGGGTGAGGAGGGGAGTATCCGCCGTCACCGGCTCGGGTTGCCAGTGGCCGAGCAGCTGGGCGCAGTGGCGCACCAGTTGCAGCGCCTCTTCGCCTATCAGGGTCGATTCCTGGTATTCGAGGCTGAGGACGCCGATGAGCTTCTCCTGCTCCAGCAGGGCGCCATCCAGGCGAGAGCTGACGTGGGCCTCCCCCAGATAGTAATGCTGCCCCAGCATGGGCTGGTGGGCGGCCTCGGAGAAGCTCAGGGCGCCACGGGTGCGCAGGGCACGGATGTAGCGACTGTCCCCCCGGATGGGGGCCAGGGTATCCACCCCCAGGGTAAAGACAGGGGTCAGCTGCTCGCTGCCGAGGGGGCCGTTGGCCTGGTAATGCCAGAGGATGAGGCGATCGGCGCCGAGGCACTCCTTGAGGCTCTCCAGCATGGGGGCATATTGCTGTTGGCTTGCCATCTGGCTCAGGCGTGGCAACTGCAGGGCGAGGCTCGCCACACTGTCCTGGCGCTGGGTCTGCAGACAGATGAGCCAGAAGGCATCCTGTTCATGGGACAGGGAAATGTTCCACTGAAGATCCGCAAAACGAAGCAAGAGTCTGCCGCCCTGGCCGCTGGCGAGCCGCTGTTCGATGGGCAGGCGCAAGGCCTCGGGCAACTGGGTTGGCCAGTCCTCTCTGGGCTCATCGAGCCAGTGAAGGGGCGTCTGCATCACATCGGTCAGGGCCACCAGCCGCTGGCTGCGGGTGTCCAGGCGAAAGAACAGCGGCGCCTGGCTGGCCGAGGGGAGGTGACTGAGCGCGGTAGACGACATGAACGGGCACTGTCCTGTTGGGAAACTGTCGGATGGCAAGAATACTGCAAAACCGTGCCAAACAACATTTTGTTGGCGTGATGCAGGGCGCACTCTGCGCCCTGGCGGGGTTGCAAATCAGGGGGAGAGGGGCGTCCCTGCCACTTCGCGCTATCTGGGAAATTGCTTGCGGACATGGTGCTGCAGCACCGCCAGCATGCAGGCGCCGGAGAGGCCTATCATCAGGGCGCCGTTGACCGCCTCCAGCGGGCCCAGCAGTTTCCACTGCGGGCTCATGACGATGTCGCCATAGCCCAGGGTGGCGAAGTTGACCCCGGAGTGATAGACGGCCTCCTGCAGGGTGGAGAACTCTCCGAGCCAGAGGAAGAGGGCCCCCCAGATGGCGATCTGGGCCAGGTTGCCCAGCATCACCAGGGTGATGATGCCAAAGAGCGCTAGCACCCCGGCGAGGATCCCCTCCCGCTCGCCGAAACGCTTGAGATAGAAGCGGATACACCAAACCGACACCAGGGACTGCAGCAGCATGTTGGCCAGGATCACCGGGATCCCGACCAGAAAGATCGTGAACATATCACTCTCCAATGGGTTGATCTGCCAAGGGGCGGCCGACCGACCATCCCTGCTCGAACAGCCAGATACAGAACCAGCCATAGCCAGCCACCAACAGATAGAGGCCGCAGCGCATCGCCGCCGCGAGCCAGACATCCTTGCCCGCCGCGCTGTCCTCGATGGCCGGGCCGAACAGAATGAGCGCGGTGATCCAGGCGTTGCTCCAGAACGAGGGGGGGAAGCGGGTCGGCACCAATCCAAGCAGCCGCCGCGCCAGCCAGAGGGTCATCAGGGCCAGCATCGACATCAGCATCAGCAGGGAGGGCCAGATGCCGAGTCCCATCCAGAGCACGAAGGCGAGCAGGGCCCCCATCAGGGTCGAGAACAGCAGCTCCTTGCCCGCCGCTCTGGCATTGAGGGCGCTGCTCTGCTGGCCGAGGGTCACCGTCTTCATCACGGCCGGGATGTAGAAGGCAGGGTTGCCGAGGGCCAGCAGCCAGACCGGCAGCACTATGATGACGGCGCGCAGGGCCAGCCGTCCTGGATGCTCCGGGGGGGTGGGCCTCGGCCTCGCGGCCTGTGCCGACGGCCTGGGGGGAAACAGGCGGTGGGCCAGGGCATTGACCAGGGTCCCCACCAGGATCCCCACCGCCATCATCTGGGCGATGGCGATGGCCAGCCGCTGTTCGATGAGACCGGCCACCGGGATCACCGTGATGGCCATGATGAGCAGCATGGAGGCCGCCCCCTTGCCCGCCATCCCCTGCAGCATCAGCAGGTAGAGCAGCAGGCTGACGAGCAGCACGGTCGCCAGGGCGTAGTGGGTCAGCAGAGGGACCAGCAGTACGCCCCCCATCATCATGGCCATCAACAGCAGGCCCCCCGCCAGCCCCTTGGTCAAACCCAGCGGCTCGCCGGGGCGGCACAGCACCACCCAGGCCATGATGAGCCCGAGGTGGGGCATGGGCAGGGCGAGTCCGTAGCAGATCCCCGCCGCCAGCGCGATGCCGGTGCCGATGCGAAGGACTGCCCTGTCGGCGTTATGCATAGGCCACCTAGTAGAGGAAGGAGCAGAGGCTCATCAACCGGATGTAGAGCGCCCCCAGCAGGTTCATCGGGCCGCTGTCGCCCGCATAGACCATGACGTCGGCCTGACCGCCGACCCTCAGCCCCTCGGCCGGCGGCAGATCGCCCTCCTTGAAGGCGATCTTGACCGGGAAGCGCTGGGCCTGGCGCAGCCAGTCCCGGTTGTTGTCCACGGTTGGCAGGGTGCCAGCGGGCTGGCTCTTGCCGTCGCTCACCCCGTAGCCGATGCTGCGCACCTCCCCCTCAAACAGGCGACCGGGCAGGCTGTCCAGCAGGATGGCCACCCTGTCGCCGGGCTGGACGTTGCCGAGGTTGTTTTCCGTCAGATCCGCCGAGATCCAGACGTCGTGGATGGCGATCAGGGTCATGGCCGGGGCTCCGGCCCCGATAAACTGGCCGGCGTCCGTGCTGAGATCCGTGATGAGGCCCCGCCCTGGCGCCACCACCCGGGTGTTGGCTCTATCCAGCTCCGCCTTGTGCACCGCCGAGCGGGCGCTGAGGAGCTGGGAGTTGTCGTCCCCGCTGGCGCCGGCGGCCTCGATGGCACGGCGCACGTCGGCCTCGGCGGCTGCCACCTGGCTCTTGGCGGTCTCCCGGCTGGCCTGGGCGACCTCTAGGCGTCGCACCGAGATGGCCCCTGGATCCTCCCGATAGAGCCGCTCCTGGCGGGCCGCATCCTTGGCGGCGTTGTCATAGGCGGCGCGCATGGCCATCAGGGCCGCCTCCGCCGCCTTGACCCCCTCGTTGCCCGCCTTGACGCCGCTCAACACCGTCTGGTAGTCGGAGCGCGCCTTGGCCAGGGCGATGTCATAGGGCTCGGGATCGATCTCGAACAGGGGATCGCCGGCCGCCACGTCCTGGTTGTCGCGCACATGGACTCGCTGGATCTGGCCGGCCACTTCGGCGGCGATCGGGACCACGAAGGCCTGCACGCGGGCCTGGGAGCTGTAGGGGGTCAGCCGGTCGGCCAGCAGATACCAGCCGAGCAGTGCGGCGATGAGTCCCAGCAGCCCCAGGGTGGCGTTGCGGCTGGCCTTGCCGGGGGGAGGGGCCTTGTCAGTCATGGGTACTTACCTTCTGGGAGGAGGGATTGGGTTGGGGCTGAACCTTGTCGAGCAAGGGGGCCCAGTCGGCGCGCTGGCGCAACTGGGCCTCGACGGCGGGAGTCACCAGAGGGCGGGAGCGCCCCTGCTCCCAGCCGCCACCCAGGGCCTTGTAGAGGGTGATGAGATCGCGCATGCGGGCCCCCCGGCTGTTGACCAGCCGCTCCTGCTGGCTGAACAGGGCACGCTGGGAGTCGAGCACCCGCTGGAAGTCGGCCATGCCTTCCCGGTACTGGGTGTTGGCGATGTCCAGGGAGCGGCGCGCCGCCGCCCCCGTCTGGGTCAGCAGGGCGATCTCGTCCTGACCGTTGGCGTAGGCGATGGCGGCGTCGTCCACCTCCCGGGCGGCCTTGAACAGGGTATCGCGGTAGCGCTCATGGAGCTGCTGGAAGCGGGCGTCCTGCACCAGCACCTGGTTGCCGAGCCGCCCCTGATCCAGCAGGTTCCAGCTGAGAGACGGACCCACCGCCCAGGAGTAGGTGCCGCTGCTGCCAGCGGTGGCGCTGACCCCCAGCGTGCCGAGCAGGGTGATGGAGGGGTAGAGCTCGCTCTCGGCCACCCCGATGAGGGCGGACTGGGCGGCCAGCTGCCGCTCGGCGACCCGTACATCGGGGCGACGGCGCAGCAAGTCGGCGGGCATTTCGGCGACCAGGGCCAGGGTGCCCTGGGGGATCTGCCCCGTGCCCGCGCCCATCTCAGGCAGGGGGCCAGGCGTGCGGGCCAGCAGGGTGGAGAGGGCGTTCTGGCTCTGGCGCAAGCTGGTCTGAAGCTGGGGGATGCCGGAGAGGGTGCCCAGATACTGGGTCCTGGCCTGCTGCACATCCAGCTCGGCGCTGTTGCCGCTCTTGAACAGCCGCTCGGTGATCTCCAGGCTGCGGCGCTGGAGGCGGGCGTTCTCATGGGCGATTTGGAGACGAGCCTCGACGGTCCTGATGCTCACGTAGAGCTGGGCCACCTGGGCAATCATCAGCACCTGGATATCGTCGTATTGCGCCAGGGTGGCGAAGTAGTTGGCATCCGCCGATTCGACCCCGCGCCTGAACTTGCCCCAGAAATCGAGCTCCCAGCCTAGGTTGAAGCCGGCGCCATAGTTGCTTCCCGAGGTGCTGTGGCCATCGCGGCTCTGGCCAGCCTGCAGGAACTCCCCGGTGCCGACCGTGGCCTGCGGGCCGAGCAGGCTCTCGGCGATGCCGAGCTGGGCCTGGGCTTCCAGGATCCGCAGGCCCGCGATGCGGACATCCGGGTTGTTGCGAAGGGCCTCCTCGACCAGGGCGCTGAGCACGGGATCGTGCAGCTGCTCCCACCATCGCCGGTAGTCAGCCGCGTTGGCTGCCGCTTGGCCCTGGCTGGCGCTGTGCCAGGACGCCATCTCGGTGACCCGGGGCGTCTGATAGTCGGGGCCAAGCAGGGTGCAGGCACTCAGAAACAGGCATGCGCCCCCTGCAAACAGGGGGCGCATGGCGTGATGGACGACGACCATGGGTTATTGCTTCGCGCCGGGCTGACCTTCGTTGACCCAGGCCATGAAGATGCGATAACCGATGGAGAGCAGGGTGGCGCCGATAAACATGCCGAGGATGCCGTTGGTGGCCATGCCGCCGAGGGCACCGAGCAGCACCACCGGCATGGGGGCATCCACCCCGCGTCCCAGCAGCAGCGGCTTGAGCACGTTGTCCGCCATGCCGGCGATGACCAGCAGCACCGTGTAGATGATGTTGACGACGGTGCCGTGATCCCCGGCCATCCACATGTAGGCAATCACGGGCCCGGTGACCAGGATGACGGGCACCTGGGCGATGCCGAGGATCAGCGCCAGCACGAAGAAGATGCCCACCGCCGGGATCCCCGCGAGGGACATGATGATGCCCGCCAGCAGCGCCTGGATGAAGGCCACGCCGATGACCCCCTGGGCGACCGCCCTGATGGTGCTGGTACACAGCTTGGTGAGGGCTATGCCCTTGTTCTCATCGGTGAAGCGAATGGCGATGCGAGTGGCACTGACCGCACCGGGCGCCCCCCAGGCCATGATGATGCCGGCGACGATAAAGGAGGCGACAAAGCCCAGCAGACCGCCCCCCATGCTGGCCAGCATGCCGACGACCTGCTTGGCGAGATCGCCGAGCTGGGGTTGGTAGCTCTTGATGAGGCTAGGCAAGTCCACCGAGGCCTTCAGCCAGAAGGCGTGCAGCTTCTCGCCCACCAGCGGGATGGCCGCGATGCTGTCGGAGGGAGCCGGTATGGTCAGGGTATTGCTTTCCACCTTGTTGACCAGAGCGCTGACGCTGTCACCCAGGGAGCTGACCATGGCGATGGTGGGGGCGACGATCAGCACTATTCCCAGCAGCACCAGCAGGGTGGAGGCACGCCCCTGCTTGCCGCCGAGCCGGGCGGCGAAGCGTTGGTGGAGCGGATAGAGCGTGACCGCCAGGATAAGACCCCACAGCATCATGTTCATGAAGGGGGAGAAGACGGTAAAGCAGAAGGAGGCCAGACCCAGGATAAGCCCGAACTTGATAAACATATCCAGGAATCGGGTCACCACTCTTTTTTCGACTATGGCGAGATCGTTATTTTCCATTCTGGTATGACTCCAGCAGGTGATGAGCGCACAACGATGCTGGCCCGACATTAACGCCGGGCCAGCAGGAATTAACTTGCGCAGTAATAAATGAACCTGAGTTCAAGAATTGGGGTGCGCCTTGGTATTGCAACATGCCCGTGCTTCATTTATGGCACAGGCGATGGGCTTGTAAAGAAACGAGCTAACTATTTGATATGTAGTTGATTGATTGAGCAGATTTGGCGATGGTAGAGGATAAATAGTCCCCCCGTACCACACAAGTGGACTATTGTTTCCAGTTTAGCCTGGGTTCAGAAAACAGAAAGAATTTGCTGCATATATGATCGCCAACCCAGCCTGAGTTTCGAATGAATTATATTGCCCGGCGAATGAAATGCAGCGGGAGCGACTGCGGGCCCACATTTATATAGAGACTCATTCTGGTGTCATGATTTTGTATTAATGGGTCGGGATCCTTTACTCTATTGGCCATTGTGCCGCGTCGGCGGCGATTCCATCCGGGATGAAACCTATGCACCTCTTCGCGCTCAACCCTGTGCCTCCTGTCCCCTCTCTGCTGCAACGCGGGGCCGTCTGGCTGTTGGCCGGCCTGCTGCTGGCTGGCTGCGGTCCCGACACCCCGATCAAGCAGGCCGGGAGCGAACCCGTCGCCACCGTGCAGGAGGCGGGGGCGCCGACCGAGGTGAGTCAGGCCAGTGCCCGTCAGTATCGGGACGCACCGGCGCTGGCGCTGGTCTTCTCCGGCGCACTGGCCCCAAGGCGCAGCTGGCAGAGCTGGCTTGGGGTGACGGAAGGGGGCAAGCAGGTGAAGGGGGAGTGGATCCTGGCCGAGGATGGCCGCACCCTCTATTTCCCGAGTGTCGAGCCCAATCAATCCTATGAGGTGACCCTCAAGGAGGGGCTGGGGCCCAAGGCCCAGCACTGGACCCTCAAGACCCGGCCGCTGGAGGCCGGGGCCTCCTTCACCGCCAGCGGCATGGTGCTGCCCCTGCGCCAGGAGCTGCGTCTGCCCATCAGCGCGGTCAACGTGGATGAGGTCAATATCGACTTCTTCAGAATTGATGCGGACTATCTGCCGCGCTTCCTGGCCGAGTACAAGCCGGGGGCCGGCATGGGCAACTGGGATCTGGAGCAAGTCAGTGCGCGGGCCAAGCGGGTGTTTAGCGGTCGCTACGCCCTGGGGCTCGATCCCAACCGCCGAGAGACCCGCCTCATCAACGTGAAGGAGCCGCAACTGGCACAGGCCGGCGTCTATTTCGCGGTGATGTCCCCCCTTGGCGACTACAACTGGCGCAAGGAGACCACCTATTTCGCGGTGAGCGACATGGGTCTGAGCGCCCGTCGCTATCCGGATCAGTTGGCGGTGTTCGTCAGCTCCCTGGCCAGCGCCTCCCCCCTCAAGGACGTGCAACTCTCCCTGCTCGATGAGAAGGGCAACCGGCTGCAGGTGCAGAGCACGGATGCTCAGGGGTACCGCCGCTTCGAGCAGGTGCAGGGGGCCAGACTGCTGCTGGCCGAGCAGGGCCAGCACCTGGCGGTGCTGCGCCTCGACGGCGCGGCGCTGGATCTCTCCGCCTTCGACCTCGGCACCCAGCCCTGGCAGGTACAGCAGCTCTATCTCTTCAGTGGCCGGGACCTCTACCGCCCCGGCGAGCGGCTCGACAGCGAGATCCTGCTCAAGGGGCAGGATGGTCAGCTGCTGCCCGGCATGGCGGTGGAGCTGGAAGTGAAGCAACCGGATGGGCAACTGCTGGAGCAGCGGCGGTTGTTGCCGGACAACCTGGGGGCGGCGGGCTACAGCCTGAGATTGCCCCAGGATGCGCCCCTGGGTCGCTGGACCATCAACCTGAAGACAGCCGCCGGCAGCCGTTTCGAGTGGCCCTTCCTGGTGGAGGAGTTCCTGCCCGAGCGGCTGAAGCTGCAGCTCGGCAAGGGGCCGGATGGGGAACTGCTCGGTGAGACCGACGCGCTCTCGCTGTCCCTCAAGGGGGATTATCTCTACGGCGCCCCCGCCAGCGGTACCAAGGCCAAGGCCGAGGTGACCATCAGCCGCGCCCTCATGCCCTTCAGCCAGTGGCAGGAGTTCACCCTGGGGGATGTGCGGCTGCTGGAAGAGGTGAAGGAGCCCGAGCCCCTCTCCCTAACCCTGAATGAGCAGGGGGAGGGTGTGTTTTCCCTTGCGGATCAGCTCGACAGCGTCAAGCCCCTCGGGCCGCTCCAGGTGGTGTACCGGGTCTCCCTCTCCGAGCCAGGTGGCCGGGCGGTGAATCGCAGCCATATCCAATACGGTTGGCCGGCGGGGAGCCAGTGGCCAGCCCTCAAGGCAGACTTCGTGGCGGAGCGGGTGGAGGGGGGCAGACCCTTGCCGTTCCAGATCCTCAATCTGGATGAGCAGGGTCAGCCGGTGGCGGGGGCGGTGAAGGTACGCCTCATCAACGAATACCGCGACTACTACTGGCACTATTCGGGGGGCGAGGGCTGGAAGTATGAATACAATCCCCAGCCCTATCTGGAGCAGGAGCTGACTCTGCAACTGGATGGCAAGGGGCCGACCGCGCTCAGCCTGCCGCTTGCCGCTGGCTGGTATCGGCTCGAGGTGGAGAACAGCCAGGGTCATGAGTCCAGCCTGCGCCTCGAGATCGGCAGCTACGCCTGGGGTGGCGGTGGCGAACAGGCGCGCCCCGACAAGATTGCCATCAGCCTCGACAAGCGGGCCTATCAGGCCGGTGACAAGGCCAGGGTGACCCTGGTCGCCCCTCGCGCCGGCAAGGGTCTGCTGATGGTGGAAGACGGGGATGGCTTGCGCTGGTGGCAGCGCATCGAGTTGCAAGCCGAAGGCGGTGAATCGAAAACGGGGCGCGGGGAGTTCGAGATCCCCATCAGCCCGGAGTGGCTGCGTCATGACTTGCACATCTCGGCCCAGATAGCGGCCCCGGACAGCGAAGAGTTGCCGGTGAGTCAGGCGCGGATGCAGAGCCTGCGCTCGGTCGGTCTGGTGCCCCTCACCCTGGACAGGGAGGCGCGCCGCCTGCCGCTGACCCTGAGTGCGCCGGACAAGGCGGTGCCCCTGACTCGCCTCGAGGTGACGGCCAGCTCTACCCCCAACAGCCGGGGCCGGGTGGTGCTGGCGGCGGTGGACAGGGGGGTGCTCAATATCAGCGACTATAAACCCCTCGACCCGTTCGAGATCTTCTTCGGTCGCAAGCGCTTCGCCCAGGACCTGTTCGATAACTACGGTCAGGTGATCCCCCCTCAGGACGGCAAGCTGGCGCGCCTCAACTACGGCGGCGATGCGCCGGCGCTCAAGAAGGGGGGAGCTCTGGAGAGTCGGGTCGAGGTGGCTGCGCTCTGGAGTGGGGAGGTGAACTTCGATGAGAGCGGCAAGGCGGTCATACCGCTGGAGCTGCCGAACTTCAACGGCGAGCTGGCGCTGATGGCCCTGGCCTGGAACGAGCAGCAGGTCGGCCAGGCCGAGCGCGCCGTCAAGGTGGTCTCCCCCCTGGTGGCCGAGATAGGCTGGCCGCGCTTCGGCGCTCGCGGGGACGAGACCCGCGCCCTGGTGCAGCTGCGCAACATGAGCGGCCAGGATCAATCCCTCTCCCTGAACTGGACCCTGAGCGGCGGCCTGCAGGCGGGCGCTGAACTGCCCAAAACCCTGGACCTTAAAAACGGCGAGGAGCGCTGGCTCACCCTGCCGCTCACCGTCACGGGTGCGAGCGGAGTGGCACGCCTGGCGCTGGCTGCCAGCGGTGAGGGCTTTGCCATGAGTCGCGACTGGTCGCTGCCCCTGCGATCCCCCTGGCCGGCCCAGACCCGTCAACGTTATCAGATGCTGGCGCCCGGTCAGCAGATGAGCTTCGCCCCGGAGGATCTAGCGGGGTTGGCCCCTGCCAATCTGCAGGGGTTGCTGAGCCTCTCGGGCACTCCCCCCTGGGATCCGGCGGCCCAGTGGCAGGCCCTGGCCGACTACCCCTACGCCTGCCTGGAGCAGACTCTGTCCCGCGCTTGGCCCTATGAGCTGACCACGGCCGCCGAGCGGGAGGCCTGGTCCAAAAACTTGCCCAAGCCCGCCAAGGCGCAGAGCGAGGCCGAGGTGCAGCGGACCCTGATGCAGCGGCTGCAGCGGCTGCAACTGCCGAGCGGTGGCTTCGGGCTCTGGGACGGCCGCTCCGACGAGGAGCAGTGGCTCACCGCCTACGCCGCCGACTACCTGCTGACCCGCAAGGAGGCCGGGGAGGCTGTGCCGGAGGCCATGCTGAGCCTGGCCCTCATGCGGCTGCAGAACTACCTCACCGACAGCCAGTACGGGGAGCGCTGGAGCAGTGCCCCCGAGCACAGCCGGCTGGCCTATCAGGCCTACAGCGCCTATGTGCTGGCGCGAGTGGGCAAGGCGCCGCTCTCCACCCTGCGCCTAATCTGGGAACAGCAAGCGGATCACGCCCGCTCCGGCCTGCCCCTGCTGCATCTATCCCTGGCCCTGTCCGCCATGGGGGATCAGCAAGGAGGCGCCGAGGCCCTGACCCGGGCGCTGGCGACCGAGCGGGGGGATGATTACCTCGCGGACTATGGCTCTCCCTTGCGGGACGGGGCCCTCGAACTCGCCCTGCTGCGCCAGCATAAGTTGGCCGAGGGGAGCTGGTCTGCTTTGAGTGCCAAGCTGGCCAATACCCTGGCCCACCGCCAGTGGCTCAGCACTCAGGAGCGGCTCGCCCTGCTACGTCTGGCCCAGGTCGACCCCGCCGTCGACTGGCAGGCCAGGGTGGCGAGCGCGAGCGGGGAGTTGCCCCTCGCCGGCCAGACGAGTCAGCAGCTCGGTGCCCTCGAGGCGCTGGCGGTGACCGGCATCGGTAACGACGGCAAGGGCTCCCTCTATGTGCAGCGCACCCTCATCGGCTACCCAGAGCAGGCGCCCGCGCGTCTCAGTCAGGGGATGAGTGTGACCCGCAGCTGGTTCAATGGGGATGGCAAGCAGCTCGATCCCGCCAGGGTGCGGGTCGGCGATCTGGTGGTGGTACGGCTGAACGTATCGAGCGAGCAGGCGGTGCCCGACGCCCTGCTGGTGGATATGTTGCCGGCGGGCTTCGAGCTGGAAAACCCGGCCCTTGGCAACAGCATCAAGCTCGAGGAGCTGAAAATAGAAGGCAAGCCTGCCTGGCAGAGCGACTGGAACGACTACCTCAAGCATCAGGAGTTCAGGGATGACCGCTACACGGCCGCTCTGGACTTGAGCGAGGGGGGCAATCAGCAGCTGGTTTATCTGATGCGGGCGGTGACCCCGGGTCATTATCAGGTGCCGCCGACCCAGGTGGAGGACATGTATCGTCCCGAACTTCGGGCGGTGGGGCAGGACATCCACGAGGTGACCATCTCTGAGTAAGGCCCCCATGCAAGAGGAGGTGCGTCCCGCCGGTTGTGGGCACAAGGGGCGCCGGTGGCTGCATCAGCACTGGCATGCCCTGCTTCTGGGGCTGCGCCGCCTGCCGTTCTGGTTGCGCCTCTGGGTCGCCGGGGTGGGAGCCCTGCTCCTGCTATTGCTGGTGCTGGACAGGGCCTTCCCGCCACCGCCGCTGGATCCCGCCTATGCGCGGGTTGTGCTCGACAGCCAGGGCAGGCCCCTGCGGGCCTTCGCCGATACCAGCGGGGTCTGGCGCTACCCGGTCACCCTGACTCAGGTCTCCCCCCGCTACATAGAGGCGCTGCTCGGTTACGAGGATCGCCACTTCTGGCAACACCCCGGGGTCAATCCCGTCGCCATGGCACGGGGGGTCTGGCAGTGGCTGCGCTATGGGCGGGCCGTCTCCGGCGGTTCCACCCTCACCATGCAGGTGGCGCGGCTCATCGAGCCCTACCATCGCAGCGTGCCGGGCAAGCTGCGCCAGATGGCGCGAGCACTGCAACTTGAGTGGCACTACGACAAGCGAACCCTGCTCACCGTCTACCTCAACCGGGCCCCCTTTGGCGGCAACCTGGAAGGGGTGCAGGCCGCGAGTTTCGCCTACCTCGGCAAGAGCGCGGCCAAGCTCACCCACGCGGAGGCGGCCCTGCTGGCGGTGCTGCCCCAGGCTCCCAGCCGTTATCGGCCGGACCGGCACCCGGAGCGGGCCCGCGCCGCCCGGGACAAGGTGATGCTGCGGCTGGTCAAGCAGGGCACCTGGGCGACATCCGTCTGGGAGCAGGGACGGATCGAACCCGTGCTGGCCCGCGGCCATTTCACCCCCATGGAGGCGCCGCTGTTTGCCCGCCTCGCCGCCAACAGCCAGCCGGGGGCCCTGGTGCACACCACCATAGACGGCAGTCTGCAGCGCTGGCTGGAGGACAGGGTTGAGAGCTATATCCGCCGTTTCCCGGAGCAGACTTCGGCGGCCCTGCTGCTGGTGGACAACCAGACCATGGCGGTGCGTGCCTACGTGGGCAGCGCCGAGTATGGCAACCTGAAACGCCACGGTTACCTCGACATGGTGCAGGCCATTCGCTCGCCGGGATCCACTCTGAAGCCCTTTATCTATGGCCTGGCGCTGGACGCGGGCCTGGTGCACTCCGCCTCCCTGCTCGCCGATGCCCCCCGTCTGGGGTCGGACTACAGACCCGCGAACTTTACCGGCGCCTTCCAGGGGCCCGTGACCCTGACCCAGGCGCTGCAGCAATCCCTCAACGTGCCGGCGGTGCAGGTGCTGGAGGCGCTGGGGCCGGACAGCTTCGTCAACCGGCTGGATAACGCCGGGGTGCGGCTGGCGCTCTCGGATAGACCCAACCCCGCCATCGCGCTCGGGGCGGCGGGTATCCGGCTGGAGCAGCTGGTGGCGCTCTACAGCGCCCTCAGCCGCCAGGGGCAGGTGGCGATGCCGGTCTGGCTCGCGGGGCAGCAGGCGGTGTCGCGCCCCCTGCTGAGTCCGGGGGCAGCCTGGATCATCTGGCATATCCTGAGCGCCCAGGGGCGGGCGGATCAGCCCTTCACGAGCGAGGCGACCGGCCGAGTCAACCGCCTGGCGTGGAAGACGGGCACCAGCTACGGCTATCGCGACAGCTGGGCGTTGGGGGTCTCCGGGCGCTGGACCATTGGCGTTTGGCTCGGGCGCCCCGATGGCACCCCCTTGCCGGGCTTCTACGGCCAGAGCGCGGCCATCCCCCTGCTACTCTCTGTCTACTCCCGCCTCGGCGATACCAGCCCCTTGCCGGTTCAGCCCAACACCGTGAGCGAGGCCGACATCTGCTGGCCGCTCGGGCGACGAGCGAGCGTCACCCTGCCAGAGGCCTGCATGCAACAACAGAATGCCTGGCTGCTGGATGAGCGGGATCCCCCCACCCTGCCGGATCCCATGGACTGGTCCTCCCCCCTGCGCAAGGTGGCCTTGACCGGGGAGGGCAAGCCGACCCTGGCCCGCTGCCGTGATGCCGATGGCTTTGCCTGGCGGGCGCTCTGGCCCCTCTCCCTCGAGCCCTGGCGCGAGCCTTCGGAGCGGCGCCGGGCGCTGCTGGCCAGCGGCTGCGAGGGGGAAAACCGGGGGGCGGATCAGCAGGCCCCCATCCGCATCGTCGCGCTGGGGGAGGGGAATCTTATCCGCAGCCAGCGTTATCGGCTGCAGCCCAGGGTGCTCGGTGGCATCGGCAAGGCGCACTGGTTCTTGAACGGCGAGAGGCTGCGCTGGGACGGGGATCAGGTATTGAGCGCGGCGGGACGCTATCAGCTGGTGGTGGTGGATGAGGCGGGCAACAGCGATCGCATCGAGTTCCGACTGGAAAACCCCTCCTGAGCAGGCGGGGCATCTCTTTTAACCCGCAGCGGCGTGACAAAATATTGACGCCTGTTTATGACATGGGCTGATGAATGGCAAAGAGAGCAGCCCGAGCGGCTCAGGGCTTGACCTGTCCCAGCCGGGTGAAGAAGTGCTGACTCTTGCGCTGGTGGAAGTGGCTCTTCTTGATGGAGTGAAAGACGAGAGCGCTATCCGGGTGGCTCTCCTTCAGACGGTGGATCATCGCCATGGCCGGCAAGCCGGTGCTGACGAGCGTGGTGAGCGGCAGGCTCCGGGAGTCGGGCCCCAGCAGCAGATTGAGACCTTGCTGGGCCTGCTCGAAGCGGGTCAGCACCGCGGAGTCGGCATAGCCGCTGGCGAGCATGGCGAGCAGGGCGTCGAGGGCCTGATGGAACTCGGCCAACTGCTGACGAAAGCCGCTGCGCCCGCGCAGGGCGACAAGCTCGGCAAAGGATATGTCGGCGAGGTGAGTGGGCACTCGCAACGGGATCTCGAGGTGGAAGCAATCCTGGCCGCCGCGATTGTGGTAGCGGGATTCGAGCAGGTGCAGCAGCCGATCGAGGTAGTCGTGATCCGTGATGAGGGCGCCCTCATTGGCGAGCGCCCACTCACGGGCGAGGCGCATGGAGAGCAGGTTGGCGAAGCGCCGCGCCATCCGAATTCCCCCCTCGTCCTGAGTCGCAAAGCCGTGGGCAAGGCAGAAGCCGTGTAGTCGCTCAAGCCCCGCCTGGGCCGGGCAGAAGCAGTCGTGGTTCGCGCTTGCGCGCCAGCGCGTGATCAACTCCTTGTTGCCGAACACCTTGTGGCGCACGAAGTCTGGGGCGATGAGGCCGGCGATCTGGTTTTCGATCTGGGGGGTGATGGCGGCGAAGAAGTCGGCGCTGGGCCGCTCGGCGAGCAGATCCGTCTGCTGGCGCAGGGTCTCCAGCAGGGCGGTGAGACCGCTTTTTTCACTGACGGTGAAGACGAAGGCGAGCCGCTCCAGATAGAGCAGGGCAAACTTGAGCCAGAGTTCATCCCGCACTTCCATGCCGGGGTAGTAGATATAGGTCTTCATCGTGCCTATCTGTTGCTTGTTGTTGGGGTTGCCAGACCGCAGGCAGGGGAATATACGCAACAAGGCCGGTCGGCGGCAAACATTGTGTGGGGAAATGCGCGGGATATCCGGGGGAGTGCTCAGCCTGTAGGCGCTGGCCGCAAACTTCTGATATAATCCGCGCCCTTAAATCGAGGCCACCCGAGTCATTATCATGAAGTTCATTATCAAGCTGTTCCCGGAAATCACCATCAAGAGCAAGTCGGTTCGCCAGCGTTTCATCAAGATCCTGCAGGGCAACATCCGCAACGTCCTGCGACGCTTCGACGACGACGCCCGGGTGCGGATGGACTGGGACAAGCTGATCGTGAGCTCCCGCAACGACCAGTTCCGCGAGCAGACCATAGCGGCGCTGGCCTGCATCCCCGGCATCCAGGCCTTCCTCGAGGTGCAGGCGAGCAAGTTCACCGATCTGCACGATATCTTCGAGCAGGTGAAAGGCGTCTGGGGCGAGCAGCTCAAGGAGAAGACCTTCTGCGTGCGCGCCAAGCGCCACGGCAAGCACGAATTCTCCTCCCTCGAAGTGGAGCGCTACGTCGGGGGCGGCCTCAACCAGCACTGTGAAAGCGCCGGCGTTCGCCTGAAGAACCCGGATGTGAAGATCAACTTGGAGATAGACGGCGAGGAGCTGTTCATCGTCAGCGCCATCCATCAGGGGCTGAGCGGCATGCCCATCGCCACCCAGGAAGATGTGCTGAGCCTGCTCTCCGGCGGCTTTGACTCTGGGGTCGCCTCCTTCCAGTTCATCAAGCGCGGCTGCCGTGTGCACTACTGCTTCTTCAACCTCGGCGGCGCCGCCCACGAGATCGGGGTCAAGCAGGTAGCCTATCACCTCTGGAACCGCTTCGGCTCCTCCCACCGGGTGCGTTTCACTGCGGTGGACTTCGAGCCCGTGGTGGCAGAGATCCTCGAGAAGATCGACAACGGCCAGATGGGGGTGGTACTCAAGCGGATGATGATGCGCGCCGCCGCCAAGGTGGCAGACGAGTTCCAGATCCCGGCCCTGGTGACCGGCGAGTGCGTGGGCCAGGTCTCCAGCCAGACCCTGACCAACCTCAACGTCATCGACCGGGTGACCGACAAGGTGATCCTGCGCCCCCTCATCACCTGGGACAAGCCGGACATCATCAGCGAAGCGCGCCGCATCGGCACTCTGGAGTTCGCCGAGACCATGCCGGAGTATTGCGGCGTCATCTCCAAGAAGCCGACCGTGAAGGCGGATCTGGCCCGCATCGAGGCGGAGGAGGGCAACTTCGACTTCGCCATCCTGGACAAGGTGGTGAGCGAGGCCCGTTACCTCGACATCCGCCGCATCGGCGAGGAGACAGCGGCCCAGGTGCAGGAAGTGGAGATGACTCAGGAGCTGGCCGCCGGCGAAGTGATCCTGGATATCCGCTCCAATGACGAGCACGACGACAAGCCCCTGGTGGTGGAGGGTCGCGAGGTATTGCACATCCCCTTCTTCAAGCTGGCCACCGCCTTTGGGGATCTGCCCAAGGAGCAAACCTATCTGCTCTACTGCGATCGCGGCGTGATGAGCAAGCTGCAGGCCCTCTATCTCAAGGAGCAGGGCTTTGACAATGTGAAGGTCTATCGCCCCTGAGTGAGCACTCCCTCCCAATAAAAAATCCGGCCATGTGCCGGATTTTTTATTGCCGCCTCCCGAGCCTTAGGGGGTGACGGTCGACTCGGGGCAGGGAACCGGGGTGAAGGTCTCCTGACCCAGGCAACGCCAGCCCATCTGGGCCTGGCGCATCTGCCAGAGGTTGTCACTGCGAAACAGCGTCAGTATGTAGATCATGTCGCTCTTGTGACCATCGAGGGCCACCGAGAGAACCAGATCCTTGTCCAGCTGCTGGGCGTGGATGCGGCTTGGCATGTTCTCATGGCCCACAAAGCGCCGCGCCACTTCACGATAGTCGTTGACCCAGCTCTGCTGGCTGCTGCTGGCCTGGCGGATCTGCTGGTTGAACTGCTGCACCGGGGTCGATGCCAGGCGCCCAAACAGAGCCTGTGCTCCGGCATTTGCCGCCACCGTCATCAGTATCAGGGTGGTCATGAACCCAAGTTTTTGCATGAGATAGTCCGGATTGAAACGACCCCTTTATGACAACAGAAAAGCGGGCTTGGTTCAATCTTGCTCCGGCCGGGGCGGGATCTCCCCCGCCGGAGCGTGGGTCAGTTGCGTTGCAGCGAGAAGGTGGGCAGTGACAGGTGCCAGTAAATGGCTGCCACTCGCAGACCGAACACGGCCGTCATGCAGATGAGCATGGCGGTCACCCTGTCCATATCGACTTCGAGGGCCAGGGTATAGAGGATGCCGCCGAGGATGCAGGCGGTGGCATAGATCTCCTTTTGCAGCACCATGGGCACCTCCCGGGCCAAGACGTCTCGGATCATGCCGCCGGCGACCCCTGTCATGGTGCCCATGAGCACGGCTATCAGTCCCGAGGTGCCAAAATTCAGCGCCTTCTGGGCCCCGATCACGGTGAACAGGGCCAAGCCGAAGGCGTCCGCTACCGGCAACACATACCAGGGCATGCGCCTTGGCAGCTTGACCATCCACATGCCGATCAGCGCCGTGGCGATGACCACCCAGATATAGAGGGGGTCGCGTACCCAGAATACCGGGGTGGCGCCCAGGATCATGTCGCGGATGGTGCCGCCGCCGATGGCGGTCACCGCCGCCAATACCATGACGCCGAAGCCATCCATCCGCAGGCGACCCGCGACCAGGACCCCGGAAAACGCGAATACTGCGGTACCAAACATGTCGCTGATGTAAACAATCTGCTCAACTAGCGTCTGCATGGGGAACAACTCAGGTCCGATAAATGATGGGGCGGCGATTTTAGGGGCAAGCCGTGTGGACGAGCAATACTGGCGTGCAAAAGTGGGAGCCAGGCCAAGTTTCCGGGGCCTTGTGGCCAGGGGGGCTAGTGGCAAGCCTGGCTTGGTCCCTGAGCCGAGAGGGGATGGAGCCTGAGTGGAGCGCTCCATCGGCAAAAAAATTCCAACATTTTTCTCAAGACCCGGCAAGAGGGGCCGATATATAAGTCAGGCGGCGATAACAGCACCAAAGGCTGTAAAAAACACTAAAGCATCATCAAAACGCGCCGTTAACTTAAACATATCAGGCACAGACGAAAATAAAGCCTGAGTGAATTAAAGATAAAATTTAATAGCTTAGGAGAAAAATCATGAGTCTGTATATCAATACCAACGTTTCATCGCTCAACGCCCAGCGTAACATGATGAACAGCACAAAATCCCTGGATACCTCCTACACTCGTCTGGCATCTGGCCTGCGCATCAACAGCGCCAAGGACGATGCGGCCGGTCTGCAGATCTCCAACCGTCTGACCTCCCAGGTCAACGGTCTGGATCAGGGCAACCGCAACGCCAACGACGGCATCTCCCTGGCGCAGACCGCTGAAGGCGCCATGGACGAAGTGACCGGCATGCTGCAACGCATGCGTACTTTGGCTCAGCAATCTGCCAACGGCTCCAACTCCGCCAAGGATCGTGAAGCTCTGCAAAAAGAAGTGGATCAGCTGGGCGCCGAGATCAACCGTATCTCCACCGCGACCACCTTCGCGGGCACCAAGCTGTTGGATGGTACCTTTAGCGGTACCTTCCAGGTCGGTGCCGATGCCAACCAGACTATCGGCTTTAGCTTGGCTCAGACGATGGGCTTTAGTATCTCGGGGATTGCAAAAGCTGCGGGGACAAATGTGGATATGGGAACGGCCATCGGGACGGCTATTGATGTTACTGCCATCTTTACAGGTGGAGCCGCAAGTGGAATCAATATTGGTACTCAGTCGCAAGCACAGGAAGTGTTGGGAGCAGTTGATGCCATGTTGACTGTGGTTGATAGCAAACGTGCCGAGTTGGGTGCGGTGCAAAACCGGTTGGATTCCACCATTCGCAACCAGTCCAACATCTCCGAAAACGTCTCGGCTGCGCGCTCCCGTATTCGTGATGCAGATTTCGCGACCGAAACTGCCAACATGACCAAGCAGAATATCCTGCAACAGGCAGCCTCCAGCATCCTGGCCCAGGCCAATCAGCGTCCGCAGTCAGCGCTCTCTTTGCTGCAGAACTAATCGGGAATTCAAGAAAAAGAAAAGGGCGGTTGTTCAGGCCGCCCTGGTAAGAAGATGGAACAATGGGGTGTTCGGATTTACGCCTTGTCCTATCGAAAGAGAAATTCTCTTATTGGTATACCCCTCGAGTGTTACGCAGATCGTTCACTCTGTCACCCTCGAGGTTGTTCTCCTGAGCGTAAGCTCTTCTTTGGCCGACATTGTCGGCCTTTTTTATGGGCGTCGAAAAATCGACACCCAACAAAGCTAAGCATGAACTGTGCCAGTTACGAGGCGATGTGATGCTAATGCAGGAGCTTCTGTTTGAGATAGGGGAGATGGGGCACGGTATTTCCTGGTGAACCCGCGGCAACCTCTGTGTCGATGAGCGCGGTAATAAATTCTTTAAAGCTTCTGGTGGGGCTGCCGTTACAGAGTATGAAGCAAATTGAGGGGTGTTCGGAAATCCAACATTTGCGCGACTGCGGGTCCGATGTTTGTTCAAACAGCGGATCCGCCAGATGGCACAGACCGTTCAATCTGTCCGTCTGAACGGTGGGAGCCTGATTGCGTACATACCAGCAGAGCCCGCAGTTTCTTGTTCATCAGGAGAAATCTTTTATGGCCATGTTTATCAATACCAACACTTCATCACTGAACGCCCAGCGTAATTTGATGAACACCACCAAGTCGTTGGATACCTCGTACACCCGTCTGGCATCCGGTCTGCGCATCAACAGTGCCAAGGACGATGCGGCCGGTCTGCAGATTTCCAACCGTCTGACTTCTCAGGTCAACGGTCTGGATCAAGGCAACCGCAACGCCAACGATGGTATCTCCTTGGCGCAAACCGCCGAAGGGGCCATGGATGAAGTAACAGGCATGCTGCAGCGTATGCGTACCCTGGCGCAGCAATCCGCTAACGGCTCCAACTCTGTCAAGGATCGTGAGGCCCTGCAGAAAGAAGTGGATCAGCTAGGTGCAGAAGTTAACCGAATTTCTAAAGATACGACGTTTGCCGGAACTAAATTGCTGGATGGAACTTATAGTGGAACTTTCCAAGTCGGGGCAGATGCTAACCAAACCATTGGCTTTAGTTTGGCCCAGAGCGGTGGTTTCAGTATCTCGGGGATTGCTGCCGCAGCTGGGTCTAGCGTCAATATGGGTACCTCCATTGGTACTGCTATTGATGTCACGGCCATTTTCACTGGCGGTGGAGCAAACGGGATCAACATAGGTACTCAGTCCCAAGCCCAAGAAGTGCTGGGAGCTGTTGATGCCATGCTGGGGGTTGTCGATAGCAAGCGTGCGGAGTTGGGGGCGGTCCAGAACCGTCTGGACTCGACCATTCGTAACCAGTCCAACATCTCCGAGAACGTCAGTGCCGCGCGCTCCCGTATCCGTGATGCAGATTTTGCGACCGAGACCGCCAACATGACCAAGCAGAACATCCTGCAGCAGGCGGCCTCCAGCATCTTGGCCCAGGCTAATCAGCGCCCGCAATCGGCCCTCTCACTGCTGGGTTAAGTAAAAAGAAAAGGGCGGTTGTTCAGACCTCCTTGGTCAGAAAGATGGAACAACGGGGTGTTCGGATTTACGCCTTGTGCTATCGAAAGAGAGACTCCCTTGTTTTGATACGAGCCCCAAGGGATTGGCAGACTGTTCACTCTGTCTTTCTTGGGGCTATTCTCCTGAGCATAAGTTCTTCTTTGGCCGACCATAGTCGGCTTTTTTATGGACGCCATAATAGTGGTTATCCATCTCTACAGGCATTCTTTATACCACTTTCTATTGACGATAAAGGGTCATGACTTAGCCGTCTTTCCATATTCAAGTGACCCTTTTGTGGTTAAAGGGGGGGGGCGGGGAGTTGCCTCCTTGCTGATGAGAGCGGCAATAAATTTCCTAAAGCTTCTGTTGTGGCTGCCGTTACAGGATATGAAGCAAATTGAGGGGTGTTCGGAAATCCAACATTTGCGCAACTGCGGGTCCGATGTCTGTTCAAACAGCGGATCCGCCAGATGGTACAGACCGTTCAATCTGTCCATCTGAACGGTGGGATCCTGACTGTGTACATACCAGCAGAGCCCGCAGTTTCTTGTTCATCAGGAGAAATTTTTTATGGCCATGTTTATCAATACCAACACTTCATCACTGAACGCCCAGCGTAACTTGATGAACACCACCAAGTCGTTGGATACCTCGTACACCCGTCTGGCATCCGGTCTGCGCATCAACAGCGCCAAGGATGATGCGGCCGGTCTGCAGATCTCCAACCGTCTGACCTCTCAGGTCAACGGTCTGGATCAGGGCAACCGCAACGCCAACGATGGCATCTCCCTGGCGCAGACCGCCGAAGGGGCCATGGACGAAGTGACCGGCATGCTGCAGCGTATGCGTACCCTGGCTCAGCAGTCTGCCAACGGCTCCAACTCCGACAAGGACCGTGAAGCCCTACAGAAAGAAGTGGATCAGCTGGGTTCCGAGATCAACCGTATCTCCAAAGACACCACCTTCGCGGGTACCAAATTGCTGGATGGTAACTACAGTGGCGTATTCCAAGTCGGAGCTGACGCTAACCAGACCATTGGTTTTAGTTTGTCTCAAGCTGGCGGCTTCAGTATCTCCGGTATTGCTACGGCAGCAGGAACCACTGTCAACGTTGGTACCGCCATCGGGACCGCTATTGCAGTGGATACCATTTTTACTAGCGGTAGTGCGGGTGGAATCAGTATTAGTAGCCAAAGTGGGGCTCAGGCGGTTTTAGCTGCTGCGGATGCCATGCTGGGTGTTGTTGATGGCAAGCGTGCCGAGCTGGGTGCGGTGCAGAACCGTCTGGACTCGACCATTCGCAACCAGGCCAACATCTCCGAAAACGTGAGTGCCGCGCGCTCCCGTATCCGTGATGCGGATTTTGCGACCGAGACCGCCAACATGACTAAACAGAACATCCTGCAGCAGGCGGCTTCCAGCATCCTGGCCCAGGCCAACCAGCGTCCGCAGTCAGCCCTGTCGCTGTTGGGCTAAGCGGTTAAACCGTCAAACATTGACATGAGGAGCAGCAGATGGCCACTGAATCGATAGCCTTGCCTTCTGTTACTTCGACGCTAACTCAACATGGCGGCCCCCGGGCCGCCATGTCTGTTTCTTCGCCAATCACTGGAGGAGAAACTCAGGTCGAACAGACGGGTGTCGAATCGACAGCCAAGGTGTTGCAGGAGAAGCCCGCGCATGCCAAGGACTCGGAATTACGTAAAGAGCAGGCCTTGATTGAAAAAGAGGCCCAAGAATTGCAGGAAAGATTGGACAGCCTGAGCAAGCTGAAAGGATGGACCATCAATTTCAGCCTGGTTCCTGAGTTCGATCAACCCGTGATCAAGGTGATAGATGCGGATACCAAACAGGTCATTCGCCAGATCCCAAGTGAAGAAATGTTGTTGATAAGCAAGCGGTTACAATCGCTGGATCAGACGAGCAGCAGTGGGGTCAGCCTTTCCGGGCTGCTGTTCGATGGTCAGGTGTAACCCTATTTTCTAAGTTGATAGACAGGAGGACGTGATGGCAATTACCTCTGCAGGGGCGGGTTCAGGGCTCCAGCTTGAAAATGTGATAGCGGCTAGTGTAGAGGCTAAAAAAGCCCAGCTGCAACAGCCGATCATTACCAAGCAAAACAGCACCCAGATCACCTTGTCTGGCATAGGCCAACTCAAGTCCTCCATCTCGGCCTTCACCGATATACTCGACAAGTTGAGTGCCCCGGGGGCTTTCAACAAACGAGCCATCAACATCACCCAAAGCAAAGATGACCCCATCCTGAAGGTGGAGAGCAAGACTGGCGCCTCCAACGGCCAATACAACATCACCGTCAATAAGTTGGCAGAGACGAGCCGTCAGGAGGGGGTTTTCGATAGTTCTACCACTCCCATGGTGACTCAGGATGGTCAGCTGACGTTCAAGGCCGGCGACAAGACGTTCAAGGTGGACGTAAAGGCAGGCTATACCCTGCAAGACATCCGCAAGAGTATCAACAGCAACGGGGATAACTTCGGTCTCAGTGTCAACATAGTCAACACGGCGGATGGCAAGGCCAAGCTGATGATTGACTCCGGTATTTCGGGGGATGGCAAGGATCTGACTATCACCGGTAGCACCCCTGAGCTCGAGGTTTTCGATGCGAGGACATCCGGTAGTGTGATGAGCCAGAAACGTGCTGCCAGCAGCGCCGAGATCAATGTGGATGGCAACGTTCTCAAGAGCGATACCAATACCTTTGACGACTCCGTTCAGGATCTCAAGATAACCGTACTGCGCCTCTCGGATGCGGACAAGGACAGCGGCGTGGCAGGAGCGCGAAAGTCCAACAAGGTGGATATCACCACCGACAAGACCTCTATTCAGGAACTGGTCCAGCAGTTTGTCGATGGCTACAACACCCTGCAAGACAAGATGAACGCCCTGGACAAGCGAAGCTCCTTCGTTGGCGGGGTAAAGCAGGATGACGGGGGTGCCCTGGCCGGAGACGCGACTACCCGTGCCATCAGCTCTTTCATGAGTAACCTGCTGGTCAGCCCCTCCAAGAACAGTGGCACCTATTCCACCGTCTTCGAGATCGGCATGAAGATGGATAACAAGGGCAAGCTGTCTCTGGACAAGACGAAGTTTAGCGAGGCTATCGACAAGAATTTCGATCAGGTCGTGGCGCTCTTTGGTGGGGATGATGGTTTGGCATCCACCTTGAACAAGGGTCTGAAGGAGTACACCAAGAGTGGCGGCATGCTGTCCCAGCGAGAAGATGTGTTGAACTCGGATCTACGGGCTCTCACTCAGAAGTCGGCGACTGCCACGGCGCAATTGGCCAAGTATGAGGCGTCTTTGCGTGCTCAATACGGCAGCCTGGATGCCCTGTTGGTCAAGATGAATAACTCTGCATCCGCCCTGACGTCTCTGCAAATAAACAATAAGAATTGATTAATCGCGATATTACGAGGACTCATATCATGTACAACCGTCATCTGAAGGCATACAAGGCAACCAGCATCGCGGCTGATTTGACGGTTGCCGATCCTCATCGTGTCATTCAGCTTATGATGCAAGGCTTTCTCGAGCGCCTGGCCCAGGCCAAGGGCGCCATCGAGCGCAGCGATATGGAAGCAAAATCGGTTGCCATCTCCAAGGCGCAAGGGTTGCTGCATGGGTTGCAGGATGCTCTCGATATGAGTCAGGGGGCCATGGCAGAAGATCTTTATGGACTCTACGCGTATATGGATGAGCGTATCTGGGATGCCAGTCTGGCACGAGATATAGCGCCGCTCGAGGAGGTCATGGGTCTGATGGTGACCATCAAATCTGGTTGGGATCAACTGCCAGAGGCAGAAAAACAGCAAGGCTATCAGATGAGACAACAGCTGGGGGCGCTGTGAGCGTCACACTCGTTTTCCTCGATGAGGCATTGACGGAAAATGCCCATCAGATGGAGGCGTTGCTGCAACAGCAGCAATATGATGAGGCACTGCTCTGCATGGATGAACGACTTGCCTTGATAGCGAGTCTTGTACAGCTAGCCAAGGAGGATCCGGCGCAGCGGCAGGGCGTTGCCACTCTAGCAAATACACTTGCCACTCAAGAAGCCAGCATGACCGCCCTGGCTACCAGTCATCATCAAACCATTTTCAAACAGCTGACCCAGGTTGGGAGAGCCAACAAGGCTGGGCGAGCTTATCGTGTGAACAGCAAGGAGTTCTAATGTCCGTCAATATGGATGCTGCCCTGGTCAAGGCCGAACAAGAGGCACTGCGACTTCAACAACAAGCCGAGCAGGAAGCGGCCATGGCGGTGGCGTTACCGCTACGCTTCGAACAGAATATGGCGGCGTTTCGCCAATATATCCCCCATATTGCGGATATGTATGAAACTTACCAACCTCAGCGTCCGTTCCGGTTCTTCTGTAACGAGAATGGCCAGCCCAATTTGTCATGGTTAGATGATGAGGTCGCCGTCTACGGCAAAGAACCTTATCTTATCTGCGAAACTCTGGTGAAAGAGTTCATGGAGAAGGGGGCATTATCCAAATTCTCCTTCAGCCAGGAGGCCAATCCCCTTGGCTTCATGCATGTGGAGTATCTCAACAAGCTCAATGCCTATCTCGATGATATTTCATTGCGAGAAAAGATGTTGACCCGGGTGCCCCATGAGGTACCGAGTGCCCTGGTGTTCGGAGTCGGGTTAGGTTATCACCTCGGTTATCTCTATGAGCAGTGCAAGATAGGCACCTTGTTTCTGTTCGAACCGGACCTGGATCTCTTCTATGCCTCTCTGTATTGTTTCGATTGGGCACCATTGCTGGCCCATTTACATCAGGAGAACCTTGGGCTCCACATTCTGTTAGGGCAGGATGAAGACACTATTGTGAAAGATTTTGCCTCGGCCATTCATAGTCGAGGCTCCTTCCTGATTGCAAATGCCTTCATCATGTGGGGATATCAGAACGAAAGAATTAAAAAATTGATAGATAAAGTGCAGCAAGAGTATTATCTCTTGGTGATGGGATGGGGTTTTTATGATGATAACCTAATTGCTCTCTCTCATACTGCAAGTAATATCGAGCGTGGCGTACCATTTTTAAAAGAAAACATAAAGATATCAGTAGAGCATCAGCGAGTCCCAGTATTTATTATTGGCAATGGACCATCATTAGATGAGTCAATTGCCACTATAAATAAAAATAAAAATGGTGCTATATTAATAGCCTGTGGGAGTGCAATTACTGCATTACATAAGGTGGGGATAAAGCCTGATATTTATGTCGCAACGGAACGCACCAAAAGCGTGTATGATTTCTTAGTTAGCATGGATGATCCTGGCTATTTGAAGGACATTTTGTTCTTAAGTACGGATGTTATTCATCCGTATTGCGCTACGCTATTCGAGCGTTCAGCTTTGCTTTTTAAGCGTTCTGAACCTGGTGTTCTGCTATATCATAATAATTTCCCTGAACTAAGAAAGTTCACTGCTTTGGGTGGAGTTAATCCTATGGTGGGGAATATAGGCGTTAGTGCACCTGTATCTATAGGATTTAAAAAAATCTATCTATTTGGTTTGGATAATGGATATAAAAATAAACATCATCATCATTCAAAATTCAGTGCCTATTATAATAATGAAGAAAGTGCTAAAATACTGACTGACATAGTGTGTGGTGACAGCAAACTACAGCGAGAAGGTAATTTCGGTGGTTTTGTAATCAGTGATGCTATGTTTGACACTTCCCGTCGTGTTATTGAGCAAGTATTAGCAGTTAATAGTGATGTTCAATGCTTTAACTGTAGTGATGGTGCTAAAATAATGGGAGCAAGACCCTTCCCTAGCAACGAGATTGGTCTATTAAAATCTGTCGATAAATCAACGATCTTAGATGACATCATCAATCGCCTTTGTGCTCCTCTATCTGTATCAAAGCAGGACTTATATCCTTTATTGGATGTAGAGTTTTTTAATCATTTCACCGATAAAATGCTTGATGAGTGGCAGCAGGATTTCTCGTCTAGAAACGAAATTACTCAACTGATGCTTTTGAATTTTAGTTATCTTAATCTGATTGCGAAAACGCAACAGATGCATATAACACAATTCATGATAGGTTCTATGAATTATATTTTCACCTTGTTGAGCTCTATCCTATATTCGTTTGAAGGAGAGGATGAGACGCTTGATCTCATGAAACCTGCGATAAATTATTGGTTGGATTTCTTGAAAACAGCTAGAGAGATGTATCCAATGGCACTTGACAGTGTTGATATGATAGATAATGACGTAGTGGATTTATTTAGAAAATAAGTCTGATGGTTTCAGCTACTTTAACTATTTAGTAGTGATTGCCTTATATTATTAGCTTAATTTTACATGCTCAAGATGCAAGCTAACAATAATATCTCAGGGGATATATTTAGATGATAAATTGTGATGACAATAGTTTTAACAAACTTTATCTGGAACGAGGTATTGCATCACAACGGCGATATCCTAATGAGAGTTTAATTGGTTTCATGGCGGCTAATTTTTTTCCACTTACTCAAGAAGAAAGGAGTGAGTGCCGAATTTTAGAGTTGGGTTGTGGCAGTGGAGCCAATATGTGGATGTTGGCTAGAGAAGGATTTGATGTCTGGGGCTTGGATTTGTCGCCAATCGGTATCGAACTTTGCAAACAGGTAATTGAATCGTGGAATGTACAGGCTCATCTTGATGTGGGGGATATGACAGAACTTCCATATCCTAATAATTATTTCGATGCTATCGTCGACGTTGTATCAATGCAGCATTTAAATTTTTTACAGCATAAAAAAGCCATTGCTGAAATATATCGCTGTCTGAAGCCTGCTGGACGGTTATTTTCATATCACCTTGGAAAGGGTTCCTCTGTTTACCTGAGTTCTGACTTGGACTGGTATGATGATATATCCATCACTGATATACCTACTGGATATCCATTGTCTGGTAATGGCTTGACTTCATTCCTGGATGCTTCAGTTGCAAAATTTTTATATAAAGACTTTAGCTCTCTGGAGATTGAAGTGATTACGAGAAATTATTCAAAGGATGACAATAAAATAGAATATTTAGCAATTAGCGCCCAAAAATGAAAATTGAGACCTTATCTAGCGAAATATTTAAGGAGCATGTTTACAAACGGCTTCTTGAATTTGGTGGCCTAGCAACGCCAGGGCATATTGAGTATTTCAAAGGTTATTATGGTTTTGATTTTTCTGACCTTTCATTCGGTGTGATTTATCCAGGTGGTGAAGTTCTTTGTCTGCTTACTCGCCATATTAGTGATGGCGTGTCCCACTATAGCTGGTATGGCCAGCCAGTTAGGATTATCTGTCGAGGGCAAGGAGATAAGCAGCTTCGAGCTGAACAGGTAGCTCAAAATCATTTGTATAGTTTATGGAAAGATGGCGATATCATTGATTTTCAAGAGCCTACTGGTGAAATGAGCTTCTTTGCGAAAACATTGCTACAGATGGGGGTCACCCCACGCATTTTTCCTGAGCAAATAATAAACATAACAAGTGATTTATCGATGCTAGGAGATATGCGGAAGGTTTTTCGTCAGAATATAAAGTGGGGGGAACGCAATCTTAATTGCGCCATATTGAATAAGGATAATATAACTGAAGGGGATTTTGACGCTTTCGAACAGTTTCATATTACTGTGGCAGGCCGCCGTACTCGTAGTCATTCAACGTGGCGGGCACAGATGAAACTTGTTTTAACAGGAGAAAATTATCTCATTTCTAGTTATTTAGATAATAACCTTGTTGGGATGTCACTATTTGCGGCATCAGGTGAGCGGGCTTATTATTCAGTAGGTGTGTATGATCGAGATTTATTTAATTATCCATTATCTCATTACCCTATCTGGCGTGGTATTTTGCATGCGAAAAACTTAGGGTGTAAGACGTTTTGTATGGGGGAGAGTTTTTATAGTGGAGTGCTAGACTCCCTAGGGCGTATACCATCTGAAAAAGAATGTAACATAAGCTATTTTAAGCGTGGCTTTGGTGGGGGTATTTATTCTTTCATACGCTTTTTAGGTAATATCTCTGTATGAAAAGGCTATTCTTCGTAATGCTGAATAGCCTTTGTTTGCATATTTTTGATACTAAATCTCAGCACTTTTGCCTAATGATAACATCATATCAATAGTTCCCAACTTAGCGGTGTACCAGCAGGTATTGATTTTTTGGCTCTACGTCCTAATACCCGAGGAAGTTCAACTGGCGGTAGTCCATCTGATGGACGAACAGAACGAATATTTGATGATGTTAAAATTTCACCAGTTGAAATATCCTGACAAACAAAAAGAGAACGTGCAAATTTTCTATTGGCAAGGGTTTTGTCTGTCATTTCATAACTAATACATCCCAGAGCGGCCTCCGCTTGCCGTATGCCTTCGACCATTGAGCCGAACTCGCTCGGTATCATTGAGAAAGAGGCATCAGGCCCACCGATAGCGCGATCCAAAATGAAGTGTTTCTCGATCACTTTGGCGCCGAGGGCGGTGGCTGCGATGGCGACGGCATGGCCCAGGGTGTGATCCGACAGCCCGGCCTTGACCCCGAAGGTCTGCGCCAGGTTAGGGATGGTGAGCAGGTTTGCTTCCTCGGCCGGGGCCGGATAGGAGGAGGTGCACTTGAGCAGGGTGATGTCCTGGTTACCCATGCGCCGACAGGCCTGCACGGCCGCGTCGATGTCGGCGAGGGTTGCGATGCCGGTGGAGATGATCATCGGCTTGCCCTTGCTGGCAGCATATTCGATCAGCGGTATGTCGGTGATCTCGAACGAGGCGATCTTGTAGAGCGGAACCTCGAGGCTTTCCAGGAAGTCGACCGCGCTGAAGTCGAAGGGGGTGGAGAAGAAGACCAACCCTTCTTTTTGTGCCTCAGCCTGGATGGCGGCATGCCACTCCCAGGGGGTATAGGCCTGCTGATACAGCTTGTGGAGCGTGGTGCCATCCCAGATGGTCCCCTGCTTTATCTGGAAATATTCGTTGTCGCAGTCGAGGGTGATGGTGTTGGCGGTATAGGTCTGGATCTTGATGGCGTCAGCGCCGCAAGCCTTGGCGGCGCGTACGGTCGCCAGCGCCGTCTCCAGGGAGTGGCCGTGATTGGCCGACAGCTCGGCGATGACGAAACATCGCTTCGGATTGATGGCCTGAGCCATGGCTTGGGTCATGGGTGTTTCCACTCCTGTTCGGTGATCCCCATGAGCAGGAGATCGATAAAACGTTGTTGATCCTGGCGATAGACGGCTTCCCGCCAGGCGCCCTCGTGGCGAAAACCGGCTCTTTGATAGGCCTGGACAGCCCGCTCGTTGTCGGTGGCCACTTCCAGCTTGAGGCTGTGCAGCCGGGCCACATCGAACGCTAGTTGCTGGATGGCGGCCAGCAGTGGCGTTCCCAGTCGTTCCCCGCGTCGCGAGGGGTTGCGGTAGATGCCGAGCCAGGCGAGGCGATTGTGCCAGTCTAGCCGGTGCAGGGAGACGACCCCGGCAGGACCAAGGGCATCCTGGCAGAGGTAGTTGAAGTTGCGGGTCTCCTGCCGCTGGCGCGCCATGAAGGTCAGGTGCGTATCGAAGGGGATTTCCCCCCCCGAACTCATCCAGTGGGCGACATCCGGGTGGTTGCGCATCTGCCAGACGGTCATCACTTGCTGTTCGTCCAGGTCGGCGAAGGGGATGAGTGTCAGCCCCCCGAGCTTGAAGCACTGCTGCAGCATTAGGGCTGATTGAGCCATGCAAGGGCCTCCAGGGTGCCATTGCCGCGCATCCGTGCTTGCAAGCTGCTCGCCCGTCTGGCCCGCTCATCCTGGCTGCCGAGTAGCGCCATACCTTTTGTCAGTTGGGCAAACAGCGCCTCCTCGTGCCACCAACCCCCACGGATAAAACCGTCTGGACCACACCAGCCAGCGAGTTGTTCGGCCTGATTGTCGGCGACCCCGATCAGGATCCCGGGCAGGCCGCAGCGGGCCAGCTCATAGGTAACCTGGCCGGCGCTGCTGATGGCGAGATCGCTGCAGGACATGAGTCCGACCATCTGCTCGGCATCGAGTCCGTGGTGCTGATGACAATGGGAGAGACGGGGATCCGGCGCGGCGGTGACAACCTCCAACTCAATGTCGGGATATTGACTGTGCAACCAGGCCACCAGCCTCGGGGTCAGATCGCGGATATCGGTTCCCCCCATGATGATCAGGATGCGCTCGATATGAGCAGAGACCTCAGTGCGGGGAGGCACAGACCAGAATGGGGGGCGCAGCGGTTGCCAAGCTGGCCCCCACTGCCAGCAGGCAGCGCCTTGCGGATGTCCCAGCGCACCAGGGCTTGCATGGATCACCAATCCCGCAGGGTAGGGCAGACGCTCGGTGTCATCGAGGTAAATGACCCGCTCGAAACCGGCCGAAATGCTCTCCAAGGTTGTGAGGCTCGCCGAATAGGAGTCGACGATGGCGACCGCCGGCCGGGGGGAGAAGTGCTGATGTTGCCAGGCTCCCCAGTAGACCGTCGCCCTTGAGAGTCGGTCCTTGGCGAGCGCATCTCCGTCCACCATCCAATGGACTGCGCCCCCCTGCTGTTGCCAAGCCAAGGCATAGGCGCTGCAGCGGCTGAGATGGCCGAGCCCCCGAGTTTTGTCTCCTTCGGTGAAGATCCAGAGTGGCAGCACTCAGCGCACCTTGAACACGGGTTGGATGGGTTCGCCATCCAGGGCCTGATGGATGGCGCCCTCGGCATCCAGGCGGATCAGCGCAGGCAGCACCTCGGCATAGACTGCGAGCAGGCGGGCAATATCGGCCTCGCTGTGCGCCAGGTTGATGTTGTGACTGCCGAGGCTCAGGATCCCCCGTTTGCACAGCTCCTGGATGAAGTAACTCTTGAGCAGCCAGCTGGAGTGGTTGGCCGAGTCGCCGATGAGCAGGAAGCTCCAGCTCGGGTGGCCAGCGCTCTGCAGCCAGCTCGGCGCATCCAGCGTGTTGAGCAGGGCATCGAGTTCGCTGAGCAGGTGTTGACCTCGCTCGGCCAGGCGGGTGGGCACATCCAGCCGGCGCATCTTCTTGATCACGGCGTTGGCGGCCGCCAGGGCGATGGCATCGCCGCCAAAGGTGCCAGAGAAGAAGATATCCTCCATGCGCTGCATGTGCTGTCGGCGCCCCACCACGGCGGAGATGGGGAAGCCGTTGGCCATCCCCTTGCCGAAGGCGGCGAGATCCGGGGTGACGCCAAACAGGGTTTGGGCACCGCCCAGGTGGAAGCGAAAACCCGTGATGGTCTCATCGAAGATGAGCAGGGCGCCGTGTTCATCGCACAGCTGGCGCAGGCCGGGCAAAAATTCAGGAGTGGGCCAGGCGACGTTCATCGGCTCCAGGATGACGGCGGCAAATTCACCCGGGTGAGCCTCAAACTGGGTCCGTAGGGAACCCAGATTGTTGTAATCGAAGCGATGGGTGAGCTCGCGCACGCACTCTGGCACCCCCAGGTGGCGGGTGGTAGAGCCTATGTACCAGTCCTGCCAGCCGTGGTAACCGCAGACTGCGACCCGCTCGCGGCCGGTGACGGCGCGGGAGAGGCGAATACAGGCGGAGGTGGCGTCTGTGCCGTTCTTGCCAAAGCGCACCATCTCGGCGCAGGGAATGAGCTCTATAAGCTGCTCGGCCACCTCGCTCTCCAACCTGTGGGGCAAGGAGAAGATGGAGCCCAGATTGAGCTGTTCCATCACGGCCTGATTCACATCGGGGTCACAGTAGCCGAGGCTGATGGCCAGCAGGCCGCTGGCAAAGTCCAGGTACTGGTTGCCATCCACGTCCCAGACCGTTGCCCCTTCTCCCCGTTCGATAAACAGCGGCGCCGCACCGTAGGGGAAGCAGAGGCGGCTCTTGGAGAAGGTTTGGGAGCCGAGGGGGATGCTCTGCTCGGCCCGGGCGGAGAGCGCCAGTGAATGCTGATAGCGTGAGGTCATGAGTGGTTCTCCTTGGCCAGCGAGCTTGCCAGCCCCTCATTGCGTTGATGTTGGGTGTTCAGGGTCGCCAGTTGCGGCTCCCGTGCCAGCAAGGCGAGGATATCGTCCGTGGTGAAGGCGGGTTTGGCCGGGTAGAGGCGGCGGTAGATCTGCTCAACCAGCTCAAAGTCAGCGGGCTCATCTACCGTCCAGCGCAGATGAGACAGGCTCGACTGGCGTGCCAATTTCCCGACCTTGAACTGGTCTGCGTGCTGACGAATGTAGTAGGTGACGTGTTCACGCTGAACCTGGCTATGGGCCCGCTCGGCCAGCAGCTCCAGGGTGGCGGCGCTCAGGATCTCGGCATCCAGGCCATCCGGGTAGCTGGGGTTCCAGCAGTTGCTGCTGTAGTCGTAGCCGCCGGTCAGATGAAAATGGATGAGCTCGTCGATGAGGGCGGGATCTGCCAACGGGCAGTCGCCGGTGAGCCTGACGACATGGGTGGGCGAAAAGCGTTGGGCGGCCAGGTGGAAGCGCGCCAGCACGTCGTCCAGAGAACCACGAAAACAGGGCACTCCGAGCCGCTCACAGAGCAGGGCGATGGCGTCATCTTCTTCCTGAACGCTGGTGGCGACCATCAGCTGGTCCAGCCGCTTGGCTCGTGTGAGCCGTTCAATCTGGCGTGCGAGCATGGGTTCGCCCAAAAGGGGTCTGAGCACCTTGCCGGGCAGCCGGCTGGAGCTGGCTCTGGCTTGCAGGATCCCGAGGATCATGATGATGTCCATTTGGCCGGGTTGATGAGGTCGGGTTCGTCACAGGCCAGGGTGGCGAGCTCGTCGTCTTGCCAGGGATGCAGATGGCCATGGGCTGCGCCTATGGCCGCCAGCTCGTGGGCATGGCAGACCCCCACCACGAAGCGGCTGACCTGGGGCAGGGCCGCAATCAGTGACAGCGCCTTGTCAAGGGGGCTGAGGTGGGGATGGGCACTGTCCAGCCGCGTCAGCGGGCCGGCGAAGGTCTTGAAATAGTCAGGGCGCAGCGCCGGCTGCATCAGCAGCAGCCCTTGCAGGAAGAGGGAGCGTACGTGGATTTCGCAGCCCATATCCTGCAACCGATCGAGCCAGCCCGAGCGCAGGAAGCGCTGATCCAGCAAGTTGGCGGGCAACTGCACCAGTTGCAGGGGATAGCCCTGTTCGAGCCAGAGATCGAGCTCCTGGGGTGAGTAGACGGAAACCCCCGTCTTGCCCACCTTGCCTTGCTGTTGCAGATCCTTGATCCGTTCGAACAGCGTTGGGCTGGCATCCTGGCTGCGATGTAGCAACAGGCCGTCCAAGGTGGGGCGAGCGAGCCTGTTCAAGCTCTCTTCAACTGCGGTTGCTACCCCGGCGGTCGTGATACCCGGAGCCAGCTTGCTGACCAGATTGAAGTCGGCGGTCTGCTGGCTGCCGAGTCGTGCCTCGGCATTGCCATAGGCCTGGGCCGTGTCCAGCGTATCGATCTTGAGGCGACGGGCCAGGGCCAGGATGGCGTCGAGTTCGCCATCCGCGACTTGGCCTGCCCGGTTACTTATACCGTAATCAAGGCCAAACTGCACTGTGCCAAGGGCTAGGCGCATAGCGCCGACTCCAGAGCCTGGATGACCCTGTCCTGCTCCGCCAGCGACAGCGTGGGGAACAGGGGCAGACTGATGGCCTGCTGGTAATAGGCCTGAGCCCCCGGGTAAGCCGCAGGGTCATGGCCCAGCTCACGGTAGTAGGGTTGGACCGGGATGGGCATGTAGTGCACATTCACCCCGATGCCAGCGTCTCGCAGGCGGGCAAATACCTGGTCGCGGTCGACTACCCGGATCACGTAGAGGTGGTAGCCGGAGTGACGATCATCACATTGACGCAGGGGTTGCACCGGTAGCCGGGTCAGCAGTTCGTCATAGCGGGCTGCCAGTTGCTGGCGCTGGTCGATGAAGTGGGGCAAACGACGCATCTGACTCAGACCCAGCGCGGCCTGGATGTCGGTCAGGCGATAGTTGAAGCCCAGCACCTGTTGCTCGTAGTACCAGCCGCCTGGGCTCGGACTGTGCATCAGTTCGGGATCCCGGGTGATGCCGTGACTGCGATAGAGCCTCAGCTTGGCCGCCAGCTCGTCATTCCGGGTAGTGACGGCGCCACCTTCTCCCGTGGTGATAGGTTTCACTGGATGGAAGCTGAAAACCGTCATGTCACTGTGGGCGCAACTGCCGATGGACACTCCCTGATAGTGGGAACCCAGGGCATGGCAGGCATCCTCGATGAGGCGAACGCCATATTGTTGGCACAGGGCGCCTATCTCCTCCAGATCACAGGGCTGACCCGCCAGATGCACGGCGACCAGCGCCTTGGGCAGGGCAGCCGTGCCCTGGACGGCTTGCAGTTTGGCGCGCAGTGCCGTCACGCACAGATTGCCGGTATCGGGCTCCACGTCGATGAAATCCACCTGGGCGCCGCAGTAACGGGCGCAGTTGGCGGAGGCGACGAAGCTGATGGCGGAGACCCAGACCCAGTCTCCGGGCCCGAGATCCAGGACGGCGCAGGCGAGGTGCAGGGCCGTGGTGCCATTGTTGCAGGCCACCACATGAGGCACCTGACAGTAATCGGCAAGCCCCTGCTCGAAGGCGGGGACCATCTGACCTTGTGTCAGATAGTCCGATTTCAGGACGGCGACGACGGCATCGATATCATCATCTGTGATGGATTGGCGTCCGTAGGGGATCATTCGATTAGCACCTGCTGATTCATCTTCTGTAGCTCGTCTATCGACAGGAAGTGCTGATTGTTTAGGGAATTGTATTCAAAACCGGGCTCGACCAGGGTAGCGGTTTCTCCCAGGGCATTGGTCGCAAAGTCATTGTTGCGACTGCTGAAACTGATGCTGGGGGAGATGACGTAATAGTCCTTGAACTCGAAGGTGTGATAGGAGTCGTCGGCCGGGCACATCACCTCGTGCAGCTTCTCACCGGGACGAATGCCGATGATCTCCTGAGGCAGATCGGGGGCCATGGCGCTGGCGAGATCCGTGATGCGCACGGACGGGATCTTGGGAATAAAGAGTTCCCCCCCCTTCATGCGCTGGAAGTTTGTCAGCACGAAGTCGACCCCTTGCTGCAGGTTGAGCCAGAAGCGGGTCATCTCCGCATGAGTAATGGGCAGGTGGCTTGCACCTTCCCTGATCAATTTGTCGAAGAAGGGGACGACGGAGCCGCGAGAGCCCACCACGTTGCCATAACGGACGACGGAGAAGATGGTGGGGTTGTTACCCGCCATATTATTGGCGGCGACAAACAGCTTGTCGGAGCAGAGCTTGGTGGCGCCATAGAGGTTGACCGGGTTGGCCGCCTTGTCGGTGGAGAGGGCGATCACCTTCTCGACCCCGTTGCTGAGGGCCGCCTTGATGACGCTCTCCGCCCCCCCGACGTTGGTCTTGATGCACTCCATGGGGTTGTATTCGGCAGCCGGCACCTGCTTGAGGGCGGCGGCATGGACCACGAAGTCCACCCCGTGCATGGCCATGTTGAGGCGCTCAGCATCCCGCACATCCCCGATGAAGTACCGCATGCAAGGGTGGTTGAAGCGCTGTTGCATCTCGAACTGCTTGAGTTCATCGCGGGAGTAGACGATCAGCCGGCTTGGCTGGTAGCGGGAGAGGACGGTCTCGATAAATTTCTTGCCGAAGGAGCCGGTGCCGCCGGTGACTAGGATCGTTTTTCCGTTGAACATGTCGCTGTCCCATTATGAAGGTGTGTGTCTGACAAAATTAAAAGCATATTTTGTGCCATCTTCCGTTGCCGCTCGGGTGTCCACAACGAGGCAAGGGTCAGTGGACGGTGCTGGCCTGAGCGATCGCCTTGCACACCTGCTCCACCGCGTTGAGGGCGCGGGGGGTGAAGCGGTGCAGCTCATCCGGGTTGATGAGTCTTAACTGCCCATGTTTGACGGCGTCCAGCATGGACCACTGCTGCCAATGGGTCAGCACGGCGGGATCTTGACTGCCGGCCAGGATGAGGCTCGGGTTGGCCTTGATCACCTGCTCCAGCCCTATCTGGGGGTAGGGAGTCCTGGCACCGGCCGCGACATTGGTGGCGCCGCACAGCTCGATGGCCTGAGCCGGCCAGGCCGAGCCGCTGACGCTGGTCAGCGGCGGGTACCAGAGCTGATAGAACACGGAGACGGGCTTGGGCTTGCCATAGCGGCTCTTGATAGCATTGAGCCGCGCCATATAGGCATCGGCCTTGGCATTGGCCTCTTGTTCCAGTCCGAGCAGGGTGCCGAGGCGGCGCATCTCGTCTGCCAGGGAGGCGAAGTCGGTGGGCTCGGAGTAGAAGATGGGGATACCGAGCTGCGCCACCGGGGCCAGCATGCGGGACTGGGCTGAGTGCCAGGCCACCACCAGATCCGGTTTCTGGGCCAGCAGGGCCTCCAGGTTGATGCTGCGGTAGTTGGCCACCTGGGACCGGGTTTCCACCTCTGGCGGAAAGTCCGAGGCATCGTCGGTGGCGACGATGCGATCCCCGGCGCCGATGTCGAACAACAGCTCGGTGAGGTGAGGGGTGAGGCTGATGATGCGCTGGGGGGGCTGGCTCCAGCCGATCTGTGGCCAGCCGATCAGGATCAGCAGGGCGCACAGGGATCGCAGTGTGAGTCGATTAAGCACGGGCAAGCTCCAGGGTGGTGAGCAGGAGTGCCAACCCCATCCATCCCCAGCCGATCAGCTGCAGACGGTTGAGCAGCCGTAGCGGCAGCCCGGCATCCGGCTCGGCGCCGTCTCCGAGCACGGGGAAGCGTACCAGCTGCCCCTGGTAGTAACGGGGGCCGCCCAGGCGGGCCTTTGTGGCTCTGGCCGCCAGGGCGAGCAGGCAGCCCATGGCGGGATAGGGCCAGTGCAGGGCCAGTCGCAGTCGATTGCCAAGCTGCCGCAACTGGCTCATGCACAGGGGCAGTGCCAGCAGCAGGATGGTGGGGGCGCAGAGCCCCTGATAGAGGGCGGTTGCGGCGCGGCCGAAGTGTGCAAACTCTCTCTGTTTCGGGCTCCAGGCCTGGTTCATCAGCTGGGCGAGGCGCCAGAGCAGGGCTCCTTGCACCCCGGCCAGGGCGAAGCCCAGCAGGGGGCCGGCCCACTGGCCGACGAGGCGCAGGGCCGAGGTCTCGCTCACCGCCTTGGTCAGCCCCATGACGGACAAGGCGCCCGTCTCGCGCTTGAGCCAGGGGGCGGCCTGCAGCCGGGCCACCACCAGGGTCTCCTGGCTTGCCAGGGCGCGGGTCGCCCTGGCGAGTTCGCGCAGGGGGCGGGATTCGAGCATCAGCAGCAGGAACAAGAGGTCGAACAGGGGTTCGGACAGGGAGAGGTTGCGCACCGCCCAGAGCCCGGCGGCGCAGGGCAGCCAGACCACCAGCAGGGCCAGCATGCCGGCCTGGAATTGTTGGCGGGGGGAGCCGTCGGGGCGATAGACCCGGTGGCCCAGCCGCACCAGCAGCGGTAGCACGGCCCCAGGCCTGTAACGGGCAGGCCAGGGCAGCAGGGCTTCCAGCAGGGCGGATCCCAGCATAATGGCCGCCGTCGTCGAGAGCAACGCGGCGGTCAGGGGTTCCCAGGGGGATGCGTCGATCACAGCTTGCCGAGCAGCGAGATGATCATCTCGGCGGAGTGCTGACCCGCCACTTCGATGAAGGCATCGAAGGATTCCACCTGCTCCTTGCCGGCGATGTCAGACATGGCGCGCACCACCAGGTAGGGTACCTTGAACATGTGGCAAACCTGGCCGATGGCGGCCCCTTCCATCTCCACCGCCAGCATCTGCGGGAAGTCGGCGCGGGCTTTCGCAATCGCTTCCGGCTTGCACATAAACTGATCGCCGGTGCAGATGAGGCCGACCTTGGTCTGGTGCTTGCCTTGTTCGCCGATGCAGGACTCGGCCAGCGCGATCAGCTTCTCGTCGCAGGGGAAGGCGGCAGGCTGCTGGGCCATCTGACCCATCTCGTAGCCGAAGGCAGTCACGTCCACGTCGTGGAAGCGCATCTCGCTCGCGATCACCACATCGCCGATGTGCAGCTCCTGGTCGAAGCCGCCGGCGGAGCCGGTGTTGATGACGCAATCCGGGGCAAACTTCTCCAGCAGCAGGCTGGTGGCCACGCTGGCGGCGACCTTGCCGATGCCGGAGCGGGTCAGGATCACCTCTTTACCGGCGAGCCGCCCCTGATAGAACTCACAGCCACCCAGTTGCAGGGTGCGGGGTTCGCTGAGCTGACTGCGCAGCAGGGCGACTTCCTGCTCCATGGCGCCGATAATACCTACTTTCATCATCTACCTCGTTTGTCTCGTGTCTTCACGACGATGGACGGCCCCGGGGCCGTCTTGCCTGGCGCGGATGATAACAAATGTTGTGGATGGCGCCGAGCATTGTGCGGCGCCATGGGGTGATTGCGGAAAAATCAATCGTAGCGCCCGGCCAGAGCTACCAGTTCCCCCCGGCTGGCGAGCCGTTGCAGGGTGTCGCCAAACAGCTTGAGCCGCTCGGGGGAGATCTGGCGGTGGAACAAGATGTAGAAGGGGGTCTCCTCCATCACTCTGGGGAGCAGACGGATCTGGTCATCCAGCCGGTGCTGGCGAAGGTCGGCTTCAAAACCCGGGGAGCGGTAATAGAAGAAACGTCCCCGCTTCATCAGCAGCTTGTCGTAATTGGCCTCACTGTTGATCCCGCCGCTGTCGACGAGCAGGCCGCCGATGGCCTGCAACCGCGCGATGGCGCCGCTGCCGTGATTGATGAGGATGACGCCTTCCCGACCCAGCGCCCGCACATCCTCCCAGCCCCGGATCTCGACGGTATCGTCCCGGCGCACCGCCAGGTGATAGCGAACCGTGAAGATGGAGGGGGTGATGTAGATGAAGTTGTTGCGCCGCGCCGGGCTGTCTCCCACGCCGCAGATGAAATCCAGCTGGCCGTGGAGCACCTTCTTCTCCAGTCGCCGCAGGGGGAGAAAGGCCTGATCCCCCAGGATGCGCAGGGCGGGTTGCTCCCGCTCCATCAGCCGAAACAGGTCGACGCAGATGCCGCCGATCCGCCCATCGGATAGGGTCTGATACTTGGGCGCCGAGTCGGGCTGGGCCGCGGTGCGGTACTCTTCGGTGGCACCGGCCTCGCTGCCCATCAGCAGCAGGCACAGCAGCCCGGCCATCCTGACCCTCATCCCATCCACTCCCTGGAAAGTCATAGCCCCCGGGTATGGGGGCTGTGTGGTGGCTAGATATTAGGTTAGTTATCAGCGCCTTATCAACCCAGGGCGGTATCCAGCGTCATCATCAGGGCAAAGCCAGCCATCAAACCGAGGGTGGCATAGGTCTGGTGACCATTGCGGTGGGTCTCCGGGATCACCTCGTGGGAGACCACGAATAGCATGGCGCCGGCGGCGAGCCCCAGGCCAATGGGGTAGGCGATGGCCATGCCGCTGGCAAGCCCCACCCCGAGCAGGGCGCCCAGGGGTTCGAGCAGGCCGCTGCCGATGGCCACCAGCACGGCCAGGGAGGGGCGAAAACCGGCGGCGCACATGGCGAGCGCCACCGCCAAGCCTTCCGGAATATCCTGCAGGGCGATGGCGGTGGTGAGCGGCAGGCCGACCGCCATGTCACCTTGAGAGAAGCTGACCCCGATGGCCATGCCCTCCGGCAGGTTGTGGAGCGCGATGGCGAAGACGAACAACCAGACCCGGGAGCAGCTCTCGTGGCCGGGACCGCAGGGGCCCGTCTTGTCGTGTTCGTGGGGAGTGAACTGATCCAGCCCCAGCATCAGCAAGACGCCGAGGGTCATGCCGGTCACCACCACGGCGGCGGCGAGAAAACTGTCCCCCGTGATCCCCTCGGCGGCCTCGAGCCCTGGCAGCAACAGGGAGAAGGCGCTGGCGGCCAGCATCATGCCGGCGGCAAAGCCCAGCATGCCATCTTCCACCCGCTGGGGCACCGAGCGCAAGAACAGGGCTGGCAGGGCCCCCAGGGCCGTGGCGGCAAACCCGGCGACCCCGCCGATGAGGCCATAGCGGGCGCCCGGGCTGATGTCCCCCGCCAGCAGCATGACGAGGCTCTGCAGCAGGAGCAGCAGGACGGCTACCAGAGCGATGAGCAGGCCGAGGGCGGTGAGGGGGCGGGCCTGGATCTGATCGCGCAGCTGGGCGCTCCAGGAGAGGGAAAGAGGGGATGCGTTATCCATGGACGAGACCTTGAGACGATGGCAGAAACGAGGCTTCCATTACATCGCCGGCCGCTCCCTTTGTCCACGGCGGCGGGGCGATTGTGACAATCGGCTCAAGTTTGGCGACAGATGGTCGATGCTGTGACGGGCGCAGGGGCCGAGTGAATTCGGCCTGCTGCGACGAAAGGCGATGAGGGTCATGGGGGTCTTGTGATAAGGTGCGCCCCCTGCGAACGACCGCTTCCCTTGTCGCTCGCGCTTTTTTATCTCCCGTCAGGACGTTTCGGGCCATCGTTTACAGGGACGTGATCGCCACAGTGCACCTGCTTTGTCAGCAGTCGAGGATCACCAACCAAGATGTCTTATAAAAATCTCTCCATCGGCAAGAAGATTGCCGTGGTCTTCGCGGTCATTGCCGCCATCAATGTGATATTCGGTCTCTTTCTCGCGAGCGAACTACGCGGTATCAAGGATCGGGTTCTGAACTTCACCGATTCCACCCTGCCCAGCGTCATCTCGGTGGAGAACCTGCTCTATGACGTCTCCTACGTGCGCCGCGCCCAGTTTGCCCTGCTGATGATCGACGACGCGGCGGATCTGCAGGCCCGCCGTGGCCGCATTCAGGAGAGCATCGGCAAGGTCGAGCGTGCACTGAGCGCCTACGAGGCGACGGTGGGGGCAGACAATGAGCGCCAGGTGTTCAACCGCGCCAAGCAGCACTGGCTGCAGTACCTGAGCCAGGTCAACCAGATCGACAACTTGCTGGCCCGGGGGGCCATGGCAGAGGCCAAGGTGGCGCTGTTCCAGTCCAACGCCGCCTACACGGAGCTGGAGCGCTCGGTCAATGGCCTGGTGGACGTGAACCTCGGCTTCGTGCAGGAGAACCGGGGCAGCCTGCTCGGCAGCGTCAACATGGTGACCACCTCCGCCACCCTGAGCATCGGTGCCCTGCTGCTGTTCATGGGGTTCATGACCTGGTTCCTGACCCGCCAGATCTGCCTGCCACTGCACGCCGTGGTGGCCCAGGCCAATGCCATCGCCGCCGGCGATCTGACCCATCAGCTGGATCGCCAGCACATTGGCCAGGACGAGCTCGGCATGCTGGCCAAGGCCTCCCTCAAGATGCAGGACAACCTGCGCGGCTTGATTGAAGAAGTGGTGGCCGCCGTGACCCAGCTCGGCGCCGCCATCGAGGAGGTGAGCGCCGTCTCCGAGCAGTCGGCGCAAGGGATCCAGAGCCAGCAGCAGGAGATCGCCATGGTGGCGACCGCCATGGCCCAGATGAAGGCCACAGTGGCTGACGTGGCGGGCAATACCGAGGTGGCGTCAGAGTCCGCCAGCTCCGCCAATGCCCTGGCCAGACAGGGCAATCAGGAGGTGCAAGGGGCCCTGGTGGCCATCACCCGGGTGGCCGAGGAGATGGAGCAGGCCGGCTCCCTGGTGGCCGAGCTGGAGCGGGAGTCCGCCCAGATCAACGTGGTGGTGGACGTCATTCGCGGCATCGCCGATCAGACCAACCTGCTGGCGCTGAACGCCGCTATCGAGGCCGCCCGGGCCGGTGAGCAGGGTCGAGGCTTTGCGGTGGTGGCGGACGAGGTACGTACCCTGGCGGGCCGCACCCAGGCCTCTACCGGCGAGATAGTCTCCATCATCGAGACCCTGCAGGCCCGCGCCAACCAGGCGAAAGAGGTAACCGGCCAGAGCTGCGAGATGATCCGCCAGTGCGTGAACCAGAGCGAGCAGACCAGCACCGGCATCCAGCAGATCGAGGTGGCGGTGGGGCAGATCGCCGACATGGCCATTCAGATCGCCAGCGCCTGCGGTGAGCAGGATGCGGTCTCCGATGAGCTTGGCCGCAACGTGGAACGGATCAACGAATCCTCCAACGAGGTAGCCAGCGGCGCGGATCATACCGCCCGCGCCTGCCTGGAGCTGAGCCAGTTGGCGGCCGGTCTGCGTCAGACCATAGGGCGCTTCCGCCTGGCCTGATGCCTGGCATCGATTGATTGCCTAGACGCGGTGTGCCCCGATACAGGGCGCACCGGGGAGCAAGGCAGATAAAAAACGGGGCCAATGGCCCCGTTTTTTATTGCTCGCAAGCAGTCGGATCAGACGCTATGGCCGAGGCCTGCACCCGCATCCTTCTTGGCGATCAGTTCAATCTTGTAACCGTCGGGATCTTCCACGAAGGCGATGACGGTAGTGCCACCCTTGACCGGACCCGGCTCGCGGGTGATCTTGGCGCCGGCGGCACGCAGGGCCTCACAGGTGCCATAGATGTCGTCCGCTTCCAGGGCGATGTGGCCGTAGGCGGAGCCCAGCTCGTACTCGCTGACGCCCCAGTTGTAGGTCAGCTCGATGACGGCTTCATCCTTCTCGTCGCCGTAACCGACGAAGGCCAGGGTGTACTTGTACTCGCTGTTCTCGCTCTTGCGCAGCAGCTTCATGCCGAGCACCCGGGTGTAGAAGTCGATGGAGCGTTGCAGATCGCCGACGCGTAACATCGTATGCAGAATTCTCATTGCTTGCCTCTCCAAGTTGGTGATTTACACTGTTTTTATGTGAATACGCAGAGTAAATGGTAGGTATTTTTTGCTCTATTAACAGAGATCGCTTTAACTAGCTCTCTGGATAGACCTTTTCTTTGTACTCGCACAGGTCTTCGATGATGCAGGAGCCGCAGCGGGGCTTGCGCGCCAGGCAGGTGTAGCGCCCGTGCAGGATCAGCCAGTGGTGCACATCCAGCTTGAACTCGGCGGGGACCACCTTGAGCAGCTTCTCCTCCACCTGATCCACGTTCTTGCCTACCGCGAAGCCGGTGCGGTTCGATACCCGGAAGATGTGGGTGTCGACGGCGATGGTGGGCCAGCCGAAGGCGGTGTTGAGCACCACGTTGGCGGTCTTGCGACCCACACCCGGCAGGGCTTCCAGCGCCTCGCGATCCTCCGGCACCTCGCCACCGTGGCGCTCCAGCAGGATGGCGCAGGTCTTGATGACGTTCTCGGCCTTGGTGTTGAACAGGCCTATGGTCTTGATGTACTGCTTCACCCCGTCCACCCCGAGGGCCAGCATGGCGGCCGGGGTATTGGCCACCGGATAGAGCAGGGCGGTGGCCTTGTTGACGCTCACATCGGTGGCCTGGGCCGACAGCAGGACGGCGATCAGTAGCTCGAAGGGCGAGTCGAAATGAAGCTCGGTGGTGGGGTGCGGGTTGTGCTCCCGCAGCCGCTCCAGAATTTCTCTGCGTTTTTGGTTATTCATCGATTCTCTGTGTCTGTCTTGGCACTCTACGCTAGCGCGGGCAAAGCCCTAGAGCTGGGTGGCACGGGCGCCGGGGGCGGGCACGGCGCAGTGGGCCTTGTCGGCGGCCTGCTTGCGGCCCAGGCGATCGTTGATGGCATTCTTGGCGGCGATGAGCAGCCCCAGCCCGATGAAGCCCCCGGGTGGCAGGATGGCCAGCAGCAGGCTGGCATCGGCGTGGAACAGCTCGATGCGCAGGGACCTGGCCCAGTCACCCAGCAGCAGATCCGCGCCGTCGAACAGGGTGCCCATGCCGATGATCTCCCGCAGACCCCCCAGCACCAGCAGCACCAGTGTGAAGCCGAGCCCCATCATGAAACCATCGATCGCCGCCAGCAGAGGCGGGTTCTTGGAGGCGTAGGCCTCGGCCCGGCCTATGATGACGCAGTTGGTGACGATGAGCGCGATGAAGATGCCGAGGGACTGGTAGAGGCCATAGGTGTAGGCGTTCATCAAGAGCTGCACGCTGGTCACCAGGGCGGCGATGATCATCACGTAGATGGGGATGCGGATATCCTTGGGCACCAGGTTGCGCACCAGGGAGACGGCGAGGTTGGAACTCACCAGCACCACCAGGGTCGCCAACCCCAGACCCAGGGCATTGGTGAAGGTGGAGGAGACAGCCAGGGTCGGGCAGAGCCCCAACACCTGCACCAGGGAGGGGTTGTTCTTCCACAGCCCCTGCAGCATCAGCTCCTTGAGCTCCTCGCGGCGGGCATTACCCTCGGCCGGGGGAGCCGTGTCGATCGCGTCCACCTGTTCCATGGACTCTTGCATTGTCTCTTGCATGGTTGGCTCCGGCATCATGGGGCTGCGTCGCAGGAGGGGGCATCCCGCAGTATCTCGGGGTGTTCCTGTTGCAGGCGCAGCAGGTTCTTCACCGCCTTGACCACGGCGCGGGGCGTGATGGTGGCACCGGTGAAGGCGTCGAACTCGCCCCCGTCCTTCTTCACCGCCCAGGTCGCGTCGTTGTCTGCATTGAGGGTACGGCCGACGAAGCTGTCGATCCAGTTGGATTTTTTCAGCTCGATCTTGTCCCCGAGGCCCGGGGTCTCCTTGTGGGCCAGCACGCGCACCGCGCTGACGGCGCCCTTGGCGTCGGTACCGACCACCATGCGAATGGCGCCGCTGTAGCCGTCGGGGGCTATGGTCTCGAGCGCATAGCCGGAGGGCTCGCCCTTGAGCGTCGCGCTGTAGAGGGGCATGGGCTGATCGCTGCCGAGGTATTCACGGCTGGTGACCAGCTTGCAGCTGGCCACCAGATCGTTGTCATAGCTTCCCTCCGGCAGCAGGGCCGAGAGGATGCGCAGCTTGTCGAGCTGTTGCTGGTGGGCGATGCGATCCTTGGTGAGCTCGTTGGTCAGCACCACCATGGCGGTGCAGGCGAGGGCGAACAGGGCCAGGGTGACACCGTTCTTGCGCATGCTCTTTAACATGAGAAAGCCCCCAGGGCACGGGTTGGAGAGATAAGATGTTGGATCATTTGCGGCGCGCTCCGTAGACCTTGGGCCGAGTCAGGCTGTCGATGAGGGGCACGCACAGGTTGGCGAGCAAGACCGCGAAGGCGAAGGCATCCGGGTAGCCGCCGAAGCGACGAATGAGGTAGACCAGGGCCCCTATCATGGCCCCATAGATGAGGCGGCCCCGCGCCGTGGTGCTGGCGCTCACCGGATCCGTGGCGATGAAGAAGGCCCCCAGCATGGTGGCGCCGCTGAACAGGTGCAGCATGGGGGTGGCGGTGGCGTCCGGGGTTGCCAGATAGCCCAGAGTGGCGGAGAGCAGCAGGGCCCCCAGCACGGCTACCGGGATGCGCCAGTTGATCACCTTCTGCTGCAGCAGGAACAGGCCCCCCAGCAGATAGCCGAGGTTGACCCAGCTCCAGCCGATACCGCCCCAGCCCTCGAAGACCTTGTGGGTCATCACCTCGGTGGCCGTGAGCCCCTGGGTCAGCCCCGTCTTGAAGGTGTCGAGGGGGGTCGCCATGGTCAGGCCATCCACCCCTTGCTTGAGCTGCATCATGCTGTAGCCGTCGAGGCTGAAGCCGGTGAAGATCACCGAGACCGCATCCCCGAAGCCGATGTCATAGGCGGCGATGCTGGACGGTGGCAACCAGCTGGTCATCTGCACCGGGAAGGATACCAGCAGCAGCACATAGGCCACCATGGCCGGGTTGAACAGGTTCTGGCCGAGACCGCCATAGAGGTGCTTGGCGATGATGATGGCAAAGGCCGTGGCCAGCACCAGCATCCACCAGGGCAGCAGGGGAGGCAGGGAGAGCCCGATCAGCACGGCGGTGAGGGCCGCGCTGCCGTCCAGCAGGGCCGGCTTGACGGGACGGCCACGGAGTCTCAGCACCAGGGCCTCAGAGGCCAGCGCCGTCACCAGCGCGAGCAGGATCTGGACCAGGGTGCCCCAGCCGAAGAACCAGGTTTGCGCCAGGAAGCCGGGCAGGCAGGCCAGGATCACCAGCAACATCAGGGTCTGGGTCTGCTTGCGGTTATGGGCAAAGGGCGCAGTCGCGATATTGAACATGGATCAATGGCTCTTGTCTGAAAGTGGGTCTGACTCGGGCTGGCCCTGAGCGGCAGCTTCGGCCGCCAATTTTTTGGCCTTGGCGCGAGCGATGGCGGCCGCGATGGCCGCCTTCTTGGGATCGACCTCGGGGGTGGGGGTATCCGCTGCGGGCGCTATCTCGGTGCTGGCTGTTTCGGCCTCCGTCTCCGCCGCCTGTGCCGCTTTCTTGGCCTTGGCACGGGCGATGGCGGCGGCGATGGCTGCCTTCTTGGGATCGACTTCAGTGGCAGGTGCATCCGCTACGGGCGCTATCTCAGCGCTTACCGTCTCGGCCTCCGTCTCCACCGCCTGGGCCGCCTTCTTGGCCTTGGCGCGGGCGATGGCGGCGGCGATGGCCGCCTTCTTGGGATCGACCTCGGTGGCTGTCTCCGCAGCGGGCGCTATCTCAGCGCTTGCCGTATCGGCCTCCGTTTCCGCTACCTGGGCCACCTTCTTGGCCTTGGCGCGGGCGATGGCGGCCGCGATGGCAGCCTTCTTGGGATCGACGTCAGTGGCAGGTGTATCCGCAGCGGGCGCTATCTCAGCGCTTGCCGTCTCGGCCTCCGTTTCCGCTATCTGGGTCGCCTTCTTGGCCTTGGCGCGGGCCAGGGCGGCCGCGATGGCAGCCTTCTTGGGATCGACCTCGGCGGCGTCTTGCTGGGCTTCCACGGTCACGACTTCTGCTGCTTCGGCAGCTTTGGCGGCGCGGCGGGCCAGCGCCTCCTGTTTGCGCGCCTCCCGGGCCGCGGCCATGTCAGCATTGTCCGGTCGGAAATCCGATGGGGCGGCGCCGTCGGCCGCCTCCTGCTTGGCCTTGAGGCGAGCCAGGGCGGCGGCGACCGGATCTTCACCGCCCGCCTTGGTCATGGCCTGACGGCGCTGGGCGGCCGCCTCGGCGTGGCGTGCCTCGCGAGCGGCCTTGTCTCGCTCGAAGCGGGCCTGCTTGGCCTCGAAGCGCTGTTTGGCGCGCTCGGCCTTCTCGTGCTCGGCACGGGTCTCACGGATGTCGTCCTTGGCAATCTTGTAGTACTGCACCAGGGGGATCTCGCTCGGGCAGACCCAGGCGCAGGCGCCGCACTCGATGCAGTCGAACAGGTTGAGCCCCTCGGCCTTGTCGTACTCCTTGACCCGGCTATACCAGTAGAGCTCCTGGGGCAGCAGGTTGGCGGGACAGGCGTCGGCGCAGGCGCTGCAACGGATGCAGGCCTGTTCCGGGCCGGGGGGCGGCAGCTCGGCCCGGGTCGGGGAGAGCAGGCAGTTGGTGGCCTTGACCACGGGCACCATGGCGTGGGGCAGGGTGAAGCCCATCATGGGCCCCCCCATGATGACCCGCTGATCCGCCTCCGGCTGCAGCTCGAAGCGTTGCAGCAGCCAGCGTACCGGGGTGCCGAGGCGCACCCAGGCGTTGCCCGGTTTCTTGAAGGCATCGCCGGTGAGGGTGACGATGCGCTCGATCAGGGGCTCGCCGTCGATGATGGCGCGCTTGATGGCGAAGACGGTGGCGACGTTGAGCACCATGATGCCCATGTCCACCGCGCGCCCGCCCTTGGGCACCTGACGACCGGTGAGCAGCTCTATGGTCTGCTTGGCACCGCCGGACGGGTACTTGGTGGGCACCGACTTGACCAGCACGTCCTCGTCTGTGGCGTGACGGGTCAATGCGGCGATGGCGGCGGGCTTGTTGTCTTCCACCCCGATCAGGGTGAGCTTTGGCTTGAGCAGATGCTTGAGCACCCGGATACCGTCCAGGATCTCGTCCGCATACTCCTGCATCAACCTGTCATCCGTGGTGATGTAGGGCTCGCACTCCAGGCCGTTGACGATCAGGATTTCGGTGAGCTGGCCGCGGCCGTCGAGCTTGCTGTGGGTCGGGAAGACGGCGCCGCCGAGGCCCGCGATGCCGGCCTGCTGGATGCGTTCGAGCAGTTCGCCCCGCTCCAGGTTCCAGTAATCGGGGCGGCCGTCGCGCGGCCCCCAGGCATCTTCCCCATCCGGGGTGAGCAGCACGCAGAGATCGTCAAGGCCAGAGGGGTGCGCCACCGTATGGGGTTCGATGGCGGTGACGGTGCCCGAGGTGGAGGCGTGCACCGGCACGATGCGGCCCTTGTCATAGCGGGTCAGGGGCTGGCCCTTCTTGACCCTGTCACCCACCTGGACCAGCAGATCGCCGGCGGGGCCCGCGTGCTGGCGCACCGGTATGATGAGCTGGGGGGGCAGGCCCGCCTGCACCACAGGGGTCAGGCTGGACTGGTGCTTGTTCTCGGGAGGATGGATGCCGCCGTGAAAATCCCAGAGGGAGCCGGCTTTGATACGTTCGAGCAAGGAATGCATGGTTACTCCACTATCTTGACCGGAATGGTGACCTTGGCCAGATCCCATTTCCAGTTATCGACCGTGGTCGGAACCGGGATCATTTCGATACAGTCGGTCGGGCAGGGGTCGACGCAGAGATCGCAACCCGTGCACTCGTTGGCGATGACGGTGTGCATCGCCTTGGTCGCACCCAGGATGGCGTCGACCGGGCAGGCCTGGATGCACTTGGTGCAACCAATGCACATGTCCTCGTGGATGAAGGCGACCTTCTTGACGGGCACGGCGGCCTCGTCCCCCCCCCCAAGGGGCAGGGGTTCGACCCCCATGAGGTCGGCAATCTTACGCATGGTGGCATCGCCACCGGGCACACATTTGTTGATTTGATCGCCGTTCGCCAGCGCCTCTGCATAGGGTTTGCAGCCCGGATAGCCGCACTGGCCGCACTGGGTCTGGGGCAGCAGGGCGTCGAGCTGATCGACGATGGGATCGGCTTCCACATGAAACTTGACGGCGGCGAAGCCCAGGATGATGCCGAAGGCCAGGGCCAGCAGGGCCAGCACCAGAATGGCAAAGAGTATATGAGTCATAGCGCTATATCTTGATGAGGCCGGTAAAGCCCATGAAGGCAAGCGACATCAGGCCTGCGGTGACCATGGCGATGGAGACGCCGCGAAATGGGGCCGGCACGTCGGCGGCGACCAGGCGCTCACGCATGGCGGCGAACAGGATCAACACCAGGGAGAAACCGCAGGCGGCCCCGAAGCCGTAAATGATGCTCTGCATGAAGTTGTGGTGCTCGTTGATGCTGAGCAGGGCCACGCCGAGCACGGCGCAGTTGGTGGTAATGAGGGGCAGGAAGATGCCGAGCAGGCGATAGAGGGTCGGGCTGCTCTTGCGGATCACCATCTCGGTGAACTGCACCACCACGGCGATCACCAGGATGAAGCCCAGGGTGCGCAGATAGGCGATATTCAGCGGGATAAGGATATAGTGCTCCATCAGATAGGAGCAGGCGCTGGCCAGCGTCATCACGAAGGTGGTGGCCAGTCCCATGCCGATGGCGGTTTCCAGCTTGCCAGAGACCCCCATGAAGGGGCAGAGGCCGAGAAACTTCACCAGCACGAAGTTGTTGATCAGCACGGTGCCGACCAGTAAAAGCAGGTACTCAGTCATTGACGATGGGGTATCCGGTATGAAGGCGGCCGTATTATCTGATTTTAGGTGCCTTTAAACAACCGCAAGGCGGCATGGTTATTATTCGAATGGCCAATATTCATGGAGGAAGTGGTGCGCCCTTTACCGATTTTTACCCTGACCCTGGCGATGTTGCTCTGGTCCAGCTCCTTTATCGCCCTCAAGCACGTGCTGGAGGTCTGGTCCTTCGGCCAGGTGCTGTTCATGCGGATGCTGGTGGCCGCCTGTTGCTGGCTGCTCTGTTACCGCCAGCTCGGCAACTTTCACTATCGGAAGGGGGACTGGCGCTGGCTGGCCCTGATGGGGGCGCTCGAACCCTGCCTCTACTTCCTGCTGGAGGTAAACGCCCTGCGCTACACCAGCGCCGGTCAGGCGGGCATGGTGTGCGCCCTCCTGCCCCTGATGGTGGCCCTGGTGGCCTTCGTACTGCTCAAGGAGCGGGTGAGCCGGCGTCAGCTGCTGGGCTTTGGCATCGCCATCTTCGGCATCGCCCTGCTGGGGCTGGGGGAGGGGGCGGATGAGTTCGCGCCCAATGCCCTGCTTGGCAACAGCCTGGAGATGGGCGCCATGCTCTGCGCCGCCACTTATTCCGTGGTGTTCAAGAAGCTCTCCAGCCGTTACGGGGTGATGACGCTCACCGCGCTGCAGGCCTTCGTCGGCACCCTCTTCTTCGCCCCCTTCGCCTTCTCCTCCCCCTGGCCCGCAACCTGGGCCTGGCAGGACATGGCGGTCATCGTCTTCCTCGGCGCCTTCGTGACCCTAGGGGCTTACCTGCTCTACAACTGGTCGGTGACCCAGGTACGGGTGACCCTGGCGGCGGCCTATGTGAATCTCATTCCGGTATTCACCCTGCTGCTCGCCTACCTGCTGCTAGGGGAAACCCTAAGCTCCCTGCAATGGGTTGCCTGCACCGCCGTGCTGACCGGCATCGCCGTGGGCCAGCTGCCGGCGAGGCGCCCCCGGGAGCCGGTTGCCACCGCAGGTCCTTGAACGCCCCTGTATGGACTACAGTCTGGGCAGACACTGTCGAGGAGCGGGCTTATGAGCGAGATGAGGTTATTGGCCAAGGCGCAGGCGCTGCTCGGCCACCACCCCTTCACCCTGACCGACGCCAGAGCGCTGGAGGCGCTGGAGGAGGAGGCCGTGGGGGAGGAGGGGCTCTGCATCGCCGAGCTGTGGGACGCGGCCCTGCTGCAGGCCGACGAGGAGGCCAGGCACTATCTCTCGGGGGAGGATTGACCCGAGGCATTGGACAAAACAACACGGGGCCAGGGGCCCCGTGTTGTTTGATGGGTTGGCGCCCTAGATGGAGAGGCTCTTGACGGTGTCCGAGACCGAGTTGGCGTCCTCGATGATCTCCTTGATGACCCCGGAGATGATGTTGGCCTGATCCTGCCCCGCCACCGCCTTGTCCGAGACGATGGAGACGGTCGCGGTGATGCGGGAGGTGATGTCCGAGTTATGCTTGATGACGGAGACGATCTCGCTGGTGGAGCTGGAGGTGCGCGCCGCCAGTTGCCGCACCTCGTCCGCCACCACCGCGAAGCCGCGCCCCTGTTCGCCGGCCCGGGCCGCCTCGATGGCGGCATTGAGGGCCAGCAGGTTGGTCTGATCCGCGATGCCGCTGATGGTGGAGATGATGGACTCTATGCTGCGAGATTGCTGGTTGAGCTGCTCTATCTGCTGGCTGACTTCCCCCACCGAGGTGTTGATGTGGCGGGAGGTCTCCAGCACCTTGTCGATCACCTCGCGCCCACGAGCCGCGCTGGCCACCGTCTCGCTGGCGATGGTGCAGGCCTTCTGGGCCGCCTCCCGGGTGGAGATGGACTTCTCGACCCGCTCGGTGATGTCGCTCGCCAGCTTGATGATTTTGACCACCTTGCCTTCGTGGTTGAAGATGGGGTTGTAGGTCGCCTCCAGCCAGATCTTCTCGCCGCGATGACCGAGGCGCATGAAGAGGCCGGACTTGATGTCTCCCGAGCCGAGATCCCGCCAGAAGTTGGGGTTCTTCTGATAAAACTCGGGATCGCAGAAGAGGCGATGATGCTGGCCGACTACCTCCTCCAGCCTATAGCCGAAGCAGCGCAGGAAGTTCTGGTTGGCTGTGATGACGGTGCCATCCGGCTGGAAGTCGATGACGGCGAGGGACTTGTCCAGCGCCGCCAGCAGGGCCTGGGTGCGTTCGAGGGACGACTGCTGCTGGGTCACGTCGGAGGCCACCTTGGCCACCCGGACGACCCGCCCCTCGGCGACGATGGGGAAGTAGGTCGCCTCCAGCCACACCGCCTTGCCCGATTTGGCCTGGCGGATGAAGCGGCCGCTGCGAAACGCGCCGCCCCGCAGATCCTGCCACAGCTTCTCATACTCGGGGCGCTTGACGTCCTCGGGGAAGCAGAGGGTGCTGTGATGCTTGCCGATCACCTCCTCGCGGCTGAACCCCACTATCTGCAGGAACAGCTCGTTGACGAAGGTGACTATGCCTGCCGGGGTGAACTGGATATAGGGTACCTGGGACTGGATGGCATGCTCGAAGGCGCTCAACTCCGCCATCTTCGCCACCTGTTCACTCGCTTCTTGGTTTGCCTTGCGATTCCAGAACATAGGGAACTCCTCCATGAGATCCTTGAATGGGTCATAACGGTTATTTGAGCTTGTTAACAATAGCGGCAATCTCCGATAAAACTGAACATGCCGTGAATGAAACTTTTGTGTATTTCGCCGTTTAATTTGGGATTAATTCGTTTATATCCTGCAATTTCACCCATCTGTATTCAAATGAACTCGTTTTTGGCCGGTCCGCGCCATCTTCTGTCTGGTCCATGGATAACACTATGGTGGGCACCTCACCATTGCCCAAATGGCGGTTCGGCCTCTTCGCTCGCTTGCCGGGGGGCTGGCGCTGCCGGCCGGGGTGACAGAAGCCTCTTTCGAGACACCGTGTTGGGAGGAAGGGGGAGGGATTGGGGGAGCCTTGGCTCCCCCTCTTTAGTTTCGTATTCTCAGTCCCGAAGGCCGACCCGGCGGGTCGTGCTACTTCTGTTGCTGCAGGGTCTTTATCTGCTGGTTAAGGGCCTCCATCTCGCTCTTGTGGCGGCGGGTCATGGCCTGGATCTCGGCGGCCGAGCGTCTCTCGCCGGCCCCATCGGCCTGGGATCCTGTGGTGCCCGTCAACTGCTCGTTGTAGCGGGTGATCTCGCTGTTCATCTTCAGGGTCTTGGCCTCGGCCTCCGCGCGAAGGGCGGCCAGCTGGCGCTGCTTCTGGCTGGCGGCGAGATCCTTTTCAATCGCCTCTGTCTGCTTGCTGGCCTGGGTCACCGCCTCGGCGGGCGGAGTGTAGATGCGCAGGTCCATGGGCTTGGCATTCCCGGCGCAGGGGATGTCGCTGAAGGTGACGTTGCCGTTGACGGTACACTGGTAAACGGCGGCCTGGGCCAGTGGCGGGGCGAGCAGGCTGACGAAACAGATGACCAGAGTGCGTGACATGGATCCCTCCTTGGACCTTTACCCTGCGCTCGGGCAGGGGCTGGGCAGACTGTGCGCCAGCATCACCGGATACTTGAAACAATAGTCGTTTCCCCGGCTCATCCCACCCCAAATCGCCCTCATTCCGGTGCAAAAGGGTGGTGTTGAATCATTCAGGTTTCAGATGACCATCCCCTCGGCCTCTGCGAAGGGCCACGCGGAGATCCACCGGGTGGATCGGCTCGCCAGTGATCACCGGCCATCGGGCTGGCGGGTGTGGCATTATTTCAACTGTTCTTGTATAGTTGAAATGATTGTTCCAGGAGACAGATCATGAACAGAGACGCCGCAACCAAGGTATTCGAATCCCTCTCATCAGGCGTCCGGCTGGATGCCTGGCGCCTGCTGGTCAAGGCCGGGCCCGATGGCATGGTGGCCGGGGAACTGGCCAGCAGCCTGGGGCTCGCCGCCAATACTCTCTCGTTTCACCTCAAGGCGATGCTGCATGCCGGACTGCTGTCGGTCACGCAGGAAGGTCGCTTCTTGCGTTATCGCGCGAACATTTCCCTGATGGTCGAGCTGATCGGTTATCTCACCGAGGAGTGCTGTGCCGGCCACCCTGAGGCCTGCGGCATCGGCTGCATCGATCCCTCTACCCAGCTCGAGCAATCCTGCTGCGCCAAGGCCTAACCCATTCACCAAGCGTGTTCTTACCGGAGTTCAAATGTCTGCTGTATGTGATGAGAAGGCCGCGCTGGCCATCGGTTTTTTCGAGCGTTACCTGACCGCCTGGGTGGCGCTCTGTATCCTGGTGGGCATAGGGCTCGGCCAGGGGCTGCCGGAACTCTTCAAGGCCATAGGTGCCATGGAGGTGGCCAGGGTCAACCTGCCGGTGGGGCTGCTCATCTGGGTGATGATCATCCCCATGTTGCTCAAGATCGACTTCGGCGCCCTCCATCAGGTGAAGGGGCATATGAAGGGGATAGGGGTCACCCTCTTCATCAACTGGCTGGTCAAGCCCTTCTCCATGGCCTTCCTCGGCTGGTTGTTTATCCGGGGCCTGTTTGCCGACTGGCTGCCGGCCGATCAACTCGACAGCTATGTGGCGGGTCTGATCCTGCTGGCCGCCGCCCCCTGCACCGCCATGGTATTTGTCTGGAGCCGCCTCACCCACGGTGATCCCTACTTCACCCTCTCCCAGGTGGCGGTGAACGACCTCATCATGGTGTTTGCCTTTGCTCCGCTGGTGGCGCTGTTGCTCGGGGTTTCCAGCATAGTGGTGCCCTGGGATACCCTGCTCACCTCAGTGGTGCTCTATATCGTCATCCCGGTCATTCTCGCCCAGGTGCTGCGAAGCGTCTTGCTGCGCAAGGGTCAGGCTAGCTTCGATAACGCCATGGCGCGCATTCAGCCCTGGTCGGTGGCCGCCCTGCTGCTCACCCTGGTGCTGCTGTTCGCCTTCCAGGGCAATGCCATCATAGAGCAGCCGCTGGTGATCGCCTTGCTGGCGGTGCCTATCCTGATCCAGGTGTTGTTCAACTCGGGGCTGGCCTACTGGTTGAACCGCAGGGTGGGGGAGAAGCACTCGGTCGCCTGTCCCTCCGCGCTGATCGGAGCCTCTAACTTCTTCGAGTTGGCGGTGGCGGCCGCCATCAGCCTGTTTGGCTTCCACTCCGGCGCTGCGCTGGCCACCGTCGTCGGGGTACTGATCGAGGTGCCCGTCATGCTGCTGGTGGTGCGCATCGCCAACGCCAGCAAGCCCTGGTATGAAGCCGGCATCCGCTCATAACCCGTTTTATCCACTTGAATCACGAGAGAACCGCCATGAGTGCGATCACCATCTATCACAACCCGGAGTGCGGCACCTCCCGCAATACCCTGGCGCTGATCCGCAATGCGGGTATCGAGCCCAATGTCATTCACTATCTGGAGACTCCGCCGTCACGGAGCGAACTGCTGGCCTTGATCGCGGCCATGGGCATGCCGGTGCGCGAGCTGCTGCGCAAGAACGTGCCGCCCTATGAGACGCTGGGCCTGGCCGAGGTGCGTAGCGATGACGAGTTGATCGAGGCCATGCTGGCCCATCCCATCCTCATCAACCGCCCCATCGTCGTGAGCCCGCTCGGTACCCGGCTCTGCCGGCCCTCGGAGGTGGTGCTGGATATCCTGCCGACCCCGCAGCAAGGGGCCTTCACCAAGGAGGATGGTGAGCGGGTCGTCGACGAGAGCGGCAGACGCATCAAATAGCGCATCACCTCCCTCTCTCGAACCCACATAGCACCATGCCAGGGGGGCCACTGGCGATGGTGCTGGGCCTCCAGCATGGCGCTATGTCGGCCCTTGTCTGGTTACGCGATCCCGATATGGCTGGGGGAGCAAGCATTCCACCGGCGGCGCCATCGAAAATCCCGGTCCCGTTTGCCCATCGTCTTATCCCGAAGGGCTCTTCATTTCTTGCGGCGGGCTGCAGGCCATTCGTCTATTTTGCGCGGGTTCAACACATCAGAGCACCTAATCGCGGCAAGATGAGGTATCTTATGCCCCGATTTCATCCATCAAACGGATAAGAGACAACACATGATCATCAAACCCAAGGTTCGTGGCTTTATCTGCACCACCACCCACCCGGTTGGCTGCGAGGCCAATGTCCGTCGCCAGATCGCCTACACCCAGGCACAGGGCACCATCGAGAATGGTCCCAAGAAGGTACTGGTGATCGGCGCTTCCACCGGTTATGGCCTGGCTTCCCGCATCGCCACCGCCTTTGGCTCCGGCGCCGCCACCATTGGCGTCTTCTTCGAAAAAGCGGGCACCGAGACCAAGCCCGCCACCGCCGGCTGGTACAACTCCGCCGCCTTTGACAAGGCCGCCAAGGAAGCTGGCCTCTACGCCAAGAGTGTCAACGGTGATGCCTTCTCCAACGAATGCCGCGACACCGTGATCGATCTCATCAAGCAGGATCTCGGTCAAATCGATCTGGTGGTCTACTCCCTGGCTTCCCCGGTACGCAAGCTGCCGGATACCGGCGAAGTGGTGCGCTCTGCCTTGAAGCCCATCGGCGAGACCTACACCACCACCGCCATCGACACCAACAAGGATCAGATCATCACCGCCACCGTCGAGCCGGCGAATGAGGAAGAGATCGCGAACACCATCACCGTCATGGGCGGTCAGGATTGGGAGCTGTGGATGGCGGCCCTGCGCGATGCGGGCGTGCTGGCAGACGGCGCCAAGTCCGTGGCCTACTCCTACATCGGCACCGATCTGACTTGGCCCATCTACTGGCATGGCACCCTGGGCCGCGCCAAGGAAGACCTGGACCGCGCCGCCAGCGCCATCCGCGGTGATCTGGCCACCAAGGGCGGCACCGCCCACGTGGCCGTGCTGAAATCCGTGGTGACCCAGGCCTCCAGCGCCATCCCTGTGATGCCGCTCTACATCTCCATGGCCTTCAAGATCATGAAGGAGAAGGGCATCCACGAGGGCTGCATGGAGCAGATCTATCGCATGATGCGCACCCGTCTGTACGGCGCCGATCTGGCGCTGGACGAGCAGGCCCGCATCCGCATGGATGATTGGGAGCTGCGTGACGACGTGCAGCAGACCTGCCGCGATCTCTGGCCGTCCATCACCACCGAGAACCTGTCCGAGCTCACCGATTACACCGGCTACAAGCAGGAGTTCCTGCGCCTGTTCGGTTTCGGTCTGGACGAGGTGGATTACGACGCCGACGTGAACCCGGACGTGCGTTTCGACGTGGTCGAGCTCTGAGCCTGACCGCGATGAAGAGGGGGCCCTGCGGGGCCCTTTTTTTGTGGGAAATCATCGGGCTTCACCGAGTTTTATTATTCTCGATCACCTTTTTGACTCATCAAACCCGCTAGTCTTGCGCTGATCGGATCACGTGACGGCTCTGCCGAGGAAGGGAAACTATGACCAGCCCCCAAGCGGCGCGAAAGAAGCGCCAGCTCCCCACCGTTTATACCCTGCTCTTCATCATCATCGCCCTGATGGCGGCCCTCACCTGGGTGCTGCCGGCGGGCAAGTACAACTACGTCACCGCCGACAGCAAGCAGCCCGTGGCGGCCGCTGCCGTGGCGGATTACAGCGGCGGCGAGCGCCTGCTGCCGGTGCCCGGCAGCTACACCGAGCTGCCCGCTCACCCTCAGGGGGTGTTCGAGGTGCTCAAGGCCCCCATCCAGGGCTTTCACAAGGCGGCCGATGTGGCGCTGTTCGTGCTCATCATCGGCGGCTTCCTGGCGGTGACCATGCAGAGCGGGGCCCTGGATGCGGGGGTGGGCGCAATCGTGCGTGCCTTCGCCGGTCGGGAGCGGCTGCTCATCCCAGTGCTGATCGCCCTGTTCGCCCTCGGCGGCTCCACCTTCGGCATGGCGGAGGAGACGGTGGCCTTCTGGGCGCTCATCGTGCCGGTGATGATGGCGGCAGGCTTCGATCGCATGGTGGCGGCGGGGATCATCCTGCTCGGCTCCGGCGTCGGGGTGCTGGCCTCCACCGTCAACCCCTTTGCCACCGGCATCGCCTCCGGCTTTGCCGGCATCCCCATCGGCGATGGGATAGGCCTTCGCGTCGTTCAGTGGCTGCTGCTGGTGATCTTCGCCTCTTGGTTCGTGATGCGCTACGCCAGGCGGGTGCAGCAGGACAGGAGCAGCTCAGTGCTCGCCGATATCCAGTACGATGACGAGTTTGCCCAGATGAAGAGCGGGGACGGGGTCTTCAGCGGCAAGCAGAAGCTCACCATGGCGGTCTTCTTCGCCACTTTCCTGCTGATGATCTATGCGGTGGTACCCTGGTCGGATCTGGGGATCGACCTGTTGCCGACCCTGGGCTGGTGGTTCGATGAGCTCTCCACCCTGTTCTTCAGCGCCTCCATCCTCATCGCCCTCATCAACCGGATGCCGGAATCCAACTACGTGGCCACCTTCCTGAACGGGGCCCGGGATCTCATCGGGGTGGCGCTGGTGGTGGCGGTGGCCCGCGGCATCTATGTGGTGATGGAGCAGGGGGTCATCATCGACACCATATTGCACTGGGCGGAGGGGCTGGTGACCGGCCTGTCGTCGTCTGTGTTCATCCTGATGGCCTATCTGGTGCACATCATCCTGAGCTTCTTTATTCCCTCCACCTCGGGGCTGGCGACCGTCTCCATGCCGCTGATGGGGCCGCTCGCGGACTTCTCCGGCATCTCACGGGATCTGGTGATCACCGCCTATCAGTCCGCCTCCGGCTGGATCAACCTGTTCGCGCCCACCGCCGCGCACCTGGTGGCCGGGCTGGCGCTCGCCAAGATCCCCTACGATCGCTTCGTGCGCTGGGTCTTGCCATTCATCGTCGGGGTGGCCCTCATCACCATGGGAGTGCTGGTGGCCGGGGCCCTGCTGCACGGCTGATGGCGCCCGAAAGAGAGGCAACAAAAAGGCTCCCGCGGGAGCCTTTTTCATGAGCCGTGCTTACTGCTTGTAGCCCTTGAGGAAGCGGGCGAAGCGGCCGATGGCCTCTTCCAGCTCCTCTTCCCGGGGCAGGAACACCAGCCGGAAGTGATCCGGTGCGGGCCAGTTGAAGCCGGTCCCCTGTACCAGCAGCAATTTCTCTTGCTGCAGCAGGTCGAACACCATCTTCTGATCGTCGCGGATGTCATACACCTTGGGATCCAGGCGCGGGAACATGTAGAGCGCCCCCTTGGGCTTGACGCAGGAGACCCCGGGGATCTCGTTCAAGAGCTCCCAGGCCTTGTCCCGCTGACGGCGCAACCGGCCGCCCGGCAGGATAAGCTCGTTGATGCTTTGATAGCCGCCGAGAGCCGCCTGGATGGCGTGCTGCATGGGCACGTTGGAGCACAGTCGCATGGAAGCCAGCATCTCCAGCCCCTCGATGTAGCCACGGGCGCGCCCCTTGGGCCCTGTGATGACCATCCAGCCCTGGCGGAAGCCGCAGGCGCGGTACGCCTTGGAGAGGCCGTTGAAGGTCACCACCATCACATCGTCACACAGGGTGCAGACGCTGGTGTGGGCGATGTCGTCGTAGAGGATCTTGTCGTAGATCTCGTCGGCGAAGATGATGAGGTTGTGCTGGCGGGCGATCTCGATAAGCTCCAGCAGGAACTCGCTGCCGTAGACGGCGCCGGTCGGGTTGTTCGGGTTGATCAGCACCAGGCCACGGGTGCGCGGGGTGATGCGGGCGCGGATGTCGTCCAGATCCGGATACCAGTCGGCCCCTTCGTCGCAGCGATAGTGCACCGCATGGCCGCCGGAGAGGGTCACCGCCGCGGTCCAGAGCGGGTAGTCGGGGGAGGGTACCAGCATCTCGTCGCCGTTGTTGAGCAGCGCCTGCATGGCCATCACGATGAGCTCGCTCGCGCCGTTGCCGATGTAGATGTCGTCGATATCGACCTTGCGCATCCCCTTCTGCTGGTAGTACTGCATCACCGCCTTGCGGGCGGAGAAAAGCCCCTTGGAGTCGCAGTAGCCCTGGCTGTGGGGCATGTTGAGGATCACATCCTTGATGAGCTCCTCCGGCGCTTCGAAACCGAAGGAGGCCAGGTTGCCGATATTGAGCTTGAGAATGCGGTGGCCTTCGTCTTCGAGACGGCGAGCTTCTTTATGCACCGGGCCGCGAATGTCATAGCAGACATCGTCGAGCTTGTGCGACTTGTCGATAGTGAACATGGTGAGCGTGATTCCTTCCCCTGGGGGCGCGTTGGCAGAAAGCGTTTTTTAGTATCAAATATTTCTACCCCTATTCTTCACAGAATTGAATGCTAGAACAATCTAATTTATGGAATAAATCCCTGATATTTGGCCCAGAAACAGTGTTGCCAACTCGTTAAATTCAGCAGGATGTTTTGCCCGTTTACGCACCAGGTAGTGAAAGATTGGGAATGACCCCAGAAAGCCACTGCGGTGTATTGAAATAAGCGGCCCATCTGGCACGATTGGCTGGTCTGAAAAAGGGCGCCCGGCGTCCCGCCGCCCCCCTGAACGGGGTACTCTCATCCATCATAGAGGCGTTGTCATGCAAGCACCGGCACCCGGCCGTTATCGTCACTTCAAGGGGGGCCTCTATCGGGTGCTCACCCTGGCCCTTCATACCGAGACCCAGGAGCAGCTGGTCATCTATCAATCCGAGCAGGATGGCGCCGTCTATGCCAGACCCGTCGCCATGTTCATGGAGTGGATAGAGCACCAGGGACAGGTGGTGAGCCGCTTTACGCCGCTGCCGTGAGCCCACGCATCGACCCGTAAAAAAGGCGCCATCAGGCGCCTTTTTGCTGTGCAACCGTTCGGATCAGAGCCCCAGATTGGCTCTGGCATAGGCTTCGAAGTCGGTGCAGCCGCCGATGTGCTGCTCGTCCAGGAAGATCTGCGGCACAGTGGTGACCGGCTTGCCCGCCTTGGCGGCCAGATCGTCCTTGGTGAGCCCTTCGGCGTTGATGTCCACGTAGCGGAACTCGAAGTCATCGCGATCCTCGGTCAGTTGCTCGGCGATCTGCTTGGCACGGACACAATAGGGGCAACCGGGGCGACCAAAAATTTCTACAAACATCTTTTCTCTCCGTTAAGTGAGGCCCTTGAGGTGAAACTGGCCACAGCATAGTCCCGCCTCATGGCCAGTCAAAGTGGAAATGGCCGATACGGCCATTCGCCATATTCGATGGATCAGCCCTGCTAAAGACTGTTTATTGCTCGGCAATCTGAATGGGCTGCTGCTGGTAGATGCTCTCCAGAATGCCTTTCTCGAACACCGTTCGTGGCATGGAGCCGCCTTGCGGGCAAGGCGACTCCTCTGCTCAAGGCTGTTTATTGCTCGGCGATCTGGATGGGCTGCTGCTGGTAGATGCTCTCCAGAATGCCTTTCTCGAACACTGTCCAGGGCCAGGGGGCCTTGCTGGCGCGGTAGCGCTCGTGGGTGGCCGGATCCTGGGAGAGGCCGCGCTGGAACACCACGAAAGCCTTGCGTTGACCGCCTGCGGTATCGATGAAGCCCGCCAGGTTGGAGGTGCCCGTGATGGTGCCGGTCTTGGCGTGCACCTTGTTCTTCATCATGGGGGCGGTGACGCTGCGGCGCCAGGCCAGGGTACCGTCCACCTGGGAGCTTGGCAGCAGCTTGATGAAGTCGAGCTGGGCGTCGTTCTTCTGGATGAAGTTCAGTACCGACAGCATCTGGCGGGCGCTGATGAGGTTGTGGGCGGAGAGGCCGGAGCCGTCTGCCAGGGTGGCGTTACCCAGATCGATGCCGTTCTTGGTCAGGATGGCGCGCACCGCCATGGTGCCGCTGCGATAGCTGCCCGGCTTGTTGTAGTAGTGACGGCCGACGGTTTTGAGGAAGGTATCGGCGTAGAGGTTGTCCGATTTCTTCAGCATCTTGGAGAGCATGACCGGCAGGGAGACGGAGTAGTGGGTGGCCAGGGTCTGTGCACCCACCGGGGCCTGATGGGTGACTCGCAGCAGGCCGTCGTGGCTGATGCTGGCGCGGTTCATGGCCCAGCGGATGTTGTCCCAGCCCCAGGCTTCCACGTCGTGGATGGCAAAGCGCAAGCCTTGCGGCTCCTTGTTCGGGGTGATGCAGCCCTTGAGCTCATAGAAGTTGCCCTTGGCCATGTCTACTTCCAGGGCGCAGAACTGGCGCGCCATGTCCCCATAGCTCATCACCTCCACGTTGTCGGCACCTATGCCGATGGGCACGCCGGTGGCGACGTTGCCCACAGCGGGTTTGCCAATCTGGGTGGCGGTGACGGTGCCGTAGGCGCAGTTCTTGTCGATGATGACAGAGGAGACCGGGGCCGCGAAGCAGAGGGTCTGATCCCCCCATGACCAGCCATTGCCGCGCTCGTAGCCGTTGTAGGCGCCGGTGTTGACGTAGACGTTGCCCTTGATGCGGGTCACGCCGAGCTGCTTGAACAGGGCGACCAGATCCATGCGCGACAGAGTGGGGTCGCCGACGAAGTTGATCCAGATATCACCGTTGATGGCATCCCCTTGCTTGGCACCGGCCTGGGCCTGGATGTCGGTGGCGAAGCGGAAATCGGCGCCTAGCTCGAGGCGGGCGGCCAGGGCGGTGAGCACCTTCATGGTGGAGGCGGGAGCTATCATGTCGTCGGCGTGGCTCGCAAATTCCACCCCGTTGTTGCCCTGGACGATGACGGCGTACTGGCCTCCCTTGGGGGGGGTCAGCGGGGAGGCATGGGCCTGGAGGGAAAAGAGCGCCGCAAAGAGCGTGGCGAACAGAGCATAAAAACCAATCAACAGCCGCATAAGATCCTCAAACTGAACGAAAGGGGCCAGGCATCTCGCGCCATCCCCGATAATCAAAACCGGTATTTCACCTGCCAGGGTGCCATCAGCCGAGGGTATCGGCGGTGCGATAGCGGCCCTGATAGTCAAAAATTTTCTCCTTCACCTGCCAGAAGCGCCCGGATTTGCGGGCGATGACGAAGTCCGGGTGGCGGAACCGGCTCTCGGCGACCAGCACGCTCTCCAGGGTGGTGAATTCGGGCTCAAGGCCCGGGGCGGGCCAATGATGACGCACAAAGCGCTGTTGAAACAAGCGCCGTGCACCGCTCGAGTGAAAGCCGAAGTATTCCACCAGGGTCAGGCCGTCCTCGTCGTGGTAGGTCACCTCCAGCCGCTCCCCCTGTTTGCCGCGGCCGCTGACGAGGCTCAGGCCGGCGCAGCGGATCACCATGCAGTCCTTGAGATTGAGGGCCTCTTTCAGCTTGTCGTCCGGATCCACCAGCAGCTGATCGCAGGACTGGCAACGACGGGCGGCGATGTCGTTCTCGGCGCCGCAGGCGGGACAGCTCTTGGCGCGAAAACGGTAATCGCACTCCTCCCGGTTCCCCTCGTCATCCTCGAACAGCCCCTGACAGCGGCGGCCGTAGTGTTCGATCACCTTGCCATCCTCGTCCGTCTTGCCCCAGAAGATGTTGGCAAAACCGCAGGCGGGGCAGGGCACCTGCACCGGCTCCGTGCCGGCGTGGGGGCGAGGCTCGCCCACCTCGGGGGCGAACAGGTTGAAGTTGTTGCCGGCGTAGTCGAGCACCAGGCAATCCTCCTTGCCGGGGGAGAGGCGCAGGCCCCGGCCGACGATCTGCTGGTAGAGCGACACCGACTCGGTGGGCCTCAGCATCACGATGAGATCCACGTGGGGGGCATCGAAGCCCGTGGTGAGTACCGCCACGTTGACCAGGAACTTGAGCTCCCGTCCCTTGAACGCCTGGATCAGGGCGTCGCGCTCCGGCCCCGGGGTCTCCCCCGTGATAAGGGCGGCCTGTTCCCCCTTGCTCTGGAGCAGGCCGTGGATCTCCCGGGCGTGCTCCACGGTGGCGGCGAAGATCATCACCCCCTGCCGCTTGGCCGCATAGTCCATCACCTGGCCGATGATGTGGGGGGTGACCCGCTGCTGGCGCCTGAGTTCGCCGTTGAGGTCCGCCTCGCTGAACAGGCCGTTCTCGCGGGGGACGAGCCGGCTGAAGTCGTAGTGGACTATGGGGGCATCGACCAGACGCGGTGGCGTCAGGTAGCCATTCTTGACCATGAAGCGAAGGGGCAACTCGAACACGCAATCCCCGAACAGTCGCTCCCCGTGGCTCTTGACCATGCCGTGATAGTGGCGCCGGTAGATCCAGCCCAAGCCCAGCCGGTAGGGGGTGGCGGTGAGGCCGAGGATCTTGAGGGCCGGATTGCCGGCCTTGAGATGGGCGATCACCTGATGGTACTGGCTGTCATCTTCAAGGGAGACGCGATGACACTCGTCGATGATGAGCAGGGAGAAGGCGCCATCGAACGCCGCCAGGTTGCGGGCCACGGATTGCACCGAGCCGAACACCACCTGCGCCCTGGCCTCCTTGCGATCCAGCCCGGCGGCGAAGATATCGGCCTTGAGCCCCCAGGCTTCGTACTTGGCGTGGTTCTGCTCCACCAGCTCCTTGACGTGGGCCAGCACCAGCACCCGGCCACGGGCCTTGCGCGCCAGCTCGGCGATGACCAGGCTCTTGCCGGCCCCGGTGGGCAGCACCACCACGGCGGGATCCGGGTGGCGGCGAAAGTGCTGGATGACGGCGTTGACGGCGTCGGTCTGATAGGGTCTGAGAACGAACATGAGGCGGCGAACTGGTGCAAGGTGGCGCCATTATAGGGATCTTGCCATCAAAATGCAGCGTGAGGGGAGGCAGTGGCCGGAGAGGTAGGAAATCGAGGGCAGTTTTCTGTGCAAATAAAACGGGCCGGCAGATGCCGGCCCGTTGTCACAACAATCTGTCTTAGTGGAAGGGGAACAGGTAGTTGAGCCAGCTACCCATACGCATCAGGATCTTGCGCATGATGGCCACGTGGTGGACATGCTCGGTGTAGATGGCGGCCTGGCCGCTGGAGCCCGCGATCACCTGATACTTGGCCCACTCGGGGTCGGTGATCTCGAGGATGATGGGCAATCGACCCGGTACCTGGGCCGTGGTCTGGTCGATGAGACCGGCCTGGGCCTGGATGTTACCCGGTGCCATGGCGGGGATCACCGACTGCACCCTGGCCTTGAAGATGCGGCCGGGGATGCCGTCCAGCACCACTTCGGCCTCATCCCCCGCCTTCAGGCGCTGCATGCTGTTCTGCCAGAACCAGCCGACGTAGGAGTTGGCGTCCTCGTTGATGAAGGTCATCACGGGGCGATACATGAAGGGGGCGGCGATCATGCCAGGGCGCAGGGCCAACTGCACCACGTGACCGTCTGTGGGGGCATAGACCACGGTCTGCTCGAGCTCGTACTTGGCGATGTTGAGCTGGGCGGTGAGATCATCCAGCGACGCCTTCTGCTGGTCAATCTGGGCGACGATATCGTCCACGTTGGCCTGGGTCACGTCCAGATCACGCTGCTTGCCGATGCCGCGACGCACCAGCTCCAGGGCGCGATCCCGGTCCAGACTGGCGGAGCGCAGCCGGGCATCCAGGGCTTTCAGGAAATCAGTGTTGGAGGCGAGCCGTGCGGTCAGGCTGGCGACGCGCTCCTGGAAGGGCACCGCATCGAGACGGAACAGCACGTCCCCCTTCTTGACCGGCTGGTTGGCCTTGACCGGCACCTCGCTGACGCGGCCCTTGACCAGCGGCACTATGGGGGTGGAGACGTAGTAGTTGCGTGCCAGCTCCGAATAGGGGTGGTTGTAGTTCATCAGGGTGATGAGGGCCCCGATGATGAAGACGCCACCGAGCACGGCGGTCGGCACGGTCCACTTGTTGAGCGGGATCTTGAAGATCTTGAAAATGCCTATACAGATGGCGGTATAGGTGAGGATCAGTAGCAGGTCCATGGAGAGTTACCTATTTGTCAGTCTGTTCGAGCGTGTTCATGCGGGCTTGCAAGGCGGCTACTTCTTGTCTGAGCGCGTTGAGCTCATCTTCGTCTTTTTGCAGGCGCTGGCTGAAGCCCCAGCCCCGATCCGGGCGATAGACGGTGGCCCAGATCCAGAGGAATGGCCAGAGCACGTGCAGGGTGAACAGGCTCACCCAGCCGGCCACATGTATGGCGTCCTGGTGGGGGTGATTACGATGCTTGGCTATTTCGTACGGAATATCGTGAATGACGATGATCCCGTAGAACATGACCAAGACGACAAACACCAGAATGCCCAGGGCTATGTAGTCAAGTACCATCGATTTCTCCCATCTGAGTCGCTAAAAATGCCCCGATTGTCGAATCGAGGCATCCGGCCATGATGACAGCATATTACGTCGGCGCAAGACTGCAATCAGAGAGTTGGTGTGCTGGTACAGCCATGGTTCATCGGTTGCTCATTTATCGCACAAAATTGATTTGGTTAGATAAAATCAAACTGCAATGGATGCCCGTGCGGGGGCCCAGGGAGAGGTGAGCCTGATGAACAAATGGCGCTGTAGTGAGGGATGGCGGCTTGGTCTGTTGCTGATCTGCCTGTTGTTAGCCCGCGTTGGCTGGACGGCCGAGCCCAGGATGGAGCCCAATGCGCAGGAGTTGGCCCAGACCCTGATCCTGCTCCACGAGCCCATCGTCATGCTGCCGGCAAAATATGGCAGCCTGGATGGGGCGGCCAGGGTACGGCTGGCCCATGAGCGGATCCAGCGGATGGCACCCAGCGACCTCATATCGCCGGTGACAGTGGCGCAGGGCACCCGACACGGCCAGGACAGCCGGGAGTTCCTGGCCAACGGCAAGCGCATTCTGGTGCTGCTGGCGGGGGATCTTGATGAATTCGACGAGCTGACCCTGGATCAGGCGGCCGAACGCGTCAAAAACCGGCTCGACGGGGTGCGCATCAAGTATCTCGAACTGCACTCGGCCCCCTATTTGCTCAAGGCCGTCGGCAAGACGCTGCTAGTGAGCCTGCTCTTCTTTGCGCTGGTCTGGTTGCTGCAAAGGGGGCTCAGGCGCGTCAAGAAATGGCTCGCCAACCGGCTGTTGCTGCAAAAGGGGCTGATCCCCCACCAGTGGCGCCAGGTGGCGGGCAATGTGGAGGCCAGGCTGCTGAGCCTGCTGGTCTTGCTGCTGATCTTCGGGATCACCTACGGCTGGCTCACCTATGTGCTCGGGCTCTTCCCCCAGACCCGGGCCTGGAGCGATCGCCTCGGAGACTCCCTGTTTGCCCTGTGCGCCGACATGCTGGAGGGGATCATCGCCGCCATGCCGGGGCTGGTGACCGTACTCCTCATCATCGTCATCACCCGCTTCTTCATCCGGATGCTGGCCATCCTGTTCGATCGCATCGAACGAGGGCAGTTCAGGCTGCAGGGGTTGCATGCGGAGACCATAGGCGCGACCCGGCGATTGCTCTCCGTGGTGATCTGGCTGTTCGCCCTGGCGGTGGCCTACCCCTATCTGCCGGGGGCCGACTCCGATGCGTTCAAGGGGATCAGCGTCTTCTTCGGCCTGATGGTGACGCTCGGCTCAGCCGGCGTGATGAACCATGCCATGAGCGGTCTGGTGCTCATCTACTCCCGCGCCTTACGGCCAGGGGATCTGGTGCAGATAGGGGATGTGGAGGGCATGGTGACCGAGCTCAACGCCCTCTCCACCAAGCTGGTCACCCGTCAGGAGCACGAGGTGACCCTGCCCAATGCGGTGGTGGTCGGTGGCCGGGTCACCAACCTCACCCGGCTGGCGGGTGCCAAGGGGGTGGCCCTGCTGACCAAGGTGACCATAGGCTACGACACCCCCTGGCGTCAGGTGCACGCCATGCTGGAGCTGGCGGCCAGGCGCTGCCAGCTCATCAATCAGGATGAGCCGCCCCTGGTGCGTCAGCTCAACCTGCAGGACTGGTATGTGGAGTACGAGCTGCAGGTGCGCATGAAGGGGGATCTGCTGCCGGCGCCGGTCAAGACCGAGCTGCACGGCCATATCCAGGATGTGTTCAACGAGTTCGGGGTGCAGATCATGTCCCCCAACTTCATCGCCCAGCCGGAGCAGGCGGTGCTGGTGGCGAAGGCGCACTGGTATCAGGCTCCCGCCGAGGCGCCGCCCCAGCCGCCAAGGGGCGGATCGGGTTCGGACAGTCAGGGATAGAGGAGGACAGAAATGGAAGAGGCCCGGCAGCGATGCCGGGCCTCTTGTTTTTCAGGAGGAAGGGTTATCCACGCTCCTCGGCCTGGGTCAGACGGGAGGGTCTGAACTTGACCAGGAAGGCCAGGGTGATGAGGGCGGTGGCCACCAGCCCGATGATGGTGGAGGTGTTCATCGCCAGCCCGAAGCCGATGGGGGCGTTGGCTAGGTAGGTGATCACCACGGCGGTCATGAAGATGGCGGGAATGGTGCAGACCCAGTGCAGCTTGCCCTCCTTGATGAGGTAGGCGGCGGCGGCCCACAGCATGATGACGGCCGTGGTCTGGTTGGCCCAGCCGAAGTAGCGCCAGATCACCCCGAATTCCGCCTTGGAGATGATGAAACCCAGCACAAACATCGGGATGGCGATGAGCAGGCGCTTCGCCATGGGCTTCTGGGTCAACCTCAGGAAGTCGGCGATGATGAGGCGGGCGCTGCGAAACGCGGTGTCACCCGAGGTGATGGGCAGGATCACCACGCCGAGGATGGCCAGGATGCCGCCGACGGTGCCGAGCAGACTGGTGGAGACTTCGTGTACCACGGCCGCCGGGCCGCCATTCGCCAGGGTGGCGTTGAGCGCTTCGGTGCTGTCGTAGAAGGAGAGACCCAGGGTGCACCAGATGAGGGCTATGATGCCTTCACCTATCATGGCGCCGTAGAAGATGAAGCGGCCGGACTTCTCGTTTTGCATGCAGCGCGCCATCAGCGGGGACTGGGTGGCGTGGAAGCCGGAGACGGCACCACAGGCGATGGTGATGAACAAGAGCGGCCAGAGCGGCAGCTCGGTGGGGTGCAGGTTGGAGAACTCCATCCCGGTGTTGTAGAAGCCCTTGCCGGAGACCATGAGGCCGATGATGAGGCCGACCGACATAAACACCAGCAGGGCGCCGAAGATGGGGTAGAAGCGGCCGATGATCTTATCGATGGGGACTATGGTAGCCAGAATATAGTAGGCAAAGATCGCGGCTATCCAGTAGACCAGATCGGTGGCGGTGAGGTTGGCCAGCAGACCCGCCGGGCTCAGCACGAACACCACGCCCACCAGCATCAAGAGCACCACGGCAAACAGGTTCATGAAGTGCTTGGCGGCGGTACCCAGGTGCTCACCGACCACGGTCGGTACCGAGGCGCCCTTGGCGCGCACCGACAGCATGCCGGAGAAGTAGTCGTGGACGGCGCCGGCGAAGATGCAGCCAAACACTATCCAGAGCATGGCGACCGGGCCGTAGAGGGCACCCAGGATGGGGCCGAAGATGGGGCCGACCCCGGCGATGTTGAGCAGTTGCACCAGGTAGACCTTCTTGTCCGACATGGGCACGTAGTCCACGCCGTCGGCCATGGTGATGGCGGGGGTCGCCAGCTCGGGTTTGGGGCCAAACAGCCGCTCGATGAATTTACCGTAGGTGAAATAGCCTGCCACCAGCAGGCCGACACAGAGGAAGAACCAGATCATTGCTACGCTCCAGCATTGTTATTTTTTGGTGTGCGCGGCGAGTCTAGGGGGTGTCTCCTGTTAACGGCAGGTAAAGGTCGTGAGCGGCGCCATGGCGGTGCGAGCGGCGATGGGATGTGATCCTGCGCACAGTCCCCTTCTCTATCTGATGCCGAAAGAGTCACCTATTCCAGGCCCAGCTCGTCCTTGAGCGCCTTGAGATAGCGGCGGCTGACCGGCACCCTGGCGCCACTCGGGGTGACTATTTCCGCCAGCTGGTTATCCAGCAGCCGGATCTCGAAGATGGCGGCGGGGGCCACCAGATACTGGCGGTGGCAGCGCAGCAGCGGGGTCTTCTCCTCCAGGGATTTCAGGGTGAGCTGGGTGTGGAACTGCTCCCCCTGGCAGGCCACGTGCACGCCACCGAGATCCGAGAAGGCGTACTCCACCTGCTCGATGGGCAGCAGCCTGACCCTGTTGTGCAGGTAGCCCGGGATGTGGCGTATGGTCGGGGCCAGCGCCGTCACCGGCAAGGGGCTGAGATCCTGCCGCAACCGCCCCAGGGTCTTGGCGAGGCGGGCAGGCTCCACCGGTTTGAGCAGGTAGTCGAACGCGTTCTCTTCGAACGCCTGGATGGCGTAGTCATCGAAGGCGGTGACGAAGACGATGCGGGGCAGGGGATCCAGCATGGCGACCAGATCCATGCCGCTCAGCTTCGGCATCTGGATGTCGAGGAAGACCACATCCGGCTTGAGTGACTGGATGAGGGGCAACGCCTCGATGGCATTGGCCGCCATGCCCAGGATCTCGATGTCGGCCTCGGGGGCGATCAGCTCCGCCAGCTCTGCACGGGCATAGGGTTCGTCATCGACGAGGATAACGCGGATCATGTCATCTCCTTGGTAAGGCATTCGGGGGTCTTGGGCAGGGTGAAACTGACTCGGGTCCACTGCTCAGGCTCGCACGCGACCTGGATGCCGAAACGCTCGCCGAAGGCGCTCTTGAGGCGGCGGTCGACGATGCTCATGCCAAGCCCATCTCCGCCGGCGCCGGCCTGCCAGGCGCCGGCGTTGTCCTCCACACAGAGGATGACCTTCTCCTCCTGTTCCTCCACGAAGAGACGGATTTTTCCCTGCTCCAGCAAGGAGCAGATGCCGTGCTTGATGGCATTCTCGATGAGGGGCTGCAGGGTGAAGCTCGGCAGCTTCAACTCCCCCAGATGGGGCGGGATCTCGTTTTGCACGCTGAGGCGCTCCCCGAAGCGGGCCTGCTCTATCTCCAGGTAGGATTGGCAGTGCTCCAGCTCCTCCTGCAGGGTGACCAGCCCATCCTGGCGTTTGAGGTTTTTGCGAAAGAAGCGGGAGAGGTGAAGCAGCAGCTGGCGCGCACGCTCGGGCTCACGCCGTGTGATGGCGCTGATGGTGTTGAGGGTGTTGAACAGGAAGTGGGGGTTGATCTGAGCCTGGATCAACTTGAGCTCGGATTGCACCAGCAGCCGCTGCTGCTGCTCCAGCCGCCCGCTCAACAGCTGCTGTGACAGCAGGTTGGCGATCCCCTCTCCCAGGGTGTGGTTGATCTTGAGGAAGAGCCGCTTCTTGGGCTCATAGAGCTTGATGGTGCCGATCACCCCCTTGTCCCCCTGCAGCGGGATCACCAGCACTGAGCCGAGTTGGCAGGAGGGGGAGATGGTGCAGCGATAGGGCTGGCGGTTGCCATCGGCAAACAGCACCCGGTTCTGGGCGATGGCCTGCTGGGTGATGGCGGAGGTGATGGGGGTACCGGGCTTGTGGTGATCCTCGCCGATGCCGATGAAGGCGAGGATCTTGTCGGTGTCCGTGATGGCGACGGCGCCGACCCCCGTCTCTTCCTGCACTATGTGGGCGATCTTCTGGCTCGCCTCGACGGTGAAGCCCTGGGTCATGATGCCGACGGTGCGGTTGGCGATGGTGAGGGCCTTGGCGGAGAAGACCCGGGAGAACTTCTCGTACATCTGCTGCTGATCGCGGATCATGCTGATGAACAGCGCCGCACCGCAGGAGTTGGCGAGGATCATGGGGGTGGCGATGGTGCGCACCAGCAGCAGGGACTTGTCGAACGGGGTGGCGACCAAGAGGATGATGATCATCTGCAGCATCTCGGCATAGAGGGTGGTGAAGAAGGCGATCCTCGGCTTGAACAGATCCTCCACCCGGTTGGCCCGCATCAGCCGCCAGTGCACCAGGCCCCCCAGCAGGCCCTCGCAGGTGGTGGAGATGGTGCAGGCGAGATCGGTGAAGCCACCCAGGGTATAGCGATGCAGACCGCCGGTCAGCCCCACCAGAAAACCCACCAGAGGCCCTCCCAGCAAGCCCCCCAGCACGGCGCCGACGGCGCGGGTGTTGGCGATGGCATCGTCGATGTCGAGCCCCACATAGGTGCCGAGGATGCAGAAGGAGGAGAAGATGACGTATATCAGGATCTTGTGGGGCAGCCGGACTGAGTAGTTGGCGAGGGGGCGCAGCAGGGGACTCTTGGAGAAGAGGTAGGCGATGACCAGGCTGACACTCATCTGCTGGAGCAGGGAGAGGACTAACTGCATAAAAAACGTTCCTTAAAGCCAAACAGGACTATCAGGCCCTCACGGCGTTTTGTGATCCCGATCTCGCTTCATCCGGTGTCGTGGTGGGGCGGCGCGGCGCAGTGTGCCAGAACGGCTGAGTAAAACCACATAAAATCAGCATGTTAAATTGATATTTGTGTAATCGGCACGAGATTGATATTGCTGGTGGGTGCATGAATGTATCCGCAGGATACGCCACACGGAGGTGGCATGCTCCGCCCGGCTTTATAGCTGGGCGTTTTTTATTCAGCCCCGATAGGGAACGATTTTAAGGGGCGTCTGGCAATTATTCAGGTTTGTCCAATGAGTTATCCCCAGCTTCTGGGGATAACTCAGAATGCGAAATAGTAACAGAAGCGCCGAGTCAGGTTGAAGAAGGGGCGCTGCCCCTCATCGAGATCCTCCTGACGCAGGGTGGCGACTATGCTGCGCTCGTCTTCCCGCAGATCGAGCATGGCCACCCCTTCCGGTCGCTGGGCTCTGACATAGGGCAGCACCTTGGGCTTGAGGGGCATGGTGGGCTCGGTGGAGAGCACCAGGGCGACGGAGTCGTCATCGAGCCGCACCAGGGAGCCGGGGGGATAGACCCCCAGCACCTTGATCAGCAACCGGACCAGATCCTGGTCGAACTTCTTCTGGGAGAGTTTGTAGAGCTGGGCGATGGCCTGGCTCGGTGCCGCCGGGTTGGCGCTGCTGCGGGGGTGCAGCAGTTCGTCATAGTAATCAACCAGGCCGATGAGGCGGGGGAGGGGCGGTATCTCCCCGCCCTTGATGCCGAGGGGGAAGCCGCTGCCGTCGAGGCGCTCGTGATGCAGGTGGGCCACCTCGCGGATCCTGGGTTCAAAGGCCTGCAACTGGTTGAGCATCTCCAGCCCGTACTGGGGATGCATGTTGAGAAAATTCTGCTCGGCGCGGCTGAGATCTCCCCGCTTCTGGGTGATCTGGCCCGGGATCCTGAGCTCGCCGATGTCGTGGATGAGCCCGGCCAGCCCCGCCTCCTCGATCTCGATGGGGCTCATCTCCAGCTCCCGGGCCATCAACATGGCGATGAAGGCCACGTTCAGGCTGTGCTGCAGCAATATGTCCGTGTGCTGGCTGCGGATCAGGTGCAGGCCGAGGGGCCCCTGGTGCTCGACCAGACGGGCGGCGGCGTTGCGCACTATCTGCAGGGTGTTGGCCAGCCCCTCGTCGGGCTTGAGATTCAGGGCGCCGAGGGCGTCGCGCAGCTCGGACATGGACTGGCCGAACGCCTTGTCGGCGGCGCGAAGGGACTTGCGAAAGGCCTTCTCATCGAAGGCAGGGGCGCCCGGCAGGGGCATCTCCTGCTTGGGTTCGACTGGAATAGTCTGGGCATGTTCGGCGCGGAGCAGGGGTTCGAGGGGCAGGTCGCTCTTGTCGGGATCCACCATCAGCAGGCTGAGTTCGAGGTGGCGGAGGACGTCGAGTTGTTGCTGGTCGCGGATCTTGAAGGCATTGAACATGAAAGGGTGGCTGGTCCAGCCCGTGGGGAGATGGATGTAGTGGCCGACTCTTAACTGTTCGATGGAGGCTTGGATCAGCGCCATATGCTCGCTCTGGTGTCGTGTTTGCCTACCAATAAGCTAGCAAAATTAAACAGATAGACAAATAAAAAAGCCCGCGCATCTGCGCGGGCTTTTTTCCTCAGACCCGGTTATCAGGCCTTGGATTTCTTCTTGCTGTCTACCTTGGCTTCCACTTTGGCGGCAACCGGTGCGGCGGCAGGGGCTTCCTCGGTGAAGGGACGGCCGTAGTAGGTGTCCATCAGGATGGCTTTCAGCTCGGTGATCAGCGGGTAGCGCGGGTTGGCGCCGGTGCACTGGTCATCGAAGGCTTCCAGGGCCAGCTGGTCAACCTTGGCCAGGAAGTCCGCCTCGTTCACGCCGGCTTCACGGATGGAGGCCGGGATACCCAGGGTAGCCTTCAGCTCGTCCAGCCAGGTCAGCAGCTTCTCGATCTTGGCCGCGGTGCGGTCGCTGGCGGCGGTCAGACCCAGGTGGTCAGCCACTTCGGCGTAACGACGACGAGCCTGCGGACGGTCGTACTGGGAGAACGCGGTCTGCTTGGTCGGGTTGTCGTTCGCGTTGTAGCGGATGACGTTGCTGATCAGCAGGGCATTGGCCAGGCCGTGGGGGATGTGGAACTCGGCACCCAGTTTGTGGGCCATGGAGTGGCAGACACCCAGGAAGGCGTTGGCGAACGCGATACCGGCGATGGTGGCGGCGTTGTGCACCTTCTCGCGGGCAACCGGGTCGTTGGCACCGTTGATGTAGCTGGACGGCAGGTATTCCTTCAGCAGTTTCAGGGCTTGCAGCGCCTGACCGTCGGAGTACTCGTTGGCCAGCACGGACACATAGGCTTCCATGGCGTGGGTGACCGCATCGATACCGCCGAAGGCGCACAGGGACTTGGGCATACCCATGACCAGGTTGGCGTCGACGATGGCCATGTTCGGAGTCAGCTCGTAGTCGGCCAGCGGGTACTTCATGCCGGTGGCGTCGTCGGTCACGACCGCAAACGGGGTCACTTCAGAACCGGTACCGGACGTGGTGGTGATGCAGACCAGCTCGGCCTTCACGCCCATTTTCGGGAACTTGTAGATACGCTTGCGGATGTCCATGAAGCGCATGGCGAGGTCTTCGAACGCTGTGTTCGGGTGCTCGTACATGACCCACATGATCTTGGCCGCATCCATGGGTGAACCACCGCCCAGGGCGACGATCACGTCCGGCTTGAAGGAGTTCGCCATCTCGGCGCCCTTGCGTACCACGGACAGAGTCGGGTCGGCTTCCACTTCGTAGAACACTTCCACTTCCATGTTCAGCTTCTTGAGCAGACGAACCACTTCGTCAGCATAGCCGTTGTTGAACAGGAAGCGGTCGGTGACGACCAGGGCGCGCTTCTTGCCTTCCAGGTCGCCCAGGGCGATCGGCAGGGAACCACGACGGAAGTAGATGGATTTCGGAAGTTTGTGCCACAGCATATTTTCTGCCCGTTTTGCGACTGTCTTCTTGTTGATCAAGTGCTTGGGACCGACGTTCTCGGAGATGGAGTTACCACTCCAGGAGCCGCAACCCAGGGTCAGGGACGGGGCGAGTGCGAAGTTGTACAGGTCACCGATACCACCCTGAGTGGACGGGGTGTTGATCAGGATACGGGCGGTCTTCATCTTGTCGCCGAAGTACTTGATGCGGTCGGCGTTGCGATCCTGGTCGGTGTACAGACCGGAGGTGTGGCCGATACCACCGATGTTGACCATGTCACAGGCCATCTCGACGGCTTCTTCGAAGTTCTTGGCGCGGAACATGCCCAGGGTCGGGGAGAGCTTCTCGTGGGCGAATTCGTCTTCGGCGCACAGTTCCAGACCTTCACCGATGAGGATCTTGGTGGTAGCCGGTACGGTCACACCCGCCATGGCAGCGATCTTGGTGGCCGGTTGACCCACGATGTCGGCGTTCAGGGCGCCGTTGATCAGCAGCACCTTGCGCACCTTGTCGGCTTCGTCCTTGGAGAGGATGTAACCGGCGTGGGTGGAGAAGCGCTCCTTGACCTGGTTGTAGATGGAGTCAACCACGATGACGGCTTGCTCGGAGGCACAGACCACACCGTTGTCGAAGGTCTTGGACATCAAGATGGAGGCGACGGCGCGCTTCACATCGGCAGTCTCGTCGATGACGATGGGCACGTTGCCCGCACCCACGCCGATGGCGGGTTTGCCGGAGGAGTAAGCGGCCTTCACCATGCCCGGGCCACCGGTGGCCAGGATCAGGTTGATGTCGTCGTGACGCATCAGGGCGTTGGACAGCTCGACGGACGGTTGGTCGATCCAGCCGATGATGTTCTTCGGCGCACCGGCGGCAATGGCAGCATCCAGTACCAGCTTGGCAGCGGTATTGGTGGAATTCTTGGCGCGGGGGTGCGGGGAGAAGATGATGGCGTTGCGAGTCTTCAGGGAGATGAGGGCCTTGAAGATGGCGGTAGAAGTCGGGTTGGTGGTCGGAACGATACCGCAGATGATGCCTACCGGCTCGGCGATGGTGATGGTACCCATCTCGTCGTCCTGGCTCAGGATGCCGCAGGTCTTCTCGTCTTTATAAGCGTTGTAGATGTATTCGGAGGCGAAGTGGTTCTTGATAACCTTGTCTTCGATGATACCCATACCGGATTCGGCCACGGCCATCTGGGCCAGGGGGATACGGGCGTTGCTGGCGGCCAGGGCGGCGGCACGGAAGACCTTGTCTACCTGCTCTTGCGAGAAGCTGGCGAATTCACGCTGTGCTTCTTTGACGCGGGCAACCAGTGCATCCAGTTCAGCCAAATTGGTTACTGCCATGTTTATCTCCTGATGAATTGAAAACTGTTTAGTAAGACCTTGGCAATGCCCGGCAATTATAGCCGCCCTGTCAAGGAGAGAATCACCATAACGGGGTATTTACATGTCTTAGTAAACTGCTTTCTGACTCGATTATGAGCGGGGTCGCGCCAGAAAAACTTGATCTGGATCATATGTAACAAAAGAACAAAAGAAATTTTGTTTCAAAGATGTAGGACGGTCGCGACCGTCGGCGAGTGGGACAGGGAGCCGAGGGGGCGGGTTTCGATAAATCCACGATTAATTAATTACATTTCAGTGGTTTATAGATTAAGAGTCGATGTGGACACTGGTGCTCATGGCGGTAAACGGGCATGAAGAGGCGGCCCTGAGGCGCTTGCCCGAGGGAAGGCAGCCATCGAATAGTGGGCCGGATCCCGTTGCTTTCCATCAGAAAAGACCTTACGCCCCGACCCCCTGGCGACTTTTATGCTGGGGCAGGGCATCGACGGGGATGGGCATCTTGCTGCGCCTAGGAAGCGCTTTCGTGGATCAGGAGAGAGGGACCGGTGGCCACCGGCTGCGACCCGGTTTGACCGACTTAGGGTTGGCTCGAGCCCTTGCCGGCAAGCAGGGGGCCATAGCGGCAGGGGGGATATTGTCGGAACAGATGGCGACCTGGCCGCAGGGTTAACGAGCGGGTGGACGGCCAGAGAACGGGCAGTAGGTGATCGTGAATACCTTGTTATCAGCTCAAGTTTTCATCCGGGAAATGCGGCTGAGGTGAAGGGAAATGTCGCAGGGGTCGATAACGGCAGCATAAAGCGCCAACGGGGTTGACCGAAATGTTAATTCGACGGTGTTGGCTTTAACAACCCGATATGTTGATTTTTGTCGATACATTAGAGGAACTAACTGAAAAGCCACGGAAAGGGTGAGATTATTTGATTGGTGAAGGGAAAAACCATGGTGTAAATTTACGCCCAGTTTGGTTGGGATGGCCACTGTGGCCCGAATTGGTTCTGGATGACGCCTATGGCAGCAATTGACTTCTCTTTATACCTGAAATTTTTCGTTGGTCTGTTCGCCATCATCAACCCGCTGGGTCTGTTGCCGGTGTTCGTCAGCCTGACCGGCCACATGCAGCCGGAGGAGCGGCGCAAGACCAACACCACGGCCCACATCGCCGTGATGGTCATCCTGATGGTTTCCATGTGCATGGGGCAGCTGATCCTCGACGGTTTCGGCATATCGCTTGCGTCGTTTCGCATCGCCGGCGGCTCGCTCATCACCCTGATCGCCTGGTCCATGCTGCAGGGCAAGCTCGGGGAGGTGAAGCACAACAAACAGGAGAAGGGGGAGCTGGCAGCCCGTGAATCCATTGCCGTGGTGCCCCTGGCCCTGCCACTGATGGCCGGCCCCGGCGCCATCTCTTCCTCTATTGTCTATGCCAGCCAGAAGACCCTGCCACAGATGGCCGGCATGTTCCTGGTGGTAGTGGCCTTCGCCTACTGCTCCTGGCTCATCTTCCGCGCCGCTCCCCTGCTGTTCAAGCTGATGGGCAACACCGGCATCAACGTGGTCACCCGGATCATGGGTCTCATCATGATGTCCCTCGGCATCGAGATCATGGTGGCCGGCATCAAAGGGGTCTTCCCCGGATTGATGTGACTCAGCTCCCCTTTGTCAAAGCCGGTCCCCGTGACCGGCTTTTTTTGTTTCTTTTTTGTGAGTCATTTTCTAGAATCGAGCGGCTTTGTACGAAAAACACCCATCTCAAAGTATTTAAATGCTGATAAATGGGGTTAAAGCTGTTTTTTTAACCATTACGAAGCGGTTCCCCTGATGATATCTATTGCATTATCAGAAATCACAGGGAATTATGCTGGCTGCGAGGTGTTTATCTCGCGGATGGACAAATGCATGGAATGTTCTTGTTGGAGTATGGAAATGACTCATAAAAAAACAATTATTAATACCCTCTTGGTGGCAGCATTGTTTGGTGGCATCGGTGCGGCACAAGCCGCCGATGTGCCCGCAGGTACCAAGCTGGCAGACGTTCAGCAACTGGTGAAAGGCAATGGATCCGAGCCCGCAACTCTGGATCCGCACAAGACCGAAGGAACGGTAGAATCCAATATCCTGCGTGACCTGTTCGAAGGTCTCGTCACCTCCGGCCCCAAAGGCGAGACCCTGCCTGGCGTGGCCGAGTCCTGGGAAACCAAGGACAACAAACACTTCGTGTTCCACCTGCGCAAAGACGCCAAGTGGTCCAACGGGGATCCGGTCACCGCCCACGATTTCGAGTTCGCCTTCAAGCGTGCGGTCGACCCCAAGACTGCCTCTCCCTACTCCTGGTACATGGAGATCCCGACCATAGTCAACGCCACCGATATCATCGCTGGCAAGAAGCCGTCTGACACCCTGGGTGTGAAGGCGATGGACGATCACACCTTCGAGGTGCAGCTGGAGAAGGCGGTTCCCTATTTCGTCAGCATGCTCTCCCACACCACCACCTACCCGGTGCCGAAGAAGGTGATCGAGAAGTTTGGTGACAAGTGGACCCAGCCCGGCAACATGGTGTCCAACGGCGCCTACGTGCTGAAGGATTGGGTGGTCAACGAGCGTGTGGATGTCGAGCGCAACCCCAACTACTGGGACAACGCCAAGACCGTCATCAACAAGGTGACCTATCTGCCGATCCAGTCCACCAACGCCGAGCTGAACCGCTACCTGGCCGGTGAAGTGGATCTCACCTACAACATGCCCATCGAGCGCTTCAAGCAGATGAAGAAAGAGCTGCCCAAAGAGGTGCAGGTCAGCGGCTACGTAGGGACTTACTACTACCAGTACAACTTCAAGCACAAGCCGTTTGACGACGTGCGGGTGCGTACCGCGCTCTCCTATGCCATCGATCGCAACGTGATCGCCGACAAGGTGATGGGCAAGGGTGAGACCCCGGGCTACACCCTGGTCCCCGATTTCGTGGACGGCTTCAAGCCGGTGGCACCGGCCTGGTCCAAGCTGACCCAGGCCGAGCGCGATGCCAAGGCGAAAGAGCTGTTGACCGAAGCCGGTTACGGCCCGGGCAAGCCGCTCAAGTTCGAGCTGCTCTACAACACAGACGACAACCACAAGAAGGTGGCCGTGGCCGTCGCCTCCATGTGGAAGAAGTTGGGTGTTCAGGTGAGCCTGGTGAACCAGGAGTGGAAGACTTACCTGGAAACCAAGAAGCAGGGTAACTTCGACGTGGGTCGCGCCGGCTGGATCGCGGACTATAACGAAGCCTCCTCCATGCTGGATCTGATGCAGACCACCCACGGCAACAACGACGGCAAGTACTCCAACACCGAGTTCGACAAGCTGATGAGCGAGTCCCGTAACCAGGTGGATGCCGAGGCGCGCAACAAGCTCTATGTCCAGGCGGAAGACATCCTGGCCAAGGACATGCCGATCGCCCCCATCTACCAGTACGTGACCTCCCGCATGGTCAAGCCCTATGTAGGCGGCTACCCGGCCAACCCGCTGGACAACCTCTACAGCAAAGACATGTACATCATTGCTCACTGAGTAAAGAAACAAGTCGCATAACAAGCAGGCCCGCCGGATGGCGGGCCTTATATTACAACCGCGACCCTTTGGAAGCAGTACAGGACAGGAAATGTCTATGTTGAAATTTATCTTTAAACGTCTACTGGAAGCGATCCCGACTCTGCTGGTCTTGATCACCGTCTCCTTCTTCATGATGCGTTTCGCCCCGGGCAACCCCTTCACCAGCGAACGCTCCCTGCCGCCGGAAGTCTTGGCCAACATCGAGGCCAAATACGGTCTGGACAAGCCCATCGGCGTGCAATATCTGACCTATCTGGGCAATCTGGTCCAGGGCGACCTCGGTCCCTCCTTCAAGTACAAGGATTTCACCGTCAACGATCTGGTGAGCCAGGCGCTGCCTGTCTCCGCCAAGATTGGCTCGGTCGCCTTCCTGCTGGCGGTGACCCTGGGGGTGACCTTTGGCACCATAGCGGCCCTCAAACAGAATACCCTCATCGACTATCTGCTGATGTCGTCGGCCATGGCCGGGGTGGTGATCCCGGGCTTCGTGCTGGCGCCCTTGCTGGTGCTCTTCTTCAGCATCTATCTCGGCTGGTTCCCGGCCGGTGGCTGGCAGGGGGGCGGGGCCCAGTTCATGGTGTTGCCGGTATTCGGCATGATGATGTACTACATCTCGGCCATCTCCCGCATCATGCGCGGCAGCATGATCGAGACCATGAATTCCAACTTCATCCGCACCGCCCGTGCCAAGGGCCTGCCCCTGCGTCACATCATCCTGAAACATGCCCTGCGTCCGGCCATGTTGCCGGTTGTCTCCTACCTGGGGCCGGCCTTCGTGGGCATCATCACAGGCTCCGTGGTCATCGAGACCATCTTCGGCCTGCCGGGGATCGGTCAGCTGTTCGTCAACGGTGCCCTCAACCGTGATTACTCCATGGTGCTCGGTCTGACCATTCTGGTCGGCGCCCTCACCATCACCTTTAACGCCGTGGTCGATATCCTCTATGCCGTCATCGACCCCAAGATCCGTTACTAAGTCGGGAGTACATCATGGTAGTCACAACTGAAAAGCGCGAAGCCGTCGAGGCGTTCGCCCAGAAAGTGGAAGTGGTGGAAGGTCGCTCCCTGTGGAAGGATGCCCGTCGCCGTTTCCTGCGCAACAAGGCGGCACTGACCAGCCTCATCATCCTGACCATCATCGGTCTGGCGGTGATCGTCGGCCCGCACCTGTCCCAGTACACCTTCGACGATCCGGACTGGGGTGCCATGCAGACCGCGCCGGACATGGAAACCGGCCACTGGTTCGGCACCGACAGCCTGGGGCGCGACCTGTTCGTGCGTACCCTGCTGGGCGGTCGCATCTCGCTCATGGTCGGCATCATGGGGGCCCTGGTGGCCGTCATCATCGGCACCCTCTATGGAGCCGCCTCCGGCTTCATCGGCGGTCGGGTCGACAGCCTGATGATGCGGGTCCTCGAGATCCTCAACGCCTTCCCCTTCATGTTCTTCGTGATCATGCTGGTGACCTTCTTTGGCAGGAACCTGGCGCTGATCTTCCTCGCCATCGGCGCGGTGAGCTGGCTCGACATGGCGCGGATAGTGCGCGGCCAGACCCTGAGCCTCAAGAGCAAGGAGTTCATCGAGGCGGCCCACGTCTGTGGCGTCTCCAAGTGGAAGATCATCACCCGTCACATAGTGCCTAACGTGCTCGGTATCGTGGCCGTCTACGCCACCTTGCTGGTGCCGGGCATGATCATGTTCGAATCCTTCCTGAGTTTCCTCGGACTCGGCGTGCAGGAACCCATGACCAGCTGGGGTGCCCTGCTGGATGAAGGCTCCAAAGCGATGGAAGTGGCCATCTGGCAACTCTTGTTCCCCGCCGGTTTCATGGTGGTGACCCTGTTTTGCTTCAACTTCCTCGGGGATGGTCTGCGCGACGCTCTCGATCCAAAAGATCGATAAAAACAACCCCTCAGGATCGTTTAGAGAGCCGCGGAAGACGGATAAGGAGTCTTTATGAAATTACTGGATGTGAAAGATCTGCGGGTCGAGTTCAAGACCCCGGATGGCAATGTGGTGGCCGTCAACGACCTCAACTTTTCTCTGGCCGCGGGCGAGACCCTCGGCATCGTCGGCGAATCCGGCTCTGGCAAGTCCCAGACCGCCTTCGCCATCATGGGGCTGCTCGCCAAGAACGGCGTCATCACCGGTTCCGCCAAGTTTCAGGGTGACGAGATCCTGAACCTGCCGGAGTCCAAGCTGAACCTTATTCGCTCCGAGAAGATCGCCATGATCTTCCAGGACCCCATGACCTCGCTGAACCCTTACATGAAGGTGAAGGATCAGCTGATGGAAGTGCTGATGCTGCACAAGGGGATGAGCAAGGCGGCGGCGTTCGAGGAGTCGGTCCGCATGCTGGACGCGGTGAAGATCCCCGAGGCCCGCAAGCGGATGAACATGTATCCGCACGAGTTCTCGGGCGGCATGCGCCAGCGGGTGATGATCGCCATGGCACTGCTGTGCCGGCCGCAACTGCTCATCGCCGACGAGCCGACCACGGCCCTGGACGTGACGGTGCAGGCCCAGATCATGACCCTGATGAACGAACTCAAGCGCGAGTTCAACACCGCCATCATCATGATCACCCATGACCTCGGTGTCGTCGCCGGTATCTGCGACAAGGTGCTGGTGATGTATGCCGGCCGCACCATGGAGTACGGCAAGGTCAACGATATCTTCTACCGCCCGAGCCACCCCTATACCGAGGGCCTGCTGCGCGCCATCCCCCGCCTCGACACCGAGGGGGAGGTGTTGCCCACCATCCCTGGCAACCCGCCCAACCTGCTGCGTCTGCCCACCGGCTGCCCCTTCCAGGAGCGTTGCCACCGGGCGCACGAGATCTGCGGCAAGCAGTCCCCGATCCTCACGCCGTTCGGCGATGGTCGGGCACGGGCCTGCCACTGGGAATCGGATGTCATGAATGCGGGTGTCATCGCCAAGGGGGCCAACTAAATGGGTACCGACAAGAAACTGCTGCTGGAAGTGTCCGACCTCAAGGTCCACTTCAGCATCAAGAGTGACAAGGCCTGGCCTTGGGCCAAACCCTCCGCCCTGAAGGCGGTGGACGGGGTGACCCTGCGCCTGTACGAGGGGGAGACCCTCGGCGTGGTGGGTGAGTCCGGTTGTGGCAAGTCCACCTTCGCCCGGGCCCTCATCGGTCTGGTGCCGGCCACCGACGGCAAGGTTGTGTGGCTGGGTCAGGACCTGACCAAGCTGGAGCAGGGGGCGCTGCGGGAGAAGCGCAAGGAGATCCAGATGATCTTCCAGGACCCGCTGGCCTCCCTGAACCCGCGTATGACAATCGGTGACATCATCGCCGAGCCCCTCATCACCTTCTATCCCAAGCTCTCCAAGGAGGAGGTGAAGGAGAAGGTGCGTGCCATGATGACCAAGGTGGGGCTCTTGCCAAACCTGGTAAACCGCTACCCGCACGAGTTCTCCGGCGGTCAGTGTCAGCGTATCGGCATCGCCCGGGCGCTGATCCTGGAACCCAAGATGATCATCTGTGACGAGCCGGTCTCGGCGCTGGATGTCTCCATCCAGGCTCAGGTGGTGAACCTGCTGAAATCCCTGCAAAAGGAGATGGGGCTGTCCCTCATCTTCATCGCCCATGACCTCTCCGTGGTCAAACACATCTCGGACCGGGTGTTGGTGATGTACCTGGGCAATGCGGTAGAGCTCGGCACCCGCCAGGAGATCTTCGCGAACCCCCTGCACCCCTACACCAAGGCGCTGATGTCGGCGGTGCCCATCCCGGATCCTGACTTGGAGCGCAGCAAGGTCATCCAGATCCTAGAGGGGGATCTGCCGTCCCCCATGAATCCGCCGTCCGGTTGCGTGTTCCGTACCCGCTGCCCGGTGGCGGGCCCGGAGTGCGCCAAGACCCGGCCCATGCTGGAGGGGAACTTCGATCACGCTGTCTCCTGCCTCAAGGTGGATCCGCTCTGATCGTGATCCATGACAAGGGGCGCCCAGGTGGCGCCCCTTTTATTTTGCAAAGGGCAGAAGATGCCCCTTGGCGTTATCTTTCAGGGTTGCTATCATCCGCGCAACAAGGGGAGTAACTTCTCGCCGGTTTGTCGTCATTACGGTGCACGCATGTATGCAGTGGACCCGGCAGCCGGGCAGCGATTGGATCGCTGTAAGTGAGACCTTGCCGAGAGGCAAGGTGTATCTGCTCCAAACGCAAACCCACGCCTCTCGGTCGTGGGTTTTGTCGTTTTTGGAGAGGTGAAAAATGGGTGAATGGTGGATGTGGACCGGTTTCTTCAGCATAGTGCTGGTCCTGTTATGGATTGACATACGCTTCGTCGGCGGTGGCAAGGCGCACAAGGTGTCGCTGAAAGAGGCGGGGATCTGGTCCCTCATCTGGGTGAGCGTGGCCCTGTTGTTCAACCTGGCCATCTGGCTCTGGCTGGATCACAGCGCCGGCCGTGAAATCGCGAACCAGAAGGGGCTGGAGTTCCTCACCGGCTACCTCATCGAGAAGGCGCTGGCGGTGGATAACGTCTTCGTCTGGCTGATGCTGTTCGGCTACTTCGCCATTCCGGCCGAGCTGCAGCGCCGGGTGCTGCTGTACGGGGTACTGGGTGCCATTGTCATGCGGGCCGGCATGGTGTTCGCCGGCAGCTGGCTCATCGAGCAGTTCCACTGGATCCTCTACCTGTTCGGCGCCTTCCTGCTGCTGACCGGGGTCAAGATGCTGTGGGCCGCCGACAAGGAGCCGGACTTGGCCAACAACCCGCTGCTGGGCTGGATGCGCCGTCGCTTCAAGGTGACCGAGAATCTGGAAGGGGAGAACTTCTTCGTCTGGCGCGATGGGGTGCGTTACGCCACGCCGCTCTTGCTCATTCTGGTGCTGGTGGAGGTGAGCGACCTCATCTTCGCGGTGGACAGCATCCCGGCCATCTTCGCGGTGACCACGGATCCCTTCATCGTGCTGACCTCCAACATCTTCGCCATCATGGGCCTGCGCGCCATGTACTTCCTGCTGGCGGGTGTGGCGGAGCGCTTTGCCCTGCTGAAATACGGCCTGGCGCTGATCCTGATGTTCATCGGGGTCAAGATGCTGCTGCTGGATATCTTCAAGATACCCACCGGCATCGCGCTGGGTGTGGTCGCGCTGATCCTGATCGCCTCCATGGGGCTCAGCCTCTGGGTCACGCGCAAGAAAGAAGGCGTGAAAACGGCTTGATTGCCAAACCACTGAAAAGGGCTCCCGCGGGAGCCCTTTCTTGTTTCAGATCCGCTATCAGCGCTTGATCTTCTTGGGGTTGGTGTAGCCCCAGATGGTGTACATGTCCGCCAGCAGGGCGCCATTGTACTCTTCCAGATCCGCCTGCTTCACCTCGGCCTCACCCTGGCGGCCGAACAGCACCACCTCGTCACCGGGTTTCACCCCCTTCAGATCCGTCACGTCCACCATGATGGTGTTCATGGAGGTCTTGCCAACCACGGGTACCTTCTGACCCTGGATCAGCACATAGGCCTTGTTGCTGAGCGCGCGACGATAGCCGTCGGAGTAGCCGAGCGGCAGGTTCGCCAGCAGGGAGTCGCGTTTGAGGGTGAAGGTGCGGTCATAGCCGACGGTGTTGCCGGCCGGGTAGTGGTTCACCGAGGCGACCTGGGTCTTGAACGCCATCACGCGCTTGTACTCGGTGTAGGAGGGGATGGAATCGCCGTACAGCAGGCCGCCCGGGCGCACCATGTCGAAGTAGGCGTCAGGCACTTCCAGGGTGGCGAAGGAGTTGGCGGCGTGGATGGTGATCTTGCTGCGATCCAGCTTGCCCGCCTCCAGCAGCCACTGGCTGTCCAGTTTGAACTGGGCCAGACCCAGCTTGACGTCCTCTTTCTCCTCCACCGGGAAGTGGGTCATGATGCCGACCGGGGTGATACCCGGCAGCTTGAGCATGGCCAGGGCCTCGTCCTTGGCACCAGACTGGCGCAGGTCGATGCCGTTGCGGCTCATGCCGGCGGAGTTCAGACCGATGTGGACCGGCACCTTGGTGTTGTGGCGCAGGGCGATGTCGGAGATGCCCTTGGCACTCTCCAGGCTGCCGATCAGCTCTTCCAGCTTGTAGGGCAGGGCCTGCTCCACCTCGGTCGGGGTGGCGGCACGGACCCGCATCAGCCGGCCTTCGAAGCCCTTCTCACGGGCCACGCGGGCCTCTTCGTTGCTGGCGATGCCGATGCAGGGGATGCCCGCCTTGACCACGGAGGGCACCAGCAGATCGATGCCGTGACCGTAGGCGTCCGCCTTCATGATGGCGCAGATCTGCGGACCCTTGTCACCGAGGCGATCCTTGAGGGTCTGGATGTTGTGCTCAAACGCGCCCAGATCCACTTCCAGCCAGGCGTTGGCGGCGGTCTGCTCCTGGCCGTTGCGGGTGTCGCTGGCCAGCGGCAGGTAGGGGGCGGCGACCGCCTGGCCGGCCAGCAGGCCGAATACCAGGGTAGCGAGCAGGGTTTTCTTGTGCATGGGATGATACCTTCTTATTGTTCCTGTTGAGGAGGTCTGGGTTCAGACGCGAGAGGCGGTGTTGCTGGGCTGTTGCTTCTATGTAGATGATCTCTTTAACTTTTTACCCAGCCACCGGCGATGCGAGTGTATCTCATTGGCGCCATTCGTGGCACTTTTTGCAGGAAGAAAATATGCGTTTCGAGCTGCGTGTCCCACCTTTGTTGCTGTTTGTCGTCATCGCCCTCGCCATGTGGCTGGGGGGCGGGGAGGGCAGGGGCTCCGGAGTTTTGCTGATCCTGGCCACGGCTCTGCTGCTGGCAGGCGCTCTGCTCGGGGGCGGAGCCTTGCTGCACTTCGCCCACCAGCGCACCACTGTCAATCCCATCCGGCTGCAACAGAGCCGGGTGCTGGTGACCCAGGGGGTCTATCGCATCAGCCGCAACCCCATGTACCTGGGGCTCCTGTGCTGGCTGATGGCGCTGGCCTGTTATCTCGGCGGGATCGCCGTCTGGCTCGGCCCTCTGCTGCTGTTTGGCTGGCTCACCCGCTTCCAGATCCTGCCGGAGGAGCGGGCACTGCGCGCCCGCTTCGGGGTCGCCTACCTGCAGTACTGCCGCCGGGTGCGGCGCTGGTGCTGAGAGGCGAACAACAAAAAGGCCCGCAGTTGCGGGCCTTTTTTCATGGGGGTGATTGTCACGCCTTGGCGAGTTCGCCCTCGCTCTGGGGCTGGGTCTCCCCCAGGCTGTCTTCGGTCTTGGCCACCACGCTGGCGGCGATGGCGTTGCCCAGCACGTTGGTGGCGGAGCGGCCCATGTCGAGGAAGTGGTCGATGCCGAGCAGCAGCAGTATGCCGGCTTCCGGGATGTGGAACTGGTTCAGGGTGGCGGCGATCACCACCAGGGAGGCGCGCGGCACCCCGGCCATCCCCTTGGAGGTGACCATCAGCAGCAGCAGCATGGTGATCTGCTGGGCCATGCTGAGCTCGATGCCATAGGCCTGGGCGATGAACATGACAGCGAAGGTGCAGTACATCATGGAGCCGTCCAGGTTGAAGGAGTAACCCATGGGCAGCACGAAGCTGGCGATGCGCTTGTCACAGCCAAATTTCTCCAGTCTGTCCAGGGTCTTGGGGTAGGCGGCCTCGGAGCTGGCGGTGGAGAAAGCGAGCAGTATGGGCTCGCGGATCATGGCGAGCAGGGTCAGGATGCGGCGACGGATGAACAGGCTGCCCATGGCGATCAGCAGCAGCCAGAGGCAGGCCAGGGCCAGGTAGAACTGGGCCATGAAGCTGCCATAGGTCACCAGGATGCCGAGACCCTCCTTCGCCACCATGGCGGAGATGGCGCCGAACACCGCGAAGGGGGCGAAGTTCATCACGTAGCCGGTGACTTTCAGCATGATCTCGGCGGTGCTGGCCATCAGGGTGACCACGGGTCTGGCCAGATCGCCGAGGGCGGCGGCGGCCAGGCCGAAGAACAGGGAGAAGACCACGATCTGCAGGATCTCGTTGGTGGCCATGGCCTCGATCACGCTCTTCGGAATGGCGTGGGTGACGAAGTCCTTGAGGGTGATGGCCCCCGCCGCGACGCCCGAGGTCGCGGTGTCATCGGGCAGGGAGAGGGAGAGGCCCACACCCGGTTGCAGCAGAGTGACCATCACCAGACCCAGGGTCAGGGACATGAGTGAGGCCAGCATGAACCAGGCCAGGGTCTTGGCGCCGATGCGACCCACGGTGCGGGTGTCGCCCATCTTGGCGATGCCGACCACGAGCGTGGTGAACACCAGGGGGGCGATGATCATCTTGATCAGACGCAGGAAGATGTCGGTCAAGATGGTGATGTTACTGGCAAAATCGGCGGCCTCTGCGGGCGCCAACAGGCGGTAGCCCTGGCCAGTGGCAATGCCAAGCAGCATCGCGATAAGAATGGCTACCGTCAACTTGTTCATTTTCATGGGGAATCCCAGTGTCTATGTGTGCAGTGCAGGCAGCAAGGGTGCCACCTTAGTCCGTTTTTGTGATCCGGGCCATGGAATCCTGACAGCCGGTGTGCTGGCAGCATGCCTAATCGCGAGGGGGAAATCCAGCGGCTTATAACCGAACTTTATGTTGTTATTAGGTGTATGTGATATGGATCTTGCATTTTGCTTATATTAATCACTGTTTATTTTTATGTTTGCGAGATAAACAGCTTCCAGGCTCTGATCGTTCGAGGGGGTCTGGCCGAGGGAGAAGGTCAGCAGGGCCGAGATACGGTGCTCCACGTGCATCTCGTCCATGAAGGTATCGGGTTCGTACTCATCGAAACCGAACTGGGGGCGCATCGGGCTGACCCTGACGGCGTCCCGTGCCATGGTCAGCGCCTGCACGTTCACCCACTTGTAACCCTGCGCCAGCGCCATCTCGCCCGCCCGCTTGAGCACGTATTTGCGAGCGAGCTCCCTGTCCACCAGATCGTTGCCTACGAACTCCAGCTGCCACTTCGCTGGCCCAAGCTGGGTCTGGGAGAAGCCGGTCTGGCCGTTCCAGAAGGATTTCTCGCTGTCATAGGCGGTGGCGCAGCCACCGAGCTGGACAAGCAACAGGCCGCACAGGGCGAGGCCAAGGAGGGAAGAGCGGGGGAGCGACATCAGACAGACCCGAGAGGGAGACAGGCCATCACTACAGCACAACGGGCGGGGAGAGACAATCCGGCCATGAGCCATAAAAAGAAAAGGCCTTGTCGTCTGACAAGGCCTTTCTCGGGGAATTTGGTCGGTGTGAGAGGATTCGAACCTCCGACCCTCTACACCCCATGCAGATGCGCTACCTGGCTGCGCTACACACCGACGGAGTCAGCTCGGCTGACGGGGGCTGAGTTTATGGAGATGCCCACGCCCTGTCAACAGGGGAAACCGCACTTCGCGATCGTTCGCCTGCTTTGCGAGCAACTTCGGATCAAAGTGCGACCAGTTTCCCTGGGTGGCGCCGTTTTTCATGGTTCGCCGGCCAAAAAAACGGCCACCCTGTGGGTGGCCGTCTGGCGCAGTGAGAACGCATCCTGCAGAGGGGAGGATCAGCGGTTGAAGGTCAGCCGCTTGCCCAGCACCTTGTCGGTGACCTGACCGTTCTGCCAGGCGATCTGGCCGTTGACCAGGGTCATCTCAAGGATGGCGCTCTGGAAGCGGTTAACCTCTCATATCAGCGGTTGAAGGTCAGGCGTTTGCCCAGTACCTTGTCGGTGACCTGACCGTTTTGCCAGGCGATCTGGCCGTTGACCAGGGTCATCTCTATGGTGCTCTGGAAGCGATAGCCGTTGAACGGTGACCAGCCGCACAGGTAGAGCAGGTTGCTGTCGTTGACCACATAGGGCTTGCCGAGATCCAGCAGCACCAGGTCGGCGAAGTAACCCTCGCGGATGTAGCCGCGATCCTGCACCTGGAAGCGCTCGGCCACCGCGTGGGAGGTCTTCTTGACGATGGTCTCCAGACTGAAGACGCCGTTGTGATAGAGCTCCAGCAGGGCCTGCAGGGAGTGCTGTACCAGGGGCACGCCGGACGGCGCCTTGAAGTAGCTGTTCTGCTTCTCTTCCCAGGTGTGGGGGGCGTGGTCGGTGGCGATGATGTCCAGCACGTCGTTGCGTACCGCATCCAGCAGGGCATGTTGATCCGCCGCGCTCTTCACCGCCGGGTTGCACTTGATCTGGCTGCCCAGGGTGTCGTAGTCCGCCTCGTTGAAGAAGAGGTGGTGCACGCACACCTCGGCGGTGATGTTCTTGTCTTTGAGATCCTTCAGATCCGGGGTGGCGGTGAAGAGCGACAGCTCCTTCGCCGTGGTCAGGTGCAGCACGTGCAGCTTGGCGCCGTACTTCTTAGCCAGCCCCACCGCCATGCTGGAGGATTTGTAGCAGGCATCGGCGCTGCGGATGCGGCCGTGCTCGCGCATGGGCACATCCTCGCCCCACTTGGTGCGGGCCTCGTCTTCCAGCACCTTGATGGACGGGGTGTCCTCGCAGTGGGTGACTATCATCACCGGGCTCTCGCGGAAGATGGCCGCCAGGGTCTCCTGGTTGTCCACCAGCATGTTGCCGGTGGAGGCCCCCATGAAGATCTTGATGCCGCAGGACTGCTTGGGATCGAGCTTCTTGATCTCTTCCAGGTTGTCGTTGGTGGCACCCAGGTAGAAGCTGTAGTTGGCGGCGGCGGAGTTGGCGGCTATCTGGTATTTGGCTTCGAGGACATCGATGGTGGTGGTCTGGGGATTGACGTTGGGCATTTCCATGAAGCTGGTGGTGCCACCGGCCACGGCGGCCCGGGATTCGCTGGCGATGGTGCCCTTGTGAGTCAGGCCGGGCTCCCGGAAGTGGACCTGGTCATCGATCATCCCTGGGATGAGGTGACGGCCCGCCGCATCGATCACCACGGCATCCGGGGCGCTGATGTCCGGGGCGATGCGGGCTATCCTTTCCCCCTCGATCAGCACGTCTGAGGCATAGATGCGACCTTCGTTGACCAGGGTGGCGTTCTTGATAAGCAATTTGTTCATGGGGGGTTCCAGTTCCTTTGCCGATAATCCGGGGTCATAATATCCCAAACTGCACTTTCTCTGTAGCAAGGTCTGAGTGATGAAGTTATTTGTAAGAGATTTGACCGTTATCGACTCCAGCTATCTGTGTGAACGCCGTGGCATGGTAGGGGAGAGCTGGCTGGTCGACATCGAAATGAGCGGTGAGCTCAACGAGATGAGCATGCTGCTGGACTTTGGCCGGGTGAAGAAGCTCATCAAGTCCATCATAGACGAAGAGGTGGATCACAAGCTGCTGGTGCCGACCGGCTGCGGCCTGGTGCAGATAGCAGAGCTTGATGATGGCGAGTGCACCGTGGATCTGCTGCGCCCCCACCGCTCCATCCATTTGCGCTGTCCGGCCCAGGCGTTTGCCTTCATTCCCGCCCCCCAGGTGGACAAAGAATCGGTGACCCGTTACCTGCTGGGGGTGCTGGCCACCCGCTTGCCAGGCAATATCAAGGACTTGTCGCTGACCCTGCGCCAGGAGCGCCTCGACGGCGCCTTCTACCACTACAGCCATGGCCTGAAGAAGCACGACGGCAACTGCCAGCGCATCGCCCACGGTCACCGTTCCCCCATCGAGATCTCCGTGGATGGGGAGCGGGACGAGGAGCTGGAGCTGAACTGGGCCGAGCGCTGGAACGACATCTACCTCGGCACTCAGGAAGACCAGGTGGCCCTGTCTGCGCTGGCTCTAAGCGATCTTGCCAAGGCCCAGCTGGGTGAACATCACCTCGGCTTCAAGTACGTGGCGCCCCAGGGGCTGTTCCAGCTGGCCATGCCGGCGGCGGAGGTGGAGATGATCGACACCGACACCACCATAGAGCTGCTGGCCCACTACATCGCCCGCGAGGTGAAGAAGCAGGTGGGTGACAAGTTCGTGAAGATCGTGGCCTATGAGGGGGTCGGCAAGGGCGCCATCGCCTACGCCTGATCTGGTATCTCCTGTTCATGGTAAAAGGCTCCCGATGGGAGCCTTTTTATTGCCTGTGTGGCGGCCCCTAGGCCTTAACTGCGGCCCTGGGCCAGCAGGCGGACGGCAAGCAAGCCCAATACCGTTGCCATCAGATAGCGCTGCACCGCGAGCCAGAGCCGATGGCGGGCAAACCAGCCCGAGATATGGGCGGCAGAGAGCGCTACCCCCAGGTTGACGGCGGCGCTGATAAGCAGTTGCACTGTGCCGAGCTGCAGGCTCTGCCCGAGCACGGATCCCGCCTGCGGGCTGATGAACTGGGGCAGCACCGAGAGGTAGAAGATGGCCACCTTGGGGTTGAGCACGCTGGTGAGCAGCCCCATCAGAAACAGCCGGCCGGGGGAGTGGACCGGTAGGGTCGATGGTTCGAACGGCGAGCGGGATCCCGGCCGTATGCCCTGCCAGGCCATCCACAGCAGGTAGAGGGCGCCGGCGACTTTCAGCAGCTCATAGCCCATGGGGATCGCCATGAAGAGGGCGGTCAGGCCGACGGCGGCGCACAGCATGTGGACGCTGAAGCCGAGCACCACGCCGCCCCATGACATGAGGCCCGCCATCCGTCCCTGGCAGAGGGAGCGGGAGAGCAGGTAGATCATGTTGGGGCCCGGGGTCAGGGCCATCAGCAGGGAGGCGCCGGCAAACAGCAGCAACTGGCTAAGGGAGATCATGGGGACATCCTGGAGGCTGGGGTGACGGAGGAGGCATATGGCTATGCTGGCCCAGGGGCGGACGGCTGTCCGTGATGCAGATCAGGCTTTCATCTTAAGCCGGGGCGGCAATAAAAAGGGGCCGGCAGGCCCCTCGGAAACTGTGGTTGACGCGGCCCTTAGGCGCTCAGCCGGAAGCGCTGCACCAGCCCCTCCTGCTGCTCGGCCAGGGAGTCGAGTTGCTGGCTGGTCTCGGCCACCCGCTCTATGCCCTGATAGTTGAGATCCGAGATGTCGGAGATGCGGTTGAGGTTGGTGGCGATGTCGGCGCTGGTGGCCTGCTGCTGCTCGGCGGCGGAGGCTATCTGGCTCGACATGTCGCTGATGAGCACCACTATGCCCTGTACCTCTTCCATGGCGTTGTTGGCCTGGGAGCTCTGATCCATGCAGCTGTCCATCTCCCGGGAGCACTCCTCCATGACGTTGACCGCCCGGGCGACCCCCTGCTGCAGATTCTCGATCATCTGCTGGATCTCGCTGGTGGACTGGGCGGTGCGACCGGCCAGGTTGCGCACCTCGTCCGCCACCACAGCGAAGCCGCGGCCCTGCTCGCCGGCGCGGGCCGCCTCGATGGCGGCATTCAGGGCCAGCAGATTGGTCTGCTCGGCGATGCCGCGGATGACGTCGAGGATATTGCCTATCTGGCCGCTCATGGCACTCACGTCGCCGATGACGGCGCCGGTCTGCTGCAGCTTGCCCGCCAGCTGATGGGTGGTGGTGATGTTGCCGGCCATCACCTTGCGACCCACTTCCGAGGCCTTCTCCACATCCATCACCCGCTCCAGGGTCTGGTTGGCGGCCTGGGCCACCTCCCGTACCGAGGCTTCCATCTGGGTCATGGCGGCGGCCACCGAGGCGGTCTCCTGGCGCTGCTTCTCGAGATCCGCGCGCACCGACTCCGTGGTGTGGCGGTTGTCATGGGCGGCGCTGTTGAGCTGGTTGGAGGCCTGGGAGAGCTGGCGCAGCACGTCCCCCATCTGCTGGATCAGCAGGTTGATCTGGCTGCCGAGCTGGCCGAACTCGTTCTGGCTCCGGAAGCCGACCCGCTGGGTCATGTCCCCCTGGGTCACCTCGGTCAGCACCCGCAGCAATTCTTTCAGTGGGCGGCGGATGGCCTTGCCGAGGGTGTAGGCCACCAGGATGGCGACCAGGATGGCGATGACGATGCTGATGGCCTGGGTGAGAGTGCTCTGGGTCTGTACCCGATCCGAGGCCTGGATGCTGGCGTTCATCAACTGCTGGCTCTGGGCGGTGATCCCCTCCAGCTTGTTCTGGATGGCGAGGATGAGCTGGCTCGCCTGCTTGCTTTGCTCGCGCATGGCCTGCTGCTGCTTCATCAGCGCCAGGTATTGGGCGAGCACCCCTTCGTTGCCCGTGGTGTCGCGCACGAACCCATGGACGTAGTGGCCCATGTTGTTGTCGAAGTCCTGGAGCTCACCCTGCAGATCCTTGATGGTGCTGTTGAAGCTCTCGATCTGCATCTTGTTGCGCTTGAGGGCACCCTCGATGGGGGCCGGGATGCTCTGGTTCAGGGCATCCATGGTGGAGAGCTCGATGGCGGAGAGCTTGGTGGTCAGGGTCTCAGACAGCATCTTGATGAAGCTGTCGTCGATGGAGACCATCATGTCACCCAGGTTCTTCTTGAACTGGGGCAGGCTGACCTGAAACTGTCCCTTGGCCTGATTGACCTTGTGCAGCCGGGTGAGCAGGGCCTCGTGTTCGGTGGGCAGGGTCTGGGTGAGCTGCAGGTAGTCCCCCGCCAGCTTGGTCAGGGCCGCCATCTCCCCTTGCAGCTCCGGGTGGGCCGCCACCTGGGCCTTGAGGGCCGAGAGCGTCTTGTCGACCTGGGCCTTGGCCTGTTGCAGTTCGGCCACTTCCCCCGGCAACAGCTTGGGATCCTGCTCGGTCAGCACGTCGGTGAGCCACTTGTTGGCGCTGAGGAGGCTTATCTGGGTCTGGCTGCTGGCGATCACCAGAGGCATGGATTGCTGGGTTACCTGATCCAGGGCCCCATTGAGCTCACTCTGGCCGCGAAAGGTCAGTGCCGCGCTGGCGACCATGACGGCGACCAGGATGGCAAAGCCCAAATAGACTCTCTGTAAGATGGAGAGGTCTGACATTGTTTGTTTCATTATTGTCCCGCTGTCTATGCAAAAGTCCCTTGCCTGAGTACCCCGTCCCTTTGGTACCCTGCATGCCCTGGGTGGCCATGCCTCTGGTACGGAGGACGTCTCCCTGACTATCGGTATTCTTAACAATAACTGAAGTGATTGGGACAACGGCTGTGTCAAATATCGGCTTGTGTCACACTTGGCGGGCCTCGGCGGCGTTTTTGGGATTCGCTTGAGGTTTGTGTAAAATTTTCTTTTTCATATAAAGGAGTTACCCATGGCGCAAGAAACCATTTTCAGCAAAATCATCCGCAAGGAGATCCCCGCCGACATCCTTTATCAAGACGATCTGGTGACCGCGTTTCGCGACATCCAGCCCAAGGCCAAGACCCACATCCTGATCGTGCCCAACGTGCTGATCCCCACGGTCAACGACGTGGAGCCGGACCATGAGCTGGCGCTCGGCCGCATGTTCACCGTGGCGCGCAAGCTGGCGAGCGAGGCCGGGATCGCCGAGAACGGCTATCGCCTCATCATGAACTGCAACCGCCATGGCGGGCAGGAGGTCTACCACATCCACATGCACCTGGTCGGTGGCCAGCCCCTGGGACCCCTGCTCAGCCTGTGATACGCCCCGTTGCCCTGACCGGCCTGCTGTTGGCCGGTCTGCTGCTGGGGGGCTGCGCCTCCCATTGGCAGGATCTCTTCGTCTCCTACTCCGATCAGATGGTGCCCCAGCGCAACCTGCTGCTGCAGGGCAAGGCCGCAGAAGCCTTGCCCGAGGTGCGTGAGTCGACGCCGGGGGACGACACCTATGTGCTGGACAGGCTGGAGCAGGGGCGCATCGCCTGGCTCGCCGGTCAGGATGCAAACAGCAAGCAGGCCTTCGCCGCCGCCGACAGCAGCCTCGCCTGGGAAGACGAGCAGGCCCGATACCGGCTGAGCCGCGGTCTGGCCCAGGCGGGCAGCCTGCTCACCAACGATCAGACCCTGGGATATCTGGCGCCGGACTACGAGCGTACCATGCTGCACCACTATCTGGCCCTCAATTACCTGCAACGGGGGGACGCCGAAGGCGCCCTGGTGGAGGTGCGCCGGGCCAATCAGGTGCAGGAGCGGGCCCTCAAGACCCGGGCCGACGAGGTGCGAGCGGCCAGGGCAGAGGCGGCAGAGACGGGCGACGAGGCCCGGATGCGCCAGCTGGTGTCGCGCGGGGTACCCGATCTCGACCGGCTGGTGGGTAAGGTGAAAAACGGTTTCCAGAATGCTTACACCTTCTACCTCTCCGGGGTGCTCTACGAGGGGAGCGGGGATCTCAACGACGCCTGGGTGGACTACCAGCGCGGCTACCAGATAGCGCCGGACAACCAGAGCCTGCAGGATGCCCTGCTGCGCCTGGCGGTGCTGCGCGGCTCCCCGGACGAGCTGCGCGAGACCGAGAAGAAGCTGGGACGCAAGGCACCGCCGCTGGAGAAAAACCAGGGCCAGCTGGTGGTGCTGTTCGAAGATGGGCTGATCCCGGCGCGGCGGGAATTCTTCCTGCCGCTGCCTATCGCCACCTCGGGAGGGGATTTTCGCACCTTTACGGTGGCGGTGCCCTATTACGACAATAGGGCCGCGACCACGGGCCCGCTCAGCGTGACCCTCGGCAATCGCCACCAGCAGACCAGCTCCCTGGTGCGGCTCGAGGCGCTGGCCGCCAAGGATCTGCAGGAGCGACTGCCCGGCATGTTGACCCGCCAGGCCTTGCGCCTGCTGGCCAAGGAGCAGCTCAGGCGTTCCGCCGCCAAGGAGGGAGGGGATGTGGGCAACCTGGTGGTGGGGATCTTCAATGCCCTGTCCGAGCGGGCCGATACCCGCAGCTGGCTGACGTTGCCTGCCGAGGCGAGCAGCTGGCAGGCCATGGTGCCGCCGGGGGAGGTGATCCTCACCCTGGGGGCGGGCAGCGCCATGCGCCAGTTACCGCTCACCGTTCACGGCGGGCGCACCACCCTGGTGTGGGTGCAGCGCCTAGGCGCTGGCCTGAGCACCCGGGTGATGCCCATCTAGGGGGCTGCGAGTCCCCACCCCGGATAACCAAGGCTCCCCTCGGGGAGTGACACATAGCGTGAGGTGACGATGATGAAAGCCCATATGGCGGCCCTGGGCCTGACACTGCTGCTGTCCGCCTGCAGCACCAATACCTCCGGCGTGGCCCTCTATGCGCCGGCGGGGGGCGTGGCTACCCTGGAGACCCATAACGGCTCCCTGGACGCGGCCCTGACCGAACAGAGCCGCCGCCAGCAGAACGGTCTGCTGCAGGTCAACGTGATCCTGGCCAACACCCGGTCCGGGGACAACCACCTGCAATACCTGTTCTACTGGTACGATGGCAGCGGCCAGGAGGTGGCCAGCGATGGCCGCGGCTGGACCCCCATCAAGCTCCACGGCCACCAGAGCCGTACCCTGTCAGCCCTGGCACCCAATGAGAGCGCCCAGGGTTACAGGGTCTATGTACGCGAAGTGATTGAGGAATCGAACTGATGAAAATGAATCCTGCCCTGCTTGCCTTGAGTGGCGCCCTGCTGCTCGGCGGCTGTTCCAGCACCACCGTCAGCTATGGCGATCCGACCGAAACCGAGACGGTGACAGTGGATTACGGCTCAAGCGATCTGCAGGCCATCGCCGACAAGATGGCGGACTCCATGCTGGGCTCGCCGGCCACCAGCGAGATCACCTCGGGGGGCCGTCCCGTGATGTTCATGGACTCCATCCGCAACAAGACCTCGGAGCACATCGACACCGAGGCCATCACAGATACCCTGCGCACCAAGCTGCTGCGCTCCGGCAAGTTCCGCTTCGTCGACATGAGCAAGGTGAGTGCGGTCAAGCAGCAGCTCGAGTACCAGCAGGGCAGCGGTATCGTGGATCCCGCGACCATGGTGCGCCTCGGCAAGCAGACCGGCGCCCGCTACATGGTCTATGGCAACCTCGCCAGCATCGTCAAGGACAACGGCAAGGTGAAGGACGTCTACTACCAGATGACCATGAACCTGATGGATCTGGAAAACGGCGAGCTGCTCTGGGCCGATCAGAAAGAGATCCGCAAGCAGGCGAAGACCTCCACCTTTGGCTGGTAAGTCGTCTCAGGGGTGGGACGGTGCGAAGGATCTGCGGGGCGATCTCGCCGAGCTCTCCCTGCTCGCCAGCCTGCCGGCCCCCTGGTGTCAGGGGCGCCTCGAGCCCCTGGGGGAGGGGCTCACCAACTGCAACTACCGGCTGACCCTGCCCTCTGGGCGGAGCGGTTTCTTGCGCCGCGGTCACCCGGATCCGGTGCGCCTCGGCATCGACCGTGCCACCGAGTGGCAGCTCTACCGGGGCGCCATGGGGCAGGGCATCGCCTTGCCCTGTCATCACAGCGATCCGGCCTCTGGCCTGATGTTGCTGGACTGGTGCGACGAGCCAAACTGGGCCTTGTCCCCCCCACCGCCGGACGAGCAACCCAGGCTGCTGGCCGAGGTGCTCGGCCGCATGCATCGCCTGCCAGTGCCCAAGGTGGTGATGGCGGTGCGGGCCCATGCGAAGGGGTATCGCGACCGCCTGGCCCAGGTGCCGGGCTGGCTGCCGGCCCTTGAGCGGGCTCTGCTCGCGAGCCGGGAGCCGGACGACTGCTGGCTCCCTTGTCATCACGATCTCAATCCGGCTAACTTGTTGGGACCCAAGCCCTGGGTCATCGACTGGGAGTACGGCGCCGCCGGTCATCCTGGCTTCGAGCTCGCCAGCATAGTGCGCACTCACGACTGGTGCGAAGAACAGCAGCGCCAGTTGGAGAACTGCTATCTTGAAGGCAGGGAAGCTGCTCATAAGCTGCTCAATGGCAAGGGATTTCAAGCCGAAGCCTTCCTGCCATGGGTCGATTACATCGGCCTGCTGTGGGGACTCTTGATGGCCGAACAGCAGACAGGGCCCGACTATCAGGCCCTGATCGACAAGAACCGCCAGCGCCTGGAATAGCGCTGGCCTCTGGATTGCGGCGGATGGCCCCCGGTGCCACAGCCGAACAACAAGCCCTGCACGACGCTAGTTTCTCAACGATTGGAGGCATGCATGCGAACCACCCTCTCATGGCGTCAACCCCGTAGCTGGAGCCTGCTGCTGCTCTGCCTGCTGCTGACGGGCTGCGCCACCCGGGTCATCTACTACTGGCTCGACTCCGCCATCGTCTGGCAGCTGGACGACTACTTCTCTCTGGATCGCAGCCAGAAGAAGCTGCTGGATACCGAGGTGAAGGGGTTGATGGCCTGGCATCGTCAGCACGAGCTGCCCATCTACGCCAGGGATCTCGACGCCCTGGCCAGGGCGGTGGCGAGCCCCATGACCCCGGAGCAGGTCTCCCTGCATCTGGACAAGACCCAGGCCAGCCTGACCCGCACCCTGGAGAACGCCATTCCCCGCACCGTGCGCCTCGCCCGCACCCTGACGGACGCTCAGGTGGCCCACTTCATGGGGGACAGGGTGAAGCGCCAGCAGGAGCGTCAGCACGACTTTGCCACCGAGTCGAAAGAAGAAATGCTCAAGGGTTTCAGGGACAAGATGAACGAGCGGCTGGTGTTCTGGATTGGCAAGGTCAAGCCGGCCCAGGCCCCGCTCGTCGCCCAGTGGGCCGAGTGGCAATACGAGATGATGGGCCCCTGGCTCGAGTTTCAGGGGGCCTGGACCAAGGAGCTGGACAGGCTGATGAAGCAGCGCCAGAGCCCGGACTTCGGCAAGGAGTTGACCCGCTTGCTGCAGCAGGGGGATGGCCTGATGGATGGCCGCTTCACCGGTTACACCGATCAGTCCCGCCAGCGCACCATCAAGTGGCTCAGCGATCTCAGCCAGTCCATGGATCTCTCCCAGCGGGCACACCTCTACACCCTGCTCAAGGACTATGCCGAGGACTTCGAGGAGATGACCCGGGGCCGTTGATCATCCTCATCCACCCCACGAGGGCGGCAGGCTGCAAGGCCTGCCGCCCTTGTCCTTATGGGGGCGCTGTGGTAGCTTGCCCCCTCTGTTACTCAGGAATTAACTGTTTGAGTCGTTTGGATAAAGTGAAACTGGCCGCGATGGCACTGCTCATTGCGCTCACCCTGCTGTTCTCTACCCTGCCGGTGGGGGGCGTCGCCCTGTCCGCGGCGCAGCAGGGCAGCGAGCAGAGCCAGATCGCGCACCTTGCCAGCCAGAGCGATGACGGCGTGGTCAAGTTTGTCGGCACCAACCAGACTCACCTGCTGCGCCTCGAACACTCACTGCGCAGTGACAACGCCCCGGGCAAGGTGGTCTACGAGCTGGTGCAGAGCTGGTCCCAGCAGGCCATCTTGTTGCTGCTGTGCGGCCTGCTGCTCCACCTCGCCCTCCATTACCCCAAGCAGAGTTTCCGGCATCACTTCGCCACCCTGCATAGCCGGCGCTTGCAGCGCCGACACCTGCAATACCGCTTCTCCCAGAGTTTCCTCGCCTGACTCCGATGGGGTCAGACTGCCATCTGTCGCCTCATCGTCTCTCCGTAACTGTTCAGTGTTACTGAACGGTTAGGCTGTCTTGTTTCGTTTTTTTACGCGGTGTGCGTGGTCACATCCGTCGCTTTCGCCTGACAGAGGCCGATTTCATGAGAAAAAAGAGTCATCTCATCCTGAACCGCATGAGCCTGTGGCAGTACGCCCTGCTGCTGCTCATGTTGTTCACCTTCACGTTTTATTCCCTGCCCACCTTCTTCGGTGAGCAGCCTTCCCTCGGCCTGCACGGCCAGCGCACCCTGACCGAGGCCCAGCGCACCCTGTTCGAGCAGCACAAGATCCCCTTGCTCAAGGAGGTGCAGCAACGGGAGCGGGTGGAGCTGGTGTTCGAGAGCCAGGCCGATCAGCAGCGGGCCAAGCAGCTGCTGGAGCAGCAGGGCTTCGAGAGCGCGGCCCTGACCCTGGAGTTCTACTCCAACGCCCCGACCTGGATAAGCCAGCTCGGCGCCGCCCCCATCAAGCTCGGGCTGGATCTGCGCGGTGGCTCCCAGCTGCTCATCGGGGTAGATCTCGACTTCGTCATCGACAACCAGACCAAGAACCTGGTGGACATGCTGCGCACCCAGTTTAGGGAGGCGCACCTGAGGGGGGCCAACGTGGCGCGGATCGCGACCGGAGAGGTGCGGGTCATTCTGCCGGCGGGAATGGAGCAGGGGCCCTGGCTCACCATCATCCGGGATACCGCCGGTACCCGGCTGGATCAGTGGACCCAGCAGCGCAGCGGCAACGAGTTGAAACTGGTGATGAGCGAGGCCGAGCGTACCCTGCTGGCCAACAACGCCGTGACCCAGAACCTCTCCATCCTGAAGAAGCGGATCAACGAACTCGGCATCGTCGAGGCCTCGGTCCAGCGTCAGGGGCAGGACGGCATCCGCATCGAGCTGCCCGGGGTGCACAACCCCAAGCAGGCCAAGGAGGTGATAGGTGCCACCGCGTCGCTCGCCTTCTATCAGGCCAAGCCGGATAGCCACTTCTTCATGGCGGATCGCAACGGTCAGGCGGTGGGCATGGCCCGCAAGCCGGTGCTGACCGGTGAGCACATCGTCGATGCCCGCGCCGGCATGGGGGAGATGGGTCAGCCCCAGGTGAGCATAGTGCTCGACAGCCTGGGTGGCAGCAAGATGAACCAGTTCAGCCGCCAGCACGTGGGCAGCGCCATGGCCACCGTCTTCACCGAGTACAAGACCAATGCCCAGGGCAAGCTGCGGGCCCAGAGCGAGGTGATCAACGTCGCCACCATACAGACGGCGCTCGGCAACCAGTTCCGCATCACGGGGCTCGCCAGCGTACCGGAGGCCCAGGAGCTCGCCATGCTGCTGCGGGCCGGCGCCCTGACCGCACCGCTGAAGATCCTGGAGGAGCGCTCCATAGGCCCGACCCTGGGTCTTCAGAACATAGAGGCGGGCTTCACCGCCCTGGCGTTCGGCATGGCCGGCATGATGCTGTTCATGATGGCCTGGTATCGCAAGTTCGGCTGGGTCGCCATCACGGCGCTCATCGGCAACCTGCTGATGCAGGTGGGCATGCTGGCGGTGCTGCCGGGGGCCGTGCTGACCCTGCCTGGGATCGCCGGCTTGGTGCTCACCGTCGGCATGGCGGTGGATACCCATGTGCTGATTTTTGAGCGGATCAAGGACAGGCTGCGGGAGGGGGGGACTCTGGCCAATGCCATCGACTTTGGCTATCGCTCGGCGTTCAGGACCATCTTCGATGCGAACCTCACCACCCTGATCTGCGCCGTGGTGCTCTACTCCATCGGCTCGGGGCCGCTGCAGGGCTTCTCCATCACCCTGATCCTGGGGCTCATCTCCAGCATGGTGACCGGGATCTGGGGCACGCGCGCCATCATCAATCCCCTGTGGGGCGCGAGCCGCGCCAAGCTGCTGAGGGTATGAGCATGAGCCATCGTGTGTACCACGTTGCCGCGCGTCCGAGCCTGCTCCGCGCCATCCGCTTCCCCGAGGGAAGCCCGAGCCATCTGCCGTCGAGGGAAGAACAATGCTGAGAATGATCGTTGCCATGGGTCTGACCCGCTGGCGTTACATAGGTTTGTGGATTTCTGTGCTGCTGACCGTCGCCAGCATCGCCGTGCTGGCCATCAAGGGGCTCTCCCTCGGCCTCGACTTTACCGGCGGCATACTGCTGGAGTTTCGGATCCAGACCCTGAAGGAGGCCCATGAGCTCAACGCCCTGCTGAGTGCCCCCCTGGCCGGGGTGGTGGAGCTGAGCTCGGCCGGCGTGCCCGGCGAGTGGCTCATCAAGCTGCCCCCCCACGAGCTGCCCTGGCCGGCGGAGGAGCTGGCGACCATGCTGGGCCAGCAGCTGAATCTGCCGGTGGAGCTGCTGCGCACCACTATCGTCGGGCCCCAGGTGGGCGCCGAGCTGTTCCAGCAGGGGATGCTGGCGGTGCTGGTGGCCTCCCTGGCCATCTCCGCCTACCTGGCGATGCGTTTCGAGTGGCGTCAGGCCATCGGCATCCTGGTCTCGGTGCTGCACGACGGCCTGGTGGCCATCGGGCTGCTGTCGCTGTTCAACATCGAGTTTGACCTCAACGTGATCGCGGGCCTGATGGCGGTGATCGGGTATTCCCTGAACGACAGCATCGTCATCTCCGACCGGTTGCGAGACCTGCTCGGCTCGCGTACCCAGATGGGGATCCACGAGTGTTCGGATGTGGCCATCAAGGCGACCTTCAGCCGCACCATGATCACCTCGGGCACCACATTGTTCACCGTGGGGGCCCTGCTGCTGTTTGGGGGGGATGCCCTCTACGGCTTCTCCTTCACCCTGTTCGCCGGCATCCTGGTGGGGACTGTCTCCTCCATCACTGTGGCCTCCACCGTGCAGGAGCTGCTGGGGCTCTCGCCCCAGGCCTATCAGAAGAAAGAGGAGGAGAGCCTGGCCGAGGCGGCCTGACGTCCTTCGTTCACTCCCTATGCAAAACGGGCCAGCTGGCCCGTTTTTTTATGCCTTGGCTTATGGCCCCTGGCTAGAATCCCGAGCCTGGCTGCTGCAAGAAGGCGGTCTCTTCCCCCTGATCTGGGCGCCCCAGGATGGCGTTGCGATGGGGGAAGCGGCCGAAGCGATCGACGATCACCCTGTGGCGGCGGGCGAAATCCGCGAAGCCCTCGAAGGTGTCCCGGGCCTCGCCGCTGGCCTGCTCCGCCGCCAGCGCCTCGAACAGGGCCACGCTTCTGGCCTGCTGCTCGCCGGACTCCGCATGCTCCAGCGGCAGGTAGAAGAAGACCCGACCCAGCGGCGAGAGCCCCTTGTCCGCCCCCAGCACCAGCCCCTTGAGGCAGAGCTCCCGCGCCTTGGCGTCCTGGGCGAAGGCGGCCGGGGTGCCCCGGTGGATGTTGCGCGGCACCTGATCCAGCAGCAGGATGAGGGCGAGACGCCCGGTGGGCACCTCGGCCCAGTCGTCGAGCTTGCCGGTGGCGGCCGCCTCGGCCAGCTCGCCGAAGCGGCGCTGGATGAGGGCGTCGGTCTCGCTGCTTTTGCCCCACCAGAGTGAGGATTGGCGCCGGGCGCGGGTGACATCGTCGGCGTCATCGCCAAACCAGAAATCGAGCAGAGGTTGCCAGGGCTGCATGGAAACTCCTTGGGCCAGAAGGGCTTGCGGGTGAAACAAGGCCAATTGGCCCTGTCATGGGGGCTGCCGAAACGGCGGCTTCTCGCTACACTGTGCCATCTTTTGCCCGAAATGAGGAAGTCCCTCGCCTGTACTATCTGGCGGATCCCAATGATCTGCCTGGTGCTCGTGACGGTTGCTTGCTCGCTACCCAGATGAGGAATACCTGATATGGCCGGAACCAGTTTGTTGGCCCTGCTCGACGATATTGCCAGCGTGCTCGATGACGTGGCGTTGATGACCAAGATGGCGGCGAAGAAGACCGCCGGTGTGTTGGGGGACGATCTCGCCCTCAACGCGGAGCAGGTATCCGGGGTGCGGGCGGAACGGGAGCTGCCGGTGGTGTGGGCGGTGGCCAAGGGATCCTTTCGCAACAAGCTCATCCTGGTGCCCGCCGCCATCGCCATCAGCGCCCTGGTGCCCTGGCTCATCACCCCCTTGCTGATGCTGGGGGGCGCTTACCTCTGCTTCGAGGGGGCCGAGAAGCTGGCCCACAAGTTCCTGCCCCATGAGGCCGAGGAGGGGAACCATGGCCCCATCCCGGACGATCTGGTGGCCTTCGAGCAGCAGAAGATAAAGGGAGCCATTCGTACCGATTTCATCCTGTCCGCGGAGATCATCGTCATCGCCCTCGGCACCGTACAGGGCTCGAGCCTCGGTCTGCAGATCGCCGTGGTGGCGGGCATCGCCCTGTTGATGACGGTGGGGGTATACGGCCTGGTGGGGCTCATCGTCAAGCTCGATGACATCGGTCTGCACCTGCTGCAAAAACCGGATGCAAGCGCCCTGCGTCGCGCGTTCGGGCGGGGTTTGCTGGTGACGGCCCCCAAGCTGATGCACTTGCTGGCGCTGGTCGGCACCATCGCCATGTTCATGGTGGGTGGCGGCATCCTGGTCCACGGCTGGCCCTTCGTTCACCACCTCATCGAAGGGGCGGCCGCGAGCCTGGCTCCCCTGGCCGGTGTGGGCGCCGTACTGGCCGCCGTGACGCCGACCCTGCTCAACGCCCTGGTGGGGGTGCTGGCAGGCCTGGTACTGGTGCTGGCCATGACGCTGGTGAGCCGACTCAAGCCCGCCAAATAGGGCGCAGCGCACCATTTGCCAGACGCCTTGTTGGTTGACCAGAATGGGGGCTAGGCAACGGCCTGCCCCCTTCGTACTATCGGGTGGCGACTGCCCACCAGAGGCAGCGCCACCCGATTTGGACGCAGACAAACAAGGACTGTTATGACGCCACTCATCTGGCAGGATGATCACATCTTCGCCGCCCCCGACTGCCCGGCCGTTGAAGCCGGTTTCCACCATGCACAGCAGATCCTGAGCAGCCTGAAACCGCTGCTGGACGAACTGCCAACCACCCGGGATACCAATGCGCTGCGACACCTCCTTCGCACCATACGGCGGCAGGCCGAAGAGGTGACGCGGCTGGCCTGGAATGCCCAGACCTATGGCTACAACCGCTTGAGCCGCAATGGTCGCGATGAGCCCGCCAAGGTGCTGCTCTCCCGTGGCCAGCAGTTGCAGGCAAGCCTGGCCCAGCTCATCAAGCCCGTGACCCTGTTCTGGATAAATGTGCCTGAGGCGCAGTTGCGGCTGCTGCTGCAGGATCCCGAGCTGTTCGAGCTGGCCTACGACATTCGCCACGCCCGCCGCCTGCGGGATCAGCGCCTCTCGCTCGCGTCGGAGCAGCTGATCGAGGGGCTGGCAGTGGATGGCCTGCAGGCCTGGGGGGATCTCTACGACAGCCTGGTGGGCAGGCTCAGCCCCCGGGTGGAGGGAGAGATCATGGGGCTGGCGCAGGCGGACAACCTGCTCTCCCACCCGGACAGGGCGCGGCGCGCCCACGCCTGGCACGGCATTCAGGCCGCCTGGGCCGCAGAGCAGGAGACGGTGGCGGCCATCCTCAATGCCATCAACGGCTGGCGCAACGAGCTCGCCACCCAGCGCGGCAAGGAGCGCTTGCTCGATGCCCTGGACGTCTCCTGCCATCAGGGGCACCTCGAGCGCTGCACCCTGGAGACCCTGATGGGGGAGGCAGATGCGCACAAGGAGCTCGGCAGGCGAGCCCTGCGCGCCATGGCGAGCGCCCAGGGGATCGACGATTTCGCCCCCTGGGATCTCTATGCACCGCCCCCCGCGACGAGTTCGGTCGCCATCAGCCTGGCAGAGGCCCTCCGCCTGGTGGCGGAGGCCTTCGAAAACTTCGACCCCGAGATGGGGGCCTTCGTGCGCCTGATGGCGGAGCGGGGCTGGATCGATGCCAACCCGAGCGAGAACCGCCGCAGCGGTGCCTATTGCACCGAGTATGCCCATCCCGCCGAGCCTCGGGTGTTCATGACCTTCGAGGGCACCCTGGACAACGTCATCACCCTCGCTCACGAGCTCGGCCACGCCTGGCACAGCTGGTTGCTGCGGGAGCTGCCGCTGGAGCAGCGGGACTACCCCATGACGCTCGCCGAGACGGCCTCATTGTTTGCCGAGACCCTGGTGCGGGAGGCGCTGCTTGCCCGCATGGAGACCCGGGAGCAGCGGCGGGACATCGCCTGGATGGACGGGGAGCGGGCCGCCAGCATGCTGCTGGACATTCCGTCCCGCTTTGCGTTCGAGCGGGCGCTGGTGGCGGCGCGGGGAGAGGGCTATGTGGGGGCGAGCCAGCTCAGAGTCATAATGAAATCCGCCAAGGAGCAGTGGTATGGTGACAGCCTTTGTCAGTACGACGAGCTGTTCTGGGCCAACAAGGGTCACTTCTCCATCGCCGAGTTCGGGTTTTACAACTACCCCTATCTGTTTGGCTACCTGTTCAGCCTGGGGCTCCATGCCCAGAAGGAGCGGGCCGGCGGCGACTTCGTCGAGGCCTACCGGGCGCTGCTCACGGACACAGGGCGCATGAGCGCCGAGGATCTGGTGGAGAAGCACCTGGGGATCGACATTCGCGAGCCTGCCTTCTGGCAGGAGAGCCTGCGCCAGGTGGAAGAGGCGGTGAGCCGCCTCGAGCGGCTGGTGTGATCCATCCGCTGCCGGGCTGGCCGGTAAGTCCCCGCTGAGCAGGGGGCGCCCTCTTGCGCCCCCAAACCCCTTTATTCGTGGTCCGGCACGCCGGGTCACGCCATTTTTTGATAACGGATCAACACGAGTCGACGATGCAACCCATCCAATACCCGCAGCAGTGGCAAAACCAGCATATCTACCCCTCCCTCGACAGCAGCGTGTTGGAGGCGGACATGAGCCTGGCCCGCGCCAGCCTGGCTGAACTCGATGCCTTCATCGGCCAGCTGGCCGCGGTGCGCGATCAGGGGGATGCCCTGCAGGACTTCCTGCGGGAGGTACGCCTGCGTGCCCAGCGCATCCGCGACATCGGCTGGAACGTGGCGGTGCTGGCGGCCTCGAGGGGTAGCCAGGATGCTCTGGATCCCCTGGCCAAGCAGCTGGCCTCCCGCGCCCGCGCCCTCAACGCCGATCTCTTCAAGGCCCTGGCGCCGGTGGAGGAACTGATGTTGGGGATGCCTGAGCCCGAGTTTGAGCACCTGATGCAAGACCCCCTGCTCGGCGAGGAGGATTATCGTCTGCGCCACGAGCGGCGGCTGCAGGATCAGCGCCTGCCGGTGGCGGCGGAGCAGCTGGTGATAGGCCTTGGCACCGACGGCCTGCACGGCTGGGGCAACCTCTACAACGATCTGGTGGGCAAAATTCGCCTGACCATAGCCGGCCGCGAGATGGGGTTGGCACAGGCGAGCAACCTGCTGTCGAGCCCGGACAGGGCCCTGCGCCGGGAGGCGTTCGATGCCATCAGCGACGGCTGGGCGGGGGAGCAGGAGACGGTGGCCGCCATCTTGAATGCCCTCAATGGCTGGCGCCTCGAGCTGGCGCGCCAACGCGGCAAGACGCGCCTGCTCGATGCCCTGGACCTTTCCTGCCACCAGAGCCACATAGAGCGCGCCACCCTGGATACCCTGATGGCCGAAACCTACCAAGCCCGTGGCCTGGGTCAACGGGCGCTGACGCTGATGGCTGGCAGGCTTGGCATTGCTGCGCCGGGGCCGGAGGACTTGTTCGCACCGCCCCCCGCGACCAGTAGCCGCGCCATCCCCTTCGAGGAGGCCATCGAACTCATCGCCCGGGCCTTCGCCGCCTTCGATCCCGAGATGGGGACCTTTGCCCGCATGATGGCGGAAAAGGGTTGGATTGACGCCGCCCCCACCCCGAACCGGCGCACCGGTGCCTACTGCACCAAGTTTGCCTCCCCGGTGGAGCCGCGGGTCTTCATCACCTATGCGGGCACCATGGACAACGTCATCACGCTCGCTCACGAGCTTGGCCACGCCTGGCACAACTGGCTCATTCGCGATCTGCCCATGAGCCAGCGCAGCTATCCCATGACGCTCGCCGAGACCGCCTCCATCTTCGCCGAGACCCTGGTGCGCCGCGCCCTGTTCGAGCAGGCGCAGAGCCAGGAGGAGCAGCTGGCCATCGCCTGGGCCGAGGCGGACGGGGCCGCCACCTTCTTGGTCAACATCCCGGCCCGCTTCGACTTTGAGCAGGCCCTGGTGGCGGAGCGCAAGGGGGGCTATGTGTCGGCTGCCAGGCTCAGCGCCCTGACCGACGAGGCCTGGGGCCGCTGGTACGAGGGGAGCCTGGAGCGTTATCACCCCCTGTTCTGGGCCGCCAAGGCGCACTTTTCCATCGCGGGCTTCGGCTTCTACAACTATCCGTATCTGTTCGGCTACCTGTTCAGCCTGGGGGTCTATCACCAGCTGATGGCGCGCAAGGCCGCAGGGGAAACGGACATCGCCCAGGCCTACCGCGCCCTGCTGCGGGATACCGGCCGCATGAGCGCCGAGGCCCTGGTGGAGAAGCACCTGGGACAGGACATCCGGGAGGCGGCGTTTTGGCAAGGGAGTCTGGCCCTGGTCGAGGAGGCCGTGACGCGCTTCGAGCAGGCCCTGGGTTGAGTGAACAGGATCCGTCTTTGGGCCGGGATCTGTTCCCGATGACTGATGTGATCGAGTGCATCGAACTGACTCTGGGGGAGTGAGCGCGATACCGCCCTCTGGCGGGATCTTCGTCTGGAGAGGCGGGACAGGGTGGCGCTTTGTTGCACCTCGTCTGGCCGGATCCGGAGGAAAACGGTTTTTCCGGCGGCAGCGGGCGTGATCCAAAGCAAGAAAGTTGGATGTTTTGGTGGCGCCGGGCCCCGCCGCTGGAGTAGTTTCGATAGAACCGACACAGTTTCCGAGGTCTTACCCATGATCATCTATCTGCATGGTTTTGATGCCACCAGCCCTGGCAATCATGAGAAAGTGCTGCAGTTGCAGTTTATCGATGATGATGTGCGTTTCGTGCACTACAGCACGGTTCACCCCCGCCACGACATGAGTCACCTGCTCAAGGAGGTGAAGAAGCAGCTCGACATGAGCACGGACCCCAAGCCCCTCATCTGCGGCGTCGGTCTCGGTGGCTACTGGAGCGAGCGGATCGGCTTCCTGTGCGGCATCAAGCAGGTGATCTTCAACCCCAATCTCGACCCGGCGCACAACATGCAGGGCAAGATAGACAGGCCGGAAGAGTACGAGGACATCGGCACCAAGTGTGTAACCGAATTTCGTAATAAAAATTCAGGAAACTGCCTGTGTATCCTTTCCGTTCAGGATGAAATCCGCGATAATCGGGACACTGAACGTGAATTGAAGAACTATTACGACATCGTATGGGATGAGCGCGAGACCCACAAATTCAAGAACATCTCGCACCATCTGCAACGGATGAAGGCCTTCAAAGAAGCCTGAGCCTGCGCTATCACGTCGACCGATTTCGTTTTAGGGAGCCAATGGCTCCCTTTCGTTTTGAGGAACCAAGGAAAATCATCATGATGAATATTGTCGTTGTTGGCGGCGGTGCCGGCGGTCTGGAGCTGGCGACCAGTCTTGGCCGCAAGCTGGGCAAGAAGAACAAGGCCAGGATCACCCTGGTGGATCGCAACCGCACTCACCTGTGGAAGCCCCTGCTGCACGAAGTGGCCACCGGCTCCATGGATGCGGGCATCGATGCCCTGAGCTACCAGTCCCACGCCAAGAACCACGGTTTCGAGTTCCAGCTCGGCAGCCTGACCGACATCAAGCGCGACGAGAAACGCATCGTGCTGGCTCCCATTCACGACGAGAGTGGCGAGCTGGTGGTGCACGAGCGCGAGCTCCCCTATGACTACCTGGTGATGGCCATCGGCTCCGTCTCCAATGACTTCAACACCAAGGGCATCAAGGATCACTGCATCTTCCTGGACAGCCCCTCCCAGGCTCATCGCTTCTACAACAGCATGATGAACCGCTTCCTGCAGTTCGCCACCGAATACCAGCCCGGTGACAAGGTGAAGATCGCCATCGTCGGCGGCGGCGCCACCGGGGTGGAGCTCTCCGCCGAGCTCTACAACGCGGTGGAGCAGCTCTACGCCTACGGCTTCAAGAACCTGACCACGGAGAGCCTCAAGGTGACCCTGGTGGAGGCGGGCCCCCGCATCCTGCCGGCCCTGCCGGAGCGCATCAGCGGCGCCGCTCACCAGGAGCTGGTCAAGCTCGGGGTGGACGTGCGCACCGCCACCATGATCACCGAGGCCACCGCCGATGGCCTGCACACCAAGGACGGGGAGCTGATTGAAGCAGACCTCATGGTGTGGGCCGCCGGCATCAAGGCGCCGGACTTCATGAAGGACATCGCTGGCCTCGAGACCAACCGCATCAACCAGCTGGTGGTCAAGGAGACCCTGCAGACCACCCGTGACGATCACATCTTCGTCATCGGTGACTGCGCCGCCTGCCCGCAACCGGACGGCAAGTTCGTGCCGCCGCGCGCCCAGTCCGCCCACCAGATGGCGACCCAGGCGTTCAAGAACATCCTGGCGATGATGAACGGCGGCGAGCTGAAGCCCTACCTCTATCACGATCACGGCTCCCTCGTCTCTTTGAGTCGCTTCTCCACCGTGGGCAGCCTGATGGGCAACCTGATGCGCGGCTCCATGATGGTGGAAGGCTATATCGCCCGCATGGTCTACATCAGCCTGTATCGCATGCACCAGGTGGCCCTGCACGGCTACATCAAGACCGGCCTCATCATGCTGGTGGGCCGCATCAACCGGGTGTTGCGCCCGAGCATGAAGCTGCACTGATACCGCTCAGGGCCCGCCTCTCCCGGCGGGCCCTTCACTTTCCTGCTATGGACGAAACCTGATTGTGAATACCACTTCTTGCGAGGAGGCTGGTTTCCCGGGGCCGATCACCCCACTGACCACGCTCCTGCTGGCGGCCTGCGACATCCTGTTCCTGCTGCTGCTCACCCTGATCCCGACCCTCACCGTCGCCCTCGATCTGCGCTGGCTCCACAACGGGGTGGGGGAGGTCTCCATCACCGAACTGCTGCAGGAAGGGGTCCTGCTCGCCATAGTCATCGGCCTCTACTGGAAGGGACGGCGCCTGCCCGAGGTGCGCGCCTTCCTCTGGTTGCTTGCCGGTTTCTTCGGCTGCCTGCTGATCCGCGAGCTGGACGTCTTCTTCGACAAGATCCGGCACGGCTTCTGGCTCTATCCGGCCCTGTTGCTGGCCATGACGACTCTGCTCCACAGCTGGCGCCAGGGCTGGCAGACGCTGCTCCATGGGGCCGCCCGCTTCGTACAGCACCGCAGCGCCCTGTTCACGCTCTTTGGCCTGCTGCTGGTGGCGGTGTTCAGCCGCATGTTTGGCAGCGGCTCCCTGCTGTGGAACGAGATCCTGGGGGTCAGCACGGCCTTCGAGTTCAAGACTGCCCTGCAGGAGGGGATAGAGCTGCTGGGTTACACCTATGTGGCCTACGGCATCCTGACCCAGGGGGGCTACCTGCGAGAGGGCCCGGGCACTGTCCGGGCGTGAGAAAGCCGCTTCTCGTGAGCGGCTTTTTGTATGGCGGGGATCAGAAGCGCCTGTGGTAGTTGACGGCGAAGAAGTAGAAGTCCGGGTCGGGGTAGTGGCCGGAGAGGTCGCCGAGCGCGACGCTTGAGCCGTCCATGTGCAGGTATTCGAACCCCATGCCGAGGCTGTCCTGAGGATTGAAGGCATAGCTGGCCCCGGTGCCAAGGCGCACGGCGCTGCCGCTTGGCACCGTCAGCGAGGTGTTCTGCTGATCCTCGTAGGCGCTGCTGTCATAGGCGATGCCGCCGTTGAGGGTCCATTGGGGGGTCAGGGCATGTTGAACCCCCACCGCCAGGTGGTAGGTGTCCTTGTACATCCCCTTGTCGGTGATGACGCGCCCGGGCAGGGTTATCTCGTTGCTGTTGTACTGGCTCCAGTCCTGCCAACCCAGGTTGCCCATGATGGCCCAGTCGTGGCTGAGTTGGTGATAGGCGCTCAGCATCAGCTGCTGCGGGCTGTTGACCAGGCCGGTGAGCGAGAGGTGGGCGCTCGTGCCGGGCAGATCGGGGAGGGGGAATTCGCGCTCTATGTTGAAGTGGTACTTCACCTCGCTGGTGTAGCCGAGGCCGATGCGGGTGTCCGGATTGAACTCATAGAGCAGCCCCAGCTTGCCGTTGAGGGCCCAGTCGCTGTCATCTTGCTTCTGTTCCCCCTGGCCAGTGTCGCGCTTGAGGGCGAACAGGCCGTAGTTGATGCCAAGGGCGGCGCCGAGGGACCAGTGTTCATCGATGCGATAGGCCAGGGAGGGCTGCAGGGTGAGGGCGAGCAGGGTCGCCTCCTTGAGCAACTCCTTGCCGGCCCAGTCCCCGTAGTCCAGCCCCAGCCCGAAGTTGCCATAGGTGGCAACGCCGAACGACCATCGCTCGTCGAGCTGCTGGCTGTAGTAGAAGGAGGCGGCGGGAAACCAGCCGATGACGGTATCGACGTCCGACAGGGCGGGATCGTCCAGATCGTAGGGCGCGTCCCCGTAGAGCAGCTGGCCGCCGACGGTGAGCTGGCGTCCCTCCAGATGGCTCAGGCCCGCCGGGTTCATCAGCTGGACGCCGGGATCCTGGGCCCGGGCGGCCATGCCCGCGGTGGCGAGTCCCAGATCGTCGGTGCCCGTCTCGTACAGATAGAGGCCACCGGCCTGCCCTTGGGCGGCGAAGAGGGTGAGGGGCAGCACTAGCCGGGGCATGAGGGGGCTTCTCGCAGCAAGGCTCGTCATCTTGGTTAGGCTCCTGTGAGGCATGGCTGTTTTTCCAGCAGTGAGGAGTATAGATGGCATTTGGCTGTCAAATCATGCGCTTGCCATCCACTCACATGGTAGGGGCGGGCTTATGCTTTTGGCGCAGGCTTGCTACTCTGTCGCCGGGAGCGCCCAAGGCGCACAGGATGACATCACAGGAGACACCATGATCCTCTCAACCACCCCTACCCTGGAAGGCAAGACCATTCGTGAATACCGCGGCATCGTCGTGGGCGAGGCCATCCTCGGTGCCAACGTGTTCAAGGACCTGTTCGCCGGGATCCGCGACATCATAGGCGGCCGCTCCGGCGCCTATGAGAAAGAGCTGGCCCGTGCCAGGGAGATCGCCTTCGAGGAGCTCAAGGAGCGGGCGGCGGCGCTCGGCGCCAACGCCGTGGTCGGTATCGACATGGACTACGAAGTCGTGGGCCAGAACGGCAGCATGCTGATGGTCAGCATCAGCGGAACCGCCGTGGTGGTCTAACCTGGCGCCACCGGCCAGCAGGGAGCCGATCGCGAGATCGGCTTTTTTGTGGCTTTCTCTTCCCTTGCCCGGCGAGGAAGGGACGGATTAGGAGGGTGCCGTCTCACCGGCAGGTTCCGGCGATCCACCACTCAGCGACAGGGAGCTGTCCATGACCTTGCTCAAACCAACCGGGCTCCAACCTGGCGATACCATCGGCTTCTTCTCCCCTTCCAGCGCGGCCACCGCCTGGGCGCCGCACCGCTTCGAGCGCGCCAAGGCGTATCTGACGGCGCAGGGTTTCAGACTCAAGGCCGGCAGCCTGACCGGCGCTCAGGATCACTGGCGATCCGGCACCATAGCGGCGCGGGCCGATGAGCTCAACGCCCTCATTCGCGCTCCCGAGGTGCGCGCCATCATGTCGGTCATCGGCGGCAGCAACTCCAACGCCCTGCTGCCCTATCTCGATTATGAGGCGCTGAAACGGGATCCCAAGATCCTCATCGGCTATTCGGACGTGACGGCCCTGCTGCTCGGCATCCACGCCAGGACCGGCCTGGTCACCTTCTACGGCCCGGCGCTGGTGGCCTCGTTCGGCGAGTGGGCGCCCCTGGTGGACGAGACGCTGGCGGGTTTTCAGCGGATCTGCCTGGCCGGTGGGGCCGCCGTGCCCCACATAGTGCCGACCCCGGTACAATGGACCGACGAGCGGCTTGACTGGGAAAACCAGAGCCGGGTCAAGGCGTGCCAGCCGAACCGGCTGATCTCTGTAGGTTCTGGCAGGGTGCGGGGGCGGCTCATCGGCGGCAACCTCAACACAATGGCGGGGATCTGGGGTTCCCCCTATATGCCGGCCATCGAGGTGGGAGATATTCTGCTGCTGGAGGACAGCCTCAAGCGGGCGGAGACGGTGGAACGTTCCTTCGCTCACCTCAAGCTGTGCGGGGTGTTCGAGCGTATCGGGGCCCTGGTGCTCGGCAAGCACGAGCAGTTCGATGATCAAGGCAGCGGCAAGGGGCCGCTCGATATCCTGCTGGAGGTGGTGGGGGAGCCGCGCTTTCCCATCTTGGCGGAGTATGACTGCGCCCATACCCATCCCATGCTGACCCTGCCGCTCGGCATCCAGGCCGAGCTGGATCTCGATGATCAGTGTCTTACCCTTTGCGAGTCTTGGCTAAGGGAGGGGTGAGGTGCCCCATAGCCCAAATAGAGAAGAGGCCGCAGTTGCGGCCTCTTTACGTTATGGAGTCTTTATCAGGGCAGGGCATCGGCCCTGAAGCTCGCCCGGATCTGGGGCACCAGCGGCGAGGGATCGAAGCCCTTTTCCTCCCCGAGCACCGGATGGAGCAGAGGCAGATCCGGGATGGGGGCGAGATCCCCCGCCAGCAGGGCGCGGGTGGCCTGCCCCATCTGGTAGAGCTGGCGCACCGGTGCAAACTGATGCTCGAGAGACAGGGCGCCATCATCCCGGGTGAAGGCCATCATGGGGATCTGGTAGCTGGCGTCCCGCGGCGGCTTGACGCCGTGAATGCCCTTGCCCGCCGACATCAAGAACGGCTGGTGATCCCCGAAGGCCACCACCAGGTAGCGCTTGTCCGTGGCATCGAGGGCCTTGAGCAGTCGCTCCAGGGAGGCCATGGCATCCACCACCCCGGTGTAGTAGGTGTTGAGGAGCTGCTTGTCCGCCGCGCTCTGATCCGGGCAGGCCCGATCGAGCTGCTGGGCCTGGTAGCGATCCCCGTCGAAGGGGCCGTGGCCCTGCATGGTGACCGCGTAGGCGAACAGCGGCTTGTCATCCTGCTCGCTGCGTTTGAGCAGGTGATCGATGAGGGCATCGTCCGAGATGTAGAGCCCCTTGTGCTCCAGGCTGGTGAAGCGGGTATCGAACCAGCGCTCCTGGTAGCCCAGCGCCGGTATGGCCTTGGCGCGGCCCCAGAACTTCTCCACATAGGGGTGGGCGAACAGGGTCTGATAGCCGCTCTGCCTGGCGCTCTGGGCCAGCCCGGGCACCTGGGCCGAGAGGTAGTAATAGGGCACCACCCCCTGTTTGAGCAGGCCCACCGGCAGGCCTGTGTTCATCTCGAACTCCGCCAGCACCGTCATGCCCCCCGTGGTGGGGGAGTGGATGGTCTTGCGCCACTGCTGCACGCTCGCGGGCAGGGCCAGGGTGGGGGCGGGGGCGCAGATCTTGCCCTGCCAGTCGAGCCAGAGGGACTCGTATTGCAGCACGATCACCAGATCGAAGCGGGGGGGCTGGACGCCTTGGATCAGGCCGGGGTGGGCGAGCTCGGGGGTGCGATCGTTGATCTGCAGGGGATAGCGAAAGACGTTGCCGCTCTGCAGCATCTCGTCCACCAGGTTGAACACGTAGAGGCCGGGGCCGGCGCGGATGATGTCCCTGTGGTAGTTCACCGCCCTGTCTACGTAACGGACGTTGGCACCCAGCAGCTTGTTGCTGGTCTGGGTGGCAAACACGCAGAGGGCGAAGAAGGCGACGGTGGCGGCGGTGACGCGCAGGATCCAGCGGGAGAGGGCGAATCGCCAGCACAGGTACAAGAGCCCGAGGAGGCCGAGCACCGGCAGCACAGGATGCTGGTCCAGCAGTATGTGCACCAGCGCCAGCAGGTTGCCGAGATCGTCCCCCCCAAGGGGCACCCCGTAGATGGCTATCTTCATGAAGTTAGCGAGCAGGCCGATGCCGGAGAGCGCCGTGAACACCAGCCCCATGTAGAGGTTGAAGCCGGCCAGTGCACAGAGGCTCCAGCCCAGCACCATGCTGCCCCAGGCGAGGTAGTAGTGCTCGGGTCGAAAACCGGACCAGAGCAGAAACTCTCCCAGCTTGAACACCACGAAGCCGTGCAGCAGCACGAAGGTGAGGTTGCCGAGCAGCAGGCTGCCCAGCACCCGTGACGCCGAGCTCTGACGCAGGCGCGGTAGCAGGGCCCGCAACACGGCGGCGCTCGCCAGCAGCACCAGCAGCAGGCTGGTCATCAGGTAGACGAGGTTGAAACCGCGCTCCGGCAGGGTCTGCAGGATCTGGCTGTATTCACCGCTCTCTGGCCTCTCCTTGAGCAGCAGGCCGATGCGCAGCTGGTAGCGGCTATCCAGGGCATCATCCGGCGCCCGCAGGGTGCTGTTGAGATCCAGGGTGCAGCGCTCCTTGCGGCACTTCTGACGCTTCTCCACCGCCTGGTTCAGCTGATCGATGCGAACGCCCTTGTCGTTGAGCAGCTCCACCCGCACCTTGTCCCCCACCTGCAGGGGTTTGAGCAACTGCCACTGGCTGCGCACCACCAGGTAGAGGCCGCGGCTGTCGCTCTTGTAGAGCAGGGAGTGGCGGTTGAGGGTGGCGATGGGTTGATCGGCGGGCCCGAGGATGAGCGGCTGGGCGCGCCCGAGCCAGCTGACGGGATTGAGCAGGGGCAGGGCCAGGGTCAGCAGCAGGAGGGCACTGAGCAGGCCAAACAGCAGCCTGGAGAGACGGGAAGGGGGGCTGTGACCGAACTGGGGGGCATTCATAAGGGAGCTCATCCTTGGAGCGGGGTTCACAGCCATGGCTGCATCTATTTTGACCCGATGGTGCTGGGCCGGTTCCTCGATGTCAATTTAATGACCGAAAGATGAATATTGTGTGACCGTGTTGACTTGCAAATTGTGATCCCGATCCTGCGGCCGCATCGATTCTGTGATGAAAACGGCATCATGAGCGTTTGCCGCTGGTCTGCCCCCGCCTTGCTGCTTAGTCTCTCAATAACGGTCGGAGGTACATGTATGAATCCTAAGGTTGCGGCACGTCAGGCAAGACTGCTCCAGATGCTGGAGCGCAAGGAGGAGATCCGGATCGGGCGTGAGCGGGACTGTCCCCTGCCACTGGCCCAGCTGCTCAAGCTGACCGAGGATCACCCGGACGTGCTCAGGGTCTATCGCCATGGCCTCACCGCCGAGGTGTTTCACCTCAAGGTCGAGGGCCACCACTGGTGCCTCAAGCGGCGCAGGGCCGACTCCCTGGTGGCCAATGTGGACGGTCAGACCGCCTTTCTCACCGAGCTGGAGCGGCGCCGGGAGATAGAGAGCCTGCGGGAATTGCACCCTACCATCCTCTCCCACGTGGTCTGCACCTGCTTCGGCTCGGCCCGGGCCGGGGTGCTGGTCTCTCCCTGGCTCAGGGGGGAGCCGGTCAAGACGCTGAACCGGCGCAATCTCGCGCAGATGCTGGCGGTGCAGGCGGAGCTGGCCCGCTGGGGCTGGTTTGACTGGGATCCGAGCCCTGGCAACCTGCTGGACGACGGCCAGCAGATCTCGGTGTTCGATTTTGGCTACATGTGGCCCTTCGATCCCCGCCACGAATTCAACTCAAACGGCCTCGCCGACCCCGAGTTCCATGTGCCCGAGCGGCTCGAGACCCGCACCCTCTCCGGCCTCTGGCTGGACGAGAGGGATCCCCTGCCGCTGTTTCGCCACTGGCGCACCCTCTGCCTCGCCTGGGCGGCGGGCGAGCTGCAGTACCTGCACCGGGAGGGGGCGAGCCCCGCCGTGCTGGCCCGAGTCCAGGCCCTGCAAGAGCGCTGGCTCGCCGCCCTCGGGAGCGACGAGGCGCTGGCCGCGAACTGGTGGCGGGACATGTATCGCAGCCATCGGCTCGATATCGACGACGATCTCAGCGGCAAGAGCTGCGGCCCCCTCACCCTGCGCCGTCTCGACTGGCTGGAGGAAGCGGTGCGGGATCACTATCCGTCCCTCGCGGGCAGCCTGAGTGACGAGGAGGCGGGACTCGGCCAGCAGGGCTTGCTGGCGCGGCTCGCGGCCCTGCGCGAACCGATCCGGGCATACCTGCTGCCCCGGCCCGTCTCAATGGCATAAAGGGGAGGGGGGAAGTGGCAGTCTGAGCCAGCGGCGTGCGGTGACAGAAACAGAAGAGGGGCTCAGGGCCCCTCTTCTCATGGATTGGGTCTGGTCATCAGCCTGCTCAGTCGAGCAGCTCCTGATGCAGGCGGTTGACGATGTGGCCCGCCTCGCTCTCTTTTACCAGGAAGCAGAGGTTGTGGGCGCTGGCGCCGTAGCAGATCATGCGGATGTTGTGCTCGCGGATGGCGTCGAACACCCGACTGCCCACACCCGCGGCCTCGCTCATGCGGTTACCGATGAGGGCCACCAGGGCGAGGTCTGTCTCCACCTCCACCTTGCACAGCTGACCCAGCTCCGCCAATACCTTGTCACTCAGGATGGGCTCGCCGTTGCTCTGGCTGCCGGTGTGATCCAGGGTAAGCGACACGCTCACCTCCGAGGTGGTGATGAGATCCACCGAGATGCGGTGGCGCGCCAGTATGCCGAACACCTCGGCCAAGAAGCCGTAGGCGTGGAACATGTTGAGGCTGTGCAGGGTCACCAGAACCTGGGATCGGCGCAGGGCCACGGCCCGGAACAGCGGGTTGGTGGTGGTGCTGGCGCGGATCCAGGTGCCGCCGGCGGCCGGATCCCTGGCGGAGCCGACGAAGACCGGGATGTCCTGGCGCAGGGCCGGTTGCAGGGTGGCCGGGTGCAGCACCTTGGCGCCGAAGGTGGCCATCTCGGCCGCCTCCACGAAGCTGATCTCCGGGATGGGGCGGGCCCGGGTGACCAGGCGCGGATCCGTGGTGTAGATGCCGGGGACGTCGGTCCAGATCTCGATGCTGTTCGCATCCAGCGCCTCAGCCAGCAGGGCCGCGCTGTAGTCGGAGCCGCCGCGCCCCAGGGTGGTGGTGCGGCCATCGCCATCGGCGCCGATGAAACCCTGGGTGATGACCAGGCTGTCACCGAGCAGCGGGCCCAGGCTGGACTGGCAGAGTGCGCGGGTCGCCGCCAGATCCACGCTGGCCTTGCCAAAGCGGCTGTCGGTGCGCATCAGCTGGCGCGCATCCTGCCACTGGGCCTTGATCCCGCGCTGGTGCAGCAGTTCGGTGAAGAGGCGGGTGGACATCAGCTCGCCGCAGGCGATGAGCCTGTCGGCGAGTTCGGCATCGGTGTGCTGGCTGGCCTGACGGGCCATGGTGCGGATCTCGGCGAGCTGGCCGTGGATGAGGGCGCTGACCTCGGCCGGGTTGCCGAGCGCGGTCAGGATCGCCTGCTGGATGTCGGCCAATTTGGCGAGCTGGGCATCCTGGCCCACCTCGTCCAGTTCCCCCTGAGCCAGGCTCACCAGCAGGTTGGTGACGCCGGCGCTGGCGCTCAGCACCACCACCCGGGTCGCCGGATTGGCCAGTACCACGTCGGCACAATGGTTCATGGCCGCGGCATCGGCGACACTGGTTCCGCCGAACTTGGCGACGTTGATCTGGCTCATAACATACTCCTGTCTCAAGGTGAAAATCCGATTTCAGCAGGCAAAAGAGAGGAGGAGGCGATAAATGGCAGGAATAGCGAAGGATCCCGGCCAGAAGCACTCCATCCGCGGTGCCCATCCCACACCGAACCCGCTTTGAATGCGGTGTGGGATGCACACGACCGATGACAACCCGGGGGATTCAGCCCCCGCAGCCGACGTGGTGGTCTCCAGCGACCCGCCTCGTCTCGGCGCTGCTCCCCCTGACCCAAGTTCATCGGACGCTGGCGTCCTCCCTTGGGCTGCCTGGGCAGCGCTCCTCTTCTGGTGCCACCTCGGAAGGCGGCGTGCATGTAGAAATACCCTGCACTGGAATGCACTGTCAATCGAGTTCGCAAAAAAATCAACAATCGACAGGAACCCAACACAAGATCAATCAGTTAGCTAAATGCTTCGTACAAAGAGTTACAGTATTGTCTTGGACAGTACCTTGGATCTGCGCTGCCAGTTGTAGAAGCGCTGGCGCGCCACCGGCAGATCTTCCACCTCCAGCGGCTCGAATCCCCGCTCCCGGAACCAGTGGATGGAGCGGGTGGTGAGCACGAACAGGCGCTCGATGCCGAGCCGTTTGGCCCGCTCGGCCACCTTGGCGATGAGCTGATCCCCGCGGTTGGAGTTGCGGTACTCAGGGTGGATGGCGACGCAGGCCATCTCGGCCATGGCCTCCTCCATGAAGCAGTAGAGGGCGGCGCAGCCGATGATGAGGCCGTCCCGCTCTATGATGGTGAACTTGTCGATCTCCATCTCCAACTGCTCGCGGGAGCGGCGCACCAGTATGCCCTCCTCCTCCAGGGGGCGGATGAGATCCAGGATGCCGCCGATGTCCTCGATGGCGGCGGCCCGCGCCCGCTCGGCGCTCTCCCGCACTATCTGGGTGCCGAGGCCGTCGCGGCTGAACAGCTCCTGCAGCATGGCGCCGTCGTCCTGATAGCTCACCAGGTGGGAGCGGGGCACGCCGCCGCGACACGAAGCGATGGCCGCACGCAGGTAGCGGGCGGTGCCGGACATCTCTTCCCCCGCCTGCTCCAGCTCCACCAGGAGCTCTTCGGCCTGCTCGGGGAAGAGCTCGGAGATGGCCTCGCCGTGGCGGTCCATCACCCCCTGGGTGCTGCTGAAGCAGATGAGTTTGTCGGCCTTCAAATCCACCGCCACCCGCCGCGCCACCTCTTCCGAGCTCAAGTTGAAGCTCTCGCCGGTGACCGAGCAGCCGATGGGGGAGATGAGCACCATGGCCTGCTGATCCAACTGGCGACGGATCCCCTCCACATCGATGCGGCGTACCCGGCCGCTGTGGCAGTAGTCGACGCCATCCTCCACCCCGAGGGGCTGGGCGGTGACGAAGTTGCCGCTCACCACGCTCAGGCGCGCCCCCTGCATGGGGGTGTTGGCGATCCCCATGGAGAGCTGGGCCGTGATGTCGTACTGCAGCCCGCCACATACCTGCTTGATGATGTCGAAGCTCTGATCGTCGGTGACCCGGATGCGCCTGTGGTACTGCGCCTCTATGCCGGCACGGGCCAGCGCCTCGTCGTTCTGCGGGCGCGAACCGAATACCAGCACCAGTCTGATCCCCAAGGTCTGCAGCAGGGCGATGTCGGTGACTATGTTGGCAAAGTTGGGGTGGCAGAGGGCTTCGCCCCCCATCATCAGCACGAAGGTGGCACCTCTGTGCACGTTGACATAGGGGGTGGATTGCCGAAAGGCATAGACCAGGCTGGGTTCGCGTTCACGCACTTGAGACTTCTTCCATAAAAAAACAGCAATTTGCTCAATATATGAAAATAAATTCACAAATCAAGACTAAATATTGATTTGGTGGGCGATCCCGTCATTTATCTCATCCAGGAGGGCGGGGGAGGGGGCAAAGCGGCCTGGATAAGGCCATGCCCGGCCAAGTTGATCCCATGCCATAACCTGTTATCTTCGATACTCCTTTTCGTCAGTCGCGACATCTCGCGAGTTTTATACAAGGACAGGGCATATGGAGCAGATTATTTCACCGGCAGAGGCGCTGCCGGGTCGACGTGAGGCGCTGGTGATAGGCCAGCAGCACGCGGTCAATGGCCACCCGACCCAGGGACCCTGGCCCGAGGGGCTGGAGTCCGCCTGGTTTGGCATGGGGTGCTTCTGGGGCGTGGAGCGCCTGTTCTGGCAGCAGCCCGGCGTCTATTCCACCGCCGCCGGCTACCAGGGGGGGCTGACCCCCAATCCCACCTACAAGGAGGTGTGCAGCGGCCTGACCGGTCATGCGGAGACGGTGCAGGTGGTGTTCGACCCCAGGGTCATCGGCTACGGCGACCTGCTCAAGCTGTTCTGGGAGCAGCACGATCCGGCCCAGGGCATGCGTCAGGGCGGGGATGTGGGCACCCAGTATCGCTCGGTGATCTTCGTCGGGGACGAGAGCCAGGAGGCCATCGCCCAGCAGAGCCTGGCCGCCTTCCAGCAGGCCATGGCGGCGAGCGGTGACGGCCGCACCATCACCACCCGCATCCTGCCGCTGGCGCCCTTCTACTACGCCGAGGATTATCATCAGCAATATCTGAAGAAGAACCCGGAAGGCTACTGCGGCCTCGGGGGGATCGGGGTCTGCCTGCCTCCCAGCCTGAATCGCTGAGTCGCGGACAAGGAGTAAAAAGGGGTCTATCTGGCCCCTTTTTCTTGGAGTAAAAGCTGGTTGAAAGAAAATTGAAAAAAATCTGTCACGGCGGGGAACTTAACTGAACCAGGGCTGACTAATAGGTAGCTACCAAGGATGGCAGCCAAGACCAGACACATTTTTCTTGCCTCGAGATTCATTCAACTTAGACAAGCGCGATGAATTGAAAATGATAGCAAGCAGGGCTGCCCCAGAGGCGGCCCTTTTCATGGGCGGCGTTCTGCGCAACACCCTATATGGTCTGTAAAATCAGTGACTTGGCTCGAGTGAGCTTGAGGTCGCGCCAGGCAGCCCTAGCGGATGGCGCTGTCGAACAGGTTCTTGATGAGATCGATGAATTCATCGAGGAAGGCTTGCTGGGCCGGGGTGGGGGCGCGCAGCCAGACCGCGGAGAGCACCTCTTCCAGATCGGCGACCACGGCATCGGCCTCCTGCATGATGAGGAAGCGCACCTTGGCGTCGAGCTGGGGGTTCTGCTCGCAGATGGTCATCAGGTTGCCGGCCACCCGGCCGCTCACCAGATCCTCAATGGTCTGGCTGCCTGTGCCCTGCTGCTGGCTCTCGAACAGGGCCAGACTCTCGACCAGATACTCGATTAGCGCAATGTACCCTTCGCTCTCTACCACCATGATGGCTGCCTTCATTCAATCTGCGGGAAGTGGGCGTATTTTAGTGGCTACCCCTGGCTTGGCAAGCGGCAGTGCAGGCGATGGCGGATAAAACTGACTCCGCCGCGCTCAACGGTTTCCAATCCGGTCTGCTCAAAGCCGTGGCGCAGAAACAACCCCAGGCTGAAGGTGCTCGCCTCCGTGGTGAGCATGCGAAGATCGAGGCGTCGGGCATAGTGCATGGCGGTCTCGAGCAACCGGCTGCCGAGCCCCAGCCGCTGATGGTTCGCGCTCACATAGAGCAGGCTCAGGTGACCGTCATCGCTCAGGGTGACAAAACCGAGTGGCCTGGCTGGCGGGGTACCCTGCTCCGTCATCTGCGCACCCACTTGCTCCGGCGCCTGTTCAATCACCCAGCCATGGTGTTCCCGCAGTTGAGTGACGAGGCCCGGATGGCGAGCCCCCTGGGCCCACTGCTCCACCTGCTCGGTGCTGTAGTGCTCGGGGCCGGCTTGACGCACCGACTGCTCGAACAGGGTGAGCAGGGCGGGGATATGACCCTCGTCCAGGGGGACGACTCGATAGGTGGCTGAGTTCTGGGATTGAGATGAGTCTGGCATGGGAGGGCTCATGGTTTGATGGGAGAAGATGCGTGCGAAGATGCTTGGGGGCGCTTGGCCTTGGGCAAGCCCGCCACCACCCGCTCATAGGAGTGCACTATCCAGCCCTGCCAGAGCTCGGCGTCCAGACTCTCGCTCAGGGTGACCGTGTTCCAGTGCTGCTTGTTCATGTGCCAGCCGGGTTTTACCTCGGGGTGGATCTCCCGTAGCAAGAGCGCGAGTTCCGGCTCGCATTTGAGGTTGATGGTCAGGGGCTCGGCCTGCCAGTCCACCAGAGCGAACATCTTGCCGGCGATGCGATAGACCAGGATCTCGGGGCCGAACGGCGTATCTTCGGTGGTGCCGGGCTGGCTTAGCAGGAATTCACGTAACGATACAAGGCTCATACAGGACTCCATGCTGGTCCGATGATAAGTGGCAGCATATTCAGCGGGGCGCCCCATCTGTTAATATGCCAGCCGAGTATATCCCCCAACTCCCCGGGAGCCCATAAGATGTTGTACCACAAGACCTTTGAGCTGAGCCCCGAGCGGGATTGGGTGGTGTTCGTGCACGGCGCCGGCGGCAGCTCCTCCATCTGGTTCAAGCAGCTGCGCGCCTATCGCGAGCACTTCAACGTGCTGCTGCTGGACTTGCGCGGCCACGGCCAGTCCAACCAGTTGCAGCAGGTGGTGCAGGGTCACTACAGCTTTCGGGCCGTGACCGAGGACATACTGCGCCTGCTGGATCACCTGCGCATCCCCCGCGCCCACTTCGTCGGCATCTCCTTGGGTACCATCCTCATTCGCCACCTGGCGGAACTCTGCCCGGAGCGGGTCAAGAGCATGGTGCTCGGCGGCGCCATACTGCGCCTCGATATCCGCTCCCAGACGCTCGTGCAGCTTGGCCGGGTCGGCCAGCACATCCTGCCCTACATGTGGCTCTACCGACTGTTCGCCTTCATCATCATGCCGCGCCAGCACCATCAGGAGTCCCGCAACCTCTTCGTGCGCGAGGCTCGCAAGCTCTGCCAAAAGGAGTTCAAACGCTGGTTCCGCCTCGCCACCGAGGTCAACCCCCTGATGCGCTACTTCAAGGAGCGGGCGCTACCGATCCCGACCCTCTACCTGATGGGGGAGGAGGATCATATGTTTATCGCCCCGGTGCGCGAGCAGGTCGCCCGCGACCCCTACAGCCAGCTCGCCATCATCGAAAACTGTGGCCATGTCTGCAACGTGGAGCAGCCGGAGCACTTTAACCGGCAGTCGTTGGCGTTTTTACAAGGTAGATTGGGCTGAGTAAAACGCAGCCCAACGCTTATCAATGTTCAATAAGGTGCAAGTTCATGTTATTTACGACTCCTGCCTTTCGGTTTATATGTATCTAATGCTTTTTGTAACCAGCCGGCGTGCTCGGTTATATTTTTTACGACCCAGGTAACAAATGCTTCAGAGTATCGAGCTCTATCGGTGAAATTGTACATATCTGAGTTTTTATTCGTCTTTATTTTATGTTTAAAGACGATTGCTTGAAATGAATGCCTATTTATTTTTGCTGCTTTTTGTTTGGCATTTATTGCTAAAATTGCATCATCTGTAAAGTATGGATGGGTGTCATTGAGGTTTTTTGCTTGAGTTATTATTACTGCTTTCTGCCCTTGCTCTCCTGTGCTCAATACCAAATCTGATTTATTTGGATTTCGAACAAGAGCAAGCATGTATTCGATGCTAATGGAAAATTTATCAGAGTTTAACGCTCTGCTAGTATCTTCAAAGGCTTTAATGAATTTATCAACTTCCGTGGCTGTTAATACACCATAATTTTCTTTAATAACACCTATTTCAGGTGCAGGGCCGTCGATAACTAAACTAAGCATTCCCACACTCTGCCCTGCAAGAGGTGAGTTGCCCATTTGCTTTCTATATCTGTCTTGATAGTTAAAAACGTTAGCTTGGAATAGGCGTGAAAGTTGTGGCTGTAACTCAGGGATAAGCAAGTGAGTCGCCTGATCTCGCAGCAAGATCAATGTGTCAATATTTCGCTTAACTGGGTCATTACTTTGAATTCTAAGAGGAAGTGCATCAGAGATTGAGATGCTTTTCCCATTTTTATAAAAAACCTTCTCCTCACCGAATGCATCTAGTATCTCAGCCTTTAAGAAAAGCTCCCAGGCGTTGACCATCATAATAGTGAATGCTTCGACCCGATTACATAAACTAGGCCTATTATAAACCTCTAATGCAAGAGTAAATGCGTCAAGGCTCCTCTTGATTAGCTGTTGGTACATTTTTTCTTGTGGCGTTATTTCTTTTGATGATGTGCTTTGAGACATAAGTCTAATAAACTCATCATTTGATATATTTGTTAGCCCTTTTGAAATGAAATAGTTATTTTCTGATTTGAATATGAACTTTCCTTTTAATTTTTCGCTTATATATTTGATGACACTTTTAGGATTGTATCCGGTGGCAGCTGCAGCTTGTGCTACTGAGAAATATTCGTTGTTTTCTTCTTTTTCTCTGAAGAACTCGAGTAATAGTATCCGTTTGTCTTCTCTAGTCATTTACAAAGTCCAGCTAATTGTTTATAGTTTTAATAAGTTGTTTTTTGTGAAAAAACATTAAATATTTTTATTGGGGTTTATTCTGTAATCTTTGGATAAACATTCTTGTAATACAACCCCAAAACAACGATTGCTTACACCCATTGATTCTTACCCAAACTCGGTAGGTTCGATTAGCGGAGCGTAATCGGACTTTCGAGAATTGTTTTTGGTCTTGTAAGCAGATGCTATAAATCATATGCGACAAGGAAGAAAGGCCCATCTGGAGATGGTATCAAGCAGCCACCAGTCTGTTGAGTGAAAAATCATCCAACGAATGGAATTTGAATGACTCTTTGAAGCTGATCAGATTTCAACACACTCAATACCCCGTCATCTCCAGATAGCCCAGCCCTGTTGCATCTCCCTCCACCGTTACCGCCCCCTCCCAGTAGTCAAAGCGGCCTGTCATGGCCTGAGCCGGCTGGCGGGCACGGATTATGAGGTTCATATCTCCGGCCCTGAGTTGCCACTCGACGGGGTAGGGCTGACCCTTGGGGCCGCGCCAGGTCTTGCCGGGAGTGAGAATGATGGAGTCTGGCGGCAGCACTCGGCTGCTGCCATCCTTGTCGATCAGGATGCCGTAGCGGTTCTCGGGCTGGTTTTCGGGATTGGCGCGGCCCGGTTTGGTGCGCAGGCGAAACAGCATCAGCTCGCGGCCATCACTGAGTTGCAGTGAGAACCAGTCCCAGCCCGCTTGCCAGTCCGCCAATACCGAGCTGCTCCACTCGTGATCGAACCAGCCCTGACCGCTGACCTTGCGGGTCTCGCCATCCAGGGTCAGGGTGCCGACAAGTGCCAGGCGGGGGAAGGAGTAGTAAAACGAGGCGTTGCCCGGGCTCTTCTCGCTGTAACCCGCCTTGCCTTGCAGCACCGCGGGTTTGCGATTGCTTACTCGAAGATCCAGCTGACCGATGGTGCTATCGACCTTGAGGCGCGCCGGGAAGAGCGCCGTTCCCTCGGATTTAAGCGCCCACTCCCTTAGCCAATACTCGCCCTGGCTGGCGCCCGCCAGACCCGGCCCCTGGCGGCTGGCGCGCTCGTCCTGTAGATGCTTACCGGTGGCGAGATCCGTGATGGCAAATTGCGCCAGCCAGAGCTGGGGGGTGAGCCAGGGATTGACGAGTGGTTGCTCTCGCTCCGCACCTTCCTTATCAGCTGTTTGCCTGCCAACTTCTGGCTTATCACTCCCTTGCCATTCGACCCCCTGGCGAAACAGGGTCCACTGCAGGCCATACTCGCGTCCCTGCTCGTCTTTGAGGTTGCCGGTGAGATACCACCATTCGGATCTGTAGTCTGGGTGGGCGCCGTGATCGGCGGGCAAGTTTATTGTCTGCCCCGGCTGCGCCTTCTTGAAGTGATCGCCGCCGCTGCCCAGCACGGCCCCGAGATCCTGGGCTTGAACGCTCATGCCAAGCAGGGCACACAAGGCTGCCAGCAGCTTGGCCCGCAGTGAATGCTTCATACCACTCTCCTCGCGGCAAACCAGGAGGCCAGGGCGCCACACACCGGTGCCAGCAACAGCGCCGTGATGGCGTGAGTGGGGGCGGCTTCGAATGCCAGCCGCCAGCCGAAGGCGCGGGGATTGACCACTTCGATCAGCACCCAGGCCAGGCCATAACCCACCGGCAGGGCGAGCAGGGCGGTGAGCAGCCCAAGCCCGGCGCCCTGCCACACCAGCAGCTGGCGACAGCGACTGGGACTTAATCCCAGACTCTGCAAGGTCTGTAGCTCACTTCTCCTGGCGAGCCCCAGCACCATAAAGGCGGAGCCTATGCCGACAAAGGCTATCCCCAGGATCAGCAGTTTCAATAGCTCGGTCACCACAAAGGTCTGATCGAACACCCTGAGCGCCGCGGCGTGGATGGCGGGGGCGGGCAAGAGGTTGATTGTTTCCCCAAAGCGCGCCCGCAGCTCGTCGGCGAGCCGCTCCGGCTGAGGGCTAAAGAGCGCCAGGGACTGTACGGATCCGGTTTCGAAGTCGTGCAAGACTTGCCCCTTGTCGCTGCCGTAATCCTGATAGACGCCGGTGACCTGCACCGATCGCGGGCCCGACTCACTCGTGATCACAAGCGTCTGGCCAACCTTGACCCCGAGGCGCACCGTCAGCGGCTCGCTCGCCAGCACTTCGCCCGGCCCTGTTGGCCAACGGCCGCTCAGCAGGGGATAGGCGGCTTTGAGCTCCGGGATGGCGTCCATCTGGGCCCATTCGATGGGCTGCCCCTGCCAGCGGGCGGGCTGCACCGAGCGGCGCGAGGCGGCTTTGAGTTCGGGGTTGGCGAGTATGGCGTCCAGGGTCGGCTGATCCAGCGTGCCCCTGCTGCCCGCCGCGCCCCTGGGGGCGCTCACATAGAGATCGGCGGCGAGACGCTGGCCCAGCCAGATCTCCACGCTGGTGCGAAAGCTCGACACCATGACGCCGATGCCGATGGCGGCGGCGATGGCGAGTTGCAGCGCCATCACGGCGATGGCGGTGCGATCCAGATGATATTGGGTCTCGGCGACGGCCAGCCTCAAGGTGAGGCCGCCGCACCGGCGCCGCAATAGACCCAGCACCCAGCGCAGGGCATCCGGCAGCCATAGGGCCATGGCCAGCAGCCAACCGCCGGCAATCAGCAGAGCGCCGGGGAGCCCTGTCTGGGGCAGCGCGAGGCAGAGGGCGCAGATCAGCAGGATGGCGAGCGCCAGCAGGCGTCGGCGCCAGGGATGGGCGCTTACACGCAACTGGCCTTCCCGCAGTTGCAGGGGGGATTGGCGCAACAGTGCCCACCAGCCGGGCAGGTTGGCGGCGAGCGTCCCAAGCAGACCCAAGGCTGCGGCCTTGATGAGACCCGCGGGGGAGAGGCGCAGGAGATCGATGGGGTTGGGGCCGTAAAGGTCTGCCAGTGCCTGGGTCAGCTGACCCATCAGCGACTTGGCGAGCAAGACTCCGAGCACCAGGCCCAGCAAGGTACCGACAGAGGCCAAGATCGCCAGTTCCAGCCCCAGCCAGAGCAGCACTCGGCGCGGCGGCATCCCTAAGATGATCAACTGGGCGAGCTGGGGGCGGCGCACGCTCTGCACGAAGCGCTGGGCGTTGAACACCAGGAACAGCCCCACCGCCATGGCGAGCAGGGAGAGGGCGCTGAGGTTGAGCCCCAGCGCATCGCCGAGCAGGCTGGCATCGAGCGCGGGGCTGATGGGTTCTAGCCACAGCGGCTTGGGCAGTCTGGCTTGCAGTGCCGTGGCTTCTGCCTCGCTTAGCTTGAACAGGATGCGATCCAGCCGCCCGCTCTTGCCGAGCAGGGGCTGGGCGATGCCGAGATCGGTGAGCAGCAGCCGCTCCATGGGCACGGCGCCGGGCTCGAAGGTGCCCGCGAGCGTCAATTGGAGTGACCGCTCACCCTGCAAAAAGTGGCGGGTCTCACCGACGGTCCAACCGAGCCGTTTGGCTTCCGGCTCGGCGAGCCAGACGCCATCGGCCCGCGCCAGGGAAAATGACTCCTTATCGCCGCCTTGTTTGCCTGAGCCGAGCAGAGGGCTCAAGGGGCCCGGGTTCAGCAGATCGATGCCGAGCAGCTGGAAGCTGCGCCCCTGGGCGTCTTTGAGCCAGGCGTGCACTTGGGGCAGGGCAGCGAGGGCGCGCTCGCTTCGCACCAGTTTGACGTAGAGTTGCTCGTCCAGGCCGCCGCTCGGCGCCAGCCGGTAGTTGGCCTCCCCGGCGAGCTGGCTGCGGGCGGCGACGAAGTTGGTCTTGGCGCTCTGGTTGAGCAGCTCGATGGCGACCACCAGTGAGACCCCCAGCATCAGGCCGGTGAGGCTCATCAGCAGCAGCCAGGGGTGGGCGCGGTAGAGGCGCAGCAGCGCCTTCAGGGGCAGCACGGCTCGGCTCCTTGCGCGGGATCAGGGGTTCGGTTCACCACCAGATCAGCCATGGGCATTGCCCTTGAGCGCCACCAGCCGCCCGCCTTCGAGGCGCAGCACCCGATCCGCCAGGGCGCCATAGGCCGGGTTGTGGCTCACCAGCAGGAGTCCGGCCCCCGTCTCTTTCACCGCCGCCATCATGAGCGCCATCACCTGAGCGGCATTGTGCTCATCGAGACTCCCGGTGGGCTCGTCGGCCAGCAGCCACTGGGGTTGATGAATGAGTGCCCGGGCCAGGGCGACCCGCTGGCGCTGCCCGCCGGAGAGCTGTTCCGGCCAGGCGTGGCGTTTGTCCGCTATCCCAAGGCGAGTGAACAGGGCCTCCAGCCGCGCAGGCTCGCGGGGCAGGCCGTTGATATCGAGCGGCAGGCAGCAGTTCTCCTCCACAGTCAGGGTCGGCAGCAGGTTGAAGTCCTGATAGACGATGCCAAGGTGGCGACCACGCAGGCGGGCCCGCTCGCCGCTCGGCTGGTTGTCGAGGCGGGTCTGCCCGAGCCAGACTTCCCCCTCATCGGGGGCTATGAGGCCGGCGATAAGGTTGAGCAGGGTGGACTTGCCCGAGCCGCTTTGCCCCAGCAGCAGGCAGGCTTCACCGGCGTGAAGACGCAGATCCAGCCCCGCAAACAGGGGGGGAGAGGCGGCGTCAGCGTCGAAGGACTTGCTCATGTTTTTCAGGCTCAGCATGGGATAACCGGTTGATGGCCAATGGCTTTCACAATGTCTGCCACTATGCCAGTTAGTGATCCCGGCTGCAAAAGGGATGAGGATCCTCGCTGGATCCCGCTCGCCAGAGGTGGTTAGAATAGGGGCCTCCATGGGTCACAGGATGAGCAAGGATGTTACACAAGCAAGTCAGTTTTATCGTCGACAGCAAGGGCACCAAGCAGGCTGCCGTGGTCCCCATCGACATCTACAACGAGCTGATGACCCTGCAAAAGGCGCTCTCCGACAACAAACCCGGGGAGCGCGAGCTCTACCACTTCAACGGCAAGGGGGCCGAGGCCCATGGCTACCCGGTGGGCAAGCGGCAAAATCCCGGCTTCATGGTGCAGGCGGGATCCACCGCCAACGGCGAGGATGCGGCCTCCTTGCGCGAGGCGGTGATCGAACTGCGCCTCGAGCTGTTGGATAAAGGGGTGTTGAGCGCGCGGGCCGAGGGTGGCTTCGTGTTCGTGGCCGATCAGCTGTTCAACAGCCCTAGCCTGGCCGCCAGTCTGGTGGCGGGCAACAACCGAAGCGGTCTGGACGCCTGGCAAAACAGCGCCGGCTATACCCTCAAGCAGTCGGGATTTGGCAAGAAATAACGGCTGACGGCGAGGGTTTCCCCTCACGAATCTATGTGCTGCGGCTAAAAGAACGCGGCCCCTCCATTGAGCGAGAGGGGTCGCGTTTTTTAATGGCTCATTTTTTCTTGCCGGTTAGCAGCCAATAGCAGAGCGCCGAGCCAAAGCCGCAGCTGGCGATGGCGATGGCCATGGGCAGGGGGGATTCGGGCGGATTGAGGTTGACCAGGATCCCCACCAGGGCACCGACCCCGAAGCGCAGGGTACCGGCGAGCGCCGAGGCGGTGCCTGCGGATTGGGGGAAGTGACCCATCAGCCCCGTCATGGCGTTGGCCCCCACCAGGCTGATGTGACCGACGAACAGCACCACGGGGATGACGATGCCCCACAGGCCCCCGGTCTGGCTCCAGGCGTTGTAGATGAGCAGGGCACCCGCGAGCGGCAGCATGGTCAGGCCGTATTGCAGCATGCGTTCGGCACCCACCCCCTTCACCAGCCGGCTGTTGACGAAGGTGACCACCATCATCAGCAGGATATTGAGGCCAAACAGCCAGCCGTAGTGCTCGGTGGGCACGTGGAAATACTCGATGTAGACGTAGGGGGAGGCGCTCAGGAAGGCGAACATGCCGGAGCTCGACAGGGCGCCGCACAGCACATAGCCCATGGCGCCGCGGTGGGAGAGCACCCCCCAGTAGTTGCGCAGCACCTGGCCGAGTCTGAGGGGCTGTTTGTGCTCGGGTTTGAGGGTCTCCGGGATCTTCCACTGGAGCACCAGGCAGATGAAGAGGCTGATCCCCACCAGCAGCCAGAAGATCACCCGCCAGTCGCTGTGGGCGCTGATGTAACCGCCCACCACGGGCGCCACCAGGGGGGCCAGGGTCATCACCAAGATGACGAACGACATGGCCCGCGAAAACGCATCCTTCTCGAACAAGTCCCGCAGCAGGGCATTGACCACCACGGATCCCGCGGCGCCGCCGGCGGCCTGCAGCATGCGCCAGGCCAGGAGTTCCGGCAGGGAGTCCGCCATGGCGCAGCCCACCGAGGCGACGGCAAACATGGAGAGGCCCGCCAGGATCACCGGCTTGCGGCCAAAGCTGTCGGCGAGCGGCCCGTAGAACAGCTGGCCGATGGCGAAGCCGCCGAGGAAGGCGCTGATGGTGAGTTGGGCGCCGTCTATGGTGCTGGCCAAGTCCCGGGCGATGGCCGGGATGGCGGGCAGGTACATGTCCACCGCGAGCGGCGTCAGACCTGCCAGGGCGCCGAGCAGGATGAAGAGGAAACGGGGTGAGAGGGTCGAGGCTTGAGGCATAGGCTATCCGAGTCGTGAACAAGGCCGGCAAGGGGCAAGTGTTCAGTCTATCAGCTTTGGCGCCCTAGAGCAGGCTTAACCTGGCCCTGGGGGCGAGGTCTGATCTGCTGCTAAATCAGGGCGCTACCGCCATGCCCTTAAGGCCTGCGCCTTTGGTCCTAGCCCTGCGCGGTGGCGGCCGGGGTCGGTCGACGGGCGGCATAGGCGACGCGGCCGGCGAGCATGAGCCAGCCGAGTAACCCCAGCAGGGAGAGACCGTTGCCGAGGCGTTCGGGCCAGCGCTGCGTCAGCCTGAGGCTGAGGGTGTGGTTGCCGGCCGGCACCCAGACCTGCAGCAGCCCCTGGCGGTTGGCGCTCACCGTCAGCATCAGCTCCTCGTCCAGCCAGGCCTGCCAGCCGGGGTAATCGTACTGGTGCAGCACCAGCCGGGTGGGGGCGCTGGCGCTCACCGCCAGCTCCAGCCTGCGGGGCTGCCAGGTCAGCACCTTCCAGCTGGCTCCCGCCTGCTCCGTGCTGACGGGGGGCAAAAACTCCTCCTTCCAGGCGAGCAGGCTGGGGGCGAACAGGCCCCCCGGCACCTGGCTGGGCCTGTATTCCCTGGCGCTGCGCTTGCTGTCGAACTCGCTTGCGATGGCGAAGCGATCCGGCGCCTGGGTGAGGGGGGCGTGGCGCACATAGGCGACGGCGCTGGCGAGGGTCAGCAGCAGCAGGCCCCACCAGAGCCACTGCCAGGGCCTGTGGGCCGGGGGGCCGAGGGCCACCACGGCCACCGTCGCCAGGGTGAGCACCAGGTTAAGCCGCCAGGGGAACTGCACCCGCTGCAGGGGAGGCAGCAGTTGCCAGATGGGCTGACTCGGGGGCAGCATCATCAGGAAGGCGGCTACACCTATGGCCCCCCAGCAGAGCAGTTCGGGGTGATAGGGCTCGCGGGTAGCGGCCCAGGCCAGCAGCAGCAGTCCCATGGTCAGCACGCTCTGCCAGGCGAGGTGGCCGCGAAAGCGCCAGTCATCCAGGCCAGTGGGCAGGCGATCCAGAAAGTTGCGCCTAAAGTCGAACATGCCACCGCGCATCAGCTCCATGGAGATGGCCCCCTGATCCAGCAGGGCGGGCAGCAGCAGGGCGGCCGCCATGCAGAGCCCGAGCAGCATGCCCCCCAGGGTGAGCCAGCAGGGGCTGAGGGTGCGCCCTCGCCAGGCCTGCCAGAGGGCGCGCAGGCTGATGAGCCCCAGCATCAGCAGCAGGCTGGGCAGGTGGGAGTAAGCCAGCAGCGCCAGGGCCAGGGCCAGCAGGAGCAGGCCAAAGCGCTGGCGCCGGATGGCGAGATCCTGCCCAAGCAGGATGAGCGGTGCCCAGACGAAGGCCCAGAACTCGGCGAGCGCGAAACGGGCGTAGAGATCCATGGCCAGGTGATAGGGCAGGGCCAGGTAGATCAGACTGACCGTGAGGGCCCGGCCCGGGGAGGTGAAGCTGCGTAGCCACAGATAGGCAGAGAGCCCGGAGAGCAGCAGCGCCAGACTGGCGCTGGCGAGCAGGGGATAGACGGCTTGGTGGGGCAGGGCGGCAGGGCCCGCAAACAGGGCGCTGACGTAATAGGGGAGCGGCGGATAGAAGAAGAAGGTGGGGCTGCCAAAGCCGCCGTTCATGGCCATCAGCCAGCGGGGATAGAGCTCCCCCTGCCAGAGCTGCTGGGCGAAATAGTGGCCGGAGAGCAGATGATGGAAAAGATCGTGCCCCCGGGTGCCTCCCTGCAGCCAGAGCGGCAGCAGCAGGAGCGTGGAGGCTAGGATCAACACCGGCAGGGCGAGCGCCCACTCCCTCATACCCTTCATCAACGGCCACTCCCTTGGCGAATGCGCAGTGAGTTTAGTCGAGTCGGGAGAGGGAGCCTATAGGGTCTGTTGTCCCCATATGGTGGGCAGGCAGTTCAGCCCTTGCGTGGTATGGCGAGCCAGAGGCCGGGCTCGGCGCCAAAGCGGGGGGCGAACCAGTGTGCCTCGAAGGGGTGGGGCAGGGCATCGGCAGTCAGGGGACGGCGGCTGAGGCGGCAGGCCCCCTGGCTCAGGGCGAGGCGGGCATCCCCCTGATACCAGCCATCGGTGACGGGCAAGGTCGTGCTCTCGCGAAGCAGTCGCACGCCCCACTGGGTCACCAGGGCCGGGCAGTGCCGTTTAGCCATAAGCTTTGCCTGGGCCATGGCGGGCAAGGTGGGCGGGGTCAGGGTGGAAATAAGCAGCGCAAGGGCCCCCAGCATGGCGGCGTTCACCACATGTTTCGCCGCAGGCAGCCAGCCAGAGAGCAGGATCAGCCCCAGGTAGACGATGGGCGCAAGGTGGCGGGGATTGTCCGGGTTCTGGCCAAACAGGGTCCAGAGCAGCAGGGCCAGCCAGCCTAGGGTCCAGCTTCTGTCGAGAGGTGTTGACCTGGTCTTTGACCAGTGCGGCCAGAGCAGCAGCCCCATCAGCAGGGGCCAGAGCGGGCCGAGCTGGGCACCGAGGGTCTGGCCCCAGCTCAGCAGCCGCGAGCCGTGGGCCGTCGCCGTGTTGCCCCAGAGGTGGAAGTGGCCGTCGGTGAAGCGCCGCCCCTCGGCAAAATAGGCCCAGCCATCCCCTTGCCAGACGAACAGCAGGCAGGCCAGCCCCACCAGGGTTATGGGGGTGAGGAAGGGGAGCCTCTGCCCCCTGTGTTGCCACCCCTGCCAGAGCGGCAGCAGGGCCAGCACGAAGTAGGAGGGGCGAAGGGCCAGCAAGAGCCCCACCAGCAGGCCCGCCAGGTCGAACCGACGGTATTGCAGTGCCAGCAGGGCAGCGATCCAGGCGGCCAGCGCAGGCCCGTCCGAGAGGCCGGAGAGCGCCAGGGTCGGGGTGAGCGGGAGCGCCATCCCCATCAGCCAGACCGGGGCCAGCAGGGCGGGACGTTGCCAGAGCCGTGCCGCCAGCCAGGCAGACAATGGGGGGATCAAGGCGCTGCCGAGCAGGCTGGCCCAGTGCACGGCGTGAGCAGGATCGTCCACCGCCAGGTTGAGCAGGCGGGCGAGCCAGATAAAGGCGGGGTAGCCGGGGAAGTGGGGAGAGAACTCCAGCACGCTGAAGCGCACCACCCCGTGGGCGAAATTGACGGCATCGTCGGAATCGAGTGCCACGGGGAAGGCAAAGAGCCAGCCCATCCAGACCCCTTGCAGCAGGATCAGCAGCCAGATGGGAGGCGAGCAGGGGGGACCCCAAGGTCGGGGGGCCTCCTTCCCCCTCATCCCCGGCCCTTCTCCCACCGGGGGAGAAGGGAGCATATCGGCATGCTTGAACACTGATCGGCTGAGGTGATCAGAGGGGCGCCAGCACGGCCATCAGCGCCTGCTCGGCGGCCTTGAACGCCTCGGGATCGGCGGTCTTGGCGCCCACCCCGAACACCCCCGGGTTGCCGATGGCATCCAGCACCTTGGCGAGGGCCCCGTCTGCGGCCTTGCGATCCCCTTCACTCAGGGAAGGCAGGATGAGATCCAGGAAGCGCTTGCTCTTGACCACCAGCACCTTGGCGGTCTGATAGTCCCCCAGGTTCTGGCCGGCCCCCTCGAGGCGACGCTCGATCTCGGCCTTGTAGGCGCGGTTGAGCAGGGTTGCGGTCGCCGCCGCATCCTTGGCCTTGATGGCCTCGGCGAGCGGTGCCTGCAGCACCACCTTGTGATGCTGCTCGAGGTAAGCGAGCTCCTCGGTGAGGCTCGCCAGCACGGCGCTGGCATCCTGGCCTTCGCTGGCCGCGGTCAGCAGCTGCTCGCGGGCGTCGATCAGGGGCTCCTTACCTGCCGCCGCGTAGGAGTAGGCCTGGGCCTGCCCCATGGTCGTCAGCAACAAGAGGGCGATAAGAGCGCTGCGTAAGATCATCCTGTTCTCCTTTATCGAACGTGGCCTCAGGCCACGCTCCGGGTTTCGATCACGGTATTTTCGTTGCGGTGGTTGAAGGTGACAGGGCGTCTGTCCTCTTCCTCTGCTGCCATATCAGGCCACGCTCTGGGTTTCGATCACGGTATTTTCGTTGCGATGATTGAAGATGGCGTACCGTCTGTCCACCCCGTCGATCACCATGTCGGCGGCCATCAGCCCCATCTCCATGGCGGTGTCGGTGAAGATGTAACGAAACGTCCCCTGGCGACCGCTCATGATGAGGTTGCCTATGGGCATCAGTTGTTGGATGGCCGCGTCCCGCCGCCCCTGATAACCGAGATCCATCAGGGGGTAGGCATATTCGCTGCGGGCCTCGAAAGTCTCCTCTCCGAGCTTGCCGGTATCGACGCCGAGGCTCGCCAGATCCTGGCAGACCCGCTCGCGCAGGGTGGCAAGCGGCGCCTGCCAGGTCTCGTCCCCGGGATTGCAGGGGACTTCCAGCATGACCGAGGTCTTGCCCGCGGGGGCCATAAAGGGGCTGCGTCGGCGCGGCTCCTGCAAGCGGGTGGCGAGGATGTGCGGATCCGAGAGGTACTGCCAGGTGTTGTCCGACAGGTTCTCCTGGTTGAGTGGCATGTTGACGAAACGCAGGGCGCGGTAGTGCAGATCGCAGGGCAGGCCGAGATGCTGGCAGGTCAGCGGCAGGGGCAGGGTGGAGATCACCTGATCGAAGGCCTCGTCATGATCTACACCATCTTGCTGCCAATGCACTCGCTGGATGCGGCCATCTGCCTCGGCGAGGCGGCTGATGGTAGCCCCTGTCTTGAGCACGACCCCTTCGGCCACCAGCCGTTCGCCGAGGGTGGTGAAGATCTGGCCGAAGCCGTACTTGGGGTAGCGGTACTTGCGGGCATAGGTGCGCACCGAGAGGTTGCCCTTGCGCCTTGGCAGCAATCGGCGAGCCACGTCTTTCAAGTCGATGAGGCTGATGCGCTGACCCGCCCAGTCGGCGGAGAGGCGGTCCGGGTTGATGCCCCAGAGTTTGCCGGTGTAGCCCTCGAAGAACTGGCGATAGAGGGTGCGACCGAAGTGGCTCTGGATCCACTCGGCGAAGCTCGCCTTGGCGAAATCGCTGGGCTTCTTGGCGAAGGGGAGCAGCAGCAAGTCCTTCATGGCCCCCGTCATCAGGGAGAGGGGCGCGGTCTTGAGCAGGTTCGGCAGGTTGAGGGGGTAGTCGTAGGTGCGCCCGGCGAAGCGGATGACGCTCTTGCGCTCCGCGTGCAGCAGATCCTCCCCCATCAACTCGTCGATGAAGGCGAGCAGCTCCGGGTTCTTGGTGATGAAGCGGTGGCCACCGTAGTCGAAGCGGTAGTCCCCATCCTTGCCCGTGAAGCACTGGGTGGCGCACATGCCCCCCACCACGGCCTCCTGCTCGAACAGGGTGACCGCAAAGCCCGCGCTGCGCAGGCGCCAGGCCGCCATCAGACCGGCCGGACCCGCGCCCAGCACGGCAATCTTCTTACTGCTGTTATCGCCCATCAATCTCTATCCACGAAACAAGGAGAAAAGGGGGCCCGCAGGCCCCACTACTGAAAAAAGCTGGCTTAGGCCTGCTTGGCCGCGGCCGGTCTGGGTTGGTAGTTGCGATACCAGATGGTCACGAAGACCGCCAGATAGACCAGCCAGGTCGCCAGTTGCAGGCCGGCCGGGGAGGCATTGTAGCCGAACAGGGCCCGCAGGAAGGTACCGAACACGCCCCTGTCGTCGAGAATGTGACTGATGTTGAACACGGGCTCGGTCCAGAGGGTGATGATCCCCGCCGCCTGCAGCATGTTGACCGCGGACGACAGCAGGCCCGCGGCTATGATGATGATGAGCAGACCAGTCCAGCGGAAGAAGGGGGCCAGCGCCACCTTGCGGGTGGAGCGCAGCAGCCCCCACACCAGCACCATGGAGAGGGCCAACCCGGCCAGGGCGCCGATGAGGCCCTGATGCAGGCTCACCCCTTGCCCCGAATAGACCAGCGCCGAGAAGAAGAGCACCGTCTCGAAGCCTTCTCGCATCACCGCAAGGAAGGCGAGCAGCACCAGGCCAAAGAGGTTGCCTCCGTCGATGGCCGCATCGATGCGAGCCGTCATGGCCCCTACCTGGGATTTGGCCTGCTTCTGCATCCAGACCGCCATGTAGCTGAGCACCAGGGTGGCGAAGATGAGGATCCCCGCCATCAGCAGGTGGTTGTAGCGTTCGCTCTCGAACTGGCTGACCACCACCTGGAACAGGAAGGCCACCGCCAGCGAGGCGATGAGACCCAGCACCACACCCAGGTAGATGAGTTTGTTGTAACGGCTCGCCCCCAGCTTGGCGAGGTAGGAGAGGCAGATGCCGACCAGCAGAAAGGCTTCCAGCCCCTCGCGCAGGGTAATGAGGAAACTTGCGAACATCAGGGATGTGGCTCCAGGTTAAGGGGATGAGTGAGGACGAGGGGCTGCGGCGACGGGACGGACTGCAAGTCCCGCAGCTGCAGGTGGTTGAGGATCACGATGGGGGGCTCGGGCAGATCCGGTTCGCCTTTGCGCACTATGTCGTTGACCCACTTGGGATAAGTTCGGAAATTGAGTTTGATGTCGACCTGGAAGGGGCCTTTTGCCTCCGTCGGCAGCGGCCAGGCCTCGTCTCGCCAGCCATCGGCCGGGATACGGGTATCTTCCAGGAGCTTGGCGTAGCGCCAGAATTTGAGCCCCACCGGCTTGCCCTCCGCATCACCGAACACCTTCCTGAACAGGCGCGCATCTTCGGGCACGGCGCCGTCTACCGGCTGGCCGCTTTGCAGCACCACCTGGCCGTTGGCGTCGGTGAGGGTCAGCTCCAGCCAGAGCTCACGAAAATCGGCGACCCCGGTGGGCAGGGCGTGGCCGGCGCCTGTGTTGGCGACCCGCACCACCAGGGTCGGTTGTCCATTCTTTTCCTCGATGCGAGCGGAGAGGGTGGCGCTGGAGCGCAGCAGGGTCAGGCTCTCCTGCTCGAGCTCAGGATTGCGCAGCCCCACCAGCTGGTGCTGGGCGCCGGTGAAGTTGTGGCGATAGAGGCGCGCCTTCGGGGTGCCATTCTCGGTGGACTGGCCGGCCACGGGGGCACCGCCGTTGCCGGGCTCCGGGTTCATGTGGCAGTCGATGCAGGTGCGCCGCGCCGCCGGATCCTCTGCCTTGGCGAAGCTCGAATTCTGCCACTCGTCCCAGGTGTTGACAATATTGGCGCCGCTGCCTGGGGCGAACTCGTTGTGGCAGGATTTGCACAGGGCCGCGTCCTGATAGAAATCCTTCTGATAGGAGGCCTTGTGCATGGCGGGGCGGGCGTTGATCTGGCGCTCCGCCAGCCAGTGGCGTGTGCTGCCGCCGGGGGCATCCTCGAACACATAGCTCTCGCGGTCCTTGAGATTCACGGTGAAGGCGCTGTTGCCGCCCGCGTCCTCGAGCCTGGTGATGCGATGGCAGAGCAGGCAGCCTGTGCCCTCTTCCACCACGGGTTCCCCCGCCTTGTGGGCCTCGATGAGGGAGGTCCCCCCTCGCTCCAGCATGTGGGAGCCCTTGGGCAGATCGGTCTGGCCGGTCAGCACCTGCTGGGGCATGTGGCAGCCCTGACACCACTGGCCGAAGGCCTCTCCCTCGGTCTCGCGGGCAAGCGCCTGCACCGCCTTGTAGTAGGGATGGGAGTTGCCCATCAGCCTGTGGTTGCTGTCGCTCCAGTCTGCGAAGGCTTGGGCATGGCAGTTCTGGCAGGAGGCGGAGTTCAGCCAATCCTTCAGATGGGTGACAGGGGCCTTGGTCGGATCCGTGCGCGGGGCGTCGAGGCGCAGCCAGTTTGCGAGATAGGGCAGGTTGCCATCGGCGGTCACGAAGGCGTGCAGGTCCTCCATCATGGCTTTGACCTCGGGCTGGGGTCTGGCGGGATCCACCGGCTCGGCGCCGTCGCGGCCGTCATGGCCCATACCGCCCTGGGTCTGCTGGATCATGCGCAGGTACTCGCCGACGAAGTCTCCTGCCACCATGTTGGCGAGGTTGGCATGGCCGTTGATGGCGTTGTCCCGACTCTTCTGGCGATGGGCCTGCATCAGGAACTTGTTGGTGAAGTTGAACCCGTCCAGATGGCAGGAGTTGCAGCTCATCCAGTTGTCCCCCGCCATGGGGAAACGGCCGTTGCCATTGCCGATCGTGCTGCCGAGGGTATTGCCGAGATTGAACAGCCGCTCGCCGCGCTGGAGGGCGGCAGGGCGAGGATCGGACTCCACCAGCTTGGCGAAGTGGGGCACATCCACCGTCACCCGGGCGAAGGGGCCGCTGTCGCCGCTGGCAAGACGGGTCAGATCCTGGCCCATGACGTTGTGCACCAGGATATGGTCGCCGTCGATGAGCAGATCCTGCGGGTTCTGGCCTGGCAGGTGGCGCAGCAGCTGGGTCGCCTTGGCGCCGCCCTGGAACTTCTTGCGTCTGTGGCGGTTGCTGTTCTGCTTGCCGCTGCGAGATAGGTCGAACACCAGCAGATCTTCCGAGCCCGCCAGGGTCAGGTAGACCCGCTTGCCGTCGGCGGCGAAGCGGGCGGCGAAGGGGTTGGAGACGATCTGGCTGCGGTTGCCGACGTTGGGCAGGTTTATCTGCAGGAACAGCTGTTTGCGCTCGTCGACCCGCTCGGTCTCGGTGTCCAGATCGATGATGGAAACCGCCGGGAAGACGGTGCTCTGGAACTGGAAGGGGTGGTCGAAGCTCCAGAGCACGTGGGGCAGCCAGGCCTCGGTGCCATCGGGGGAGAGGGCTATGCCGTCCAGCAGGCGTGGCAGCCCCTGGGAGTCGCTCGGAGTGGGGCTGTGAGTCTCGGCCAGGGTGATGAGCCTGGGTTTCTCAATGGCCGCCGCCGTCGGCGCCTTGCCGAGGTTTTTCAGGTTGTAGATGGCAAGCTGGCCCGTCATGGCGTGGGTCAGCAGCAGGCGGTCGTCATCGGTGAGCGCCAGCCCGCGGGGAGTCTCGGCGGTAGGGAGATCCAGTTGCAGATCGCCGTCCTCGTCATAGGCCTGCAGGCGCGCCGACTCGAACAGGCTGACCCAGAACCAGCGCCGCTTGGGATCGAAGATGATGCCATAGGGGCGATGGCCGGTGGGAATGGCCTTCTTGAGGTCGAGATCTTCACCCAGCAGCAGCAGGCGATCGCCGCCGTAATCGGTGACCAGCAGGGTGCCGTCATCGGCCCGCGCCAGCTGGCGCAGATCTCCGCCGAAGTTAGCCTCCTTGAGCCGCTCGCCGCTATCCCGCGCGATCAGGGTGACGGAGCCGCCGCCCTGGTTGGCGGTGACGAGGCGTGGGGCCTTGCCCTCGTCATAGGCTTGCAGGGCCGAGCCCATCTGCTGGGCCTGGGCCGGTGTCATTCCCAGCAGCAGGCAGGCGAGCAGGAGAGAGAGAATCCGGTTAACCATGGGTCAGGGACGCCACTTGAGCAGGGTCCAGCGCCAGGCGTGGCGCAAGACCAGGGGAGTGAGAGACAAGGCGCTCAGCCAATGGGCCCAGCTCGCCAGATTGCCGAGGCTGTCCCCCGGCGTACCGTACAGCACCAGTACCAGGCCGCTGCCGAGGCAGACCAGCAGCAGGGCCTCGATGATCCGGCCCGTGGTGCGCAGGAACGGCTTGTGGCTGTGGCGCAGCAGGCGGCGATGAGAGAGCCAGAAGGCGCCAAACAGCAGGGGGAACAGGGAGAGCGACAGCATGACGTGGAGAAACAGATTCCAGCGTGCCAGGGACCAGATCGGGGTTAGGGGCTCCCACAGCAGCAGGCCGGAGAAGAACATCAGGTAGAGGCTGCCTTCGGCAGCCTGATGGTGGTAGGCCAGCCATCGCCAGAAGTGTCGTGGTGAGAGAGATAGGCTTGTCATACAGGCTCCAGCACCCGGGCGTTCAACCCGGGTGAGCAAGTCTACCTTGGGGTAACCGCAATGAAAAGAGTTATCAATTTCGCTACTGATGAATAAACCCTGAATGAAAATGACGGTTATTTATGATCCGCCAGCCGCTCGGTGATCGCGTAGATGAGGGCCGCCAGCGAGAAGGCCAGGAACACGATCACCGACCACTTCATCTCCACCTCGTTGCCGACCCCGTCATCTAGGAAGGCCTTGAGCACCTCTATGCCCGCTATGGTCACCAGGGAGTTGATGACGATGAGCTTCAATGAGGCGAAGTTGATCTTGCTGAGCCAGTTGTTGCCAAGGGCCTCGCGCTGCTCCTGGGTCTGGATGAACTGCACGAAGCCGCAGACCGCCACCAGGATCAGCATCTGGGCCACCAGCACGAAGTCCACCAGGGTCAGTACCCCTGTGATGAGGTCCATGTAGTGGATCTCGATGATGTCACGGCACAAGACATAGAGCTGCATGGCAAACTTCACCATCAGCAGGGCGACGCAGATGAGGATGGCCACGTAGAAGGGGAACATCATCAACCGGCTGCCATTGAGCATGAAGTTGAAGCGGCGCATGAGAACTCCTTAACGAATTGAAATTGCGCTGATTATGGCTCGGATCGACCGGCTTGGGCAGCCACCATCACAAAATGTCTGGCAGGGAGAGGGGGCGGGGGGATCATGAGGTAGCAGGGGCCCGGTAGCAGGGGTCGCGTCCCTGGCCCTGTGCATGGCCGATATTTTTCAGCGGATGTGATCCCGCCCTCATTTCCCCCCATGGTGGCGGGCCGGGAAACGCGGCGCCTGCGTGCTGCACACCTAAATTTTTCCTGCCGGTTTGCAACTATGACAATCATTTGCTTAGCTTTTTTCAGCTTGCAGGCAGTGTAAGAAAACTCATATCCACATCACAGGATGTTGTCTGGAGCGAGTCAGTTTCGTGCAGTTTGTCCTCGTTTTGATGGTCGGACTGGGTGCCACAGGGTGTCCCACTCCACATACACCTCTTTGCTAAGGAACAGCATCATGTCGATAAAGTTCATCAGAAGTCCCATTTCCCTCTTGCTGACCGGTTGCCTGGTCACGGCCTTTTCCGCCAGGGCGGATATCGTGATCGGCGTCGCCGGCCCCTTCACCGGGCCAAACGCCACCTATGGGGATCAGTATTGGCACGGGGCGACCCAGGCCGCGAAGGACATCAACGCCGCGGGGGGGATCAACGGCGAACAGATCAAGCTGGTGCAGGGAGACGATGCCTGTGAACCCAAACAGGCCGTCGCTGTGGCCAACCGCCTGGTCGATCAGGACAAGGTCAACGCCGTGGTCGGGCACTTCTGCTCCTCCTCGACCATGCCCGCCTCCGAGGTCTATAACGATGCCGGCGTCATCGCCATCACCCCAGGATCGACCAATCCGCTTGTCACCGAGCGTGGCATGAGCGACATGTTCCGCATGTGCGGACGGGATGACCAACAGGGGCAAGTTGCCAGCGACTTCATCATCGACAAGCTCAAGGCCAAGCGGGTGGTGATCATCCACGACAAGGACACCTATGGGCAGGGGTTGGCGGATGCGACCAAGGCGGCGCTGGCCAAGCGCGGTGTGCAGGACGTGATGTATGAAGGGCTGTCGCGCGGCGAAAAAGACTTCAACGCCCTGGTCACTAAGATAGGGGCGCAGAAGCCGGATGTGGTCTTCTTCGGCGGCTGCCACCCGGAAGGGGGCCCTCTGGTACGCCAGATGCGCGAGCAGGGGGTGTCGGCCAAGTTCTTCTCGGGGGACTGCATCGTCAATGCCGAGATGGTCACGGCAGCCGGCGGCCCGCAATACACCAACGGCATCTACATGACCTTCGGTCAGGATCCGCGCCTCATCCCGGACGGCAAGGCGGTCATCGAGGCATTCCGCGCCAACAAGTTTGAACCGGAAGGCTACACCCTCTATGCCTACGCCTCGGTGCAGGCCATAGCCGCGGCCTTCAAGGGGGCCGGTGGCACCGACGCCGCCAAGGCCAGTGCCTGGCTGAAGGGGAACACGGTCGAGACTGTGATGGGCAAGAAGTCCTGGGACAGCAAGGGAGATCTGAAAGTCTCCGACTACGTGGTCTACCAATGGGACGATCAGGGCAAATATAAAGAAGTCAAATAACGACATAGTGGATAACGCTCAGCGCCGACTGCGGTCGGCGCTTTATAAACACCAGGCCCTCGCGGCCTATAACGAGAGCGCACTACATGGATGTATTTTTCCTGCAACAGCTGATCAATGGTTTAACCCTGGGGTCTGTCTATGGGCTGATTGCCATCGGTTACACCATGGTTTACGGCATCATCGGCATGATCAACTTTGCCCATGGCGAGGTGTACATGATCTCGGCCTACCTCAGCGCCATCGGCCTGGCGCTACTGTCCTTCTTCGGGCTGCACTCTTTTCCCCTGCTAATCCTCGGCACCCTGATCTTCACCATCATGGTGACCGGGGTCTATGGCTGGACCATAGAGCGCATCGCCTATAAACCCCTGCGCAACTCGACGCGCCTGGCACCCCTCATCTCCGCCATCGGCATGTCGTTGATCCTGCAAAATTACGCACAGATTAGTCAGGGGCCCCGCCAGCAAGGGGTCCCTACCCTGCTCGACGGAGCCTTGCGCTTTCATATCGGCGATGGCTTCGTGCAGGTGACCTACACCAAGGTCTTCATCCTGGTAGCCTCGTTCGCAGGCATGCTACTGCTCACCTGGATCATCAGCAACACCAACCTGGGGCGCATGTGCCGGGCGGTGCAGCAGGACAGAAAGATGGCCTCGATCATTGGCATCAACACCGACAGGATCATCTCGCTGGTGTTCGTGATAGGGGCCGCCATGGCGGGGCTCGCCGGCGTCTTGATCACCTTCAACTACGGCACCTTCGACTTCTATGTCGGCTTCATCATCGGCATCAAGGCCTTCACCGCCGCCGTGCTGGGGGGCATTGGCTCCTTGCCCGGCGCCATGCTGGGGGGCCTCATCCTGGGGATAGCGGAGGCGCAATTCTCGGGGATGGTGAACTCCGATTACAAGGATGTGTTCTCGTTCGGCTTGCTGGTGATGATCCTCATCTTCCGTCCCCAGGGGCTGCTCGGCCGCCCCGTGGTGAGCAAAGTGTGAGGGGGCAAAGATGACATCACAGAGCAGCTCACCCCCGACTTTCTCCTTCAAGCGCTGCCTGCTGGACGCGATTTTCGCCGGCCTGGTGGCACTCATCGTGTTTGGCCCCATCGTCGGCGTCGTGCTGGATGGCTACAGCTTCAACTTCGCGGGGCAACGGCTGGTGTGGATAATCCTCGCCGTCATGGTGGGCCGGTTTCTGATGAGCGCATTGCTGACCACGGCCGCAGGCGCCCGCCTGCGTTTCGGCTTTGCAGCGGATAACGGCGGGGTCTATGTACGGGAGCCCGACTACAAGGATCCCCTGCGCTGGATCATCCCGCTGGTGCTCGCGCTGGCGATCTGCTTCCCCTTTGTCGCCACCAAGTATGTGCTGACGGTGGCGATCCTCGGTCTCATCTACGTGCTGCTCGGGCTGGGGCTGAATATAGTGGTGGGGCTCGCGGGCCTGCTGGACCTGGGTTACGTCGCGTTTTATGCCATCGGGGCCTATGGCCTCGCCCTCGGCTATCAATATCTCGGGCTTGGCTTCTGGTCTATGTTGCCCCTGGTGGCGCTGATCGCGGCGGCGGCCGGGGCCTTGCTGGGCTTCCCGGTATTGCGCATGCACGGGGACTATCTGGCCATAGTGACCCTTGGCTTCGGAGAGATCATCCGCCTGATCCTGAACAACTGGCTGGCCTTTACCGGTGGCCCCAACGGGATCTCGGCCCCGGCGCCCACCCTGTTTGGCCTGGAGTTCGGGCGACGGGCGAAGGAGGAGGGGGGCGTGCCTTTCCACGAGTTCTTCCAGCTGCCCTATGACCCCAACCTGAAATTCATCTTTATCTATGGGGTGCTGGTGGTTGTGGTGGTGTGGGTGCTCTATGTCAAACACCGGCTGACCCGCATGCCGATCGGGCGGGCCTGGGAGGCGCTGCGCGAAGACGAGATAGCCTGCCGATCCATGGGGCTCAATCATGTGCTGGTCAAGCTGTCGGCCTTCACCCTGGGGGCCGCCACTGCGGGGATTGCCGGGGTGTTCTTTGCCACCTATCAGGGGTTCGTCAACCCCACTTCCTTTACCTTCTTCGAATCGGCCCTGATCCTCGCCATCGTGGTGTTGGGGGGCATGGGCTCGACCATAGGCGTCGTGCTGGCGGCCTTTGTGCTGACCGTCACCCCCGAGCTGCTGCGCAGCTTCGCCGAATACCGGGTGCTGCTGTTTGGCATGCTGATGGTGGTGATGATGATCTGGCGACCGAGGGGTCTTATTCGCATCAACCGCAGCGGCTTCGCGGTGCGCAAGGGGGTGGCACCATGACGACTCACCCGCTGAACGACATGATCCTGAGGGTCGAGCATCTGATGATCGCCTTCGGCGGCATCAAGGCGCTCAACGACGTGAGTCTGGAGGTGAAGCGCGGCTCCATCACAGCGCTCATCGGTCCCAACGGTGCCGGCAAGACCACGGTGTTCAACTGCCTGACCGGCTTCTACCGGGCATCCGGCGGCAATATCTTCTTCAACGCCCGCAGCGAAACCACGGATGTAATCCAGATCCTCGGTCAGGCATTCCAGCCCGGGGACTGGGTCAATCCGGCCCGGCTCGGACAGCGGATCTTCTACAAGATGTTTGGGGGCACCCATCTGGTGAACCGGGCGGGTCTTGCCCGGACCTTCCAGAATATCCGCCTGTTTCGGGAGATGTCTGTGGTGGAAAACCTGCTGGTCGCCCAGCACATGCAGGTCAATCGCAATCTGCTGGCCGGTGTGCTCAACACCCCGGCGTACCGGCGGGCCGAGAGTCGCGCCCTGGATCGCGCCTTCTACTGGCTCGAGGTGATGGATCTGGTGGATTGTGCCAACCGGTTGGCGGGGGAGATGTCCTATGGCCAGCAACGCCGGCTGGAGATAGCCCGCGCCATGTGCACGGCCCCCGAGATGATCTGCCTGGATGAGCCCGCTGCCGGGCTGAATCCGGTCGAGACCCAGACCCTCAGCACTATCATCCGGTATCTGCGGGATCATCATGGCATCACTGTGCTGTTGATCGAGCACGACATGACCATGGTGATGGAGATCTCCGACCACATCATAGTGCTGGATCACGGCGATGTGATCGCGCAGGGTAGACCTGAGCAGATCCAGCACGATGAAAATGTGATCGCCGCCTATCTGGGCGCCGATGACGACGAGGCCTGCGCATGAGCGGGGCCATGCTGGAGTTTCGCGACGTCGACGTCTTCTACGGCGCCATCCAGGCACTGACCGGGGTCAACCTGCAGGTGTTTGAGGGGGAAACCGTGGCGCTGATCGGTGCCAATGGCGCCGGGAAGTCCACGCTCTTGATGTCGATCTTTGGTCTGCCTCGCATTCGCAGCGGACAGATCCTGTTTCGCGGCGAGGACATCAGCCATCGCTCGACGCACTTCGTGGCTTCGGCGGGCATCGCCCAGGCGCCGGAGGGGCGGCGAGTCTTCCCGGACATGACGGTGGAAGAGAACCTGCTGATGGGGACCATCCCCATCGGCAGCCAGTTTGCGGCGCAGGACATGCAGGCCATGTTCGATCTCTTCCCGCGCCTGAAGGAGCGTCGCAAGCAGCGGGCGATGACCATGTCCGGTGGTGAGCAGCAGATGCTGGCCATCGCCCGCGCCCTGATGAGTCGCCCCAAGCTACTGTTGCTGGACGAGCCCAGCCTGGGGCTAGCTCCCATCGTCGTGAAGCAGATCCTGCATACGTTGCGGGAGCTGGCGCAGAGCGGCATGACGATCTTCCTGGTGGAGCAGAATGCCCACCATGCCCTGAAGCTGTCCGATCGTGGCTATGTGATGGTGAACGGCAAGATCCGCCTGACTGGCAGTGGTGAGGAATTGCTGGGCAATCAGGAGGTGCGCAAGGCCTACCTGGGGGGCGGGGGATAACAAAAAGCCCGCCTGGTTTCTCAGGCGGGCTCTCTAAGATGGCTCCCTCGACAGGACTTGAACCTGTGACATACGGATTAACAGTCCGCCGTTCTACCGACTGAACTACGAGGGAATTGGCTCCTCCTACTGGACTTGAACCAGTGACATACGGATTAACAGTCCGCCGTTCTACCGACTGAACTAAGGAGGAATTGCCTGTCTCGTCGAGACGGTGCGGATATTAATGGCCGCTCGGCCGGGTGTCAACCCGTAGCCTTGTGCAAAAAAGGGCTTTTCGGCCCGTTTGCCCAAAACTTGGTCGTCGTGGACTATTTTCAGCACAATCAGCAGCTTGGGAAAGGGTGTTGTGGCTTATCTCCTGCCATCCGGTTTGGCCCCTGCTTGTGAGCCGGTGGCAAGGCTAGGACTGGTGGTGTCATCGGTGCAGGAGAGTAAAGAGGCCGTCGCTCGGTGAGGAGAGGTGATCGCTTGCCGATGGCCGCCCGGGTGATCCCCTGGGGCCGATAGGTGATAAAGATCGGCGATATGCCGCTTATCCACGGCAAAAATGGGGGCTAATGGCCATTTCTTGATCCTGCCCATCGAAATGTTGCGCCGGCTCGGGTATGGTTGCCCTCGATACCATCGCCGCGTCGACAGCTCTGCCGGCCCTTGATGATGATCGGGTGCCGGGTCACGCCGGCCTTTGTCTCCTCCTTCTGGTATTACCCAATACATGCACAATCAAGCTTCCTTACAAGGCGTGAAGCTGGCTATCGCATTGCGCCAATCCTGTATCGACGAACCCTATAGCGTCGCCCGTTTCGGCCGCGACCTCATCGCCGGCATCACGGTCGGCATCATCGCCATCCCGCTGGCCATGGCGCTGGCCATCGCCAGCGGCGTGCCGCCCCAGCATGGTCTCTATACCGCCATCATTGCCGGCATCGTCATCGCGGTGACCGGAGGCTCGCGCTACTCCATCTCGGGACCCACCGCCGCCTTCGTGGTGATCCTCTACCCGGTAGCCCAGCAGTTCGGCGTCGGTGGTCTGCTGATGGCGACCCTGCTCTCCGGCTTCTTCCTGGTGGCAATGGGGATGGCCAGGCTCGGCCGTCTCATCGAATACATTCCCCCCTCAGTGACCCTGGGCTTCACCGGCGGTATCGCTATCGTGATCGCAACTTTGCAGATCAAGGACTTCTTCGGTCTCACCGTGGCCGAGATGCCGGAGACCTATCTCGGCAAGGTCGAGGCCCTGGCCCAGGCGCTGCCAAGCTGGCAGTGGGGGGACACCCTGGTGGGGGTCGCGACCCTGGCTGTGTTGCTGCTCTGGCCCAGACTGCGTCTGCCGGTGCCCGGTCACCTGCCCGCCGTGCTGGTGGGGGTGGGGCTCGGCTTTGGCCTGCATCAGTTCGGGGTGGACGTGGCGACCATCGGCAGCAAGTTCAGCTATACCCTGGCCGATGGTACTCAGGGCATGGGGATCCCCCCCATAGCGCCGACCCTGATGATGCCCTGGTCACTGCCAGGTCCAGACGGCGCCCCCGTGGTGTGGGATCTGGCGGCCATCGAGCGCCTGCTGCCCGCCGCCTTCTCCATGGCCATGCTGGGGGCCATCGAATCCCTGCTCTGCGCCGTGGTGCTGGATGGCATGACGGGGCGCAAGCACAGCTCCAATGGTGAGCTGGTGGGGCAGGGGCTTGGCAACATTCTGGCCCCCTTCTTCGGCGGCATCACGGCGACGGCGGCCATCGCGCGCTCCGCCGCCAACGTGCGGGCCGGCGCCACCTCGCCCATCTCAGGCATAGTGCACGCACTTGTGGTGCTGGCCGCCATCCTGGTGCTGGCCCCCTGGCTCTCCTGGTTGCCGCTGTCCGCCATGGCGGCCCTGCTGCTGCTGGTGGCCTGGAACATGAGCGAGGCCCACAAGGTGGTGGATCTCATCCGCCGTGCGCCGCGCTCGGACGTGCTGGTGCTGCTGGTTTGCCTGTCGCTGACCGTCATCTTCGACATGGTCATCGCCATCACCTTCGGGGTGATCCTGGCCTCCCTGCTGTTTATGCGCGAGATTGCCAAGATGACCAAGCTGCACAACCTGGCCGAGCACAGGCGCTACGCCGGCGAGGTGCAGGCCGGGACCCTGGTCTACAAGATCAACGGCCCCCTGTTCTTCGCGGCGGCGGAGCGGGTGTTCGGTGAGTTGCTGGCCCAGGTGAAGGATCACAAGACGCTGGTGCTGCAGATGGAGGCGGTCTCCATTCTGGATGCGGGTGGCCTGTCCGCCTTCCAGCAGTTTGCCAGGCGGATGGCCAAGTCCGGGGTGCGGGTACGGGTGGCGGAATTGCAGTTCCAGCCCCTCAAGACCCTGGCCCGTGCCAAGGTGCGCCCCATCCCGGGTGAGCTGGAGTTTTACGGCTCGCTGGAGGAGGCCATCAGAGGGGAACCCTTGCGCGAAGTGGCTGAAAATTGAGTGAAAGGGATAGGAAATGGCAAGTTTTTGGTCACTTGGTTCGGTAATTGAGCAATTGACTGCAAAAGGTGAAAAATAGCATTGACCGACCCGCGCCTATCCCTTACATTACGCCCCGTTCCAACGCAAACAGCGAAACGAACGAAAATTTGGTGAGGTGTCCGAGTGGCTGAAGGAGCACGCCTGGAAAGTGTGTATACGGCAACGTATCGAGGGTTCGAATCCCTCCCTCACCGCCAAATTTAGAAAAACCGACCTCAGGGGCGGTTTTTTGCTTTCTGGCTGTCAGTGTCAACGATAGCCCCTGAAATGCCAGACCCCGCTCGCAAGAGCGGGGTCTTTGTTTTTACGCCTCCTTCGCTTTCTTTCCCACCCTGTGTCCTCAGTCGGTGACGACGTCACGGCAAAGCTCCTTGCTTCGCATCTTCTTCTCTCCATTGATACCTGAGTTGCCAACGGCGACTGGGGTTCTCTCTAGTCCCCCGAACCTCTTGTGATCCCAGTGTCATGCCATCAGAAGATCACCCCGACGAGGCGATCGAGCAGTACGTCGAAGGGGAACAGGGTCAGCAGCAGGGGGACGAAGGGGACGACACTCGCCAGCACCAGTTGCAGGAACATGTCCCGGCTGAAGGGGATGGGCCTGATCTCCTTGATGACGGTAAAGGCGTTGCCGAGATCGGCGAGGGACTGGATGTCGGCGGCGCCGAGCAGGGGTTCCCCCTCCCTGTCGCTGCTCTTGAGCCAGCGGCGCTCGAAGCCGCGGCTGTATTCGGCGGCGAGGGCGCCGTATTCCCGCAGCCCCTGCCGCTTGGCCGCCATGATGTGAGGGGCGAACACCCCCAGCGGTGCCAGCACCAACACCAGTCCGAAGCCGGCCAGCAGCACTATCTCCGGCTTGTAGGCGGTCAATACGGCGGCGTCGTAGAAGATGCGGTTGGCGATGAAACCGGCCAGCTGGGCCCCGAAGGCGGTCAGCAGTGGCGAGTAGGCGTAGGCGGCCGCCCCCAGGAACCCCAGGCCGCAGTTGCGATCCGGGTGGGTCGGCAGCAACTCGAGCCGGATCCGGGAGACCTGCCAGAGAAAGCGGGTCCAGATGAAGATGCGGTAGAGCCAGCGCAGGATCAGAAACTGGGTGATGGGGTTGCTCACCCAGAAGAACCAGTAGCCGGGCAGGGTCAGGGTGATGGCCCCCTGGTGCATGGTGGCGTACCAGGTCGAGGACTGCAGGACGAAGGTGTTGATCCGAAGAAAGTAACCCATCGAGAAGACGAACAGGATCAGGGTCACCTCGGCGGGGATGGAGTTGCGCCAGCGCATGGCGCTCTGGATGGCGTCATAGAAGCGGGGCAGGGAGTGGTGGGCGATGAGATCCCGCTCGACGAACTGGCTGACGATGATCCGGATGCGCTGATGGACGATGAGCTCCGCATAGACCAGCAGGGAGACGCAGACCAGAAAGCGTACATGGGTCTCCACATCCAGCAGGAAGGGGACGGCCACCCCCTGTAGCAGGCTGCCCTCCAGGGCGCACAGCAGCAACAGGGGCAGCCAGCAGATCCCGCTCAGCACCAGGATCCGCCGCCGGATATGGGCCTTGATCTCCCCAAGGTGTGCCCGGCTCCAGAGCTGGTACAGGGGCCCGCCGAGGATCAGGGAGAAGTTGTAGGGATCGGACAGGGGGGAGGCCTGCGGCCCAGGCGCCGTGGATGGCTTATGGCTGGACATGGTGGACACCTCGAACGAGTGGATGGTTGGGGCTGATACGCGTGGTGCGATCTGGTGCCGGTGGCGAAACACACGGTGGCAGCGGTATTGCTATCAAGGCCGACAGGCGTTCTGGGGAGAGAGGCAAGCCTTCAGGGCCATTGACGGGAGGTGCCATCGCCATGCTCCAGTGCCGGGGCTCATGGTATTAGGTATAGCGCCGGTGACCGGGATATTGGCAGGACTGGGTGAGCCAGGTGTTCAGAGCCGATGGTGAGCACATAGCTACAGGGATGATGGATGGGGCAGACAACCCAGGTTGGTGGTGATAAATGTCGGTCAGGGCAATTGGTTGCTTGCATTAAAGATTAAAACACTGTAAATGCAATGCTGGGTGGGTATATGTGCTGACAGGGCAACAAGTTGCGGTGCTTGATAAGGTCACTTATCGATGTGATTTTTTAACTCATTGTTTTGTATTGAAAAAATAATCTGGCATGGTCGCTGCTAATGGTTCCGGTTGAGTGTCATTACCGTTTAACCAATCAGGAGCATACCCATGCCAACTCCATGTTATATCAGCATCGAAGGTAAAACCCAGGGCAACATCACCGCCGGTGCCTTCACCTCCGACTCCGTCGGCAACATCTTCGTGCAGGGCCACGAAGACGAGATGCTGGTGCAGGAATTCCAACACATCGTCACCGTGCCGACCGATCCGCAATCCGGCCAGCCTGCCGGCCAGCGCGTCCACAAGCCGTTCAAGTTCACCGTGGCCCTGAACAAGGCCGTGCCCCTGATGTACAACTCCCTGGCCTCCGGCGAGATGCTGCCGAAAGTGACCCTGAAGTGGTACCGCACCTCCGTCGAGGGCAAGCAGGAGCACTTCTTCAGCACAGTGCTGACCGATGCCACCATCGTCGACATCGACTGCCAGATGCCTCACTGCCAGGACCCGGCGAAGGCTGACTTCACCCAGCTGATCCAGGTCTCCCTGGCCTACCGCAAGATCGACTGGGAGCACACCGTCGCCGGCACCTCCGGTGCGGACGACTGGCGCGCGCCGATCGAGGCTTGATGCCATCAAGGAGCACCCCATGGGTGCTCCTTGCTTTGTGTGCTGCGTCATCTGCTGTGGAGTCTGATGAAGCTTCTGACTCCTCTCACCCTGTTTCTCATCGTTTTGACCCATGCCATGACTTTCTTCTGCCCGTTTGCCGCGTGAGCGGGCACAACAAAGAACATGACGACGGATCTGCACGCACGCCTTGGGGGCGTGCGGTAGCCATGGCGGCGAAAAAGTGGCGGCCATGGCGGATCTCTCTCCCACCTTGAGGCAGCCGGCAGCGATGCGGGCCGACAGCAGAGGCGCACCCATGGCAGATAGCACAGGATTACAGTTCACCGTCAAGGTGGGGGCCTTGCCCGAGAGCACCTTCGTGGTGGCGGAATTTGCACTGGAAGAGGCGCTCAATGGCCCTTTCCAGCTGAGACTGGAGCTGGCCAGCCCTCAGCCGGACGTGGACTTTGGCGCCGTGCTGGACCAGCCCTGCGAGCTGCTCATCTGGTACAACGGCGAGCTGCAGCGGCGGGTGTGCGGGGTGGTGAGCGACTTTGCCCAGGGGGACAGCGGTTTTCGCCGCACCCGCTATCAGCTCCTGGTGCAGCCGGCCCTGTGGCGCCTCTCATTGCGCCAGAATTCGCGCATCTTCCAGGCCCAGAAGCCGGACGAAATCCTCAGCATCCTCTTGCAAGAGCACGGCATCACCGACTACGCCTTCGCGCTGAAAAACGAGCACGTCCAGCGGGAGTACTGCGTCCAGTACCGGGAGACGGATCTCGATTTCGTGAATAGGCTCGCCGCCGAAGAGGGACTCTTCTACTTCCACGAATTTGAAGCGGGCAAACACCGCATCGTCTTTGCTGACGATGCGGCCGCCCTGACTGCGGGCCCCGAGCTCTTCTTCAACCTCGGCAACCGCTCCTTGGAGCAGGGCCCCTATGTGCGCCAATTTCACTACCGCGAAGCGGTGCGGACGTCGGATGTGGAGCTCAAAGACTACAGCTTCAAGACCCCGGCCTATGGCCTCTCCCACAAGCAGCGCGGTGCCGATCTCACCCATCAGCGAGATACCTATCAGCACTTCGACTCCCCGGGTCGCTACAAGCTGGACCCGAGTGGCAAGGCCTTTGCCCAGCACAGGCTCGATTCCCTGCGCAATGACGCCATCACCGGCCAGGGCAAGTCCAACTGCGCGGCCCTGCTGCCGGGCCAGACGTTTTCCCTCACCGAACACCCGAACGGCAGTCTCAATGCCGACTGGCAAATCGTGCGCATCAGCCATACCGGCCAGCAGCCCCAGGCGCTGGAGGAGGAAGGGGGCAGCGGCCCGACCGTCTATCACAACGAATTCGGGGTGGTGAAGGGGAGCACGACCTGGCGTACGCGCATCGGCAGCCCACAGGCGCCCCACAAGCCCATGGTGGACGGTCCGCAGATCGCCACCGTAGTGGGACCGGACGGGGAGGAGATCTATTGCGACGAGCACGGCCGGGTGAAACTGCAATTCCCCTGGGATCGCTATGGTTCGAGCAACGATCAGAGCTCCTGCTGGGTGCGGGTGAGCCAGGGCTGGGCCGGCGGTCAGTACGGCATGATGACGATCCCGCGCATCGGCCACGAGGTCATAGTGAGCTTCCTCGAAGGAGATCCGGATCAGCCGATTATCACGGGTCGCACCTACCATGCCACCAACCGTCCACCTTATGAACTGCCGGCGAACAAGACCCGCACCGTGCTGCGCACCGAGACCCATCAGGGGGAGGGTTTCAACGAACTGAGATTCGAAGATCAGGCGGGCAAGGAAGAGATCTACCTTCACGGTCAGAAAGACCTGAACCTGCTGATCGAGAACGATGCGGCCTGGCATATCAAACACGACGAGCATCGGGACATCGACAATGAGCGGGTGACCCGGATCAAGGCCAATGATCACCTCACCGTGAACGGCGAGAAGCGGGATCAGATCAAGGCAGACTATTCGCTCACCGTGGATGCCTCCATGCATCAGAAGCTCGGGCAAAGCTGGCTTACCCAGGCAGGGCAGGAGGTACACGTCAAGGCCGGTGCCAAGGTAGTGCTGGAGGCGGGATCCGAGATCACCGTCAAGGTCGGTGGCTGCTTCGTCAAGGTCGATGGCGGCGGCGTAACCCTGGTCGGCCCCACCATCAAGATGAACTCCGGCGGCAGCCCGGGATCAGGCTCCGGCTGGGCAGGGCAGGCTCCGGTACTCCCCAAGGGGGTAGCCAAGCCGGATTCTCCACCAGCCTCACTCATTGCTAGCTCGGCGCCATCCCAGACATCGGCCGTACCCATGATGGTGCAAGCTGTCATCAATCAGGGCGAGACGTTGTCGAGCCCCTTGGTTAATTCTCGTCCCCTTGTGGCCAGTACACCGGTGATTCACTCCGATAGCGTGTTAGCGAGAGGTGTGACAAAACCCGATCGCAAGCCGGGCAAACCAAACAAGGATACTCAGAAACTGATCAAGGGCTATATTACGCCTTTGGCCAAGCGTGGCTTGTTGGTCGGTGAGCCGACCCATCCCATTATGTTGGGGTTCGAGGTTTGCCGGTTTGACGCAGAGGTTCGGCTGGACGCGCCACGGGCCTATAACCGCGAGGATGCCATCTTCACCGAGAAGGTCCTCACTGCCACCGGCGCTCAGGCGACGTCCCTTGAGGGGGGATTACAGATTGGTAACCATTGGGGCAAAGAGGTGCTGGGGGAGCAGGTCAGTCTAATCAACGTGGTTAATGGCACGGCTGGCACGGTCGGTATCCGAATCCCTCTTGATAACTTGGTGGAAGGCCAGCCTGTGGTGCTAACCTCGGGGGCGCTGAGCGGATGTACGATGATCTACGCCCATGATCGAGACTTCTTCTACGCCTACCACACGGGCCAGCCGGGTGGCATGGATTGGCGAACAGGGGTAGATGGGATCGCGACTACAGCGGCATGTCACAGCCTCCTGACCGGACGAGATCCCGGGGATTTACCGGGAAACAACGACAGCTTGCTGGATATCTTCTCCTCCTACGAGGGGGCCTTCATTACCTACTTGGGTAAGACGGGCACAACTATGAGCCGAGGTGCGCTCAAGGTGACAGCATTTGATTACAACCTGGCCAAGACCACTCGCCGGGATCCCAGGGCTGGTTACGCCTACGCGCTATTGGCCCGGGTCGGCAATAGAGTCAAGATCAAAGCCTTGTCCGAAGACGTGTTGATCAGCATGAAAGATCAGAAGATCACTCGGCTCGCGGGCCAAAAGATTAAGTTCGTGTCCTAAGGAAACTGGATGCATTCATATGATGACGTCAGGTTTTCGGCCTCGAAAGGATGGCAGCATTTCGCTGTGGTCAATACTGCGGCCGAGCCTCAAGCGATAGTACGCTTCTACGAGCTGGGGCTGCGACGCTTTTATCGATGAGTATCAGACTGGGATAGCTGGCTTATTCGGGGGAAGCTGGCTGGCAACACTGGCAGTGACAATTGAACGCTGATTTTTCGCCCCAACGCCCCCTTATTTGCAAGCCAAGCTTATGAGTCATGGTGTGGGTAAACGCATCAATCTCAGCTTGTCTCGTGATGCTGTATCACCTTTGGGACTTATCAGCCTGAAACCTTACTCTTCCTAGCACACTGAGATGAAAAATAGTTCTGGCCTAGGTAAGAAATCAACCTATGTGGAAGTATTGATGAAACGGGTTGTGGAGGGAGAATATTTCGTATTCCATTGCACATGATGGTAGAGGTAGGCCGAGCAGCAGGGGTACCATTTAAGGGGGGGGGCAATCCAGCCAATATCAATAGATACGAACCGACTATCAGTAAGGAGAAACTCAGCTGATAGGTAACAAGGAATCATGATACTAAATCCGGGTATAGGAGTCGTGTGCGGTTTATCAATGATGCACAGCCTGCATGATCGATATATCTCGATGCCGAGTGGCGTTCGATGCTATTGCGCAGGCTCATTCATGCTAGACACGAATGACCTGGCACCCTTGGCACAGTATGAAAAAATCGAGGAAGAAGAGTGAAGGCGATAAAAAAACTATTCCTGATCCTCTCTGTCATCATCTTGTCTCCCCTGTTAATCCCTATGGTTTATGTCGAAAGACGAAGAAGAAAATGGTTTCTATCGACTCTACTATCTCATCTTCCTGAAGCCATCAGTGTCGATAGAGTGAACGCTCTGATGAAGACGAATGCCGATGCACTACAGGGCCGTATCGTGTCAACACTTGTTGAGCTGAATTCCGATGAGTGTTGGGTATGTCTCAATATCGACTGGCGAGACGTGGAGGAGGTTGAGTTACAAGGCAACGCATTGGCGGATATTCACGGTTTGAAGGAGCATTTCATTTGTTCCGAACCGGACGAGGATGCATCGGTTTGGAGCATGCTGGTACTTTATGACCTATGGTTGCAAGCGCAAGGATATGAAGTCGTGCTTTGGGATATAGATACTGATCAATATACAGGTTTTATTTGTCGAACTGATGCCCTCGATAAGCTGTTAAATGAGGGAAACAAGCTGGGTTTGGAACTGGTCAAGTTAGATCATGTGAACGAGCAATAATACTCTGAGTCAGTATGAATTTTATGGAATACGATTTATTTAAAAAGTTGATGAGAAATAGAAAATACATCAGGTTGTAAGAAAGTGTTATGTATGCAGCCACCCTTACCATCCAAATTATTCGCAGATACAAACGATGACATATCGCACATTATGGTTGGTGCTGGCGAGCCATTGGCTCGCCGCTTGTACCACAACGACACCACAGACCGAATCCGAACTCTCTCAAGCCGCCCAACAGGGTCAGGGCAAGGCGCAGTATGAACTGGCCAATCGCTTGGCGGCCAAGCCGGATTATCCCGATGCGATGCGCTGGATGAAGCAGGCTGCGGATCAAGCAGGACCGCTGGCGGCCGATGCGGATATACGAGGCAAGGCAGCACTGCAGGTGGGAAGCTGGTATCAGACTGGCCTCGGTGAGCCCAAGAATCCCAAGCTGGCCCAGAACTGGTGGCAGCGCTCGGCCAAGCTGGGTAATGCGGATGCCAGTTATCAGCTGGGGTTGGAGTGTCGGCAGCAACATCAGGGCAAGTTGGCCGATGAGTGTCTCGACTGGTTCGAGCAGGCGGCCAAACGCGATCATGCGGATGCTCAACTGGTGTTGGGAGAGTGGTATGCCAAACAGCCCGGTGCCGATGCCGATGCCATCGAGTGGCTGGAGAAGGCGGCCGAGCAGGGTAACCGCGAGGCGCAATATCGGCTCGGCCTGCGCTATGAGCAAGGAAAGGGAGTCGCCAAGCGCCCCGATCTCGCCCAGCGCTGGTATGAGAAGGCCGCTGCCCAGCAACAACCGGATGCCTTGCTGATCCTGGCCAGCCGGGCGAGTGGTGCCGAGGCTCTGCCCCTGTATCAACGCGCCGCCGATGCCGGTGCTCCCCAGGCCCAGCTGTGGTTGGGACAAGCCTATCTGGCGGGGGAGGTGGTGCCTCAGGATCTCGCGCTCGGTCGTTACTGGTTGGAGCTGGCTGCGAGCCATGGCTCTCACGAGGCTGAATATCAGCTGAGCCTGCAGCAGAGTGAGCCGGCGGCACAGGAGCACTGGTTGACGCTGGCGGCCAAAGGCGGGGTGAGCCAGGCACAACTCGAGCTAGCCACATTGCAGCAGGGACGGGGTGAGTTGGTAGCGGCACGCCAGAGCCTCGCCTCGGCGGCGCTGCAGGGCAATGTCGAGGCACACTATGCCTATGGCGAGATGCTGCGGCTGGGACTGGGCGGGGAGGCGGACTATGTTCAGGCGCTCAAGCAGTACCGGCTGGCGGCCAATGCCAATCACCGGCAGGCACAATATCGCATGGGCACCATGCGCGAGCGAGGCTGGGGGGCGCCTCGCAACCGCTTGCATGCTTATGCATGGTATCTGCTCGCCGCGACCGACGGGAACAAGGATGCGACCGATGCAGGCAATGAGCTGGAAAAAGGGATGACCAAACAAGAGAAAGCCTCTGGCCAAAAACTGGCCCAGCACTGGTTTATCAAGCTGGAGAAGGGTCAGCTATCGGAGAAGATGCAGGACAATACCTAGTGCTCAGCAAGATGATTAAACACTGTTAGAGTTCATATGAGATGGAAAAATCCCATGGCATGATGATGAATGCCATGGGATATTTTTTTTACGCTTTATGGGGGCATTTTATCGTGCATCTTATATGACTGTTTATCGTGAGAGAGATATCATCATTTTTCTGGCATCATCACTCAGTTGCCAAGTATTAATGCTTTTCCACTGGCTAGATGACAAATTCATTAATCTTTTGCACGCCTAGCATCATTGTTACTGCAGAGAAATCCAGCTTCAGACATTTCTCACTCAGTGTAGGCTTGATTTTATGTCGTTGATTTTATTGATATTTACTTTGTTGTTGATAATGAATAAATGCTTTTTAAATATTTTTGTATTGACGTCAATGGAATCACAAATATACCATTCGTCGCAAATGGCTCTTAAGCCAGCATGACCTCTGACAAAGAGCAGAGGCAAATCGGGTTGTATTAAGTAACAAGATGCATATTGTGTTTTTGATTATCCAAGCACCGGCTTGGCACATATCAAAAATGCATCGTCGGCTGGCGTTTTTCTATCGAGTTCTCTCCAGAACTCGTCAACTGTCATTTTTTACAGTTGCCGGTAGAAGCGTTGGCTATAAGCTTTAGGGTCTTCATGGATCCTTAACTTGGTATTTAGAGCATGGGAAAAGGAATTGATGGCGCCACCGTTGCGCCTAAAGAGCGTATTAATATCAAATATGTGCCGGCAACCGGTGGCCAACAGGCGGAAATAGAACTTCCGTTGACCATGATGGTTATTGGCAATATGAAAGGACGTACGGAAGAGACCCCCATCGAGGAGCGTCAGACCGTCTCCATCGACAAGAATAATTTTTCCTCTGTCATGAAAGAATCTGCACTGGAACTGAAGTTCTCCGTTCCCAATCGCCTGGAAGAGAACAGCCAGGACGACTTGCCGGTGTCGATCAAGATCCAGTCTCTGGAAGACTTCACCCCCGACAGCGTTGCCCAGCAGGTTCCCGAGCTGCGCAAGCTGCTGGAACTGCGTGAGGCCCTGGTTGCCCTGAAAGGACCCTTGGGAAATATCCCGTCCTTCCGCAATCGTTTGCAGGATCTGCTGTCCAGTGACGAGGCTCGCGAGCAACTGCTCAAGGAGCTGGATCTGATCAAGCCTGCCGAGTGATCTGCAGATTTATTGACTGATTGATAAGGAAAAAATATGTCTCAGGTCGAAGAACAGGTTCAAGCGGGGGCGAGTGCTGCCTCCTCGTCCTTGCTGGACGAAATCATGGCGCAGGCCCGCATCACCCCGGTAGACGAGGGTTACAGCGTTGCCAAGCAGGGGGTCGCCGCCCTGATCGCCAACATTCTGGACAGCGGAACCACCACTGATCCGGTCAACAAGGCGCTGGTGGACAGCATGATTGTCGAGCTCGACAAGAAGCTGAGCAAGCAGATGGACGTCATTCTGCACGCCAAGGAAGTGCAGGAGCTGGAGTCCTCCTGGCGTTCTCTCAAGCTCTTGGTGGATCGCACCGATTTTCGCGAGAACATCAAGATCCAGGTGCTGCATGCGACCAAGGAAGAGCTGCTGGAAGATTTCGAGTTCTCACCCGAGATCACCCAGTCAGGCCTCTACAAACACGTCTATTCCACGGGTTATGGCCAATTCGGTGGTCAACCCATCGGTGCCGTGATCGGTGACTACGCCTTCACCCACAGCTCCCCCGACATCAAGCTGATGCAGTATGTGAGCGCGGTGGGAGCCATGGCTCATGCCCCCTTCATCTCCTCCGTCGCACCGGCCTTCTTCGGTGTGGACAGCTTCACCGATCTGCCGTCCATCAAGGATCTCAAGTCGGTGTTCGAAGGCCCGGCCTACACCAAGTGGCGTTCCCTGCGCGAGTCTGAAGATGCCCGTTATCTGGGGCTGACCGCACCGCGCTTCCTGGCGCGCCTGCCCTATGATCCGACCGAGAATCCCATCAAGGGCTTCAACTATCAGGAAGACATCAGTTCGGATCACGACCACTACCTGTGGGGCAACACCGCCTATCTGATGGGTACCTCCCTGACCGACAGCTTCGCCAAGTATCGCTGGTGCCCGAACATCATAGGCCCGCAGAGCGGTGGCGCCATCCACGACCTGCCGGTGCATGTGTACGAGGCCATGGGCCAGCTGCAGGCGAAGATCCCGACCGAGGTGCTCATCACCGATCGTCGCGAGTATGAGCTGTCCGAAGAGGGCTTCATCACCCTGACCATGCGCAAAGACAGCGACAACGCCGCCTTCTTCTCCGCCAACTCGGTGCAAAAACCCAAGGTGTTCCCGAACACCAAGGAAGGGAAGGAAGCGGAGACCAACTACAAGCTGGGTACCCAGCTGCCCTACATGTTCATCATCAATCGCCTGGCACACTACATCAAGGTGCTGCAGCGCGAGCAGATCGGTTCCTGGAAGGAGCGTCAGGATCTGGAGCGTGAGCTGAACGGCTGGATCAAGCAGTACGTGGCCGATCAGGAGAACCCGCCGGCAGACGTGCGTAGCCGCCGTCCGCTGCGTGCCGCCCAGATCAAGGTGCTGGACGTGGAAGGGGAACCGGGCTGGTATCAGGTCGCCATGGCCGTGCGCCCGCACTTCAAGTACATGGGTGCCAGCTTCGAGCTGTCTCTGGTGGGTCGTCTGGACAAGGAATAATGGCCGATGCCGTCTCTCTCTTCCTGGGATAGAGGAAATGCGGCCAGCCTGTTTGACAGGATCCGGGGGGAGGGGCTTCATCCTTCCCCCCGCTCGGAAGTGGATGATCTGGTCGAGTCTGTCAAACGGCAGCTCGACCAGATCCTCAACACCCGTCCCGGCAATTGCCGCAGTGCCCCCGAGCTTGGCGTCGTCGATCTCAATGACGCCACCCAGGGCAGTGCCGACATCAAGGGGCGGATCCGTGAGGCGATCCGGCAATGCATCCGTCGGTATGAACCGCGGATAGTTCACGTGGAGGTGCGTTCACCCGACTATCAGGCGGATCCGCTCGAGATGTCGTTTCAGGTGACGGCCCATGTGAGGCTTGAGCACATCGAACAGGTTACCTCGTTCAACGTCCACCTGGACAGTCACCGTCACTACCGCATGGTCTGATCAATGTCGTTGGAACATTACTTCAGGGATGAACTGGCATTTTTGCGCCTGCAAGGGCGCGAATTTGCCGATGCCTATCCCGAACTCACCCGTTTCTTGTCCGAGCAAAATACGGATCCGGACGTGGAACGCCTGCTGGAAGGCTTCGCGTTCCTCACCGGCAACCTGCGCGCCAAGATAGAGGACGAGTTCCCCGAGCTGACCCACGGTCTGCTCAATATGCTCTGGCCCAACTACCTGCGCCCCGTGCCCAGCATGACCATCATGCAGTTCTCGGTCATCCCCGGGGCCATCACTCAACCTGCGCTGGTCAAGCAGGGCTGTCAGCTCGACAGCCTGCCCATCGACGAGGTGACCTGTCACTTCCAGACCAGCCACGACGCCTGGATCTATCCGGCCGATATCCGTCACATCGCGGCCCAGAGCGGCAACGATCTTTCTACCATCTCCCTGGATATCGCCCTGCATGCCCCCTTGCCCCTCGATGAGTTGCAGCTCGACAAGCTGCGCTTCTACCTCGGTGGGGACAGCTATACAGCCTACGAGCTCTACTTCTGGCTCTCCAACCAGCTCTCCCACATCGAGCTGGAGATAGACGGCAAGCGCTTCCGTCAGGAGGCCAAGGCCCTCAAGCCCATCGGCTTCGAGCGCGACGATGCGCTCTTGCCCTATCCGAACAACGTCTACTCCGGCTATCGCATCCTGCAGGAGTATTTCTGCTTCCCGGAGAGCTTCCTCTTCTTCGAGCTCTCCCGTGGGGACTGGCCCAGGCAGCCGCTGCCGGTCAGCGAATTCAAGATCCATTTTTGTTTCGACAAGCCGCTGCCCGCCGAGCTCAAGATCCGGCCCGACTCCTTCATGCTCAACTGCGTGCCGGCCATCAACCTGTTCCAGCACGACAGCGAGCCGGTCAACCTCAACGGCCGTCAGGCGGAATATCCCCTCAAGGCGAGCTATCGCCACGCGGACAGCTTCGAGATCTTCTCGGTGGACGAGGTGGAAGGCTGGGTGGAGGGCAACCTCGGCCGCTCCCGCGGTACGCCGCGCATCTATCAACCGTTCGAGAGCTTCCAGCATCAGATAGAGAGAGCCAAGCAGCGGCTGGCGCTCTACTACCGGGTGCGGGTGCGCGAATCGGTGAGCGGTGACGGCTTCGAGCACAGCCTCTCCTTCGTGCGCGGGGATGAGACCACAACGGTGGAACTGGATGAATCCATCTCCGTCACCCTGACCTGCACCAACCGCTCCCGGGCCGCCACCCTCAAGGTGGGCAACATCTGCGTGCCGACCGGCAGCTCGCCGTCATTCGCCACCTTCCGCAACCTGATCCGGCCGACCCGGCCCCTGCGCCCGGCCCTGGATGGCAGCCTGCACTGGACGCTCATCTCCAACCTGTCCCTGAACTATGTCTCCTTGCTGCGCCGGGATGCCCTGGTGCAGGTGCTGCGTACCTACGATTTCCCGGCCCTGCACGACAAGCAGGCGGAGCAGGCCTCGCGCAAGCGGCTGGGAGGGATAGAGCAGATCGAGACCACGCCGGTGGACCGCCTGGTGCGCGGCATGCCGGTGCGGGGGCTCAAATCCGTGCTGCATGTTCGTCAATCCGCCTTTGGCAGCGAGGGGGAGCTCTACCTGTTCAGCACAGTGCTGGCCCACTTCTTCTCGCTGTACGCCAGCGTCAATGCCTTCCACCTGCTTGAGGTGGTCAATCTCGACAACAAGGAGCGTTACCAGTGGCCAGTCCAGATCGGTCAACACTCCCTGATGTGAGCGCCGCCAAGGAGGCGCCCCGTTTCAACTTCTTCCAGCTGGTTGAGCTGCTCAACCGGCTGGATGGCGCCGATCAGGAGCGGGGGCTCGACTATCTGCCCAGTGACGAGGGGATCCGTTTCAAGGCGACCGCCTCCCTGGGCTTCCCCACCAGCGACGTGCTGCAGATTGGCCGCGATGACAAGGGGCGCCACGAGCTGGAGGTGGCCTTCCTCGGCCTGCACGGCAGCCAGTCCCCCATGCCGGGTTACTACCTCGATTCCCTGGCCTGGGAGTACGCGCAAGGGGAGCAGAAGCTCGGCCTGTTCCTGGACTTCTTCCATCACAGGCTGCTGACCCTGCTGCACCGGATCTGGCGCAAGTATCGCTATCACGTGCGCTTCCAGGACAACGGCGAGGATGGCTTCTCCCGCCTGATGTTCGCCCTGGTGGGGCTCGGCAACGAGGCGGTCTGCCGCAGCCTGCCGGTCAACCGGGCCAAGATGCTCTCCTATGCAGGGCTCCTGGCCAGCCCCAGCCGCTCCCCCGAGGTAGTCGCGGGCCTGGTGGCTCACTGTTTCGATCTGGCGGAAGTGGAAGTGAGCGCCTGGCAGTGGCGCCGGGTGCCCATCCATCAGGATCAGCAAAACCGGCTGGGCCGCGCCTGCGCCACCCTGGGAGGAGATTTCGTCATCGGCGACAAGGTCAATGACTGCGCCGGCAAGTTTCTATTGAAGATCAACAACCTGAGTTTTGGGCAGTTTCTCGGGTTTCTCCCGAACGGGGAGCACTTCCACGCCCTGGTGACCTTTGTCTCCTTCATCCTGCGTGACCAGCTGGCCTGGGATCTGCGCCTTGGCTTTGGTCAGGAGCAGGCCAGGGGGCTGAGGCTCGGGGAGGAACAGAGTGCACGCCTGGGGTGGAGTAGCTTCCTCGGCGCGCCGCCGAGTGACCCGTTTGTGACCATTTGTGTTCAGGAATAGGTGCAGGAATGAGAGCAGGAGTGAATGTGAACGACCTAAACCAGCAACTTTCCCTGGTGGTGCTCAACAGCGAGCAGCTCGATGGCAACCAGCAGGTGCAATACGGCTTCGGCGAGATGGGGGGGACCCTTGGCGCCTCCGAGCAGGATGACTGGCATCTGCGGGACCGACTGGGGGCCGTCATGCCGGCTCATGCCCGAATCGAGCTGCAGGACGGTCGCTTCTGCCTGTGCGATCTGAGCGGCCAGACCTACATCAATGGCGCGACTTCCCCCATTGGGCGCTCACGCAAGGTACATCTGGAGCAGGGGGACGAGCTCGTCGTCGGCCCGTTCCGGCTCAAGGCCTATCTCGGCGCCATCACGCCGGAGCAGAGCCTGCAGCAGGTGCTGGGCAATCGCCCCACCGAGCAGCTGGACGAGTGGCTGGCGAGCGACGAACCTGCCGTCTGCGAGGAGGATCCCCAAGCCCTGGCACTCGATCCCCTGTTGGCGCTGCAGCATGAGCGCTCGGCGCTGACTCCCCTGGTGGATCCCCGTCGCCAGGCCGAATTCCCCTCACAACCGGATATGGAACATCCGTCCCTGTCCCCCTTTTCTGCCATCGAGAACACCATGAACCAAGAATTTCTGGATATGCCCGCCATCGAGAATCACCCGGATTACCTGCCACCACTGGAAGGGGTCGATCACGTCGCCCTGACCCCACTGATGCGCGGCCTGGGTCAGCCGCTGCAGATGCAGGACACCCAGCAGGCCCACGACATGCTCGAAGAGATGGGCAAGACGGTGCGCGCCATGGTGGAAGGGCTGCTGCAGCTGCAAAGCGATCAGGCGGCGCTGGCGGACAAGCACCTGCGTCCCATCGAGGACAACCCGCTGCGCCTGGGGCTCGGCTATGACGAGACCCTGGCGGTGATGTTCGCCGAGCAGAAGAGCCCGGTGCACCTGACCGCGCCGGCGGCAGTGGCCGAGAGCCTGCGCAACGTGCGCATCCACCATGTGGCGAACCAGCAGGCTATCGGCGCGGCCCTCAACAGCATCCTGCAAGCCTTCTCGCCGGATGCCCTGGTCGGCCGCTTCGAGCACTACCGCCGTACCGGTACCCCGGGGGCCGCGGACGAGGGCTGGGCCTGGAACATGTACCAGCACTACTACCGCGAGCTGACCTCCGCTCGCCAGCAGGGCTTCGACAAGCTGTTCCATCAGGTGTATGCCCAGGCCTATGACCAGGCCGTGCGTCAGCAACAGGGACTGATCTGATGACACGTGCGCTGATGCTGGGGGCTGCTCTGCTGGCCCTGGCGGGTTGTACCACCATGGGCAAGATGGCCGATGTGGCCATGAACCCGGACATCCAGGTGGGCAGCAAGGATGATCAGCCCTCCACCCTGGGCCTGAGCCTGGTGGCGGAGCCGGACGTCAACCCCAACGAAAGTGGGGAGGCGGCCCCCGTCGAGTTCCAGGTGCTGCTGCTGGCGGAAGACTCCAAGCTGCTCGCCACCGACTACGACCAGGTGACCGAGGATGTGGAGAAGGCGCTTGGCAAGAACTACCTGGACCATCAGGACTACACCTTGCTGCCGGGGCAGTTCAAATATCTGCCCCCTATCAAGCTCGACGAGAAGACCCGTTACATCGGGGTGATCGCCCGCTACGCCGATCCGGACAGCGCCGAATGGCGCAAGGTCATCAAGGTCAAGAGCACGGGCAGTGCCTATCAAATTCTGGTTCATCTGCGTCTGGATGAAGTGGAACTACAACAAGAAGAAGAATAACCATGTCGAGTCGAAATCGGGTTATCTGGCGTGAGGGGCTCTTCATCAAGCCCCAGCACTTCCAGCAACAGCAAAGGCATTCGGATTACGCGCTGCACGCTCGGCTGAGCGCCTTGTCCGACTATTTCTACGGGCTCCAGTCCCTCGCCATCAACGAGGACTACCTCGGCTTTGGTCGCATCGCCCTGGTGGGGGCCACCGGCATACTGCCGGACGGCACCGTCTTCAACATTCCGAACGACGATGTGCTGCCGACCCCGCTGGAGATCACCGATGCCTCGGTGGCGAACCAGAAGGTCTATCTGGCGCTGCCCCTCTCGGTGAGCGGGGTCAACGAGGTCAATCAGGGGGGCCAGGTGGCCACCCGGCTGCAGGCCCATCGCCACGATGTGCGAGACCTGCACAGCGAAGGGGGAGATGTGGTCTCCCTCGAGGTGGGCCGGGTCAGCCTGCGGCTGATGCTGGAGCGCGACGATCGCAGCGCCTACGCGTCGCTGGCCATTGCCCGCATCCTGGACAAGCGTCCGGACGGCGGCCTGGTGCTGGATCCCAACTTCATGCCCTGCAGCATCAGCGTCTCCGCCATCCCGACCCTCAAGCGCTTCCTCGGCGAGTCCGCCGGCCTAGTGGCCGAGCGGGCCCGCAGCCTCTCCCAGCGCATCGCGGCGCCGGGGCAGCAGGGGGTTGCCGACGTGGCGGAGTTCATGATGTTGCAACTGCTCAACCGGGCCCAGCCCCAGTTGGCTCATCTCGCGCGCCTCGGCACCCTGCACCCGGAGCGGCTGCACGAGGCCCTGGTGCAGATCTGCGGTGAACTGATGACCTTTACCGACGAGTCCCGCCTGCCGCCTGAGTTTGCCGCCTATCGGCACGACGATCAGCAGCAGAGCTTCGAACCCGTGATGCTGGCCCTGCGCCAGGCCCTCAGTACTGTGCTGTCGCCGCGGGCCGTCTCCATCCAGCTGCGCAAGCACCAGTACGGCGTCATGGTGGCCGTGGTGGGGGAGAGCGAGCTGATGCAAAGCGCCGATTTCGTGCTGGCGGTGCGTGCCCGCATGCCCCAGGAGCAGCTGCGCAAGCAACTGCTGCAACAGACCAAGGTGGCGTCGAGCGACAAGATCCGCGAGCTCATCAGCCTGCAACTGCCCGGCATCCCGTTGCTGCCGCTGCCGGTGGCACCGCGCCAGCTGCCCTATCACGCCGGTTACAGCTACTTCCAGCTCGACAGGCAGAGCCCGGCCTGGCAGATGCTGGCGGTGGGCAACACGCTCGCCTTCCACATTGCCGGCGATTTCCCGGAGCTCGACATGCAGCTCTGGGCCATTCGCAGCCAGTGATCCCACAAGGAATAAGCACAGATGACCACGGACATTCTCAAGAACGAGCAACTCAGCGACCTGCTGTTCGATCATGCCGAGCAGCTGGACATGGACTCGGACTACTGGTTCCGCCTGCGGGGCCAGAGCATCAACCCCATGATCGACGCCGTGACTCCCTTGCTCGGTCTGGTGCAGCGGGTGCGCCTGCTGTCGCGCTACGACCGGGTGCCCGAGCTCTACCAGCGGGTGGTGACCGAGATCCAGGCCATCGAGCAGGAGCTGATGGCCCAGGGTTACGAGAACGGCGTCGTGCTCTCGTTTCGCTACATCCTCTGCACCTTCATCGACGAGGCCGTGATGGGCCGCGATTGGGGTAGCCAGAGCGAATGGTCTGAACACTCCTTGCTTACCCGCTTCCACAACGAGACCTGGGGCGGGGAGAAGGTGTTCGTGCTGCTCGCTCGCCTGCAGGAAGACCCGGTGCGCTATCGGGACATCCTGGAGTTCATCTACCTGTGCCTGTGCCTCGGTTTCGAGGGGCGCTACAAGGTGATGAGCAAGGGGCAGGGGGAGTTCGAGCGCATCGTCAAACAGCTGCACAAGCAGTTGTCCCCCGAGGCGAGCGGTGAGGCGCCCAGCGTGTTTCACCTGGATCTGGGTCAGCAGGCCTCCCGCTATCAGCTGCGCAAGCAGGTTTCCCTGCGCAGCCTGTTCATGGGCGGGGCCCTGATCCTGGCCATCATCTTTGGCCTCTATCATCACCAACTCAATAACCAGACCCAGGACGTTCTGCGTCAACTGGGCGAATTACTAAAATAATATCCTGAGGAGAGCACGCCTTGATTCGTATAGAGCTACCGGTACTGGTGGAAAGACTCAATCCCATCTGTCGTCACATGCTGGAGGAGGCTGCGGCCCTCTGTGTCAACCACCAGGGGGCCGAGATCCGCATCGAGCACCTGCTGCTGAAGATGCTGGACACCCCGCTGTCCGATGTGCGGCAGATCCTCAAAAGGGCCGAGGTGGAAGTGGAGGAGCTGCGCACCCTGCTGCAACCCTCATCCGCCGACAGCGGCTATGGGCAGGGCTATCCTTCCTTCTCGCCGCTCCTGGTGGAGTGGCTGCAAGACAGCTGGCTGCTGGCGTCCGCCGAGCTGCAGCACGGCCAATTGCGCAGCGGCGTCATGCTGCTGGTGCTCCTGATGACCCCCCAGCGCTACCTGCCGGGGTCGGTGACTCGCCTCCTGGCCAATGTCAATCGGGAGCTGCTGCGCCAGCAGTTCGACGAGTGGGTGAAGGAATCGGCCGAGACGCAAGTGACCGTCTCCAGCAACGGCAACGCCGCCCAAGGTGCGACCGGGGCGGTCCTGCCTGCCGATGCCAGCCTGCTGGCCCGCTTCACCGTCAACGTGACCGAGCAGGCCCGTCAGGGCACCCTGGACCCCGTGCTCTGCCGGGATCACGAGATCGATCTGATGATCGACATCCTCTCCCGTCGTCGCAAGAACAACCCCATCGTTGTGGGGGAGGCCGGTGTGGGCAAGAGCGCCCTCATCGAGGGGCTGGCCCTGCGCATGGTGGCGGGTCAGGTGCCTGAAAAATTGCGTGAAGTGGAGCTGATGACCCTGGATCTCGGCGCCATGCAGGCCGGGGCCTCGGTCAAGGGGGAGTTCGAGAAGCGCTTCAAGGGAGTGATGCAGGAGGTCAAGGACGCGGTGCGCCCCGTCATCCTCTTTATCGACGAGGCCCACACCCTGATAGGGGCGGGCAACCAGGCCGGTGGTCTGGACGTTTCCAATCTGATCAAACCCGCCCTGGCTAGGGGTGAGCTGCGCACCATAGCCGCCACCACCTGGGGCGAGTACAAGAAATACGTGGAAAAAGACGCGGCCCTGTCCCGCCGCTTCCAGCTGGTGAAGGTGGGGGAACCCAATGCGGAGGAGGCCACCGTCATCCTGCGGGGCCTGCGCAGCATCTATGAGCGGGCCCACGGGGTGCTCATCGACGAGGAGGCGCTGCAAGCCGCCGCCCAGCTCTCAGCCCGTTACATCTCCGGTCGTCAGCTGCCGGACAAGGCCATCGACGTGCTGGACACCGCCTGTGCCCGGGTGGCCATCAACCTCACCACGCCGCCGCGCGCCGTCAGCCACCTGCAAAACGAGCTGCGCCAGCGTGAGCTGGAGATCCGCCAGCTGGAGCGTCAGCGCCTCATTGGCCTGGGTGACAACGAGGAGCGTCTCGCCGAGTTGCAGGCCGCCCAGTCTGCCAGCCGTGAGGCCCTGGTGGAGCAGGAGGCCAGTTGGCAGCAACAGCAGGGGCTGGTGCAGCAGATAGTGGCCCTGCGCGCCGCCCTGCTGGCAGACGAACAGGATGAGTTGTTAAGAAGAGAGGCGCTGGATCTGGCGGATGCGCCCTTGGACCCGCAAGCCGCCGCCGAGCAGCTGGCGGCGCTCGAGGCTGAGCTTGCCGACTTGCAGCAAGAATCCGTGCTGGTCTCCGCCCACGTGGACAAGACCCAGATCGCGGCGGTGATCGCCGAGTGGACCGGGGTGCCGCTCAATCGCATCTCCCAGGGGGAGCTCGACGTGGTCACCCGGTTGCCTGAGTACCTGGGGGATCTCATCAAGGGGCAGGATGTGGCTGTGGCCCATCTGCACAAACATCTGCTGACCGCCCGCGCCGACTTGCGCCGCCCGGGTCGCCCCCTCGGTGCCTTCCTGCTGGTGGGGCCGAGCGGGGTCGGCAAGACAGAAACCGTGCTGCAGATCGCCGAGCTGATGTTCGGCGGTCGCCAGTACCTCACCACCATCAACATGTCAGAGTATCAGGAGAAGCACACGGTATCGCGTCTCATCGGCTCGCCCCCCGGTTACGTGGGCTTTGGCGAGGGTGGCGTGCTGACCGAGGCCATTCGCCAGAAGCCCTATTCCGTGGTGCTGCTGGATGAGGTGGAGAAGGCCCACCCGGATGTGCTCAACCTCTTCTACCAGGCGTTCGACAAGGGCGAGCTGGCGGACGGGGAGGGGCGCATCATCGACTGCAAGAATGTGGTCTTCTTCCTCACCTCCAACCTGGGCTTCCAGACCATAGTCGATCACGCCGAGCAGCCGGACGTCCTGCTGGATGCGCTCTACCCCGAGCTCGCCGCCTTCTTCAAGCCGGCGCTGCTGGCGCGCATGGAGGTGATCCCCTATCTGCCGCTCGGTCACGAGACGCTCGTGCAGATCGTGGGCGGCAAGCTCAACCGGCTGGTCAAGCTGCTCAAGGAGCGCTTCGGCGCCGAGGTGGAGCTGGATTCCGAGGTGGCCGAAGAGATACTGCGCCGGGCCAATCGCAGCGAGAACGGGGCCCGCATGCTGGAATCCGTCATCGACGGTGCCCTGCTGCCGCCGGTCTCCCTGCAGCTGCTGCAGCGCCTTGCCGCCGGTGAACCCATCAACCGGGTGCGCTTCTATGTGGCGGATCAGCAGTTCGTGGCCGAGGTGGGGGCTTGAGTATGGAGCAAGCCCTCGCCTTTGCCCTCGAGCTGACCGAGCAGCGCGACGAGCCGCACCTGTGCCAATGGTGGTCACAGGTGCTGCACGCGAGCTTCCAGCCGAAGGGCATGCTGCTCGGCATGCTGGAGGTGAGCGGTCGCCAGCTGGCGTGCAGCGGTTGGGTCAAGGAGCAGGCGGTGAGCCTCTCCCTGGCGGTGGATGACTTCTCCCACCCCCTTGCCTATGTGCTGCACAAGGCCCAGTCCCGCACCTGGGACTCCCTGCACGGGGGTGCGCGCATCGAGCACAAGGAGTTTCGCGCCCTGCTCTCCAACCTCGGCCAGCAGTGCGGCCTGCACGCCTTCCCCCTGCTGGATGGCAACGGCAAGCCGTTCGCCGTGCTGGCCATGATGGACAGCGCCGAGCAGTTGCAGGAGTGGACCGACGGCCCCGAGCTGGCCCAGCTCTCTCAGGTGTTTTGCAACCAGCTCACCCTCATCCGGGATCTGGGGCGCAGCCGCCGGGATCAGAGCGTGCTGAGAGACTCTCTTCGCCAGATAAAAGGGGAAGATCAGGTCAAGAAGCAGCACGAGAAGCTGCTGGCTGACCAGTTGGTGGGTCAATCCGCGGTGATCTGCGGGCTGCGCGAGCAGGTCCATCAGGCGGCTCAGCACAAGCTGACCGTGCTCATTCAGGGGGAGACCGGCAGCGGCAAGGAGGTGGTCGCCCGCCTGGTGCACCAATGCTCGGATCGCGCTGGCAAGCCGTTCGTGGCCATCAACTGCGCCGCCATCCCGGAAAACCTCATCGAGAGCGAGCTGTTTGGCTACCAGAAGGGGGCCTTCTCCGGGGCGCTTAGCAACAAGGCCGGGCTGGTGGCCCAGGCCAACGGCGGCACCCTGTTCCTGGACGAGGTGGGGGACATGCCTGCCGCCATGCAGGCCAAGCTGCTGCGGGTGCTGGAGACGCGCAGCTACCGGCCCCTCGGGGCCGAGCAGGAGCTCCACTCCGATTTTCGCCTCATCGCCGCCACCCATCAGCCCCTCACTCGTCAGGTGGAGGATGGCCAGTTCCGGGCCGATCTCTATCACCGCCTCTGCCAGTGCCTGCTGCTCATCGCCCCGCTGCGCGAGCACATGGACGACGTACCCATGCTGTGCCAGCACTTCATGACCCAGTTTGCCGAGCAGGATGGCAAGGCCCTCGGTGGCCTGCACCGCCAGTTCCAGAAGCAGCTGCAGAGCTACGACTTCCCCGGCAACGTGCGCGAACTGCGCAACCTGCTGGAGGTGGCCTGCGCCCACACCCGCCACGGGGAAGAGGTGGTGCTGGAGGCGTTGCCTCCCGAGCTGCGGGAACGGGTCTGCGTGGAGCTGCCCGGCTCGATGGACAATTACAACCACATTCGCGACCTGCGCCGGGCCATGCAGTTGTATGAGGCCTCCGTCATCGAGGCGCGGCTGCGCTACTTCCAGGGCAACCGCATGCTGGTGGCCGAGAGCCTGAACATTCCCAAGCGCACCCTGGATCACAAGTGCCAGAAGCTGGAGGTGAACTGATGAGCGTCCTCACCCTGTTGCCCCTCTTGCTGGCGAGTACCGCCGCTCCCCAGCTGGATATGGCCGGCTGGCAGCAGTGCCGGCGCGAGGCCTCCCCCCTGGTGCGCCTCGCCTGCTATGACGCCCTCGGCAGCGCGGGCGAGCCCGCCGAAGTGAGCGGGGCGGCCAAGTCCCCCGCCTGGCAGGCCATCTGGGATCAGGAGCAGAGCCGAACCCCGGACAGTCCCCCCTTCCTGCTGCAAAGCGATCCGGGCCGTGGCAGCGAGATCCTGACCCGTCCGGCCCTGCGGGGGGCAACGCTCTCCATCGGCTGCGTCGACAGCATCACCCACATCCGGCTGCGACTGGACAACCCCTGGGCCGGGGAGAAGGTGCAGGTCGAGCTGGATGGTCAGCCAAGTGCCGGTACCCATAGCTGGTTTATCCGGGATCAGGGGCTGCTGCTGGAATATGGCCGCGGCCTACCCGCCATCGAGGAGCTCAAGCGCTGGCTGGGCCATCGCGAGTTGCAGGTGCGGGCCGACAACGGCGCCCTGATACGGGTCGACTTGAGCGGCCTGAAAACCGCCCTGGCGCCCCTGCGCCAGCAGTGTCGCTGGTAGGAGGGGAGATGAGCTATCAACACCCCTGGTGTGGCCGCCTGCTCGCCAGCCTGCCGGATGAACAGATGAAGGGGGCCGTCCTGGCGGACGAGCCACGTTGGGACTATGTGGAGACCGAGCTGGTCAAGCTCGGCTCCCTGGCTCATGCCCAGGTGGATCTTAATGCGGTGGCGGAAGCCTGCCTGGGCCTCCTGGAGACGCGCACCAAGGACATGCGGGTGCTGGCCCAGCTGCTGCGCTGCCTGCAACACCCCGCCAAGGCAACCCCCATGGGGGCGGCCCTCAGCCTGCTGGAGTCCTGGATCCGTGCTTACTGGCTGCTGGCCTGGCCCGGCAATGCCAGCCAGAAACAGCGGCTGATGGTGCAGATCGTCAAGCGCTTCGAGGGGGCCCTGCCGCGGGTCTGCGAGAGCGCCTCGGCGGCCGAGTTGGCCCAGTTGCTGACTCAGGCCGAGCAGCTCGGCGCCTGCTGGTTGGTGCAGTGTCCGGACAAGGGAGAATTGCTGGATCCGCTGCTGATGGGGCTGAGACGGGCCCAGCGCCAGCAGGCCGCCCAGGCCGAGGCGGACGGGGCTCTGGCCCCGGCGACGGGCAGTGGGAATACGACTACCCATGCCAGCCAGGGTGCAGCCATGGTGCTGAGCGGTGCCAGCAAGGAGCCGGGCATCGAGATAGACAGCTCCAATGACCGCGCCTGGCGCCAGACCCAGCTCAAGGTGGCGGAGTTGCTCATCGAGCGCCAGCCGGAGGCGGCCGTGGGCTATCGCCTGCGTCGTCACGCCATCTGGGCCGGGATCACGGCCCCCCCCATGGCGACCCGGGACAACAAAACCCAGCTGGCCCCCATGTCGGCGGACATGGTGGACGAGTATCGCGCCGCCCTGGGATCGGCGGATCTGGCGCTCTGGCAGCGCATCGAGCAGAGCCTGACCCTGGCCCCCTACTGGTTCGAGGGGCACCGCCTCTCGGCCCAGGTAGCGGACAAGCTGGGATTTGGCGCCGTGGCCCAGGCCATCAGGGAGGAGCTGGGCGGCTTCCTGCAGCGCCTGCCGGCCCTGCGGGAGCTTGGTTTCAGCGACGCCAGTCCCTTCCTGTCCCCCGAATGCGAGCGCTGGCTGCAACCGGTGAATCGCGGTGCGGGGGAGGCGGGCGGGAGCCTAGGGGAAGAGGTCGCCCAGCGCCATGGGGAGCAGGGCATGGCCGCGGCGCTGTCCCTGCTCGATGAGCGCATGCAGCAGTTGCAGGAGCCTCGCGCCCGCTTTCACGCCCAACTGGTGCAGGCGGAGCTGCTGGCGCAGGAGGGCATGGGGGCGCTGGCGCGTCAGCACTATCAGCATCTGTGGCAAGAGGCGAGCCGCCTGGGATTGGCGCAATGGGAACCCGGATTGGTCAGTCGCCTGGAACAGCAGGCAGCTGGGTAAATGACATGCATGGCGAAATGAGTCGCTGAGTCGGAGTTGGATCACATTTTATGTTCAAGACCATTTTTACCTTTCTGCGGCAACAGCTGCCGAAATTGAAACCCTCCTGGCCTCTGCTCGGCGCAGTGCTCTGGGTTGTCGCCCTGATCCTAGCGTGGTGGCTCGGCCCCCGCCTCGAGATCCGCGATGCGAAGCCACTCGAGCCCCTGTGGGGACGGGTGGTGTTCACTTTGCTCTGGCTTTGGTTGCTGCTGGGGGTACTCTCCTGGCGGATGTGGCGCAAGATGCAGCAGCTCAAGGCCGAGCGCCAGCAGGAGACGGTACTGGAGCAAGATCCTGTGCAGGGTCTGCTGGATCGCCAGGGGCTATTCCTGGGACGCTGGTTGCAGGCCCTCGATGAGCACCTTGGCAAGGGGGCCCGCTACGCCATGCCCTGGTACCTGGTGCTGGGGCTGCCCGGCAGCGGCAAGAGCAGCCTCATTCACAGGGCCAACCCGGCCAACAAGCTCAACCCGAGACTCGATACCGAGCTGAGGGACGTCGCCCAGGATCAGCTGATCGACTGCTGGCTGGGGGAGCAGGCGGTGATGCTGGATCCCGCCGGCGAGCTCCTGTCCCAATCCGAACCCGAGCTGGATCCGCTGGCGCGCAAGCACGAGCGGCTCTGGCTGCATCTGCTGAACTGGCTGTGCGAGCATCGTCGTCGCCAGCCCCTCAACGGCCTGGTGCTGACGGTGGACCTGGCCTGGCTCTCCCACGCCAGCGTGGCCGAGCGCAAGGCCTATGCTCAGCTGATGCGCTCGCGCCTGCAGGAGGTGTCGGCCACCATGAACACCCGGCTGCCCCTCTACGTCACCTTCACCAAGCTGGATCTGCTGCGCGGCTTCGATGTTGTGTACGAGCAGCTGGACAAGGAGGCCCGCGAGGCCGTGCTGGGGGTGACCTTCAACCCGAGCGGTAATCACGACTGGCAGCAGGAGCTGACCCAGTTCTGGGATCAGTGGGTGGACAACCTCAACCAGAACCTGCCCGAGCTGATGCTGGCGAGGCTGGATGCCGGTCAGCGCAGCGCGCTGTTCTCTTTCGTGCGCCAGCTGGCGGGGCTCAAGGACTATGTGACCAGCCTGCTGGACGAAACCCTGGCAATAGAAGAGAGCAAGCCGCTGTTGGTGCGCGGTGTCTACATCAGCTCCGTCTATCAGCAAGGGGTGCCGTTCGATGCGTTCGCTCAGGCGGCCTCCCGCCGCTACAACCTGCCGGAGCCCATTCACTCGGCCCTGCGTGGGGAGTCCAACACCTATTTCGTGCGAGAACTCTTCTCCGGCATCATCTTCCCCGAGGCCCATCTGGCCGGGGAGAACCGGTTGCATACCCTCTATCGCCGTCGCCGCATGGCCATCGGCATAGGTTGCCTCTCCTTGTTCTCGGCGGCCCTCATCGGCGGCTGGCACTACTTCTATCGGGTGAATGAAGAGGCCGGGCGCAACGTGCTGACCAAGGCCCAGGCCTTCACCAGTACCCGCGAGCTGACCGACGATCACGCCTTCGGGGTGAGCCAGCTGCCACGCCTGAACCTCATTCGCGAGGCGACCCTCTCCTTTGGCAACTACCGCGAGCGCACCCCGCTGGTGGCCGACCTTGGCCTCTATCAGGGGGACGAGATCGGCCCCTATGTGGAAGGCTCCTACCTGCAACTGCTGAGCCTGCGCTTCCTGCCGGCCCAGATGCAGGGGCTGATGGATGATCTCGAGCTGGCACCCGCCGGCAGCGAGGAGAAGCTCTCCATCCTGCGGGTGATGCGGATGCTGGATGACGCCTCCGGCCGCAACAAGGAGCTGGTGGCGCAGTACATGGCGAGCCGCTGGCAACGGGCCTTCCCGGGCCAGGGGCCGGTGCAGGAGCAGCTGATGGGGCACCTGGACTACGCCCTGGATCACACCGACTGGTATGGCGCCAGAGTGGCCAAGGATCAGGCCGCCATCACCGCCTTCGTCCCCTTCAAGGAGCCGGTGTACGGCGCCCAGCGCGAGCTTGGCAAGCTGCCCATGTATCAGAGGGTCTACCAGAACCTGGTGGTGAAGGCGGGGGATCAGTTGCCGCCGGATCTCAACGTGCGCGATGAGGTGGGGCCCACCTTCGATACCGTCTTCGCCCTGCGCAACGATCAGGCGGGGCAGGTGCCGCGCCTGCTGACCTGGCCAGGTTTCAGCGACTTCTTCCTCAAACAGGACAAGGCACTGATCGATCTCACTGCCATGGATGCCTGGGTGCTGGGTCAGCGCAAGCTGAGTCAACTGAGCGAGGCGGATCGCAAGGAGATCACCCGCCAGGTCAACGAGCGTTACGTCACCGACTACGTCAACCAGTGGCAGAACCTGCTGACCAACCTGGACGTGCAGAACCTGGAGAGCCCGGAGCAGGCGCTGGACGTGCTGACCGCCATCACGGGCAACGATCAGCCGTTCCAGCGCGTCCTGGCGGCGCTGGATGACAATACCCGCATTCGCAAACTGTCCGATGTGGAAGGGGATCCGGCCCAAGCCATCACGGCCCGCATCGGTCGCCCCTTCATGGCCACCAACGCCGCCTTGGCGGGTCGCGGTGAGCAGGGCCCCCTCATCCAGGAGGTGAACCAGAAGCTGGTGGAGCTGCAGCACTATCTGGAGCTCATCGTCAACGCCACCGAGCCGGGCCAGTCTGCCTTGAAAGCGGTGCAACTGCGTCTGACCAACAAGTACGCCGACCCCGTGTTTGCGCTGCAGCAGTATGCCCGCGGCCTGCCGGCGCCGCTGGATCGCTGGGTGGGGCAACTCTCCGAGCAGAGCTCGCGGCTGGTGGTGGATCTCGCCATGTCTTCTCTTAACCAGGAGTGGCAGGACAAGGTGTTGGCTCCCTTCAATAGCCAGCTGGCGGGGCGCTATCCGTTCGAACCGGGGTCGTCCAAGGACGTACCCCTGTCCGAGATGGAGCGCTTCTTCGCACCCAATGGGACCCTGGACAGCTTCTATCAGGTCAACCTCAAGCCCATGGTGGAGAGCGGCCTGATGGAAGGGGAGCTCGGCTCTCCGGTGCAGGCGGAGCTGGTAAAACAGCTGGATCGCGCCGCCCGCATCCGCCAGATCTTCTTCAGCCAGCAGGGCAACCTGGAGGTGCAATTTGCCCTCGAGCCCATCGAGCTCACCGCCAACAAGCGGCGCAGCGTGCTGAATCTGGACGGTCAGTTGCTGGAATACGCCCACGGCCGGCGCACCAAGATCCCATTGGTGTGGCCCAACACCATGCGTGACGGGGCCGAGAGCAAGATAACCCTGGTGCCGGCGGCCCGCGAGCGCTCCCCGCGCAGCGAAGGCTTCGTCGGGCCCTGGGCCATGTTCCGCCTGATGGACAAGGGGGAGCTGACCCAGGTCAACGAGGCGACCTTCGATGTGCGTTTCCCGGTGGATCAGGGATCCATGACCTATCGCGTCTACACAGACAGCGCGCAGAACCCCTTCACCGGCGGCCTGTTCAGTCAGTTCAAGTTGCCCGAATCCCTCTATTGATGATCCGGTGGGGCCCCAGGCCCCACCGCGTTGGACGCTCATATGACACATAACCAGCAAGGCCAGCAGGCACTGAACGTGGGGCGCGACCCCAGGATGTTGCCGGAATACGAAGCGCTGCGCGCCGAGATCAACAAGCTCAGCCACGCCTCGCGCCCCGAGGTGGACTGGCTTCGGATCCATCAGCTCGCGAGCCAGATCTTCGAAAAACACGGGGTGGATCTGCAGACCGCCATCTACTTCACCCTGGCACGCTCGCGCTTGCAGGGGTTGAGCGGTTTTACCGAGGGATGCGAGTTTCTGGCCAACCTCATCGTGACCCAGTGGGACAGTTTCTGGCCGCCGGTGCAGCAGGAGCGGGCCCGCATCGAGATGCTGGACTGGTTCATCGCCCGCATCAGCGACGTCATTCGCCAGTACCAGATAAGCCACGAGGACAAGCGGCTGGTCTATCGCTGTGAGCGGGCGTTGCAGCTCATCAGCGAGAAGTTGCACAACGCCGGTCTCAGCCGCATTCCCCGGGTCGAGAACCTGGTGCACTTCATCGAGGGTTACACTCATCTGTTCGATGAGGCTGAGATCGTCATCGTCTCCGACGAGCCCGGCCTCAAGGATGAGCTGCAGATCCCCCCCATGGTCTATTTCAAGGGGGACATGGATCAGGGCAGTACCTCATCCTCCGCCCAGACGAGCCCCCATCTGCCCCAGGGCAGCATCTTGGTGGGGCGGGAGAAGGGTCAGGTCAAGCCCACCGTGCTCAAGATAGAGCAGCATCGCAAGCAGCGCCCCGCCTGGTTCTGGTTTGGCTGCGGCCTGCTCAGCTGCGCCCTGCCGGTGATGGCCTGGTTTGGCTGGCAGCATCAGCAGGAGGCGAAAGTATTGGCCGCCCAGCGCCTGCAACAGCCGGCCGCCGAGCTGCCGCGGGTGCTCAGCTATGACGACATCCGTCAGGCGCGCATCGTATTGGGTGAGCAGGCCCTGCAGGGGATGGAGAGCGAGCTGGTGGCCCGTTACCAGTCCCAGCTCGCCCGCCTCGAACAGGCCTCCCCCCTCGATGGCTATCGCTATGGGGAGGGGCTGCGCAGCTCGCTGTTGATGCTCTACCCCGACTCCCTGGCGGTGAAGGCGCTGGACAAACAGTGGCAGAACGCCCTTGCCGGTCAGCAAGGGGATCCTATCAGCGTGCCGACCTATCTGGATGCCCGCGCCGGGGTGGATGCCCTGCTCGATCAGCTGCTGGAGCTGGAGCGCCAGCGCAAGACGGTGACCATCTCCTACCTCAAGTCCCAGCTCTACGAGGTGCAGAAGAACCTGATGCAGAACATCCCGTTCAGCCTGCGCCTCAACGAACTGGAGGCGCGCAAGGCAGCCCAGGAACCCATCACGGCGGCGGATCTCAAGGGGCTGGAAAATGACCTCAAGGCGCTCAATGTCCGCCTCTATCAGCTGCAACAGAGCAATTAAGGCGTTTAATCTTCCGGCTCGCGCAATAAGTTGCGCAAATTGCAGCTAGATCAACTGGCTATCACAGGGTTTTTATGGTGTTTGTGCTGCTACGGGCAAGTTGTTGCAGTCTGATCTGCCAAGGCTCGAAAGCCAGCTTGTAACGCGATGATTTAAAAGCAGTTTATTAAATCATGGCGTTGGCATGGAGGCTGCTGAGCAGCCTCTCCAGCTGTTCCTCGGCCGAGGCTCACCTTGGTGGGGTTGGGCCATGGCAGGGGATGCGCCAAGGCAACCCCTTCGCCCACACGGAGAATTCAGATGTGTCCCACGATTGCATTGCTCGGTGACATAGGCACCGACCACGACGGCTTCCACCCATCCCCGGTGATCGCCGCCAGCCCGGATGTCTTCCTCGACGGCAAGCCGGTGGCCCGCCAGGGGGATCCCCTGGCTCCCCACGATAAACCGAACAATCCCCCCCATCCTCGCAGCATCTCGGGGGGAGTTGGCTCAGTGCTGGTGAACGGCAAGCCCATCGCCGTCACCGGTACCGCCATCGGCTGCGGTGGCGTGGTGATTGGATCGGGCAGCGGACAGGCAGGATAAGGAGCCGATCATGGCAGACAGCACAGGATTACAATTCACCGTCAAGGTGGGGGCCTTGCCCGAGAGTACCTTCGTGGTGGCAGAGTTCGCGCTGGAAGAGGCGCTGAACGCACCCTTCCAGCTGAGGCTGGAGCTGGCCAGCCCCCAGCCGGACGTGGACTTCGGCGCCGTGCTGGACCAGCCCTGCGAGCTACTCATTTGGTACAACGGCGAGTTGCAACGGCGGGTGTGCGGGGTGGTGAGCGACTTTGCGCAAGGGGACAGCGGTTTTCGCCGCACCCGCTACCAGTTGCTGGTGCAGCCGGCCCTGTGGCGGCTGTCGCTTCGCCAGAATTCCCGTATCTTCCAGGCCCAGAAGCCGGACGAGATCCTCAGCATCCTGCTGCAGGAGCACGGCATCACCGACTACGCCTTCGCGCTCAAGAACGAACACGCGAAGCGGGAGTACTGCGTCCAGTACCAGGAAACGGACCTCGCATTCCTGAACCGGCTCGCCGCCGAAGAGGGGCTCTTCTACTTCCACGAATTTGAGCAGGGCAAGCACCGGGTGGTGTTTGCCGACGATGCCGCCGCATTGACCGCGGGCCCCGAGCTCTTCTTCAACCTGGGTAATCGCTCCTTGGAGCAGGGCCCCTATGTGCGTCAGTTCCACTACCGGGAGGCGGTGCGCCCTTCGGATGTGGAGCTCAGGGACTACAGCTTCAAGACCCCGGCCTATGGCTTGTCCCACAAGAAGGTAGAAGCGGAACTCTCCCATCAGCGGGACAGCTACCAGCACTTCGACTACCCGGGCCGCTACAAGCTGGACCCGAGTGGCAAGGCGTTTGCCCAGCACAGGCTCGACGCCCTGCGCAATGACGCCGTCACCGGTCAGGGCAAGTCCAACTGCGCGGCCCTGCTGCCGGGCCAGACGTTTTCCCTCACCGAACACCCGAACGGGGCGCTCAACGCCGACTGGCAAGTCGTGCGTATCAGCCACACCGGCCAGCAGCCCCAGGCGCTGGAGGAGGAGGGGGGTAGCGGCCCGACCGTCTACCACAACGAGTTCGGGGTAGTAAAAGCCAGCAGCACCTGGCGGGCCCGCATCGGCAGCCCACAGGCGCCCCACAAACCCATGGTGGACGGCCCGCAAATCGCGACCGTGGTCGGGCCAGAAGGGGAGGAGATCTACTGCGACGAGCACGGCCGGGTGAAGCTGCAATTCCCCTGGGACCGCTACGGTTCGAGCAACGATCAGAGCTCCTGCTGGGTGCGGGTGAGTCAGGGTTGGGCTGGCGGCCAGTACGGCATGATGGCGATCCCGCGTATCGGCCACGAGGTCATAGTGAGCTTCCTCGAAGGGGATCCGGACCAGCCCATCATCACTGGCCGCACCTATCACGCCACCAACCGGCCGCCCTACGAGTTGCCAGCGAACAAGACCCGCACCGTGCTGCGCACCGAGACCCATCAGGGGGAAGGGTTCAATGAGCTGAGATTCGAGGATCAGGCGGGTAAGGAAGAGATCTACATCCACGGTCAGAAAGACCTGAACCTGCTGATCGAGAACGACGCGGCCTGGCACATCAAGCACGACGAGCACAGGGACATCGACAATGAGCGGGTGACCCGGATCAAGGCCAATGACCATCTCACCGTGAACGGCGAGAAACGGGATCAGATCAAGGGTGACTATTCCCTCACCGTGGATGCGTCCATGCACCAGAAGCTGGGCCAGTCCCTGCTGGTGCAGGCCGGGCAGGAGGTGCACATCAAGGTGGGGGACAAGCTGGTGCTGGAGGCGGGAGCCGAGATCACCCTCAAGGGGGGCGGCAGCTTCGTGAAAGTGGATCCGAGCGGCATCAAGTTGGTGGGCCCAGCCATCAAACTCAACGCCGGCGGCAGCGCTGGCTCAGGCTCCGGCTGGGCAGGCAAGGCTCCCGTGGTGCCCAAGGCCGTGGAAGTGGTCAAGGCCCCCGAGGCGCTGGAGTTGGCCAAGGCCGTCCCCACCGAAAAAGCGATTGAGGCGCTGCTCAAAGAGCAGGAGCCTGCACAAACCTTCTTTGTACCATCCCGTTAAGAGCGATAGTGTCGTGCGATCACGAGTAAAAAGACGAAAATGAAAATTCTATATCCAATGCAAGTGGGCAGTGGTGATACCCCCAAAGAAATTGCCTCGCTTGAAGAGTTTATCGGAAAGCTCAATGGTGAACCGGGTGGCACTTTCCTATTGGGCGGCAACCGTATCTGGCATGGCGGCATTCATTTTAGCGATAAGGGAGGTTGGCACCCAGAGGGGGCTGTGCGAGCGATCGCCGATGGAGAGATAGTGGCCTACCGCATTGCCTCCGAGCCAGCAGCTGTGCAGCTTGAGCCGGAAGAGGGGAAACCTGGTGAGGGGATCACCTTGCGAACATCCCCTTCATTTTGCCTGATCCGTCATCACTATGAAGCCACAGAAGAGGTTTCCGGACAGCAGCAGCCAAAGCGAAATACCCTTACCTTCTACAGCCTCTATATGCATATTGCTTGCAAAAATGCTTATCAGGGTGAGCCAGAGCATCATGTGCTGACAGGGAGCGGTGTCGCTATATACAAGGCCACAGCGAATCTGCAATTTCAGAAAGAGGACAGGCTGGGCACGGCTCGCAAGGGGGCCGAAGTTACCTTGATTGGGGCTCCATCAGAGCGGATGAATCTGAAGAATGAGCCTTATTCTTACCAGCTAGTCAGCTATGCAACCCCAAAGGGCGATGATCCGTCAGAGTTTTATGTGGCCTCACAATTTATCAAGGAAGTACGCAAGGTTGAGCCCGACTGGATGATGTCTAAGCAAGATATTCCTTGTCTCTACCCGGTCAGCCGCAATAGCTATCTGCGTAAGAGCAAAGAACAGGGGGAGGCTGTGGCTACGGGATTGCCAAAAATGAGCAAAATAGCACGAACCACCGCTCAGCCAGTCGTATTTTCCAATATGAAAGAGTATCTCGAGATTGAGGTCTGGGAGGTTGCCCAAGGCAAACTGACCGATGGTACAGGGAGAGTTGTGCCGAATGCCTCGAAAGGTGAGCGTTACTGGGTTGCCAAAGAGATGTTGGGCCAACCCAGCGATGCCGTTCGGCATACTCCCATTGTTTATGACAAAGTGGCGCTGCGGCATAACGATCCCATTTCGGTCAAGGCCGGTGAAGTGGTCGGGCATTGGGGCGAGCATGAAACACCGAAACCAACGGCCAATGGCTATGTTCTCAATGAAGATCGTAAAGCCATACATATGGAGATATTTGTCGCAGAGAATGACAAGGAGGCTCTGAGTAAATGTATCAGTAACGAAGGTAATTTGGTCAAAGGACAAGAGTATCTGCTGCTCAAAGAGGGGGAGCAGATAGATACCTACAAGTTGACCAAGGAGAACAATCAAACCAGTTACAGCAAGGTAGGAGCATTTGGTCCATTAGATGCCCCTAAACCGATAAAAACTCAGGACATAGTTCTCCATGGTGCCGACAAATTTGTGAAAGTGGCCGAGGATCAGCATGTACTTATTAGTGGTGATATCCGATTGGTGAACCAGCATGAGTGGGCCATGCTGGGTGTGACATTGGTGGATGGTGGCTCGGATCCCGATGGATTCCTTGACAAAGCTGACACTGACGGCAAGGAAGGAGGGGACTTTTTCAGCGCAGTCTACGAAGAGCTGGTGACAGATCGGGATGGTGATGGCAGTATCGGTGCCGATGAAATCAAGGCTGCGATGGCCGAAAAAATGGTCGCAGACAAAGTGCGTAACCTCTTTATCAAGCATGAAAGTGAATGGGTAAAGCGCGATACGTGGCCAAGGCTAGAGCAAGAGCTGAAAAATATGCCAAACCTGTACAAATACGTGCTGGACGTCACCAATAAAATGGCTTGGATAGAAGAGGCTGTTGATGTGGTAGGTGATACCAAACCCTGGTTTATTCATACGGCAGGGATGATGGGGTTGATAGGGAAGAGCGAGAATGAGTCATCACTAAAAATCGATTATGACTTCATTCATAGCTTAGAGGGGGGGATGATTTTAAATGGCTATGTACCTGAGCCAGAAACTAGCCAAAGTGGTGTGACAATATCTGTTGGTTTTGACTTAGGTGCTAGAAACTTGTCTGACCTTAATCGACTTGGCTTAAATGCTTCTTTAGTATCTAAGTTGGCACCTTATTTAGGGAGAAAAAAATCCGAGGCAGATCGTTATGTTAGAAACAATCCATTAGCAGTTACCTTAGATGAAGCAAATGAAATCTATTTGGCCGTTAAAAAACAAAGTACAGAGGAGTTAATTAGAAAATATAATTCTGAAAGCTTAATTGATTTTGAGTCCTTACCTAAGGAAGCTCAGACAGTTATTGCCTCTGTCGAGTATCAGTACGGCTCTCTAAAAGCTAGTACACCAGCACTTTGGGAACAAGTTGTAAATCAAGAATGGCAGGGTGCTTATGAAAATCTCCTGGACTTTGGGGATGCTTATATTACAAGAAGACGCAAAGAGGCTGCATATTTAAAGGGTATACTATGAAATTTTTGACTATTGTTTTTTTGTCTTTTTCATTTTCTGTCGTGGCTAATGTTCAGGCATTTACGCATTCAGAATTGCAAGTTATATATGAAAGGTTGAATATATCAACTTTCCGAAGCTCTTTGATGCCAAAGAGAACAAAGGATAAAATTTATTTAAGTCAAATGGGGTTTTCTAAACCTAGTTATTTTAGTGATGGTTTTTTGATAGATAATAAGGACTGGGTGTATACATTTACCGTTATAGAAAAAAAGGATAAAAATAGAGATGGGGTAACTGATTACACCATATGTTTTTCGGATAAATCGAAAGCTGGGACATATAATGCTGTTCAGCCAATGTTGATTTCACCATTAGGTGTTGATGGTCAATATATAGCGCTGTCATACACTGTTGATGGATGCTGACTTTAAATAGGGGGGCTAGATCCTGATCTAGTACCCTCTTTAGTATTCAGTAAGCGATAGCCATTTATTATTATAAACTATTTTTCCGCACCATGGTTTTCTATTTTTGATGTAAGTCAATGTCATAATTTTGTATAACTCTATCCGAAAAGAAGAGGGTCGGCTACAAGGGTGGGCAAACAAATTTAATTGTGTGATAAATATCAAGCCGCTTGCTGGCTTACTTAAAGTGATCTCCTTGCCGGAGTTTTTTGATATATCAGTTACCAAGTAATTTTAAAATGATGACTGGATGTTAAATTGCATGTTAATTATTTTAAGAGTAAAACCTAGGGTAAGAGCATGAAAGCATACCCAACCTGTACAAATATGTGCTGGATGCCACCAATAAAATGGCTTGGATAGAAGAGGTTGCTGCTGTGGTGGGTGATGTCAAACCCTGATATATTCATCCAGCTGGGATGATGGCCCTTTTCGAGGATAAACATACTGGTTGTGCATGTAATCGTGATTTAACATTGGAAGAACTTAAGTCACTTAAACTCGCCAGAGGTGTTTCAGATGAGAGATTGCAGACTTATCTGGATACGTTTAATAAATTATCTAGCGACCACTCTGTAACTACTTGCGTGGGGAAAGCACACTTTTTAGCGCAAGTCGTTTATGAAAATGGCAATCTTTATTACACCAAAGAGATCGGATGGAATGCAAAATCCTATAGTCCTTGGTATGGTAGAGGACTTATACAAATTACGTTCAGAGACAATTATCAAGCATATGGTGATTATGTAGGTGAAGACTTTACCAGCTCTGATGAATGCAGAGAGAAATTGAGTGTTGCTCCCCATGTTGTAAAACCAGCATATTGGTATATATATTTCGGCCGTTCTGCATGTCAAAGGACATTTGAAAAAGACGACCTGTTGTATAGTAGCTTATTAGTAAATGGTGGCTTGACTCACTATATAAACAGGCAGCTTAAAATCAATCTGACCATTGATAACTTCGCGAATTAAAATGTATTTGTTAAGAATATAAATGGAGGGTATAGGTTTGAAGATAGTGAAATTTATAATATGAGGAAAGGAGCTTTGGCGTGGTGGGGGCGGAATAATAAAGTCGGTGCGAATAATAGTCCTCAAAGCTCTAACAGGATATAGACGTTTTTAAACTCTATTAGATGCACAACCATTAACTCAGCAGGAAGCTGATAAAAAGTGGTATAGACGGTTCTGCCAGGACTGGCGGGAATTTGTTGAACAGTGTATGGTGATTCTAGAGTAACTGACATGAAAAAATATTTAGTCTTAATGTTTGTTATACTCTCTTCGGCCTGCCATGCTGAAGATGTCGGTGTGGATTCTCGGTGCTTTGTGAGCACTGATGGTAAAATTAAAATGCGAATGATGTGGGCCTCAACTACAGGTTGGGTTGGAGGATATGTTCAATATGGGAATAATAAAGATAAAATAACTATAGTCCAGACAAACTATGAAGAAGAGGCGACAGATGAAGGGCCGCCATATACTGCCAATAGTGACTGGATTGAAATAATTAATAGTAAGGTAAACGGAAGGTATCACTTTTGCTATCAAGGTGCTAATTTTTACGACATATTTTACATAAATTCAAAAGGAAAGAAATTTAATTTTTATCAAGCGTCAGAAAATTATGAAGATTGTTTTTTATTGTGAAAGTTATGAAATGCTGAAGTACCTTATACATCTAGGTGTCACCACATCTTAGAGGTCATTTATTATCGTTGAGGGACTGTCACCCTCCTAATCTAGCTCTATTTCCAAAAGTTACGTATATAGCAATAGTCGAGATGAACGTATTAGCATCCCACTCGATAGACCTTAAAGAAGGTGTAACTATTTATGATTATACTAGGATGTTTCTTTGCGTCATCGATAGCAATGTTTGATGTAAGGCAATGCGATAAATTTGACTTGATAGCTCGATTTAAGTGTGTTGACTCATTGTATAAAGAGTCAGATGCAGAACTTAATAAAGTTTATAAAGATATTTTTTCATACTTACAGAATGATTATGAGGGAGTTGGTGAACCTAGAACGAAATATTTAAAATTAGCTCAGCGTGACTGGATTAAGTTTCGTGATTCTAGTTGTAACTTTGAGAACCCACAAGGCATGGGGTCTGGAGGAGAAGGCTTTGGTGTCGAATATCTAACCTGTCAGCTTGAAAAAATTATTGACAGAATTGATTATTTAAATAAATTCAACCAGAATTAAAAAGTTTATCTAAGAAGTTATTTTTAGTTAAGAGGAAGGCTGAAAAAATTAAAGTCGGCCTGCTATGATTATTTTGTTCGCTAATACAATAAAAATCTGGAATGTCCACTGTTTTGATAGCTGCACATTGGTAGCTTCGCTTCATTGGTGCGCAGAGGACGGTTGCCATCCCCCGTCGCCATCGCCGCAGGCGAGACAATAGGATACCTCGGCCTGGTGGAAACGCCGGGTTCCCTTATTGGGGGAAAGAGAGCAAAGATCAGGTGTATCTCGAACTCTTTACCCAGGAGCCTCGCCTTGACGACGTGCTGGCCAACAAAGCGGGCATCAGGGGGGACTATCTATGCCAAGGTGCCAACAGAGCTCGTCTTGCATGAGAAGAAAAAGCAAGCAGGATGGTAAGGATCTGTGGGTGGCGATGGAGGGCAAGAGTCAGGAGGAATTGGTCGAATCTCCCACGGTAGAGAAAGATGCGGCACATCTGAAGTGGGTTTTGGGCCTTCAAGATACAGGCCTTAAATATGAATATAAGTTGCCCCGTATTATGAAGTCTAATGGGTAGGTAGAATGAAAAACTGCATTTTTGTTTTTTATTTTTTTGTGGAGCCGTGTCGTCTAATGAAATAGATATGTTTTGTGCAGAAAAGGACACTAATGGTAAAGTGAAAGCAGAAAGGATAAGCAGTGCAGAGTCTGGTTATATTGTTTCAGTAAAGGGAAGAAGTTATTTTTATTCAGCCCCATATGATAAATGTAAAACTAATAAGTTCATTATATTTAAAGATCAACTTGATGCTTATATGGAGTATAATAGATTTCATTATATAATGCATTTGGGGAAGAATGGGGTGACAACCGAAGGGTGGGTGAAATCTGAAAGTATAAAAGGAAATAGTTATGGTCTAGGTAATCGGTGAGGATGCTGCAAGTAAAGTTACTTTCCGTTGGACAAGCTAAGCTTTATCTGTTGCCAGCGCCAACACGGGGACAATTCAATACTGGTGAAAGCATTGGCTATCTCGAACTAGCAGAAATACTGATTCTCTAGTTGGTGGCATGCAGAGAAAAATCAAATTTATCTGCGGTATTTACTTAGGAACCAGATGTAGAGGATGCTTTATCCAATAAAGCAGGGCGATAATTATTGCGCCAGCGCTGATGACTATCTAGGTGAAATATTCCGTTTATGCACTTCAGCGACCTAGTTACCAGTGTCGATACCGACAAGTGTTGTGAGCTAAGCAACGAAAAGAGCACACCTAAACAAGCTCATCGTCAGACACCCCAGTAAGTGGCATTGGAAGTCTTCTGCTCGTCATTATTTTTGGTCATGTAATATTTTGATAAAACCATTTATTATTGATATCCAACAAGATCTATAATAATGTTGTCAACCACCAAAAATACATAATATATGACGTGTAGAATCTGGCGCCAGCTGCAGAATATCCGTATTGTAGTCATGCGTTATGGGGTAAGTATTGACCCCGAATACAAAAAGTTTGATATATTTCATGATGTCGTCTTGTATGGATAGACTCCTTTATAAGGGATGGAAATGATAAATAAAATTGTTATTGTCTTTTTATTCTTTGCTTCTAGCTCGTATGCAGCGTGTGAAAATATAATTTCACTTTGGAAGAAATTTGAAAATAAGCATGTAGAATATGATACATTCGATGTTACTGTGACGTCACAGGGTAGAACATCATTCTACATCTATCCGCTAGATGAGTGTGAATCAAAGAATGTATTTATTATAAAGGGTGATAAAGCTGTATCATATGCATCATACAATGGATTCCAATATATAAATTACGTGGATAAAAATGGCGCAGTACATGCGGGATGGGTAAAGTCATCACGCATTGACGTTAGCGATATAAAAATTAAAAACATTGATGTAAATAAAAATGATTTTTTTATATACTATGATGGCTTCGAGGTAAATATTGATACTAATTATGAGAAACTATATCCAGAACTTAAGAATAATACTGAAGCTGGTGATGTAATAAAGTTCATGAATGTATTCAGAACTATAAATGGTGTTGACTATAAATTTTTTATACATGATTTTAGCTCCATATATATGGAATCATCAAACCTTAACTATGATAAGACTAAGAGAGACTTTGATGATTATCGAATTAGTAAAATTATACTAAATAAGCACAATGGATTCAGTAGTCGAGGGATATATATAGGAAGTAAAATGTCTGATGTTTTAAGTATATATGGTAAACCTGTTGGTAATGAGGTTGGGGTATATTCATATATGTATTATAATAAATCTATTAGGTTTACTGGTTCTGATGCCGTAAATACAATAGAAGTTGAAATAAAACCCTTATAGTCATTTTTAACATGAATATAGTAGGATTAAGATATATAAATATAGCGCCATTCATATGTAATACATATGCACAGAAAGAGGTGCGCTGATTTAATATATTTTTTAAAATGAACCATTGTCTAATGGTTCATTTTTGCATTTTGGAAAGCTCTTTTCGTAAACACCTTAATGAAAGCGTATGTAATGGAAATGTGTAAGACTGCTTGTTTTATTTATTTTACATGGTTACAAACAATACTGTTGATAGCATTGCCTCTCTACTCTTAGTAAGAGTTTCAAGCTATTCGTAGGCTACACAAAGTAATTGCTAAATAAATTGTTGATAGTAAAGCGATCTAAGATATAATAACATCATATTTAAAATGATGTATTTAATCCTGCACACTGTAGTATTTAAGAGGGATGTTTAATGCGCTTTTATATAGGCGTGGTCTCATTATTAATGTTTCTTTCATCTGCTGGTCATGCAGATGAATATTTTTTTAAGAAGGTTGCAGATAAAAATATTACGCCAGAAGAAACCGGTAACTTGACTCTATCTGATAGTAAAGATATTGCTTTAAAGGAAGCTATGCTACATAGCAAGATCATGCTGGATGATGGTGTTCTTTCTATTCCTGGTGTATGCAAAGTTAATGTGCGCTCTGATCTTCCTAAGAAAAGAGGACAGTCTGATTTAGATAGTATTCACCATGTAAAAGAAAATACAGGAGATGATGGAGAATATAAAAAAATAAAGGATAGCGAGATTGATTTTATTACACGAGCTGACTCACTCTCCAGTGGCGAGAGTGAGTGTGATTTCTTATATCACTTTGCCATAAAAATAGGGACCGATCTTATTTTTTATAATAATGGATGGAGTGTTATTTATACATCCAGTAATAAACACTCATCCACAGCTGGCTCTGATAAAGAAAAATACAATATTGGTGATATAGTTTGTACTGTTGTTAGGGGGGGGGATTATGAAAGAAATGATCACTGTGTATATAATGGGGCAATATATTCTGCATACGAACAATTTTATGTAAATAGTTCAGGAAATAATAATGGGTGGAGTTCTCTTCTTCCTAACTATAAAGATGTGCTTTCTCGTAGTCAGAGTGAAAAATCGAATGAGTTTACCATTCTGTCTTCAAAAGATACTGGTAAATCGGGTGAAATATCTATTACATATACAGTACTGACAAAGAACTATATTAAATTGCTTAGTTCCATGGAAGGGGGGGGAACACAAGTTAGCTTTAAAGAAAATGGTAATATAGTCAATATAGAAATAAATAGTTTTCCAGATTGAAATTAATGCCCCATATAATACACCCATTTAAATTCATTGGTGATGCCTTACTTCCCTATAAAATTCCCGACACCGGCTTTTAGCCGGTGTTTTTATATCCAAGATCATGCAACAGCGGCGGTATCACTCTCTTACTTGGTTTTTCTCTCTGAGTCAGGGAGCCGTCCTCGGCTGTTTCGTGTTTGTAGAGGACTTACGAGTAGAGGATTGTTTGAGGCCTATGCTGGGTAGGGGGTTAGGAAGTGGGGTTGTCAGAGCGATGGCCTACGACTGATGACGAGCAACCCAGGCTTGATTAATTAATCGGTATTGTACTGCTTTTTCCAAGCTTTCTTTGCGTGCTCCACTTAACGAAATTGCGGCCCCAGTCTCGAGAATGTCCAATATCAGCCGCGGGAGAATGATTCTGTGACAACGCTTTCATTTTGAGCAATGGATCCTTCGAATAACTCGAAGTTTAAATGTTTTTAATTCCAAGCGATCAATAAATAACCCATAATGGGTATTGGTTAGTTGAGAATGATTTTCGATAACTCATTGCTGTATATGGATTTTTTATTTTTCGTGATGAGTTTTCTAGTCGACTAATGTCCCCTGACTTGATGGAGATCAACATAAGGGTGGGGGAGGAGGCATAGCATTTCCGCAATTAAGCATTTGTCAAAGAATGCTCACTGACGGGAATAAGACGAATGGTCGCGGATAATTTTTTATCGGCTCATGGAATTAATCGCCGTGATTTTATGAAATTGTGCGCCGGGATGGCCGCAACCCTGGGGTTAAGCCAGAATGCAGTGGCCAAGATGGCTACAGCGCTCACCAGCCCACAGCGGCCTCCGGTGATCTGGATAGGGGCGCAGGAGTGTACCGGTTGTACCGAGTCGCTGCTGCGTGCCACCCACCCCACCATAGAGAACCTGATCCTCAACACCATTTCGCTGGAGTATCACGAGGTGCTCTCGGCGGCCTTCGGCCATCAGGCGGAAGAGAACAAGCACAACGCCATGGAACGCTATAAGGGCAAGTATGTGCTGGTGGTGGATGGCTCCATCCCCCTCAAGGACGGAGGCGTCTACTGCATGGTGGCGGGGGAACCCATCGTCGACCATATTCGCCGCGCCGCCAGCGATGCGGCCGCCGTCATCGCCATCGGATCCTGCTCCGCCTGGGGCGGGGTGCCCGCCAGTGGTGGCAACCCCACCGGCGCCGTCAGCCTGGAAGCGGCCCTCGGCAATATCGGCACCCCCATCATCAATATCCCGGGCTGTCCGCCCAACCCCCACAACTTTCTCACCACGGTCGCCTACTACATCACCTACGGCAAGCTGCCGGTGCTCGATGCCAAGAAGCGGCCGCTGTTCGCCTATGAGCGCCTCATCCACGAGAACTGCGAGCGCCGCCCGCACTTCGATGCCGGCCGCTTCGCCAAGGAGTTCGGTGACGAGGGCCACCGCCAGGGCTGGTGCCTCTATCACCTCGGCTGCAAGGGGCCCGAGACCTACGGCAACTGCTCGACCCTGGAGTTCTGCGATATAGGCGGTGGCATCTGGCCCGTGGGCATAGGTCACCCCTGCTATGGCTGCAACGAACAGGGGATCGGTTTCAGCAAGGGGATCTTCCAGCTCGCCAAGGTGGAGAATCCCACCCCGCGGGTCGAAAAACCCGATGTGGCCATCCAGGAGGGGGGGCACATGTCGCCCACGGCCACCGGCCTCATCGGTGGTGCCCTCGGGGTGCTGGTCGGGGTGAGCCTGATGACGGTGCGTGAACTCGGTCGCCAGCAGAAGCGCCACGAAGCCGAGCAGCACACCTCACGGGGGGAATGACCGTGAACAGACGCAACTTCCTCAAATTCGCCTCAGTGGGTGCCATGGCGGCGGGGGCGGTCATGCCTGGCAGCGCCATGGCGGCGGCCAAGAACAAGCCGCCCATCCCCGGGGCGCTCGGCATGCTCTACGACTCCACCCTCTGCGTCGGCTGCCAGGCCTGCGTGGCGGAGTGTCAGCGCCTCAACGGCAATCCGGCCAACCCGGCCGGCGCCCGGACCTGGTCCAACAACGACAAGCTGACCCCCTACACCAACAATATCATCCAGGTGTGGCGAAGCGGCAGCGGCGAACACAAGGACCAGCTGGTGGATGGCTACGCCTACATCAAGAAGCAGTGCATGCACTGCGTGGATCCCAACTGTGTCTCCGTCTGCCCGGTGCAGGCCCTGCGCAAGGATCCCAAGACCGGCATAGTCCACTACAACCCGGACGTCTGCACCGGTTGCCGTTACTGCATGGTGGGTTGTCCGTTCGACGTGCCCAAATACGAGTACGACAACCCGCTAGGAGCCATCCACAAGTGCGAGCTGTGCAACCAGAAGGGGCTTGAACGCATCGATCAGGGCAAGCTGCCCGGCTGTGTCGAGGTGTGCCCCACAGGTGCCGTCATCTTCGGCACCCGCGAGGATCTGATGGCCGAGGCGAAACGTCGCCTGCTGGCGACCCCGGGCAGCGAATACGCCTACCCGCGCCAGACCCTCAGAGCCAACGATCCCTATCTGCATGAAGTGCCCAACTACCAGCCTTACGTCTATGGCGAGAAGGAGGGGGGCGGCACCCAGGTGCTGGTGCTGGCCGGTGTGCCTTACACCAAGCTGGACATGCCTGACCTGCCCGAGCTCTCCTCCGGCGCCCGCTCGGAACATATCCAGCACACCCTCTACAAGGGGATGGTGCTGCCCATGGTGGTGCTGACTGGTCTGTCCGTGCTGATTCGTCGCAATGCCAAGCGCCACGATCGGGGGGATGAGCACGACCAGGGCAAGCCGCAGGATCAGGGCAAACAGACGGGAGGCAAGGATCATGAGTGAACACAAGGCCCGTCCGCTGGGCGGTAAGCTGGTCAGTTGGCCCGTGCTGGTGCTGGCCCCCTTCGCCGTGTTGTGCGGCATGCTTATTCTCAAGCGCCTCATCTTCGGCCTGGGGTCGGTCACGGACTTGAACGGGGGCTACCCCTGGGGGCTCTGGATCTCCTTTGATCTCTTGATCGGCACCGGTTTCGCCTGCGGTGGCTGGGCCCTGGCCTGGGCCGTCTACGTCTTCAACCGGGGTGAGTATCACCCCCTGGTACGACCGGCGCTCTTGGCCAGCCTGTTTGGCTATTCGCTGGGCGGCCTCTCCATCACCATAGACGTGGGGCGCTACTGGAACCTGCCTTACTTCTACCTGCCGGGTCACTTCAACACCTCATCCGTACTGTTCGAGACGGCGGTCTGCATGACCATCTACATCGGGGTCATGGTGCTGGAGTTCGCCCCCGTGCTGCTGGAGAAATTCGGCTGGAAGACCACCATGGCGCGGCTCAACAAGATCATGTTCTTCATCCTGGCCCTCGGCGCCCTGTTGCCCACCATGCACCAGTCCTCCATGGGATCCCTGATGATAGTGGCGGGAGAGAAGATACATCCGCTCTGGCAGAGCTACGAGCTGCTGCCTGTCTTCTCCCTGCTGACCGCCTTCATCATGGGTTTCTCCATAGTGGTGTTTGAAGGGTCGCTCGTGCAGGCGGGGCTCGCGGGGCGCGGCCCCAACGAGAAGCCGCTGTTCTACAAGTTGACCCAGGTGATCGACATCTTCCTGATCCTGTTCGTGGCCCTGCGCTTCGCGGAGATCGTCATCAACGACAAGTCGGAATACCTGTCGGACTTCAACCGCTACGCCATCATGTTCTGGAGCGAGATAGCGCTGATGATATTCCCGCTGCTGGTGTTCCACTGGGACAAGAGCCGCCGGGATTCCCGCATGTTGTTCCTGGGGGCCCTCAGCATGCTGCTGGGCGCCGCCCTCTGGCGACTGGATTACTCCCTGCTCGCCTTCAACCCCGGCAATGGCTACCACTACTTCCCCAGTACCGAAGAGGTGCTCATCTCCCTTGGCTTCGTCGCCATCGAGGTCTGCGCCTATCTGCTGCTGATCCGGCTGCTGCCGGTGTTGCCATCGCTTGAACGTGTTCACCAAGATTATCAGGCCCGAGGGAAAGCCAACGTATGAGCCAACGTATCACCATAGACCCCATCACCCGCATCGAGGGGCACCTGCGTATCGACTGTGAGATCGAAGGCGGCGTCGTCACCAAGGCCTGGTCATCCGGCACCATGTGGCGCGGCATGGAGGAGATCGTCAAGGGCAACGACCCGCGCGATGCCTGGATGATAGTGCAGCGCATCTGCGGGGTCTGCACCTCCATCCACGCCATCGCCTCGGTGCGGGCGGTGGAGAACGCCATCGGCGCCAAGGTGCCGGTCAATGCCCAATACATCCGCAACCTCATCGTCGCGGCCCACAACATCCACGATCACATCGTCCACTTCTACCAGCTCTCGGCGCTGGACTGGGTGGACATCACGGCGGCCCTCGAGGCCAACCCGCAAAAGGCGTCAGACATGCTCAAGGGGGTATCGACCTGGTCCCTCAACAGCGCCGCCGAGCTGACCAAGGTGCAGGAGAAGATCCGCGCCCTGGTGGCGAGCGGCCAGCTCGGCATCTTCGCCAACGGCTACTGGGGCCACAAGGCCATGAAGCTGAGCCCAGAGGTGAATCTCATCGCCGTGGCCCACTACCTGCAGGCCCTGGAGTGCCAGCGGGATGCAAACCGCATCGTCGCCATCCTGGGGGGCAAGTCGCCGCATATCCAGAACCTGGCGGTGGGCGGGGTGGCGAACCCCATCAACCTGGACGCCCCGAGCGTGCTGAACCTGGAGCGCCTGCTCTACGTGAAGAGCTTCATCGACCGGCTCGGCGAGTTCATCGAGCAGGTCTACAAGGTGGATGCCGCCATCATAGCCGCCCACTACCCCGAGTGGCTGAGCCTGGGGCAGGGGGCCAAGCACTACCTCTGCGCTCCCGAGCTCCCCACCGACGGGGAGGGCGGCAGCTTCCTGCTGCCGGGGGGCTATATCGAGAACGGGGATCTGGCGAATTATCGCCCCATCGACAGTCATCAGGATGCCTGGCTGATGGACGGCATCGCCGAGAGCAACAAGCACGCCTGGTACAAGGACGATGAGCCACTCAAACCCTGGGAAGGCAAGACAGAGCCGAACTACACCGGCTGGCAGGATGACGGCAAGTACTCCTGGGTCAAATCTCCCACCTTCTACGGCAAGGTGGTGGAAGTAGGCCCGCTCGCCGACCTGCTGGTGAAGCTCGCGGCCAAGCACCCGGGCACGGTGGCGCACTTCGATCAGTTGAACGGCATCTATCAGACCCTGACGGGTTCGGCCATCAAGACGGAACAGCTGCACTCCACCCTGGGCCGAATCATAGGTCGCTCGGTGCGCTGCTGTGTGCTCAAGGATACGCTTTCCCACCAGTGGCAGGCGCTCATCGACAACATCGGCAAGGGGGACGTGACCGCCTACATCAAGGCCGAGATCCCGGCTGACAAGGAATTTCGCGGGGTGGGCTTCGAGGAGGCGCCGCGGGGCATGCTCTCCCACTGGGTGGTCATCAAGGGCGGCAAGATTGAGAACTACCAGGCGGTGGTGCCTTCGACTTGGAACTCGGGTCCGCGCAACTTCAACGACGAGCCCGGCCCCTACGAGCAGTCGCTGGTGGGTACCCCGGTGGCCGACCCGGCCAAGCCCCTGGAAGTGGTGCGCACCATCCACTCGTTCGACCCCTGCATGTCCTGCGCGGTCCACGTGGTGGATACCCAAAGCGGCGATGTGACCCAGGTGAAGGTGCTGTGATGAACACCCTGATCCTGGGGGTCGGCAACCTGTTGCTGAGCGACGAGGCGGTCGGCGTGCGTATCGTCGAGGCGCTGGAGCGCGAATACCGCTTCGCCCCCGGCATCGAGCTGCTGGACGGCGGCACCGCCGGCATGGAGCTGCTCGAAGCCATGGCGAGCCGCGATCACATCATAGTGGCGGATGCGGTGCTGAGTTCCAATCCGCCCGGCACCGTCGTGACCTTGGAGGACGAGGAGATCCCGGCGCTGTTTGGTCGCAAGATCTCTCCCCATCAGCTCGGGCTGGCGGACGTGCTCTCGGCTTTGCAACTGACCGGGGAATCCCCAAGACGGCTCACCCTGGTCGGGGTCGAGCCCCTGTCCCTCGAGCCCCGCATCGGCCTCACCCCCGTGGTGGCCGCAGGGATGATGGAGGCCAAGGCGCGGATCCTGGCCCTGCTGGCCGAGCTCGGCTGTCCGGCCATTCCCCTCACCGAAACGGAGCGGGAGGTCGCATGGCGCAATCCTATCTGACCGACGTGCAGGAGACGGTGGAGGAGTGCGTCGGCTTTGCCGTCGATCCCTCGCCAATCCTGATGGCCCAATATGAGCGCATCGCCCGGGAAGAGATGCAGGCACTGCCCTTCTATCACCCGGCCATGCCCATCCTGGCGGAGTGTGCCCTCTATGAGGGGCAGTGGCTCGGGGTGGTGCTCACCCCCTGGATGCTGAGCGTGGTGGTGCTGCCGGGACCGGATCAGTGCTGGCCCGTGCGCCCACTGGCGTCCCGCATCGCCCTGCAACTGCCCTGTGGCAACCTGACCTTTATGGTGGGGGAGCTGCCCGAGCTGGGACAACTGCTCTCCTGCTCCCTGATGTCGCCGCTGGACCCGCACCTGAGTGCGAAGGAAGGGGCGGCCCTGGTGGGCAGCGTGCACAAGATGCTGCTATCCCTGCCCGTGCAGCAGGACGGGGCCGGGACCGTGGATCTGGGGCGCAGACGACTGCTGGGTGCCCGGCAGGGCTAGCCCGCCGGTACCGTCATATCAGGAATGGGGCCTATCGGCCCCTTGTTTGGTTTAATCAGGCGGCGTTTCTTGCCAAGGGGTGAGAGACGCAAAAGGATAGGCAAGATGATGATCCGACCCCCGGGGGCTGCCGTGTGGCTGGCCCTGTCGCTGGGCGCTGGCGTGCAGAGCGCCTCGGCCCAGCCCGTCCCCGCCGAGCTCAAGCTCGCCATCGGCGCCGAACCCGCCGAGGGGTTTGACCCTCTGCTCGGCTGGAGTCACGGCAGTTACCTGCTGCTGCACAGCCCGCTGCTCAAGCAGATTGCTGGCGAGGGTGCCGATCTCGGCTGGCAGAACCTGCTGGCCGAGTCCGTGGTGCCGAGCAAGGATGGCAAGGGCTGGCTCATCACCCTCAAGCCAAACCTGAAGTTCTCAAACGGCGCGCCGCTCACCGCCGAAGATGTGGCCTTTACCTACAATCGCGCGGCCAAGGAGGGGGGCAAGATAGACATGGGCAACTTCGTAGCGGCCAAGGTGAACTCCCCGCTGCAGGTGGCCATCACGTTAAGCGCCCCCCAGAGCACCTTCGTCAATGTGCTGGGCTCCTTAGGTGTAGTCTCGGCGCGGGATTACGATCCCAAGCGCTATGCCCAGCAGCCTATCGGCGCCGGTCCCTATCGGCTGGTGAGCTATCTGCCGGGGCAGCAGCTGGTGGTGGAAGCTAACCCCTATTACGCCGGTGGCAGCAACGACTTCAAGCGGCTGGTGTTCGTCTTTATCGACGAGGAGAGCGCCTATGCCGCCGCCCAAAGCGGCCAGCTCGACGTGGTGCGCATTCCCCCCTCCCTGGCGCCTACCGTGCCTGCGTCGGTGAAACTCTGGGTACGCCCGAGCGTGGAGAACCGGGGCATCGTCTTCCCCATTCCCACGGCGGGCAAAGATGATGCCAAGGGCAACCCCATCGGCAATGATGTCACCTCGGATGTGGCGGTGCGCCGGGCCATCAACTACGCCATCGACCGCAAGCTGCTGGCGGATCAACTGCTCGAAGGCCATGCCATTCCCGCCTACAGCGCGGTGCAGGGGCTGCCGTGGCAGGGCAAGGATATCGCCTTCAAGGATGGGGATCTGGCCCATGCCAATGCCTTGCTCGATGAGGCGGGCTGGAAGAGGGACAGCGACGGGGTGCGCCACAAGGGCGATCTGCGCGCCGCCTTCACCCTCTGGTACACCAGCGGGGACAGCACCCGGCGGGATCTGGCCGAAGCGGTGCGCGCCATGCTCAAACCCATTGGCCTGGACGTGAGCCTCAAATCTGGCAGCTGGGAGCAGGTGGAGCGGGCCATGCACGCCAACCCTGTGATGATGGGGTGGGGGAGCCTGGATCCCATGGAGCTCTATCACCACTATCAGAGCGGCGCCGCCGGGGTGGAGTTCTACAACCCGGGTTACTACCGCAATGCCGCCGTGGATGCTCACCTCAAGCAGGCGCTGGATGCCCCGAACTGGCAGGCGGCCCTGCCCTTCTGGCAACAGGTGGAGTGGGACGGCAAGACAGGGGCCGGGGTACTGGGGGATGCCGCCTGGGCCTGGCTGCTCAATGTGCAGCACACCTACCTGGCCAACGCTTGCGTCGATCTTGGCAAGGGGGCGCCCGAGATCCACGGTAGCTGGTCTCTGCTGAACAACCTGCAGGAATGGCGGTGGACGTGCCGTTAAGCTCCAACCGCTGGGTGCTTGCCAAGAGGACGGGCAAGACCCTGCTGCGACTGGCCGGGCTGCTCGTGCTGGTGTCGCTCGCCTGTTTCGTGCTGCTGAGTCACTCTCCTATCGATCCCATCAAGGCCTATATCGGCAACGATCTGCTGCACGTGCCGCCCGCGCAATACGCCAAGATTGCCGCCCGCTGGGGGCTGGATCAGCCCCTGTGGCTACGCTACTGGCACTGGTTCGGCCGGGTGCTGCAGGGGGATCTCGGCTACTCCATGCTCTACAACGCACCCGTAGCCCAGGTGATAGGGCAGCGCTTTGCTGCCTCCTTTGCGCTGCTGGCGGGGGCCTGGCTGCTCTCCGGCACCCTAGGTGTCTTGCTGGGGCTCTGCGCCGGTCGCTATCTCAACCGCTGGCCGGACCGGCTCATCTGCCGCCTCGCTTACCTGCTCGCCTCCCTGCCCACCTTCTGGGTAGGCCTCTTGTTGCTGGCCCTGTTTGCGGTGCACTGGCCCTTGCTGCCGGTCTGCTGCGCCTGGGAGCCGGGCCTGGGTGCTGACCAGGTGGATTGGGCCATGCGGGCGCGCCATCTGGTGTTGCCGGTGACGACCCTGGCGCTGCTCGGGATGGGCAACATTGCCCTGCATACCCGGGGGCGGGTGGCCGAGGTGCTGGAGAGCGACTTCATCCGCTACGCCCGCGCCCAGGGGGACGGCGGCTGGCCCATGTTGCGTTTTCACGTGCTGCGCCACGCCCTGACCCCGGCCCTCTGCCTGCAGTTTGCCTCCCTTGGCGAGTTGATCGGTGGGTCGCTCCTGGCAGAGAAGGTGTTCTCCTACCCGGGACTCGGTCAGGCGACCGTGGATGCGGGGCTGCGGGGTGACATTCCCCTGCTGATGGGAATCGTGCTGTTTTGCACCCTGCTGGTGTTTCTCGGCAACACTGTGGCGCGTCTGCTGCTCGCTCGCATCAACCTGGGCTGGGGAGAACGCCATGCTGTTTAATCCGCTGCCCTCACTGCTGCGCCTCGCCTTTGCCCTGAGCTGCCTGCTGCTTCTTGCCGGTTATGGCTGGCACCTGGCGGGGCAGGAGGTGCCCATGGACTTGCTGGCTCGCCAGCAGAGGCCGTCGATGGCCCACTGGTTTGGTACCGATCAGATGGGGCGGGATCTCTGGCTGCGCGCCTTCCAGGGCACCCTCACCAGTCTGGAGCTCGGCATCAGCACGGCCCTGTGCAGCGGCCTGCTGGCCATGCTGGCCGCCAGCCTCTGTCTGGTGCACCCCAGATGTGACGCCGCCGTGCGTCTGGTGATCGACGCCATGCTGGCGCTGCCCCACATGCTGCTGCTGATCCTCATCTGCTTCACGGTGGGCGGGGGCCTGCACGGGGTGATCCTGGCGGTGGCGCTCACCCACTGGCCGAAACTCGCGCTGATCCTGCGCGCCGAGGCCAGACGCATCGCCAGCAGCGACTATGTGGTGCTGGCCCGTTGTCAGGGGATGGGGGGACTAGGGCGTTGGCGCATCCATCTGCTGCCCGGACTCTTGCCCCAATGGTTTATCGGCACGCTCCTGATGTTTCCCCATGCGGTGCTGCACAGCGCCGCCTTGAGTTTTCTGGGCTTTGGTCTCGCGGCTCACGAGGCGTCGCTCGGGCTCTTGCTGGCCGATGCCCTGCGCTATCTGGCGGGGGGCGGCTGGTGGTTGGCCCTTTTCCCCGGGCTGATGCTGCTGTTGCTGGTATTGCTGTTCGATCTGGCCACCCGAGCCCTGCAACGGCTCTGGTTTGGGGGGGAGCCATGCTGAGCTTCGATAAGGTCACCATAGAGGCCGCCCGCTACAACTGGCTGGGCCGCCGTCGCTGGCAGCCTCTGCTTCGCGACATCGATCTGCAACTGGCTCCCGGCGAGATAGTCGCGCTGGTGGGGGGCAGCGGTGAGGGCAAGAGCCTGCTGCTGCAAAGCGCCCTCAGCCTGCTGCCAGGCAACCTGCGCATGGGCGGCACCATCAGCCTCGACGGCGCGCCGCTCTGTGACGAGAGCCGGGCCCGGCTGCGTGGTCATACCCTCTGCCATGTGCCCCAGGGGGTCAGTGCGCTGAATCCCTTGTTGACGGTGGAGCGCCAGCTCGGTCGCGCCGCCCGCCTCTGCGGCCAGAGCAGTTCGCGCGAGCAGCTCAGCCGGCAATTGCTGAGATACCAGCTGCCGGTGCACACCCTGGCTCACTACCCGCGCCAACTCTCCGGCGGCATGGCGAAACGCATTCTGGCCTGCGCCGCGGCGCTCAGCGGGGCGCGCTTCATCCTAGCGGACGAGATCACCGCCTGGCTCGATGAAGGCCTGGCCTGCCAGCTGTTGGCCCAGCTGCGGGAACTGGCCGCCGAGGGCAGCGGCATCCTCTGGGTCACCCACGATCTGGCGCTGGCGGCCCGCTTTGCCGATCGCATCGTCGCGCTTCATCAGGGTCGGGTGAGCGACAGTTTGAGCTGCCAGCAGCTGAGGGCGGGGCAGGGCAGCGAGATCCTGAGAGCCCACTGGCAGGCGTTGCCGGAGTTTCACTCGTTGTTCCCTGCCAAGCCGGAGGTGTGCTGATGTTCGAGGTTAGGGATCTGAGCATCCATCAGGGAGAGCGGCCCCTCTGGCAGGGCTTGAGCCTGAAGATCAAGGCGGGGGAGCGGCTCGGCCTCTCGGCGCCGAGCGGTTATGGCAAGACCACTCTGGGGCGGGTACTGGCGGGCTGGCGGCCATTGTCTGATGGCGGCAAGGTGCTGCTGGATGATAAGCCTCTGCCAACCTCTGGCTATAACCCGGTGCAGCTGATCCCCCAGCACCCTGAGCTCTGCTTCAACCCACGCCGCAGCACGGGGCAGGCGCTCTGGGATGTCTGGCGCCCGGACGAGGCCATGCTGGCACGCTTTCTGGTGAACCCGGAGTGGCTCAGCCGCAAGCCGGGCCAGCTCTCCGGCGGCGAGCTGGCCCGCATCGCCCTGCTACGGGCGCTGGATCCCAGAACCCGATTGCTGATTGCCGACGAGGTGACAGCCCAGCTCGATCCTCGCATCCAGCGCCAGCTCTGGCAGGAGCTGATGCGCGAATGCGAGAGCCGCGGGCTAGGCATATTGGTATTCAGTCACCAGCAGGCGCTGCTGCATCAGGTGTGTCACCGTGTGATCCGCTTCGGCGAGGGGGAGCAGGAGCAGATGGCCAGCAGCGCGGCCTGAGGGCAGGGGCTTGCCCCCTCATCCTCAACCCTTCTCCCGCGAGGGGAGAAGGGAGCGAAATGTGCCATTGTCGCCAGCATCCACGAATTGGTTCCCTCTCCCTGGGGAGAGGGCCAGGGTGAGGGGATCATGGCGGTTGGCTCTGGGGCTTATGGCACTGCTAAGGCTGCGAAGACAAAAAAGAGGGAGGCTGATGCCTCCCTCTCTTATTTCATCAAGCTACCCAACACCTTGAGTGGGGTAGGTTCGATTAGTGCAGTCAAATTGGGCCTTGATGCTCAGGCGCTCGCCAGCCAGTTCAGCCAGGCGTCCATCCCTTCTCCCGTGGTGGCGCTCAGCTGGATCACCTGAATATAGGGATTGACCCGCTTGGCGTTCTCGATGCAGCGCTCGACGTCGAAGCGCACATGGGGCAGTAGGTCCGTCTTGTTGATGATCATCAACTGGGCGGCGGCGAACATGTCCGGGTATTTCAGGGGTTTCTCCTCCCCCTCGGTGACCGAGAGGATGGCGACCTTGTACTTCTCGCCAAGATCGAAGCTGGCGGGGCAGACCAGGTTGCCCACGTTCTCGATAAAGAGGATGCCCCCTTCCTGCACGGGCAGCTGGTGGTAGGCGTCGTGCACCATCTTGGCATCCAGGTGGCAGCCCTTGCCGGTGTTGATCTGGATGGCGGGCACCCCGGTGGCACGGATGCGATCCGCATCGCTGCTTGTCTGCTGATCCCCCTCGATGACGGCGCAGGGGCGCTGGCCTTCGAGTCGGCGCAGGGTCTCGCACAGCAGGGTGGTCTTGCCCGAGCCCGGGCTCGACACCAGGTTCAACACCAGCTGGCAGGTGGCCTCGAAGTGATCGCGGTTATGGACGGCCAGCGCATTGTTCTTGGCCAGCACGTCCATCTCGATGGCGATCAGTTGACGCTGACCCAGGCCCGGCACCGACAGCCCAGCTTCCCCCTTGCCGTAGTGCAGATCACCCTGCTCATGCTCATGCTCATGCTCATGCTCATGCTCATGCTCATGGCTGTGGTTATGGGAATGGGCATGATGATGGCCATGATCGGTGGCGTGATGATGCTCGTGCTGATGGTCATGCTGGTGACCATGTTCGTGGCCGTGGGAATGAGCATGCCCGTGGGCATCTGGCCGAGCGGCCTGGGCGTCAGGAACCATGCCGTGGTAGTGGTGATGCACATCCCCCTGATGGTGGTAGTGATGGTGATGATGGATGATCACCGTCCTGGGAGCCCCCTGCTCCTGTGCAGGGCCATGGGAGTGATGATGACCATGATGGTGGCCGTGTTCATGCTCATGATGAGGGTCATGCCCATGTTTATGGAGATGATCGTGATGGTGATCATGCTCGTGGTGATGATCCTGGCCGGCGACGCGCGCCTGGCCGCATCCGCATACGCTACACATATCAACTTACCTCGATGTCGGTGATGCGCAGGCTATCCCCCTGCGCGACTCGTAATTTGTATCCGCCACACTCGGGGCAGGCCTGGCCGCGCTCGGTGAGGGCCACCGTCTTGCCGCAGTCGTAACACCAGCCCTCGGCACTCTGGTGCTGAAAATGCAGGCTGGCGCCCTCGACGGCGGTGCCCTTGGCGGCGGCCTCGAAACAGAACGCTATGGTGTCCGGGTCGACGCAGGAGAAGCTGCCGACCTCCAACCAGATGGCGGTGACCTTGCTAAAGCCGCGCTGGCTGGCCTGCTCGGCGGCCAGATCGATGGCCGCCATGGCCAGAGACATTTCGTGCATGTTCAGCACTCCTTTATGTGATGGGTCATGGCTCAGCAGATCCGGGGCAGCAGTTCACCCTGGGGCAGCTCCAGATAGCGACGGCTGCCCCAGGGGTTGTTGAGGACCACCTTGTGTTGGGCGCTCTCTTTGACCACGCCGATCTGGCAGGCGGTCGGGTTGAAAGCTCGCAGCAGCTCCAGTGCGGATTGCGCTTGCGTCGCGGGTAGGGCCAGCACCATGGTGCCCTCGTTGGCGAGATCATAAGGCTCGAAGCCGTAGAGCTCGCACAGGCCGCGCACCGGGTCGCACACCGGGATGGCGGACTCCTCCAGCTCGATGGCAACGCCGGAGGCCGTGCTCCATTCGTTGAGCACGGCGGCGAGCCCGCCCCGGGTGGCATCGCGCAGGGCGTGGGGGTGAATGTCTGCCCCAAGCAGGGCCTCCACCTGGGGCCAGAGGGTGGTGCAGTCGCTCTTGAGGTCCGAGCCGAGCTGCAGGGCGTCTCGTGCCATCAGGATGCAGGCGCCGTGACTGCCGATATCCCGCGACACCAGGATGGCGTCGCCGGCCTGGAGGTTTCGCACCGAGATGCCCCGGCTCTGCTCGGGCAGGGGGAAGCTGCCGACCCCGCTGGTGTTGATGAAGATCTTGTCTGCCGCGCCCCTCGGTACCACCTTGGTGTCGCCACAGACGATGTGGGCGCCGCTCTTGGTCAATTCAGCGGCCATGGACTCGACGATGCGGACGAGATCGGCGTAGGGGAAACCCTCCTCGATGATAAAGCTGCAGCTCAAATACTCGGGCCTGGCCCCCATCATGGCGAGATCGTTGACGGTGCCGGCGATGGCGAGCTTGCCGATGTCACCGCCGGCGAAGAAGAGCGGCGAGACGGTAAAGCTGTCGGTGGTGAAGGCGATGGGGCTTGTGACCGGCAGCAGGGCGGCATCTTCACCGCGCAGCAGGATCTCGTTGCCAAAATGATGGAAGAACAGCTGGTTGATCAGCTGGTTCATCTCGACACCGCCGCCGCCGTGGCTTAACTGAATTTCTCTCATTGCTCCTGGATCCCCATATAGCGGTAGTAGGCGTTGCAGGCCCCCTCGGAGCTCACCATGCAGCTGCCCATAGGCTGGGTCGGGGTGCAGCCCCGACCAAAGACCTTGCACTGGTTTGGCTTGGCGAGCCCGCGCAATATGTCGGCGCACTGGCAGGCCTTGTGATCGTCGATGGGGGTCTGGTTGAGCGAAAAATGGCGCTCCGCATCCCGCGCGGCAAAGGCGTCTCGCAGGCGAAGGGCGGAGGCGTTGATGTCGCCGAGCCCGCGCCAGCGAAAGTGCTCGCGGGTCTCAAAATATTGGTCGACCAGGCGCTGGGCCGCGCGATTGCCGTGGGCGGTCACGGCGCGGCTGTATTGCACCTCCAACGCGCAGCGCCCCTCCACCTTCTGGCGCACCATCATCAGCAGCGCCTCCATCACGTCCACCGGCTCGAAGCCGCTCACCACCACCGGCACCCGATAGCGCTCGACGATCGGCAGATAGATGTCAGCCCCTGTGATGACGCTGACGTGGGAGGGGCCGATAAAGGCGTTAACCTTGGCGACCCCGTCGGCCATCACGGCGTGAATGGCGGGGGGCACCAGCACATGGTTGATATGAAACAGCAGGTTGTTCACACCCACGGCGTCTGCGGCCGCCAGCAGCGCTGCCGTCATGGGGGTGGAGGTCTCAAATCCGATGGCGAAGAACACCACTGTCTTATCGGGGTTCTCCTTCGCGATGCGCAGGGCATCGAGGGGGTCATAGACGGGGCGAATGTCGCTGCCCTTGGCCCGCTGCTGGGCCAGGGAGCCCTTGGAGCCAGGCACCCGTATCATGTCACCCAGGGTCACCAAGATGACGCTTGGCTGGCGAGCCAGCTCCATGGCCTGATCGATGCGTTCTTTCGGCATCACGCAGACCGGGCAGCCGGGGCCGTGGACGAATTCGATGCTGTCCGGCAGCAGCTGGGGCAGGCCGTACTTCATGATGGTGTGGGTATGGCCGCCGCACACCTCCATCACTCGCAGGGGCTCGGGCAGACGTTCGGCCAGTGCGTGAATTTGGGCGGCGAGGGCGCGGATCACCTGGGGCTCACGAAAACCCTGAAACAGATCGCTCAGGTTCAGCATGGCAAGATGTCCTGCTCAGGCATCAGGGCCACCATCTGGCGGAAGCTTTCCAGGCTCGCCTGGGCCTCTTCTTCGTCAATCTTGCTCATCACAAAGCCGATGTGGAGCAGCACATAGTCCCCCAGCGCCAGCGGCTCTTCGAGCAGCATGCAGCTGACACGACGCTGCACCCCCAGGGTATCGACGGTGACACAGTTATCTTCGGGGTGCAGTTGCACCACCTGGGAGGGAATGGAAAGGCACATATCAGGACTCCGACACGGCGGGTGGGGAGGTATACCCCGGCTCCGCAAGATGATGGATGGCAAACCAGAGCTGGCCTGCGGCTATGCCGCCGTCGTTGAGCGGCAAGATCTCGCTGGTCAAGACTTCGCGCCCGGCACTCTCGAGGCGGGGAATAAGCTGGTCCATCAGCACGCGGTTTTGGAAGACGCCGCCCCCCAGCGCCACCGGATAGGCGGGAAAGCGTTTGGCAAGGGTGACAATCAGTTCACAGATGGCGCGAATAAAGCCGGCGGCGAGGTGAGAAATCTCGACCTTCCCCTGCTGCGCCAGCAGTTCCTCGATGAGCGGCGACCAGTCGATCAGCAGGGGGCCGCCGGCTGGTTCTGTGATTGCAAAATGCAGGGGCCAGGGATCGCTGCCGGGGGCGAGTCGCAGGGCTGCCGCCTCCAGCAAGAGCCCGGCTTCCCCCTCGTAGTCGGGCTCGTCGACCAGGCCCAGCAAGGCGGCGACCGCATCGAACAGCCGGCCCATGGAGCTGGTATGGGGGGCGTTGCGACCTAGGCGCCACAGTTGATGCAGGTTGTGGATACGATCGATGGGCAGCTGATTGATCGCCGGAATGCCGAGGGCACCTATCTCATCGGGTGACTGGGATTCAAACAGCAGACCCAGCAGCTGGCGCACCGGCTCGCGGATGGCGGCCTCGCCGCCGATCAGACGAAATGGCTTGAGGTGCGCCACCCGCTCGAAGCCCCGTACGTCGGCGATCAGCAGCTCGCCGCCCCAGAGGGTGCCGTCATCGCCGAGGCCGGTGCCATCGAAGGCAAATCCCAGCACGGGGCCAGTGATGTCGTGTTCGGCCATCACCCCTAGCAGATGGGCGTGGTGGTGCTGCACCTCGAGGTGGGTCGCCCCCTCTGCGGTGCAGTATTCCCTGGCCCAGCGATGGCTGAGATAACCGGGATGGCGGTCAGACACCAGCGTCTCGGGCTTGAGATCGTAGAGGCCACGGAAAGTCTCCAGGGTCTGCTCGAAGTGCTGCTGCATCGGCAGGCTGTGCAGGTCCCCGATATAGGGGCTGTAGATCCGCTGGCGACCGAAGGCGAGCGCCAGCTGATTCTTCTGCTGGGCGCCCACCGCCAGCACGGATTGCGTGACCGCTTTCTTCAGGCTGGGCGTGCAGGGGGCATAGCCGCGGGCGAGGCGCAGGATCTGGCGCCGTCTGCCCGCCCACTGCACCAGGCTGTCGTCGCAGGGGTGCAAGATGGGGCGATCGTGATCCAGGATGCCGTCTATCTGGGCACCCAGCTCGGCAACTACGGCCTCGCACGCGATCAAAATGGGGCTGCCACGGCCATTGGCGCTGGTGGCCACCAGAGGGATGGTACAGGCCTCCAGCAGCAGTTGATGGAGCGGGGTATAGGGCAGCATGACGCCGAGATAGGGGATGCCGGGGGCTATGCCCTCGGCCAGGGTCGCCGTTTCGGCCGACAGCTCGGCCGATGATTTCTTGCGAAGCAGAGTGATGGGTCTGGGCTGGGAGCGCAGCAGTTCCCACTCGGCCTCGCCGCCCTCCACATGCAGCCTTGCCTCCTCAAAGGATCCCATCATCACCGCCAGCGGCTTGCGGGCGCGGCGCTTGAGCACGCGCAGCCGGGCAACCGTCTCCTCATTGCGAGCATCACATATCAGGTGATAGCCCCCCATCCCCTTGACCGCGATAAGTGCGCCAGTCTGCAGGGCGCGGGCGGCGGCCTGCAGAGCCTCCTTTCGCTCGGCCTGAGCATCACCACTGCCTGAACGCCAGGTCAGCTGAGGCCCACAATCCGGGCAGCTTACCGGCTGGGCGTGGTAGCGCCTGTCCAGCGGATCCTCATAGGCGCGAGCGCAGCGCGGGCACATGGCAAAGCCCGCCATGGCGGTGTGGGGCCTGTCGTAGGGGAGGCGGCGGATGATGGTGTAGCGCGGGCCGCAGTGGGTGCAGTTGGTGAAGGGGTAGTTGTGGTGGCGATCCGCCGGGTTGGTTATGTCCCGGGCGCAGGCCTCGCACATCCCCTGATCCGGCGAGATGGCGACCGTGGCCGCGCTCTGCTGCTGACTTGCCCTGATATGGAAGGCGCCATCGAAGTCGGGGTCGTCATCAAGGGGGATCGTCCATTCACTAAAGCTGTCGACACGACTCAGTGGTGGCGCCAGCTCCCGTAGCTCACGGGCAAAGTCTGCCAACTGGGCCGCGCTGCCCTGCACCCCTATGGTGACGCCGTTGGCATCGTTGAGCACATAGCCGGTGAGGCGATGGGAGAGCGCCAGCCCATAGACGAAGGGGCGAAAGCCGACCCCCTGTACTATGCCGTCGAGGTGAAACTCGCGGCGCAGCGAGGCAGGCTCGGAGTTGGTTGGGGATGAGTGCGTCATCGGGGCCGCTTGTGCTGTCATACCGCCTCGCTCTCTGCGAACTGTTTGTCTGCCAGCTGCGGGGGAGGCAGGCGCAGCACCCGTCTGTCGTTCTCTTCTCGCCGCAGCCAGCCGTCCATCTCCATGCGAAGGCAAAACGGAATCGCGTATTTGCGCGACAGACCGGTGATCTCTTTGAATGCACTCATGTCGATCAGATCCCCCACCTGCTGGCCCGCCAGCACGGCCTGTACCATATGGTCATAGAGTTCGGCATCGTAGTAGATGGGCCCATCCAGCAGTACCAGGTACTTGAGCCTCGCCAGGATGCGCAGCTGCTTTTGCAGCGCCCCTTTTGGCCGCAACCCTGGCGGCAAGGTGAGCTGGAGCACAGGGTCTATGGCCACGCCGCCGGGGCCCAGTTTACCGGGCTCATATCCCTCCTTGCCTTGATCTCGCACTAGTTTGAGTACCAGACGCGCCTCTTCTCCCAGCTCATCTTCCGACTCGCCACTGCCCGGCTGCCACTTGTCGTGGTGCAGGCGGATCTGCTGCTCTTCTTTGAGTCGCAGCAGCAAGCGTTGGGTGAGGGTTGGCGGGATACGCAGCCTGTCGGCGAGCTCTGCAGCGCTCTGTGGCTGCTGCGTTAGCGCGGTTAGCAGCGCGGCGTGGCTATCTGCGAGCCAGGTAGAGTTCAAAAGCCAGTCCCCATCTTGCACCGTGGCCGGCGGCGGCTCGGTAAAGGTGTTGGCGGGGGCATAGCCATCGAGTCCCAGCTGTAGGGTCGCGGGGTTGAAGCCGGCGAGATCGCCCGGCAGAGCCTCGAGCAGGGCGTGCAGCGCCTTGCGCTTGGCGGGATGGATGTCGCCGCACCAGAGGATGCGGGCGCCGTGCAACAGCTCGCTGCTGCCGTGGCGAATGATGGCGAGCGGCTGGCCGAAGAAGCAGGGAACGGGGTTGGCGAAGATAAGCCGGGCCAACCGGGTCTCCTTGATAGGCACAAAGCGGGCCCGGCCGTGCCAGCTGCCGAGCGCCACTTCCACTTCCTGGTTGCGAAGACTCGGACTGGCTTGGTTGTTCAGCGCCGGGTTGGTGGGTTCCAACCGCACTATCAGGTGGCTGATCGCCTGACAGTCCCCCGCGGCGCTGGCGAGACAATGACCGCGAGCCACCTCCTTGTGGGGCACCTTTTTAAGCCCCACCGCCACCCGGCAGATGGCGTCAATCTCATCGACTTGTCGATGATAGGCCTGCAGGGAGCGTATCTGCACCTCACGGTCGGCGGGGTAGAGGCGCAGCTTGTCCCCTACCCGTAGTTGCCCCTGCTGCAATGTGCCGGTGAGCACAGTGCCGGTACCGCTGGCGGTAAAGACCCTGTCCACATAGAGGCGGGGGGTCTGCTGCTCGCGAGTGGCTTGCTCGTCCGCCACATCCGCCAGCTGGTGGACGATGGCAGCATGCAGCGTGTCGATGTTCTCGCCCGTCTTGGCGCTGACGCTGACGATGTCCGGCACCATGCCGCTCTCGTCCATCACCCGCTCCAGCAAGGCTTCTTCCAGCAGCGCCAGTTCCTCCTGGCTCACCAGATCGCACTTGTTGATGCAGACCAAGAGGCGCGGCACCCCCATGGCCTTGAGCAGGCGCAGGTGATCGCCGGTCATGGGCATCCAACCCTCGTCGGCGGCGATCACCAAGAGCACCAGATCCAGGCTCCAGAGCCCGGCCACCATGTTGCGCACATAGCGCTCGTGGCCGGGCACGTCGATGACGCCTATGGTATTGCCCTGTCCGTCGTCGAAGTGGGCGAAGCCGAGATCCTGGGTCATGCCGATGGCCTGCTCGTGGGCGCGGGCCGTGATGATGCCGGTGAGGGCCTGGATCAGCAGGGTCTTGCCGTGATCCACGTGACCGGCGAGGCCGATAACGGCGCGATAGGAGGCAATCATGGGCTCAGCAATCCTTGTGGTGGCCGTGGGGAGCCGCTGACCCCTGTGCCTGGTCCGGGACGAGCAGTGTTTTCAACTGCAAGATGAGGGTTTGCATATCCTCCTCCAGCACTGAGGCCATATTGAGCAGCACCTGCTGCTGGCGCACGGTCGCTATCACCGGCACCGGCAGTTCCCGCAGGGCATCGAGCAGCTGCTGAGCAGGGCGCGGGTCCAGGCAGGCCAGCGCCGGGGCGGGGTAGAACTCGTCCGGCAGGGTGCCGCCGCCGACCACCAGTTGGGCCGGTACCAGCACGAAGCAGCCGGGCAGGGCGCGCATCAGCCGCTCGGCCCTTCCTTGTATGGCGGCAGGATCCGAGAGGGTGCGCTGGGCAATTCCTTCCCCGACCGGAGACTTGTTGAGCTTGTGGATGAGCAGGCGTTCGAGCAAGGAGTAGACGATGCGGCTCGGGCGGAAGGTGCGCATCATGGGGTGCTTTTCCAGCCGTTTGATGAGATCGGCGCGGCCGCTGATGATGCCGCACTGGGGGCCCCCCAGCAGCTTGTCGCCTGAGTAGCAGACCAGATCCGCCCCCGCCTTGAGGTATTGGCGCACCGAGGTTTCATCCGGTGCGAAGGTCTCGGTGGTGAGACCGGAGCCCTGATCCACCGCCAGCACTATGTGATCCGGCAGGGCGCGGGCGACCTCGCCGATGTCGGGGGATTCGGTGAAGCCACGAATGGCGAAGTTCGATCTGTGCACCATCAGCACCAGGGCAGTCCGGTCGGTGATGGCATCGAGGTAATCCTTGGCCGTGGTGATGTTGGTGGTGCCCACCTCCACCAGGGTGGCGCCGGAGAGCGCCAAAATGTCCGGGATGCGAAAGCCGCCGCCGATCTGGATCTGCTCGCCGCGGGAAACGATCACCTCGCGCCCCTTGGCAATCTCTTGCAGCAGCAGGAAGAGGGAGGCGGCGTTGTTGTTCACCACCAGGGAGTCTTCGGCCTGGGTCAGGCTGGCGAGCAGGGGGGAAATCAGCCCCTTGCGCCCGCCGCGCTTGCCGGTGGCGAGATCCAGCTCCAGGTTGTTGTAACCCGTGTTGAGTTCCCGCACCTCGTCCCACAGCTCGGCATTCAAGGGGGAGCGTCCCAAATTGGTATGAACGAGCGTGCCGGTGGCGTTGATGATCCGGGTCTGGCGCTGGCGCACCAGGCGCTGGCAGCGGGCGACTATCTGCGCCTCCAGGCTGGCCGGGTCTATGCCCGTTGTGCGAAAGCCCTCGCTCTGGCGCAGATCGCTCAGGGTGTCGCGCACCGCCTGGGTCACCAGGGGGCGACTCAAGGAGTCGATATAAGGCGCGAGAAAGGCTTGTTGCAGCAGCAGCTCCACCTGGGGCAGGCGAAAATTGGGCTGAGCTGGCTGGTGGTCGGTGGCTGATGCTTGAGACTGGTTCGGCATGGAGTTACCCGGATTGTGCTGACGGAGGCACACCGGTTGACCGATAACTTGACCGAATGAGTCGGTTATTTCCGCGATGAATCTTCTTGCCGAAAATCAATAATTAATCCAGTCTGGATAATTGACTCGGGTTGAGGTGTTCATTCATCGGATTATATTGGCAAGCGGTATGGTGTCTATTCATCCAATATATAAAAAGTGGCGGAAGAGGCAGGAATCGAACCTGCCAAAGCCTTCTCGGCTCACGTCGGTTTTGAAGACCGGGAGGGCCACCAGACCCCATCAACTTCCACTGAGACCGCCATTTTGTGGCACTTTTTTGTGACTGGCAACGCTTTTTTGGTCATAAAAACCCGTTATCCAGCCATTTTTCCACGTATCTCCACAAGCGTTGTTTTATATCAAAAACGGCGCAGTTAGCCCGAAGTTTTTATTACCGCAACGGGCCTGGCTGGAATGTAGTGAGAATTGTTTTTGATAGTGCGCAGGATATTTATCTCGCGCTGTTTGCATTATTCCACTGGGCGAATCGCTCTATTAACAGTTCTGTATCCTGGGTCGCCGCCAGATGCTGGTGCAGATAATCCATGGCGCCGCTCACCATCTCCGTCATGGGGAAGGAAAACGCGACTATGGCCGGCTGCACCCCGACGAAGAGCACCTCGGGCACGAAGGTCTTGAGCTCGTCGATGAGAAAATTGAGCGGCATGTTGTGGGTCGAGAAGATAAACATCTCGGCGATGGTCTCAGGGGGGATCAGCTGGAGGGTCCCCGCCTTCTCGCCGATCTCGGCGGCGTCCACCAGCACCACCCGCTCCGGTTGCAGCTCCCGCACCTTGTACACCATATTCTCCGGCGCTATGCCGCCGTCGATGTGTAGCCAATCGGGCAGGGGGCTCGCCTGCAACTTTTCCGCGAGATAAGGGCCGGCACCGTCATCCCCCATCATGGCATTGCCCACGGTCAACACGAGATTGCGGCTCATCAGCGGCTCCTTATCATCAGGTACATATGGGGATCGTTATACAGCGCAGTGAGCTGGTCCATGAAGGTGTCGGTCCAGCCCAGCTCCGATCCGCTGAGTAGCCCCTCGGCCTTGCGCAGCCGGTCGAAGGCGCAGGCCAGCATGTGGCAGTGCTCGCGATAGACGGTGATCTCGCCGAAGGTGAGAAAGCCCTCCATCTTGCGGCGCGCCTCGCTGCCGGCCGGGAGCTTCTCCACCCAGTCCCGATAGCCTGCCAAGGGGCAGACCAGATCCGCACTCAGGCAATCGACGATGCCGAGGTGGTGACCGATGGCGAGGCTGTAGTACATCACCTCTTTGGCCTCTTCGGGCACGTCGAACTGCTCGTCCACGAACTTGCGGGAGAGGCGATAGAAGAAGACCTGGTCAGCCATGGGTGACCTCTTTCTTGCCTGCGCCCCGGTTGAGGCAGGCGCTGGCCAGGTTGTTGACGATTTCGCTAAGGCGCGGATCGTCGTGCTGTTGCAGATAGCCCTGGATGCGCAAATCCACGTCCTGCTGAGTTGCCCCCTCGAGCAGCGCCATAAACTCGTCCGCTATGATGCGACCCTGGCGGTAGCCCGCCATGCGGCGCGCTTCGCGCTCTATCATCACCCGGATTTCATTCGGGATGCCGGTGTGGCGCAGCTCGACCCGCTCGCCCGCAGTCACCTCGTGGCTGGTGGCCTTCAGTTTTTGCTCCAGCAGACCCAGTGCCACCGCGAAGCCGTAGATGGTGGCCGCCGGGGTGGGGGGACAGCCGGGGATATAGACATCCACCGGCACTATCTTGTCGGTGCCGCCCCAGACGCAGTAGAGATCGTGGAAGATGCCGCCGTCGCAGCCACAGGCGCCGTAGGCGATGCAGATCTTGGGGTCCGGGGCCGCCTCGTAGGCGCGCAGGGCCGGTACCCGCATGGCCCGGGTCACGGCGCCGGTGAACAGCAGGATGTCGGCGTGGCGCGGAGAGGCGACCACCTTGATGCCGAAGCGCTCGGCGTCGAATACAGGTGTGATGGTGGCGAAGATCTCGATCTCGCAGGCGTTGCAGCCACCGCAATCCACTCGATAGACATAGGCCGAGCGGCGAATGTCCTTGAGCAGTGTCTTCTTCAGACGGCTGATCTCCGGATCCTGTGCCAGCGGTACGGCGCGGCTATGGGCATCGCCGACAATGGGTTCTATGCCTTTGATTTGGCTCATCAGATCCACTCCTGTTGGGCAGTTGACCGAGCGGGCTGGTGCAACATGCTCTGTTTGCGTTTGCAGTCGGGGCAGTGGTGCAACCGCTCCGGGTGGGCCAGCGGCTTGGCCGCCTGCGCTAGCGTGTCTTCCACCAGTGCCACCAGTCTGGCGGGGGCGAAGTAGCAGCCGCAGAGCTCGCAAGGGGCGAGCGGGAAGCGGGCCTCCTCGTAGAGATCCGCCTTGTTGGTCACCGCCAGTTCGAAGTTCGGGGAAAGCGAGATGGCGTGGGTCGGGCACACCTCCTCGCAGCGGCCGCAGAAGATGCAGCGCGCCATGGAGAGCTCCCAGCGCCGCTCGCCGCTTTCCATGTCAACTTCCATGATGAGGGCGTTGGCCGGGCAGGCCTTGGTGCAGGCGGCGCAGGCGATGCACTGGCTAGCCTGGTATTCGGGCTTGCCACGAAAGTCCCGGTTCACCTCGAAGGGGGCGAAGGGGTACCTGGCCGCTGGCGTACCGGCCTTCAGGATGGTTTTGAACAACTTGATCATGATGGCCCCTTATTTGAGCGGAGAGTGCTTGCGATCGATGCCGTAGCGCTCGATCTCCTTGTAGGAGACCACGGTGGACTTGCCCTTCTTGGGGTCGACCAGGGTGACCCGGTCGGTGCAGGAGTAGCAGGGATCCAGGCTGCCGATGATGAGGGGCGCATCCGCCACCGTATTGCCCCGCAGCATGTAGCGCAGGGCGGGCCAGTTGGCGTAGGTGGCGGCGCGGCAGCGCCAGCGAAACAGCTTCTGGTTGTCCCCTGTCATGCTCCAGTGCACGTTCTCGCCGCGGGGGGCCTCGGTGAAGCCCAGGGCAAACTTGCCCGGCTGATAGGTGAAGCCTTCGGTGAGCAAAGGGCCTTCGGGCAGGTGCTCCAGGCCGAACTCAATCATGTCGAGGGAGTCGTAGAGCTCGTGGATGCGCACCAGCACCCGGGATTGCACATCGCAACCGGCGAGGCTCTGGATCTCCATGGGGAGCTCGCGGTAGGCGGCGAAGTCGTGCACCCGGCGTACGTCGCGCTTGAAGCCGCTCGCTCGCACCATGGGGCCGACGCAGCTGAAATCCCGGGCGATTTGCGGATCCAGTCGACCTATCCCCACCAGGCGGGAGGAGATGTTGGCGGTATCGAGCAGCATGGCCACCAGGGGCTTGAGCTCATCGCGCAGTTCCCGCACCAGCTGGGCGCCCTTGATGCGGTCTTCCTTGAAGATGTCCCGACGCACCCCGCCAATCAGGTTGAGGCCGTAGGTCTTGCGGGCGCCGGTGAGCAGCTCGGCCAGGGTCATGGATTTCTCCCGCACCCGGAAGAACTGCATGAAGCCTGTGTCGAAACCGGTGAAGTGGCTCGACAGCCCGATGTTGAGGATGTGGCTGTGCAGGCGCTCCACCTCCAGCAGCACGGCGCGGATCATCTTGGCCCGCTCCGGCACCTGAATGCTCATGGCGTTCTCCACCGAGGTGGTGTAGGCGACGCTGTGGGTGAAGCCGCAGATGCCGCACACCCGATCGGTCAGGAAGGCCACCTCGTTGTAACCCATGCGGGTCTCGGCCAGCTTCTCCATGCCGCGGTGGACATAAAACAGCCGGTAGTCGGCATCTATGATGTCTTCGCCATCCACGAACAGCCGAAAGTGGCCCGGCTCGTCCGAGGTGATGTGCAGCGGGCCCACCGGCACGATGCGATTGGCATCGCTTCCCAGCTCATTGACGAAGGGGTAGGTCTCGGTCTCCGTGGTAGGCACGGGACGCTGGCGGTAATCCATGGCGTCCTTGCGAAGGGGGTGAAGGTCCTCGGGCCAGTCGTCCGGCAGCACCAGCCGCCGCTCATCCGGCAGGCCGACCGCTGTGAGGCCATACATGTCGCGGATCTCCCGCTCTCCCCAGACCGCCGCCGGTATGGAGGGGGTGATGGAGGGGTACTCCTGCTCTATGGCATTGACCAGCACCCGGACTGTGATCCAGCTCTTGGTCTCGGCCTCCATGGAGAAGACGTGGTAGACGGCGAAGTGGCCATTGAGGCTGCGCTCGTCATTGGCAAAGGAGACCGACAGCCAGCCGCCGAGCTTGTGGAACAAGATGCTGGTGAGAGCCACCAGATCAGTAGGTTTGACGGTGAGGGTGGCCTGATCGGCGGTCTGCCACTGCTCGTCCGTGATGGCGTGGGGCAGTTGCTGTCGCAATTGCTGGATGTAGTCGCAGCCGATGCGATCTGAGATGGCGATGGTCATGCTGTGGTCTCGTTAAAAGCGGAAAAATGAAAGATGAAGGCGGGCATGACTCATACCCCGACCAGATAGGCGAGCAGGGCCAAGAGGGCGAGCCCCAGGCCATAGCGGGTCAGCCTGTGGGTGCGCACGAACTGGGTGCGGGCCATGGCGTTTTCGATGATGCCGGCCAGGGCAAAGGCCACCACCAGCTTGCACAGCAGGATGAGCGCGGCCATGGCGAGCGCCGGCAGGCTCCAGTTTGCCGCCTTGCCAAAGGGCAGGAAGATCACGAGGAACAGCTGCACCACAACAAGCTGCTTGAGACCGATGCCGAGTTTGAACAGGGCGAGGCCGGCGCCCGAGTATTCGGTGAGCGGCCCCTCCTGCAACTCTTGTTCTGCCTCGGCGCAGTCAAAGGGCAGCTTGCCCATCTCCACGAAGACCGCGAAGGCGCAGGCGGCCCCCGCCAGCAGGGTGGCGACGGGGGCGGCCAGCGGCTGGGTCGCCACATAGGTGCTGATGTTGCCGAGATCCGAGCTGCCCACCATCATCGCCATGATGAAGCAGGCCAGCACCAGAATGGGTTCGACCAGGATGCCGAGGGTGAGCTCCCGGCGAGCACCTATGCCTGCAAACATGCTGCCGCTGTCGAGCCCGGTGAGGGCGAAGAAGAAGCGGAAGATGGCGAACAGATAGATGTCGGTGATGAGATCTCCGGCAATGGGGAAGGGGGACTCGTGAGTCAGGGTCGGCAGCGCCATGGCCACCAACAGCAGAGTGGCGATGAGCAGGGAGGGCGTCAGGTTGAAGAAGATGCCAGCGGGCTCTGGCGTCACTTCCTGGCGGCGCAGCAGTTTGCCGATATCCCGGTAATCCTGCAGCAGGCCCGGCCCCTGGCGTGAGTGCATCTTGGCTCGCAGCACACGGTTAAAACCGGTGGCGAGCGGTGCCAGCGCCAGCATGGCGAGGGCCTGGGTGAGGGCGAGGGCCACCATGCCCCAGCTTGGCATTTCGAGAACAGGCATGGTCAGACTCCTACGGCCATCAGGATAAAGAGCGCCAGCACCAGGCCGTGAAGCAGCCAGCCAGCGATGGACGGCGACTCACTCACCCCGTGCAGCGGGGTTGCCAGGTCGAGGCGCGGTTGCTGCCGATAGAGCGGCGCGCACAGCCGGCGCAAGGTATGGGTGACGCCGCCTGAGGTGAGGCTCATGCGCTCCTCATAGGCGTAGCCGCAGGCCCAGGGGGTGCCGGCGTGGCGGCGACCGAGCTTGGGTCCCTTGAACAGGGCGAGCAAGAGCAATGGGATCAGGAAGAGGCCAATCAAAGTAATGGCAATCACAGGCGGAGAGAGCACTGCCTGGCTGCTATCGAGCGGCAGCAGGGTTGCGCCGGTTGCCACTGTGCTGGTCACGGAACTTGCCAAGTGAGCGGCGACAAGGGCCTGACCGTAGCCGTTGACCAGGGGGGCAATCCAGGGGGCGCCGAGCCCCAGCACCAGACAGACGGCGGCCAGCAGTAGGGTACCTGCCACCATGGTGTGTGGCACTTCGCGGGCCTGACTCGCCTTCTCGCTGCGCGGGGCGCCGCAGAAGCAGATGCCGTAGACCTTGACGAAGCACATCACCGCCATGGCGCCGGTCACCGCCAGCATCACCACGGCGAGCGGCGCGACGACCGAGGTGCCGAGCCTGGTCATGCTGAGCAGGGCCTGATAGATGAACCATTCGCTGACGAAGCCGTTGAGCGGCGGCAGCGCCGAGATGGCCATGGCGCCGATGAGAAACGCCAGCGCCGTCCAGGGCATCAGCTTGGCGAGGCCCCCCATCTTGTCCATGTCGCGGGTATGCAGGCGGAACATCACAGAGCCCGTGCCCATAAACAGCAGGCTCTTGAAGATGGCGTGATTGAGCAGGTGATAGAGGGCGCCGAGCAGCCCCAGCTCCACCAGGGTGGGTTGCTGGTTGGCAAGGCCTATCATGCCGATCCCCATCCCCATCAATATGATGCCGATGTTCTCCACCGTGTGGTAGGCGAGCAGCCGCTTGAGATCGTGCTCGGCGAGCGCAAACAGCACCCCGAGTACCGCCGAGCAGGCGCCGAAGATCAGCACCATGTAGCCCCACCAGAGCTGGCTGGCACCGAGAAAGTCGATGGCGACCCGCAGAATACCGAATAGACCGAGCTTCACCATGACGCCAGACATCAGCGCCGAGATATGGGAGGGGGCGACGGGCTCGGCCACCGGCAACCAGCCGTGCAGGGGCACGAACCCGGCGCGCAGGCCAAAACCGCAGAAGCAGAGCAGGAACACCAGGGAGGCCAGCGCCCCGGCCAGATGCTGTTCACGCAGAGCGCTGAACTCCAGGCTGCCACTCTCACGGCAGAGCAGCCAGAAGGCAACGAGCACCAGCGCCATGCCGATATGGTTCATGACCAGATACAGCCGGCTCTGTTTGGCTGCGTCAGGATTGCGTTTGACCAGCCAGTAACTGGTGAGGGTCACCAGCTCGTAGCAGAGCAAAAAGCCCAGCGCATTGTCGGCCAGCACCATGCCCACCATGGCGAACAGGAAGAGGTTCATTAATACGCCGATAGAAACGTCTCCCTTGCCTTGGTATTCGCGGATATAGGCAAAGGAGTAGAGGGACACGGCGGTGCCAACCAGGGTTATCACCAAGAGCATCAGGGCGGCCAGCATATCGAGGTGCATCGAGCCCAGCAGCCAGAGCTGGCCGTAAAGCGTCTCACCGGAGGCGAGGGCCTGCACGGCGACCACGACACCGGCGAGCGATCCCAGCAGGGCGAAGCCGCTATTGAGGCGATTGGCGAGGGGCGCCTGTTTGTGCAGCAAGAGGCCGGCGGCGGCCCCCAGCAAGAAGAGCAGCAAGATGCCCGGGATCCATGAAGGCAACATCAGCATTCTCCCTGTCGGGTCGTGGCGGCCTTGGCCGAACAAGAGGTGGCAAAACTTGAGGCCAGCTCGGGATGGGCGCTGGCCGCTTGCAGGCGGCGCTCGCGGGCGGCGCTCGCGCAGACATTGTCATTGACCAGGGTCAGCGCCTGGGAGGGGCAGGCCTCGATGCAGGCAGGGCCATCCTCGCGAAAGGCGCAGAGATCGCATTTGACCGCGATGGCACGCACGCCGGGCTCCCAGCTCAGCAGATCCGAGCCAAAGGTGCTGAGCCCCGCCGAGGTGGACGGGTTGCTGGAGCGAATGGTGCAGGGGATATAGGTGTCGTAGCTGTTGGACATGGCCACAGGCCGGCTGCCGCCGCTCTGGATTGCGCCAAACGGGCAGGCCACGGCGCACAGGTTGCAGCCAATGCACAGGGATTCGTTCAGTTGCACCGTATCCTCGGTCTGGGCGATGGCCTCGACCGGGCAGACCTTGATGCAGGGGGCGTCTTCACAGTGACGGCACTGAACCGGCATGGTCGCCTGCTCGTGTCGCATGACGGTTAATCGGGGGGCCTGTTGCAAACCCTTGGCCTTGTGAACCGTGCTGCAGGCGGCCATACAGGTGCCACAACCGATACAAAGTTTGGGATCAGCGATAACGAAGCGGTTCATAGCCTACCTTGTCGTGTCGCGAACGGAGAAAGTAGGGGCAGGTTGGCAAAATGTGGGCCAAATCGAGTTGGGCTATGGGAATGCGTTCAAGTGGCTGTTTTAAATGAGTTTAAATTTGAGTGGCAAGAGATGACGACGGCGCCCTTGGGTGTCGAACCGTGACGTTCGTCACTTGTGACGAGGGGCGGGAGAGAGTTCGTCACCTAGGAAAAGCGGTGTGGGGCGGGGGATTGGTCGGGTGCAATATACGCAGTGAATTGCGCCACTTATGCAATATCTGCGCACACAATATCTGCATGTAATGCGTTGCACTTATTAGATCTAGCGGAGCTGCGAGCATCAGCGCTCTACTCCCTTCTCCCCTCGCGGGAGAAAGGTTGGGGATGAGGGGGCGGCATCGACCTCGCCCATGGTTAACGGCAAAAAAAAGAGGGAGGCCTATGCCTCCCTCTTTCTATCTGGCGGTATTCACGCCATCAGATATCCACTTGCGAGCCGAGCTCGATCACCCGGTTGGGCGGGATCTCGAACTGATCCGGCGCGCGCAGGGCGTTGCGCTGCAGCAGCATAAACAGCTTGCCGCGCAGATATAGGTACCAGGGGCGTTCTCGCATGATGAGGGACTCGTGGGCCATGAAGAAGGAGGTCTCCATCATGCGGCAACTCAGGCCTTCTGCGTTGCAGCGATGGAAGATCTCCTCCACGTTCGGGGTCTCGCGCCAGCCGTAACTCGCCACCACCCGCCAGAAGGTGGGGGAGAGCTGCTCGATGCAGACCCGGCGCACGTTGTGGACGTAGGGCGCATCTTCCACCTTCAGGGTCAGCAGTATGATGCGCTCGTGCAGCACCTTGTTGTGCTTGAGGTTATGCAAAAGCGCATGGGGGATCACATTGATCACCCGCGACATATAGACGGCGGTGCCCGCCACCCGGGTCGGCGGGGATTTTTCCAAGGATGCGATCATGGGATCCAGCGAGTTGCCGTGCTCGTTGAGGCGCCGAATAAGCTGGAAACGCTCGCTCTTCCAGCTGGTCATGATGGTGAACATCACGGCCCCCAGGGTCAGCGGCAGCCAGCCGCCGGAGACTATTTTGGCGAGGTTAGCAGCAAACAGCGGCACGTCGATGGCGAGCAGCAGGGCGAGCAGGCCGGCCACCAGGTACTTGTTCCAGTGCCAGCTGTTCCTGGCCACCGAGCACGAGAGGATGGTGGTCAGCACCATGGTGCCGGTCACGGCGATGCCATAGGCGGCCGCCAGATTGCTGGAGTGCTCGAAGCTCACAATCACGATCACCACGGACACATAGAGCATCCAGTTGATGACCGGAATGTAGATCTGGCCGGACTCCTGCTCCGAGGTGTGCACGATGCGGATGGGTGAGAGATAACCGAGGCGCACCGCCTGGCGAGTCAGGGAGAAGACCCCGGAGATCACCGCCTGGGAGGCAATGACTGTGGCCAGGGTCGCCAGCAGCAAGAGCGGCAGTAGAGCCCATTGGGGGGCGAGCAGGAAGAAGGGGTTGGCGATGGCCTCGGGGTCGCGCAGCAGCAGGGCGCCCTGGCCGAAGTAGTTGAGCACGAGCGATGGCAGCACCACCATAAACCAGGCGCGCTGGATGGGGAGCTTGCCAAAGTGGCCCATGTCGGCGTAGAGCGCCTCCACCCCTGTGATGGCCAGTACCACGGCGCCGAGGGCAAAGAAGGAGGTGAGCTGATACTCCATAAAGAAGCGCAGCGCCCAGATGGGGTTGAGCGCCCCCAGCACCTCCGGGTTCTGGAAGATGCTGCGAAGGCCGAGCGCCGCCAGAGTCAAAAACCAGAGCAGCATGATGGGGGCAAACAGCTTGCCCACGGTGGCGGTGCCGTGCTTTTGAATGGCAAACAGCAGGGTCAATACCAGCACCGAGAGCGGCACTATGTAGGCGTCGAGGGAGGGCGCCACAATTTTCAGCCCCTCGATGGCCGACATCACCGACATGGCGGGGGTGATCACCACCTCGCCGTAGAAGAAGCTGCCGCCAATGAGCCCGAGGATGATGAGCGCCGGGGCCCATTTCTCCGAGCTGTTGCGGGTCGCCAGCGACATCAGGGTCAGGATGCCCCCTTCCCCTGCGTTGTCGGCTCGCATCACGAAGGAGAGGTACTTGAGTGAGACCACCAGGATCAACAGCCAGAAGATCAGGGAGAGAAAGCCCAGGATGGAGGCGGGCTCGACCCCGAAGCCAAACTGGCCGGAGAGGCACTCGCGCAGGGTATAGAGCGGACTGGTGCCGATATCGCCATAGACCACGCCGATCGCCGCAAGCGTCACGCCGGAGAGGGCGGGTTTGTTAGTGCAGTTCATAAAATTGTCTTGTCAGAGTGTCGCTGGCAGCTGCCAGCGCAGGGGCCCCGCGCTATCGGACGTTCACCGACAGTCGTTCGGGAGGGTATTCAAGGTGCTTGGAAGGGACATTAACTTGATAGAAGGAATAGGCTCATCATGGACACAGTCTGTTCATCTGCGATTCAGCTCATGATGACACAGAGTCTGTGGGAATAGGTGCTGGTATAAATAATCAAAAGGGTATTTTGAGTGAGCTTATTAATTGGACGATGATTAAAACAAGGCACCGGATAGCGGGCAAGTGATTGTTTTAGCTGGCTATCCATTTTAGCCAGAGTTTTCCATCAAGCTGGCCAAGAAATAAACGATAAAATGCTGACCAATAACTTAGCTTTCTGAATCGTAAAGACGGTGGAGTTGGGCGGCGATAGAGTCTTCTTTTATGAGATAAAGAACGATACGTGGCCGTTATAATCACGGCCACAATTAAATCAACAAATATAAACTTAAATAAGTTTATTGCACTGCTAACATTTATTTTTAATAAGCTTTTCACAGCTTAACTGTGTCATATATCTAACTAATTTCTCACGCTTATAAATCATAACCTATCAAATATCGAACCAGATGATGGCGTGAATATTTTATGATATAAACGAGTTGCGTAGTCATCAGTCGTTCCTGCTAAATAGTCACAAATCACTCTCATGTTTTCACCTTCATGAAGATATTTTTCATAATATTTCACAGGAAGTAGTCTTGATGGGTTGTTGGCAATCACATCGAATAATTGCACTATCATTTGTTGCCCTTTATATTCTAGGGTCTGAACTTCAGGGGTTTTAATGACATTTTTAACTACGAAATCTTTGAATATTTTAAGTTCTTCATTTTGTAATGGATTTAGTTTTGCTTGATAATCAAGCAAGTTATGTGAGAATTTATTTTGTTTTTCCATTACAGAGCTGACAACGAAATAGTTAACAAGATAGCTAATAGCTCTTTTTCTTGTCTTGTTTTCACCCGAGAATAGTTGCTGTGTTAAATTTTCAATTTGGCCTGAAAGTGGTAGCGTTCTTAATGGATCTCTGATTATATCAACAACCTCATTTTTCCAGTTTCTTTCACTAACAAGCCTTAGAGCAATAGAGTCTTCAAGGTCATGTACACCATAAGCAATATCATCAGCCATTTCCATAATACTAGAGTCTAATGATTTGTATAGTGGTTTTCCATGCTTCCCTGATTTGGTAGAATAAGATTGGAAGAGATCTTGATCGGTGTTGAAGGCCTGTAGGATCCAATCTACATGGTTTTTGTCACAGTCAAAAATGCATTTTGGTGGGTGGTATGAATCTAAATTAACACCACCATAATCTTGATATATTTCACGATTGACTACGGAGCTGTGATACGAAGGGTACTTAATCAGGCCAAGTAATGTCCTTCGAGTCAGATTTAGTCCACCACAATCTGAGTATTCGCCAAGTTTTGTGCAAATCCTAAGTGTTTGTGCATTGCCTTCAAACCCATTATGATCTCTCATTGAATAATTTAGTGCGACTTCACCACCATGGCCAAAAGGTGGGTGACCAATATCGTGGGCTAGACCAATGGATTCAATAAGATTTTGTTCAGGTAGAATAGTTAGTATTTCCTCGTTATCAGCATATGTCTCTTTGAGAAACTCTGCTATCCCTCCACCAATTTGTGCAACCTCTAGGGAATGGGTTAGCCTTGTTCTATAAAAATCACTTTCTCCCAACCCTAATACTTGAGTTTTCCCTTGTAAACGCCTAAAAAATGCAGAGTGAATTATTCTAGCTCTATCTCGACCGAACTCATCACGGTTAAAACCACTGTTTGTTGCTTCTTCAAATCGATTTTCCCACATATATCCTCACATGCTTTGATATTTAATGATAAATCTAAAACATTATTGTAAGTTTTAAAGTAAATATAGTATCCCTTTATCTGAAAATCCTTGTCTGCCATATTCTTGACGGTGAGCCTGTACTTTTATCGACACCATCATGGGAAGCATCACCAAATAGCTTGCTGGCAATAGATAATGAAGGGGTATTATCTATATCTACAATTGTCTCAATATAAAACTCATGTATACGTCGTGGTAGGTCCTTTGTAAATTGCTCTATGGCTTTTTTAACGAATGGGGCAGTTAGGCCCTTTCCTCTTAGTTCTGGTAAGGTTCCATAGAATAAACAATAACATGGAAAGCCATTCAATGGTTCGTTTTCATGTAATACTACTGTCTGTAATACTTTTAATTTGTCTAGCTTAGCGTAGGTGTAACGGCAGGTATTAAATGTTTTATCTCTGGTAAAGAAGAAGTCTTCATTAAATGGAATTCGCTGCATGCGAAAACCTTGCGAAAAAGCTAGTTCTAGAGTTTTAAATCCCGTCATAGGGTCTTGTTCTTTTCTCATAAATGGCCTGCTCAATTTTTATTGGTAGTTACTTCAAATATCAAAATAAATTTTGTTTTCATTTTCTGGAAATATTTATTTCATAGGGTTTTACTCTTACATAGGTTCCCTTTACTAGCCTCGTATCCGATAACTTCTCATCTTTTAAATTATCCTTTCTACTCTTCTTTACAGTAAAAATGGTCATAGAATTCGAAGTTTATATTCACTATTGTCATCTAATAGAAATTGCTCAGTGAATCTAAGTTCCTACCCTATTTTATTGCCTGCAACGTACGCGACTTGATCTCACGATTCCATTAGCACATCCCCAACAGAGAGGTCTCCATATGGGCATGCTATCCGCTTGGATAAAAAACAGAAGGGGGAGGCGTTGGAAACCGGATCTTGCTCAATAAATGAGTCAATAGAGGGACTTTTTTGTTCTGTTTTTCTTTATGACTTTCAGTTTTATGGTAGCAAAACTAAACAACTTCGCCCCCAATCTGCCCCTTACAGGGCCTGTCAGCGCTGTCTTGCGCCCTCTTGCCTCTACTTCATCGATACCTCGTCGGCATGTCGTCGAGTGGTCGGCCTGTTCGATGGGGTAGGGAGTTGTCGTCGGGTGTCGAGCTCGTCACTTTTGTCGTGTCGAGGGTGGTGGCGGGCCGCTGTCGTCATCGTCATCGGTTCAAATACGCCGACAGGGAAATCTGGTTAATCCTTTATTTTCAGTGGTTTGTGACTTTTATCGAGAAGGGAGGCCGGTTTGGTCTGATTCATGCCTAGTGGGATAACCGGCCGGGTCCTTGGGTGATCCGGGCGGTGGCATAGAACCATTTAGGATCCCTCCCTATGAACAGCTTTGTGATTGCCGATCCCAGTCTCTGCATTGGGTGTCGTACCTGTGAGGTGGCCTGCGCCGTGTCACACCAGTCTGCCGCGAGCGGCACCGTCGAGCGAGACAGCGGCCTGCATCTCGCCATCGAAGAGGGGCATCTGGTCTCCAAGGACAGCTATTTTCAGCCGCGCCTCAAGGTCATCGTCGGCAGCAAGGTGACCACCCCAGTGCTCTGCCGCCAGTGCGAGGACAAGCCCTGCGCCAAGGCCTGCCCCAATAACGCCATCGTCACCGAGGATGGTCACGTCAAGGTCTATCAGGCGCGCTGTATCGGCTGCAAATCCTGCGTGGTGGCCTGCCCCTACGGCGCCATGGCGGTGGTGGTGCAAGAGGTGGCGCCGGCCGCCGATGCGCTGTTCAAGCGCCCCCAATGCAAGGCGCAAGCCTTGAAGTGCGATCTCTGCCGTCACCGCGAGGCGGGCCCGGCCTGCGTCGAGGTGTGCCCGACCCAGGCGCTGCGTCTGGTGACCCCTGAGGGTCTGGCGACCATCAACCGGCAGAAACAGCTGGCCAGCGCCGAGGCCATGCTGGCGGGTTAGTGGCGCCTTTGGCAGCGGGCGACGGCGTGCCCGTTCGTGCCAATGACATGGCGATAGGCATAAGTCGCGAGCCGCCATCCCGGCGCCGACCAGGATGCCGACCCGCCGGCTGGGGCTGTGATGGTGCAGTGTTTCTATCTGCCTTGTGTGACTTTTTCTCGTCATAGGCACTGCCAGAGAGCCATAGCGCAACCAATCCAACCATTTATCGTTAACCAACAAGAGTGTTCATCATGAAAAAGGTCATTACCGTCTGCCCCTATTGCGGCACCGGTTGCAAGATCAACCTGCTGGTTGATAACGACAAGGTGGTGGGGGCAGAAGGCGCCCACGGCCGCACCAACGAGGGGCAGCTCTGCCTCAAGGGCTACTACGGTTGGGATTTTCTGAACGACACCAACCTGCTGACCCCGCGCCTGAAGAGCCCGATGATCCGCCGCGAGCGCGGTGGCAAGCTCGAAGCTGTCTCCTGGGACGAGGCCATCGGTTTTGCCAGCAGCCGCTTGTCGGCCATCAAGGCGAAATACGGAGCCGACGCCATCATGACCACTGGCTCGGCCCGCGGTCCCGGCAACGAAGCCAACTATGTGATGCAAAAATTTGCCCGCGCCGTGCTTGGGACGAACAACGTCGATCACTGCGCGAGGGTGTGACACGCACCCTCAGTCTCCGGTCTGGAGACAACTGTAGGCAACGGCGCCATGAGCAACGCCATTCCCGAAATTCAAGAGACTAAATGCCTGCTGGTGTTTGGTTACAATGCGGCCGATTCCCACCCCATAGTGGCGCGCCATATCCTCAAGGCGAAGGCGAACGGAGCCAAGGTGATCGTCTGCGATCCGCGCATGGTGGAAACCGCCCGCATCGCCGATCAGTGGCTGCCGCTCAAAAACGGCTCCAACATGGCGCTGGTCAATGCTTTTGGCAACGTGCTGATCGCCGAAAACCTCTATAACAAGGAGTTCGTCGCCAACTACACCGAAGGGTTTGAGACCTACAAGGCGCTGGTGGCCAAGTACACCCCGGAATACGTGGAAGGGATCACCGGCCTCAAGGCCGCGGATATCCGCGCCGCCATCCGCACCTATGCGGCGTCGCCGGCCTCCATGATCCTGTGGGGCATGGGGGTGACCCAGTACGGTCAGGCGGTGGACGTGGTCAAGGGCCTCGCGGGGCTTGCGCTGCTCACCGGCAACTTCGGCCGGCGCGGCACCGGCTGCGGCCCGGTGCGCGGTCAGAACAACGTGCAAGGTACCTGCGACATGGGGATGCTGCCCCATCAGTTCCCGGGTTATCAGTCCGTGTCTGATCCCGCCATCAGCGCCAAGTTCGCCAAGGCCTGGGGCGTGGAGACGCTTTCCCAGAAACCGGGTTATCGCCTGACCGAGCTCAGCCACAAGGTGGAGGAGGGCAAGTGCAAGGCCTTCTACATCTTTGGTGAAGATCCGGCCCAGACGGAAGCGGATCTTGCCCAGTTCAGGCGCACCCTGGGGGGCATGGATCTGGTGATCGTCCAGGATATCTTCATGACCCAGACCGCCGAGATGGCGGATGTGATCCTGCCCGCCACCAGTTGGGGCGAGCACGAGGGGGTCTACAGCTCGGCGGATCGCGGCTTCCAGCGCTTCTACAAGGCGGTGACCCCACCGGACAACGTGAAACCGGACTGGGCCATTTTCTCCCTGATGGCGACCGCCATGGGTTATCCCATGGAGTACCGGGACACCCATCAGATCTGGGATGAGATGCGTGGGCTCTGCCCGCTCTACGCCGGGGTCAGCTACGACAAGATGGCGGATCTCAAGAGTGTGCAGTGGCCTTGCCCGACCGAGGATCACCCGGGCACCAGCACCCTGTTCGAGGGCAATGTGTTCACCACCCCGAGCGGCAAGGGCCAGCTGATTGCCTCCGAGTGGCGGCCACCTCTGGAGCAGCCCGATGAAAACTTCCCGCTGGTGCTCTCCACCGTGCGGGAGGTGGGTCACTACTCCTGCCGCTCCATGACGGGCAACTGCTCTGCGCTGCAGACGCTCGCCGATGAACCCGGCTATGTGCAGATCCACCCAAGCGATGCACAAAAGCTCGGGGTCAAGGATCAGGCGCTGGTCTGGATCTCGTCTCGCCGTGGCAAGGTGATCACCCGGGCGAACTACAACGAGCGGGTCAACGCCGGCGTGGTCTACATGACCTACCAGTGGTGGATAGGGGCCTGCAATGAGCTCACCATAGAGCACGTGGACCCCGTCTCCTACACCCCGGAATACAAGTACTGCGCGGTGAAAATTGAGCGAATTGATAATCAGTCTGAGGCAGAGAATTATGTCCAGACCGAATACAGCGCGCTCAAGGCGAAATTGCGCAGCGCCGCCAAGGGGTAATTGCCATTAAATCAAGCGGATCCAGGCCCTGTTATCAGGGCCCGGATCCTCTCATCCTTTTTTCGGTGGGAGGCTTTCTCATGAACAAAGCATTAAATGTATCCTTCGGTATCTGCTATGTATCGACTTATTTTCTGGCGATGTTATTGGGCGTCGGCTGCTATTTATGGCAGGACGAATTGATATTCCTGCTGGGCTTTGGTTTCTTCGGCTGCTTTATGGCCGCACGCCTGGCCATGGGCGCCGTGCTGGCGGCCCTGAGCGTGCAGGTGGCCTGGCTCATCGCCTTCCTCTCCACCACCCTGGTGAACGGCCTGCTGCTGGGGCTCTGCACCCTGGTCATCTACCTGACCCATCAGGCGGTATCAGCAGAAATAGCCGACAATATCAGTGGGTTATTGGTGGCTTTCCAGCTGCTGTCGGCGGCGTTCATCTTCGGCGGTCTCAAGCTGCATCGCTATCAGCTGCATATTTCCTGAGGGTGCGACAGCGGGCAAAGGGGATATCGGCGGCTTATCGGAGCGCAATGGGCGGCCAACGGCGCCGATAATGACGATATATTCTGGCCGCACAATCAATATGAGATGACGGAGCGTGAATAATTGTCAGGTTGTAATGCCCAAGGGCCTGCTCTATTATGCGCTGCACCAGCAAAAGGCTATTTCACTGAATGTTTGTTTTTATAATTAAGTGTTAATTCATTAAGTCTTAATTATAACAACTGACGGAATTGGATGATGCTCCGCTAATCGCCGTTGCCGATGGCAATGTGCCTGCTAATTGCCCCACACAGAAATCACGCGAGGCCTGAATGCTGAATGTGAGTGCCATCCCGTTGACCGATATCTCTCCCATCTGGGATGACGGTTTTCTCTCCCTCTCCAAGACCCTGCTCTCCGCCGTCACCCTGGATGGCTTCATCACCAAGCTCAACCGCATCGAGGCCTGCTTCGACGGGGTGACCCGGGTCAACCTCATCCTGAACCTGGGAGCGGAGGAGGCGGCCTTCTACTTCATGGGGGAGCAGGGACCGGCGCACCTCGTCTGCCAGCGGGGGGATCTGCACCTGCCGGCACGCACCGCCAAGGAGCAGGCCATCGTCCTGCCGGCGGCGCGCTTCGTGAATCGCTGCGCCAAGCTCGCCAGCACCCCTGTGTATGATGACCTGCAATCCTATTGCCAGTTGCCCATCACCACGGCCCGCAGCCACCTGGGCGGTATAGAATTCATCAGCACCCAGGCCAGCGCCTTCCCGATGGAGACCCTGGCCAAGCTGACCCAGCTCGCCGCCATTGTCGCCATCGCGCTCGAGAACGTGCTGGACAAGGAGCGCACCCTGGAGCAGGCGAACTCCCTGCGCCTCGAGCGCGACAGCTGCAAGATCCTGGTGGACGTCACCAATGCGGTGATCAAACTGGTGCGCATCGCCGAGCTCCCCAAGAGCCTGTTCGCCATCTTGCAGCACCATTTCGCCATCAGCAGCCTGTGTCTGGCGGAATACAACGCTACCTCCGACAGCTTCAAGAGCTATCTGGTGAACCAGCGCGAGAGCGATCAGCCCGGCATCATCAACCACTCCTGCTTCGAGAAGAACTGCCTGCAGGGGGCCCTCAATCACAGCGAGCCCTTCTTCGTCTACCGCGAGCAGGGCCACGGCTGCAACTCGGGTTGCCGCTTCACCAGCCAGATCCTGCCCCCCGATGCGAACAGCTCCTGCATCCTGCCCCTGCGCTATCGCGGCAGCCTCTTGGGGGTCTTGATCCTCTCTCACCCCACTGCAGATTTCTTCGCCGATCTCGATATCTCCCTGCTGGAACAAGTGGCGGCGCGCACGGCCATCGCCATGAACAACGTGCAGGCGCAGCAGGAGATCTCCAACACCAACGGCGCCCGCGACAAGACCATCAGGGTGGCGGACAACCTGCCGGGGGAGGACTTCCCCAGCATCATCTACCAGAGCGAGGCCATGGCGAACGTACTGGAGAAGGTGAAACTGGTGGCCCAGAGCGACTGCTCGGTGCTGATTTTGGGGGAGACGGGGACCGGCAAGGAGCTGATCGCCCGGGCCATCCATCAACTCAGCGCCCGCAGCGAGCAAGAGCTGGTGAAGGTGAATTGCGCCGCCATCCCTACCGGTCTCATCGAAAGCGATCTGTTTGGTCACGAGAAGGGGGCCTTCACCGGCGCCCTGAGCCAGCGCATCGGCCGTTTCGAGCGGGCCCACAAGGGCACCCTGTTCCTGGATGAAGTGGGTGACATGCCCCTGGACCTGCAGCCCAAGCTCTTGCGGGTATTGCAGGAGCACGAGCTGGAGCGAGTCGGCAACAGCACTCCCATTCCTATCGACGTGCGGCTGGTGGCGGCCACCAACTGCGATCTGCTCTCCATGGTCAAGAACAAGCGCTTTCGAAGCGATCTCTACTATCGCCTCAACGTCTTTCCCATCGAGCTGCCGCCCCTGCGCGAGCGCCGCGAGGACATACCGCTCCTGGTCAACTTCTTCATCAAGAAGATCGCCAAGCGGATGCGCCGCAGCATCACCTCCATCCCGGCCGATGCCATGAAGATGCTGGTTTCCTTGCCTTGGTACGGCAATATCCGCGAGCTGGAGAACATCATAGAGCGGGCGGTGGTGATGACCCGGGGCCAGGTGCTCAACCTCTCCCCGGATGAGCTCCTGCCCCTCAAGGGTTTTCACAAGATAGAGACCCTGGTCTATGACGAGCCCGCCCAGGCGCTGTTCAAGGCGCCCGAGCGAGAAGTGAACTCTTCAGACGACTCGCAGGGAGAGGATGAGCGGACCAGCATCATCAGGGCGCTGGAGGCGTGCAACGGCATAGTCGCGGGGGAGCGGGGCGCCGCCCAGCGCCTCGGCATGAAGCGCACCACCTTGCTCTCCAAGATGAAGCGACTCGGCATCTCGGCGAAAGCTCCCCGCACTCTCGACTAAAGGCAGACAAGATGTTGGCAGAGCAGGATTGCCCCATGCACCCCGTGAGCAGCCACCGCGAGGTGGTGCATTACCAGAACGCCGGCGTCACCACCGACAGCGCCATGCAGCTGCCCGCCGAGACCCCGGTGGCGCTGGTCTACAACGGCATCGCCCACAGCGTGATGATGTGCTCGGCCGCCGATCTGGAGGACTTTGCCATCGGCTTCTCGCTTTCTGAGGGGATCATCGACGGCCTGCACGACATCCACGACATGGAGCAGCGCGATAGCTGCCAGGGGATCGAACTTCATATCGAGCTGGCCAATCGCTGCGTCCATCGCCTGAAAGAGAAGAAACGCACCCTGGCGGGGCGCACCGGCTGCGGCATCTGTGGCAGCGAGAGTCTGGCGCAGGTGGTGCGCACCTTGCCGCCCCTGCCGAACAGCCAGCGCCTCCCGGTCGCTCACATCGACAAGGTGCTGGCGGCTCTGCGTCCCTTGCAGTTGCTCGGGCAGAGCACGGGCGCCACCCACGCCGCCGTGCACCTGGACCTGGCGGGCAATATCCTCGCCATTCGCGAGGACGTGGGCCGCCATATCGCGCTGGACAAGCTGGTAGGGCATCTTTGCCGAAGCGGTCGGCGTGACGGCGCCATCCTGGTGACCAGCCGTGCCAGCTTCGAGATGGTGCAAAAGTGTGCCAGCGCCGGGGTCGAGATCCTGCTCGCCATCTCGGCCGCCACCGAGCTTGCGGTGGCGCGGGCGGAGCAGAGCAATCTCACCCTGGCGGGCTTCTGCCGCCCGGGCCGGGCCGAGATTTACTGCGGCCGCCAGCGCATCCTGCTGGATTAATCCGATTCAACATTGCCTTGGCGCCGCGCCATCCAAAGCGACCCGGCACGGCCGCCCTGTTTTGCCAAGGGCGGGTGCAGGCCATTGGCGCAGGGAGCCGGCTCGGGTATAGTCCTGCGCCAACAAGATTAGGTTCGAATGGAGGAGTGGCGCGGCATCAAGCCAGCCCCTATGCTCCTCCCTTCGGCGCGGCTTTAAAGGATATCCCCATGAAATTCAGTCCCCTGCTCGATGAGATGATGAAGGCGCTGCAGGTGCTGCCGGGCGTCGGTCCCAAGTCGGCCCAGCGCATGGCGTTCACCCTGCTCGAGCGCGAGCGCAGCGGCGGCCTGCGTCTGGCCTCCTTGCTCAATCGGGCGCTGACCGAGATAGGTCACTGCAGTCACTGCCGCACCTTCACCGAGAACGATCGCTGCGAGATCTGCGCTAACCCCAAGCGGGAAGAGAGCGGCTTGCTGTGCGTGGTGGAGAGCCCGGCGGACGTGGCTGCCATCGAGCACACAGGCCAGTTCTCCGGCCGCTACTTCGTGCTGATGGGGCACCTGTCACCGCTCGACGGCATAGGCCCCGAGGAGCTGGGGCTGGAGATCCTGGAGCGTCGTCTGAAAGACGAGTCCATTCAGGAGCTGATCCTCGCCACCAATCCCACCATAGAGGGGGACGCCACCGCCTGGTACATCGCCGACATGGCGCGGGCCGCCGGGGTGGCGGTGAGCCGCATCGCCCACGGGGTGCCGGTGGGGGGCGAGCTGGAGCTGGTGGATGGCACGACCCTGTCCCACTCCCTGATGGGGCGTCAGCGTCTCTAACCCTGTTGATGTGCCTGCTGCGAAGCCTTGTTCGAGGCTCATGTGCTTCTCGCGGCGGCATATCCGCAGGTTCAAGAGCCGGCGGTTTGGTGAACATCTTCCGTACAAAGAAGGGGCGAGTGAGCAAGTTTGCACACTCGCCCCTTGATATTTGGGAGGCCAGCCCCATCTAGGTTGGGAATCTGTTCAACCCGACGTTTTGAGGATTGGTCGATGACCCAAAGTGTTCACGCCGAAACCCACGGCTTTCAAACCGAAGTCAAACAACTGCTGAGCCTGATGGCTCACAGCCTCTACTCCAACAAAGAAGTATTCCTGCGCGAGCTGATTTCCAACGCCTCCGATGCGGCGGACAAGCTGCGCTTCAAGGCGCTTTCCGATGCCTCTTTGTTCGAAAACGACGGCCAGCTGCGCGTGCGCCTGGTGGTGGACAAAGAGAACAAGACCCTGACCATCTCGGACAACGGCATCGGCATGACCCGTGACCAGGTGATTGAGCACCTGGGCACCATCGCCAAATCCGGCACCGCCGAGTTCTTCAAGCACCTCTCCGGTGATCAGGGTAAAGACTCCCAGCTGATCGGTCAGTTCGGGGTCGGCTTCTATGCTGCCTTCATCGTCGCCGACAAGGTGACCGTGATCTCCCGCGCCGCCGGCACAGAGCCGAGCCAGGGCGTACAGTGGGAATCCGAGGGTGAAGGCTCCTTCACCGTGGCGGACGTGACCAAAGAGGGTCGCGGTACCGACGTCATCCTGCACCTGCGTGCCGAGGAAGAAGAGTTCCTGGACGACTGGCGCCTGCGTGCCGTGGTGGCCAAGTATTCCGATCACATCTCTGTGCCGGTCGAAATGTACAAGGAGGGCACTCCGGATCGGGAAGAGGACGGTGAGACCATCGTCGGGACCCCGGGTGAGTGGGAACAGGTCAACCGCGCCACCGCGCTCTGGACCCGTAATCCGAAGGACATCAAGGACGAGGAGTATCAGGAGTTCTATAAGCACGTCGCTCACGACTTCGAAGATCCGCTCTTGTGGGGTCACAACCGGGTGGAAGGGGCGCAGGAGTACACCAGCCTGCTCTACATCCCGGCTCGCGCGCCGTTCGATCTCTACAACCGCGATCAGAAGCACGGTCTCAAGCTCTACGTGCAGCGCGTCTTCATCATGGATGACGCCGAGCAGTTCATGCCGACCTACCTGCGCTTCGTGAAAGGGGTGCTGGACTCCAACGATCTGCCGCTCAACGTCAGCCGTGAAATTTTGCAAGACAACAAGGTCACCGCCTCCCTGCGCAAGGCCTGCTCCAAGCGCGTGCTGACCATGCTCAACAAACTGGCCAAGGACGATGGCGAGAAGTACGCCAAGTTCTGGAGCGAGTTTGGTAACGTCTTGAAAGAAGGCCCGGCCGAGGATTACGCGAACCGCGAAGAGATCGCGAAACTCTTGCGCTTTGCCAGTACCGCCGGCGAGGGCGAAGCCCAGACCGTCTCCCTGGAAGAGTACGTTGGCCGCATGAAGGAAGGTCAGCAGAAGATTTATTACATCACAGCCGACAGCTTCGCCGCCGCCAAGAACAGTCCGCACCTCGAGATCTTCCGCAAGAAGGGCGTCGAAGTGCTGCTGATGTGGGAGCGCGTGGACGAGTGGCTGATGAGCCACCTGACCGAGTTCGATGGCAAGCAACTGGTCTCCGTTACCCGTGGCGAGCTGGATCTGGGCGAGCTGGAAGACGAAGCCTCCAAACAGGCGCAGGAGGAGGCCGAGAAGGCCAACGCTGGTCTGGTTGAGCGGGTCAAACAGAGCCTGGGAGACACCATCAAAGAGGTGCGCGTCACCCATCGCCTGACCGACTCCCCCTCTTGCATCGTCACCGACGATCACGGCATGAGCACCCAGATGATCAAGCTGATGCGCGCCGCCGGCCAGCCGGTGCCGGAGCAGAAGTACATCCTGGAGCTCAACCCGGAGCACGCGCTGGTGAAAAAACTCGACACCATCGCAGACGAGAACCTGTTTGGGGAGTGGGTCAACCTGTTGCACGAACAGGCCCAGTTGGCCGAACAGGGTGGCCTCAATGATCCGGCGAGCTTCGTCGCCCGTATCAACCGTCTGTTACTCCAGGCGTGACGTTTGTGGCCCACTGATACAGTGGGCCTTTTTTATGGGTAGACGCCGGCTCGCGGTGATACTGGCCCGACCACAAGATTGCTGCATTTTCAATCATTTTTTGTGTAGGGCTCCTGCGCCTTTCGTCGTAGTGCCCGGGCAAACACATGGTGATAATGTGGCCACTTACACGGGGCAAGCTTGTGAAAATGGGCGAAACCGTGTAGTTTTTTGCCTTCTCAAGAATTGAATAACCAATCAATTAGGAGCGTGTATGCGCATTGTTCTGTTGGGAGCACCGGGTGCAGGTAAAGGCACTCAGGCTCAGTTCATCATGGAAAAACACGGTATTCCGCAGATCTCCACCGGCGACATGCTGCGTGCGGCGATCAAGGCGGGCACCGAGCTGGGCCTCAAGGCCAAGGCCGTGATGGACGCAGGTCAGCTCGTCTCTGACGACATCATCATCGGCCTGGTCAAAGAACGTATCGCGCAAGCGGATTGCGCCAACGGCTTCCTGCTGGACGGCTTCCCGCGCACTATCCCCCAGGCGCAAGCCATGAAGAATGCCGGTGTGGTGGTGGACTTCGTCCTGGAATTCGACGTGCCGGACGAAGAGATCGTCAAGCGCATGAGCGGCCGCCGTGTTCACTCTGGCTCCGGCCGTACCTACCACGTGGTGTTCAACCCGCCGAAGGTAGAAGGCAAGGATGACGTGACCGGCGAGGATCTGGTGATCCGTGCCGACGACGAAGAGACCACAGTGCGCAAGCGTCTGGATGTGTACCATCAGCAGACTGCACCGCTGATCGGCTTCTACGGCAAGGAAGCGGAAGCGGGCAACACCCGTTACGTCAAGATCGACGGCACCCAGCCGGTGGATCTGGTGAGCCAGCAGCTGGCCGCCATCCTGGGCTGATACGCCCCGGTTCGACAACGAGTCTAAAGTAAGGGTCCATCCAGGGCCCTTTCTTGCATCATAACAAGAACGACAATAACGACAGGACGCTAACGTGACCACGAAAACCGGGATCTTGCTCGTCAATCTGGGGACCCCGACCGCACCGACCGCCTCGGCCGTGCGGGCCTTCCTCAGCCAGTTCCTCAGCGATCCGCGGGTGGTCGAGATCCCCCGCCTGTTGTGGTCACCCCTGCTCAATTTCGTCATCCTGCCCCTGCGGGCTCCCCGGGTCGCCAAACTCTACCAGCAGATCTGGACCGAAGAGGGCTCTCCCCTGATGGCCATCAGTCAGCGTCAGCGGGCGGCGCTGGAGCAGGAGCTCAAGCGGGAAGGGGTGGATGTGCCCGTGGTGCTTGCCATGACCTATGGCAATCCCTCATTGAGCGATGGTTGGCAGGCCCTCAAGGCCCAGGGGGTCAACCGGGTGATCCTGCTGCCGCTCTACCCCCAATACGCCGCCAGCACCACGGCCGCCGTGTTTGACGGCTGGGCGCGGGTGATGAAGAGCGAGCGCCACCTGCCGGTGATGCGGCTCATCCGCGATTATCACAACCACCCGGAATACATACAGGCGCTGGCCATGAGCGTGCGCCGCCAGTGGGAACAGCAGGGGCAGGGGGAGCATCTGCTGATGTCCTTCCACGGCATTCCCCAGCGCAGCGAGGACGAGGGCGACCCCTATGGTCATCAGTGCCGCCGCACCGCCACCCTGCTGGCGGAGGCCCTGGGCCTCGCCCCCGAGCAGTGGAGCGCCAGCTTCCAGTCCCGCTTTGGCAAACAGGAGTGGCTCAAGCCCTACACGGATGCGACCATCACTGAGCTGGCCAGCAAGGGGGTCAAGCGGCTCGATGTGATCTGTCCGGCGTTCTCCGCCGACTGTCTCGAGACCCTGGAGGAGATCCAGGTCGAGAACCGCCACCTCTTCACCGAGGCGGGGGGTGAGCAGTTCCACTACATTCCCGCCCTCAACAGCGATCAGGCCCACATCCGCATGATGGTGTCGCTGATCTGCCGCGAGCTGGCGTGATCGACAGGGATTTCAACGTTAAACGATAAGGATTGTCTTCATGATGCATATCACGCTGATCTACGCAGGCCTCCTCGGGCTCCTGTTCCTGCTGCTCTCCTTCTGGGTGGTCAAACGCCGGCGCCAGTTCAGGGTGAAGATAGGGGCGGGGGACGCGCCCGAGATGCTGGCGGCGATCCGTGCTCACGGCAACTTCGCCGAGTACGTGCCCCTCACCTTGCTGCTGATGGCCCTGTGCGAGCTGGCCGGGGTCGGCGTGTTCTGGCTGCACCTCGGCGGCGCGCTGCTGCTGGTGGGACGAGTCCTGCACGCCATCGGCATCCAGCTGCCAGAGGCACCGAACAAGCCGCGGCTGTTTGGCACCCTCTTCTTCTGGCTCTCCCTCGGCCTCTTCTCGGTGCTGGCCCTGGTACAGGGGCTGTCGTTCGGGGGATGATTGACCCGCCCATTTGTCAAAAACCACCTCACCCCGAGGTGGTTTTTTTATGCCGCCAGAGTCAAACGTTTGCCTCTGCAGCCCTTGTCTATACTGACCCCATATTTTAAACGGGCGACTTTTCGATGGGGCGGATTGTGTTAAAATCCCGCCCCTCTTTTCCCCAGAGCACAGAAGATTGCCATGAAATTTCCCGGTCAGCGCAAGTCCAAACACTACTTCCCGGTCGACAGGCGTGATCCCCTGATCCCGCAAAATCCCCTGCTCACCGAACTGGGCAAGGCCTATGTGGTGGGTATCGATCAGACTCTGGTGGACATCGAAGCCCATGTGGATGAAGACTTCCTGAACCGGTACGGCCTGAGCAAGGGCCACTCCATGCTCATCTCCGACGATGTGGCGGAGCGGGTCTACGAAGAGCTCAAGACCAACAACATGGTGGTGAGCGAGTTTGCCGGCGGCACCATAGGCAACACCATGCACAACTACTCGGTGCTGGCGGATTCCCACTCCATCCTGCTCGGGGTCATGAGCCAGGACATTCGCATCGGCAGCTACGCCTACCGCTATCTGTGCAACACCTCCTCCCGGGTCAACCTGGACTACCTGCAACCGGTGGACGGCCCTGTCGGCCGCTGCTTCACCTTCATCACCGAAGGGGGCGAGCGCAGCTTTGGCATCAACGCCGGCAAGATGGATCACCTGGATGTGGCGCACATCCCCGAGGCCATCATCAAGGAGGCTTCCGCCCTGGTGATCACCGCCTATCTGGTGCGCGGCGCCGATGGTACCCCCATGAAGGACGCGGCCATGACCGCCGTGCGCTATGCCCGCGAGGCTGGCGTGCCCGTGGTGCTGACCCTGGGTACCCGTTTCGTCATCGACGAGAATCCCCAGTGGTGGCGTGACTTCATCGCCGAGAACGTGACCGTGCTCGCGATGAACGAAGACGAGGCCGAGGCCCTGACCGGGATAAAAGACCCCCTCGGCGCCGCCGACAAGGCCCTAGACTGGGCTGACATGGTGCTCTGCACCGCCGGCCCCATCGGCCTCTACATGGCGAGCTACACCGACGAGGACTACAAGCGCGAGACCACCCACACCCTGCTGCCCGGCGTCATCCCCGAGTTCAACATGTTTGAATTCAGCCGCCCCATGGCTCGCGCCAAGTGCCGCAAGCCCGCGCGCATCTACTCCCACATCTCCCCCTACATGGGCGGGCCCGAGAAGATCAAGAACACCAACGGCGCCGGTGACGGGGCTCTCTCCGCCGTGCTGCACGACATGGTGGCCAACGCCTATCACCGCATGAATGTGCCGAATTCCGCCAAGCACATGTCCGAGTTTCTGACTTATTCCTCCCTGGCCCAGGTGTGCAAGTATGCGAACCGGGTCAGCTACGAGGTGCTGGCCCAGAGCAGCCCGCGCCTCTCCCGCGGCCTGCCGGAGAAGGAAGACAGCCTGGAAGAGGTGTACTGGGAGCGTTGATCCCGCAGGTTTTTTTAGACTAAAAGACGAAGGCGCCCACGGGCGTCTTCGTGCATTTTGGGGCTGGATCATGTTTTTGGAAGCGGTGTTGCCGCGGTCGTGGACAGCCGGAGTCGACGCGGCATACCTTGTTAACAGCATGTAGCGGTTTAGGGATGACCTTATGTTGAGACAATGGAGTATCGGCCGGCGCCTGTCGCTGGTGACCCTGATGGTGTTGGCCCTGCTCGGGCTCTTGCTGTTTTCCTGCCTGCAGATCTATCAGCAGGGGCTGATGGCGGAGAAGAGCCGCCAAACCCGGGCTCAGGTCGAGACCGCCTACAGCCTGGTGGCGCAGTTCGAGGCGCGAGTGCAGCGGGGCGAGCTGGGCGAGGCGGATGCCAAGGCTCAGGCCCTGGCGCTGCTCAAGGGGCTGCGCTACGGCCAGGACGATTACCTCTGGATCAACGACAGTCACCCCACCATGGTGATGCATCCCATGAAGCCGGCGCTGGATGGCCAGGATCTCTCCGGGGTGGAGGACAAGCAGGGGCTCAAGCTGTTCGTGGCCTTCGCCGAACTCGCCAAGGCGCAAGGGGCGGGAGAGGTTGCCTACTACTGGCCCAAACCCGGGGTGGAGGAGCCGGTGCGCAAGATCTCCTACGTCAAGCGCTTCGCCCCCTGGGACTGGATCATCGGCACCGGCGTCTATGTGGACGACGTCGAGGCCCAGTATCAGGAGGTGCTGCGCACCCTGCTCGGGATTGGCGCCGTGCTGGCCATACTGCTGTTCCTGGTGGTCGGCCTCATCGTACGCAGCATAGTGGTGCCGCTCTCCCAGTCGGTGTCGGCCCTTGGCAACATAGCGCGGGGGGAGGGGGACTTGCGGTTCCGCCTGCCGGAACGGGGTCGGGATGAGCTCTATCAGCTGTCGGTCAACTTCAACCAGTTTGCCAGCCAGATGGCGCAACTGGTGGGACGCAGCCAGCAGATCGCCGCCCAGAACCGGGAGCAGGCCCATCAGCTGGAGCAGGTGGTGGATCGCACCGGCGCCATCGTCACCGGCCAGGAGCAGGACACCTTGCGGGTGGCCAGCGCCATGGAGCAGATGACGGTGAGCAGCCGCGAGGTGGGCCAGCATGCCGCCGATGCGGCAGAGGCGGCGGATGCGGCCTTGGGTCTGGCCCGGCACGGCCGTGAGGTGGTGGCCCAGACCATAGCCACCATCAGCCAGCTGGCGGACGAAATGGCCGAGACGGTGCAGGCGGTGAGCCGGCTCGAGCAGGAGACCCAGCAGATTGGCTCAGTGCTCGACGTCATCCGGGGGGTGGCCGAGCAGACCAACCTGCTGGCGCTCAATGCCGCCATCGAGGCGGCCCGGGCCGGGGAGCAGGGGCGCGGCTTTGCGGTGGTGGCGGACGAGGTGCGCACCCTGGCGACCCGCACCCACAGCTCCACCGACGAGATCCGGCAGATGATCCAGCGGCTGCAGGAGGGGGCGGGCAAGGCCGTGCACGGGATCACCCAGTTGCAACAGCTCTCCCGCACCACGGCGGACAAGGCCGGGGATGCCGATGGCGCCATCAATGCCATCGATGGATCCGTGCACTCCATCACTGCCATGAACAGTCAGATAGCCACGGCGGCGGCGCAGCAGAGTCAGGCGGCGGAGGAGATCAACCAGCGGCTGGTAGCCATCACCACCCTGGCGGCGGATGCCCTGGCCCAGAACCGCCTGACGGAGCAGGCGGCGGGCAAACTGGCCCACTCCTGCGACGAATTGGGGGCCCTGGTGGCGCAATATCGTACCTGATGGGCCTTATCCCCTCCTTTTTGGGGATTTGACTTGAGTCCGAGGGGCTTTTGGGACACCATCTGCCCCATTATCGGCCACGCCGGCCGACTGCCTGCCATTGCCAGCAAGAGAGAGATCCCATGAGCAAATTAACTGACAACCTTGACGCCAATTTCCAGCTGTTTATCGAAGAAGTCCGCGAGTCGGGTCAGGTATGGGGTCTGCGCTACGGTGAAGACTGGGTAGTCTGCCGCTCTGCCGAGTTCGAAGATGCCGACGTCATGCCGCTCTGGTCCGCCGAAGGGGATGCCCGTCTGCACTGCGTGGACGAGTGGGCAGACTACGAGCCCGAGGTGATCGAGCTGGAAGAGTTCCTCGACATCTGGATCAACGATCTGGACGACGATGATGTGCTGGTCGGTCCGAACTGGAACGCGGATCTGGAGGGCCAGGAGCTCGAACCCATCGAGCTGGCCAAGGCGCTGGTGGAGCTGGACGCCTGAGCTCAGCCACGCTGAGGCCCTGGCCTCTGTTGTGAATAAGAACCGATAGCCGCGAGGCTGTCGGTTTTTTTATGGGAACCTGGCGGGATCTGAAGGAAAGGGCGAATTGGCTTGGATCGACGGGCAGGATGGGCCATCATCAATCCTTTGCCAGTCGGGAGGTGCCATGTTTGTCTTTGACGTGACCACGGGGGCGGGAGCGCGGGCCGAGATCCGGGTGCAGGCGCTGGACTGGACCCAGAGCGGGCCTGTTACCTTCAACTGTGACAGCGACGAGCTGGCGCTGGTGCTGCTTGACGGCTGCCGCTGCGATGCGGTGGGGTATTTCAACCTGCTGGCGGGCTGCAAGCCGCTCTATGTGGAGCAGTGGCTCGCCTATCTGCAGGAGACGGGTCTGATAGACAAACAAAGCTGCCAGCTGGAGAGCCCCGCCCAGCCCGATTACCTAGCCCGGGCCGGGCTGGACGACGAGGAGCTCAACGCGCTGCTGGGGCAGGTCTACAAGGTGGCCGGCTTCAATCGGTTGCAGATCAACCGCTACCTCAAGAATCGCCACAACCCGACCATGCTGGCGACCCGCTACGATCAGAAGGAGCTGGAGCGCTATCGTCAGCTCAACGACATCATACTGACCTTGTTGAAGTTGAAACGTCCTCAGTAAACAGCCCCTGGTGACCGGCATCCGGCCTCAGCTCCTGAGGCCTGGCGATGAGCCCCCCCTGCAGTCCATCCGCATACATGCCTTGCAACAGCTCCTTCTGAGCCACCTCTTCCACCCCTTCCGCGATCACCAGACAGCCCATGCGATGGCACATGTCGACAATCATCTGCACGAACTGCTGGTTGGTGATGTCCCGCTCCAGAGTGCCGAGCAGCAGGGGATCCAGCTTCACGTAGTCCGGTTTGAGCTCATGGAGCAAAGCGAAGGAGTCCATCCCCTTGCCGAAGTTGCGAATGGCGGAGCGGCTGCCCTGGCGCCGCAGCAGTTCAAACAGCCGCTTGCCGCCGGCCAGGTTGTGTTTCAGCTGATCCTCATCCAGGGCGAAGACCAGGTTGGCACTGATATTTCCATCCTTCTGCAACTGGTGATCGAACCAGATCAGGAAGGCGCCGTTTTGCAGCAGGGCGCTGGAGAGGTTGACGCCCCAGCGGTGGGCCTGTTGGTCGAAGGTGCGATAGTGGCGGATGACATGGGTGATCAGCATCTGTTCGAGGCGCATCAGCATGTCCAGCCGTTGCGCCATGGCAAACAGGGTGTCGGTGGGCAGCTGTATGCCTTCCCGGCTGCTGAAACGGGCGAAGACCTGCAGGTAGGGCACCATGTCCCGGTTGAGCGCCTGAACCGGCTGGGAGTGAAGACTGATACGATCCGGTTGTGACAGCAGTTCATCCAGCACGCTCTTCCAGTGCTGCTGACCATGGAGGTTGGCGTGATCATGCTGCTGGATGGCCCAGCCGTTGACGGTTTCGGTCTGGGCCCGCGCCAGGGCCAGATCGGCGCGAGAGAGGATGGCCTCGATGTTCTGGCCACGGGAGAACTGGGTGATCCCCGCATAGGCCACGTTATCCAGCTCCCGCTCTCTGTGGTAATGATCGAAGGCCCGCTTGAACTCTTGCCCGAGCAGATGGGGGGGGATCTCGGCGTCGGCGGGGAGCAGCACCGCAAAGTCCGACCCCGAGATACGATAGACATGCTGCCCCTGGAAGCGGTTGACCACCAGATGAATGAGATTGGCGATGTCCTTGATGTAGGCATCCCCGGATTGGAAGCCATACTGGGCATTGAGCCTGCCCAGTTCGGTGGCACGGATCAGCACCAGGATGGAGGTCCGGGACTCCTCTTGCTGCAGCCACTCGGTTAGGTCCCGGCGAAAGGCGTGGCGATTGCCGAGCTGGGTCATCTCATCCCGGGTGGCCAGGGTGTAGAGTTCGGTGATCTGGCGGCGAGACTCTTCCTCGGCGTTGTCGAAGCTGGCGAGCAGTTGCTGCAGGGCCAGCCTGGCATGGGTGCTCTCCAGTCTGGCGGGATCCCGCAGTTGCAGCGCCTGCAGCCAGCGCTGCTCCAGCCGCTCCTGTTGTGCCTTGTGCAGGCGATGGCTGAGATAGAGCAACAGGGAGAAGCCAACCATAGTGCTCAGCATGACCAGCAGGAGGATGATCGGCGGTGTGGGGGGGGCCAGCAAGACCCCCTGCAGCATCAGCAGCGGCAGGGTCGCCATGGCGCTTACCAGCAGCAGCGTCTTCCCAGACTTGTTTGGCATCGGCGGATCCTTGATGAAGTCAATGTGTAGCAATTTTAACCATGTGGACAGCATAGTACTGATGGACTCGTCAGCCCCCATGGAATGGGGGCTTGCAATCCTGTTAAATGTGATTGAAAACACTTTCATAACGGCTAAAAAAAGCGAATATGGGATGAAAACAGCAGCAACCAGGCCGAGGTATTTATGCAACTAGAACCCGTCAACACAGCCAAAGCACGGCAACTATTGAATCAGAGTATGGCCCTGGTGCTCGCGGGGGGACGCGGCAGCCGCCTGAAGCAGCTGACCGACAACCGCGCCAAGCCGGCGGTCCACTTTGGCGGCAAGTTCCGCATCATCGATTTCGTGCTCTCCAACTGCATCAACTCCGGCATTCGCCGGGTGGGTGTGGTCACCCAGTACAAGTCCCACAGCCTGCTGCGCCACCTGCAATCGGGCTGGTCCTTCCTGCGCTACCAGATGAACGAGTTCATCGATCTCCTGCCCGCCCAGCAACGGGTGGACGAGGTGCACTGGTATCGCGGCACCGCCGATGCCATCTACCAGAACGTCGACATCATCCGTGACTACGGCCCCAAATACATCGTCGTGCTGGCGGGGGATCACATCTACAAGATGGACTATGCCGCCATGCTGCTGGATCACGTGCGCCTCGGCGCCAAGGTGACGGTAGCCTGCATCGAGGTGCCGCGCTGTGAAGCCTCCGCCTTCGGGGTGATGGACATCGACGAGCAGCGCAAGATCCGCGCCTTCGTGGAGAAGCCGGCCAATCCGCCCGCCATGCCGGGACGCGACGATCTCTCCCTCGCCTCCATGGGGATCTACATCTTCGAGGCGGAGTATCTCTATCAGCTGCTGGAGGAGGACATCCACAACCAGGAGTCCAAACACGACTTCGGCATGGACGTGATCCCGCGCATCGTGGGGGAGGGCAAGGCGTTCGCCCACCCCTTCAACATGTCATGCGTGGGGGCCAAGGAGGGGGTGAAACCCTACTGGCGCGATGTGGGGACCCTGGATTCGTTCTGGGAGGCGAACATGGATCTCGCCTCCGTGGTGCCCGAACTCGACATCTATGACGAGAACTGGCCCATCTGGACCAGCCAGAACATGGCGCCTCCCGCCAAGTTCGTGCAGGACAGAAACGGCCAGCACGGCATGACCATCAACTCCATGTTCGCCGGCGGCTCCATCGTCAGCGGCTCCTTCGTGCTGAACTCGGTGCTCTTCACCAATGTGCGGGTGCACTCCTTCTGCACCCTGGATCAGGCGATCATCTTCCCCGGGGTCGAGATCGGAGCCGGTTGCCGGTTGCGCCGGGTGGTGGTGGACAAGGGCTGCAAGCTGCCGGACGGCCTGGTGGTGGGGGAGAACGCGGACGAGGATAGCCGCCGCTTCTACCGCTCCGAGCAGGGCATAGTGCTGGTCACCAAGGAGATGCTGGCCAAGCTGAAGTGATTGCCTGAAAGGTCAAAAAGAAAGGGAGCCGCGAGGGCTCCCTTTTTTATGGGTCAGCGACTGACCCGGTTGCGGATGGTTTATTCGCTCACGACGACCTTGCCGGCCATCACCATGGCGGTACCGTGCTTGCCACCGGCGGCGGTCACCTGCGGCACGCCGTCTTCGTCGGTGTCATGGCCGGCGCCCTCGATGACGTTCTCACCGGAGTCGCCGATCCACTCGGCCATCTGCATGCCGCCGTTGACGGTGCCGCGGAACCAGCTGACGTAGCGCTGGGTCAGCTGGGCCAGTTCCAGCTCGGGGGCCTTCTCGCTGCCTTCGTTGCGCAGGTTCAGCATGGCGGAACGCAGGGCGCCGGAGATGGCGGCCTGGGTCCAGGGGGTGTATTCACCCTGCTTGCCCGCGAGCCAGGTACCGGCCTTGGCGTTGAAGAAGGCCTTGTCGGTGGCGATGAAGAGCTCGCGCGCGGCAGTGCGGTACTTGGCGTCCGAGGTGGCCAGGAAGGCCGCGGTCAGACCGCGGATGGCGGCGAACTGGGTCTCGATGGACTGACCCGTATCAGCTGATCCGCCGAGCGTCATGCCGTCGTGCAGCAGACCGTTCTTGCCCTTGAGTTGGGCGAGCAGGAAGTCGGCCTGTTTGCGGATGAGTGTGAGAGCCTGCTGGCCCTGGGCGGTCTTGAGGTTCAGCTCGCCGTTGTCACCGGCGGCGTAGCCGACCGGCAGCGCATCCTGGGCGCGCTGGAAGATCTGCAGGGCGACCAGGCTGTAAGCGGCGTCGAAGGTGGTGACGTGCTTGCCTTGCTGACCCGTCTGCCAGCTGTCCACCAGGGTACCGGCCTTGGGCTCGAAGTGCAGGGCATTGAGGTTCTTGAACACCATGCCGGAGAGGTTCAGGGCCAGGGAGAAGGCATCATCCCCTGCCACCAGCTTGGCGGCATCGGCCCCCTTGTTGGCGGCCGGCGCGGCGGCGAACGGGGCGCCGTCGAACACGGCGTGGAAGGCCGGGTTCTGGTTGGTGTTGGCGCTGCGCTGATCGCTGAAGGCGTAGAACTCGGACAGGGGCCAGAGCATCATCCAGGCATCGCGCAACTGGGCGGAGCCATCCACCACCTCCAGCTTGCCGATGGCACCCACCTCGTTCTTGGTGGTTTCGGTGACCTTCACCCGATGGGGGAAGTAGACCACGCCCTTGGCGGGATCGTACTGCGGGCTTATCTTGGCGCCGAGCTGCTTGCCATCATAGCCGAGCTGGCCCTGCAGTATGGCCAGCTTGTCGATGGACTGTTCGGTCAGCATCATGCCGTTGAAGCCGTCGGCCGCGGAGACGCCGAGTTTGTGCTTGCCATCCTGATCCATGGTGGCGGAGGCCGCTTCGACCTCTTCGTCGCTCTCGGCCACGTGCATGCCGCCGAGGAAGTCCTGAGACCACATCACTTCCTTGAGCAGGATGCCGCCCACGGCGGCCGGGTTCAGCAGGTTGTCACTGCCGCTCCAGCGCAGGGTGGCATAGTCACGGAAGTAGGCGGGAACCTGGGTCTTGACGGATTTCTCGACGCCCTTGGCGGTCTTGATGGTGACCTGATCGCCGTTGACCGGGGTGGTGTTCACCGCCTGGGCAAACTCGGGATTGGCGGAGGCATAGGGCAGGGAGAGGGGATACATGCCCTGCGGCACTTCATCGGCCGGGAAGCCGACTGCCTCGGCCATGGCCAGCACGCGCTTGCCAAGGTCTGCCATTGTGCCGCCACGGGCCAGGTTCTGGGGCCCGTTCACCAAGTGAGGACCCATGCCTGACTGGTAGTTCAGGGCGTACATGGCCTCTTCGGAGTATTCATAGGATTCGATGCCGGCGGCGAAGTCGAAGGGGGTCGGCTCATCGGCGCGATTGGCATCCAGCACGTCCAGATCCAGGCCAAGGGCCTCGGCCAGGGGTTCGCCGGAGAGCTCGAATTCGGTGTAGGCCAGCATGCTGGCGGCGGTGTTGAAGGTCTTGTCCTCGACCTTGACGGCGGCGTGCGCGGCGCCGCCGATCAGTGCGCAGGCGATCGCCTGCACCAGTACGGTTTTTCTCATGTCCTTTTCACCCATATGTTTGATTTTATTATGACGCTTCTCAAAATCTAAATGAGAATGGTGTGCATTATGGGGCAAAGGGAGGGGCTTGAGAAGAGAAAAGCCGCGCCTGGGTTGCTGGGGAGAGGGAAGGCGCGGCGATGAGTATTACATCAGTTTGAAGGGGATCACCAGGCGCCCCGGCTCGACCTTGAGGGCCTCGACCTTCTCCTTGATCCTGGCCTCATTCGCACGGCTGCCATCGAGTCGATAAACCGGCGTCTGGGAGAGGAAGAGGGAGAGGGACTGGTTGAAGGTCGGCAGCAAGGGCGTGAGGGCGGCGCCCACGTCGGCAGGCTCCGTCTTGACCGAGATGAGCTCGAGATCCCGCAGGTAGATGGCGCCCTGATCCGCCGCATAGTCCGGACGGGCACTCAGGGAGAGGCGTACCTTCATCTGCTGGCTGCCGAGGGGGCTCGCGACCTGCAGATCCCCGGCGGCATCCAGTTCAACCCGATCGGCGCGGCTGCGGCCGATGCGGCTGGTGAGATCGTCCAGGCTGATCCGGCTCGACATGATCCCCGGGATGCCTATCTCCTTCTGGAAGGCGACCTTGTCTTTGAGGTACTGGTTGATCTCGCTCTCGCTGACGCTGTACTGGGTCAGGGAGGAGCAGGCCGCGAGCAGCAGGGCAAAGGGGAGCAATAACAGACGCTTGAGCATGAAAGGTTTCCATCAGCAGGGCGATAACGGGTGATGGCGCCATCTTAGGGGCAAAGCGGCGAGACCGCCAGTCCGGCCCCGGGATCCCGTTTTTGTCGCATCCCCCATATGGGGATAGCAATCCCTGGCCATTCGAGTAACCCGCGTGAGGCCCATCACGCCAGGCCAGTGCTGGCCTGAAGCCGCCAATATCCACAAACAGACTCCAGTTTTACCGCCCAAAAATCCCCTTGACCGGGCTCTTTCGGGACGAGTATTTTACCGCCGCTCAAAAGCAATTGATAACGATTATCATTTTGACTCATGTTTGAGGGTGTAGCGTGAATACTCTAGTAATGGAAGATGGTGCGCCAGCCGAGGCCGGATCCCCGCCCGATTTCTTGTTTACCTCGAGTCAGGGCTGCATTCGCGCCTTTGATCTCGGCCAACCCATCAGCACCCCCGCCTGTGAATGGTCCCTGCTCGAGCGGCAGATAGTGCAGGCCCTGGCAGCGGCGCAGGCCGCCGGCCAGCAGAATCCTCTGCTCATCGGGGCCTTTGCCTTCGACCCCGCCGAAGCTTCATGTCTCTATGTCCCCGGCCGCTACGAGCGGGGGGAGCGAAATGCCCCGGCGACCAGCCTCCCAGAGCACAATCAGGTGATCTCGGTGCAGAGCACCCCGGCGGCCGCCCAGTTCAAGGCCTCGGTGAGCTCGGCTCTCGATGCATTCGCACAGGGCCGGCTCTCCAAGGTGGTGCTGTCGCGCAAACTCTCCCTGCAACTGAGCAGGCCGGCGGATCCCGAGCAGGTGCTGGCACGCCTGATGACCCAGAATCCCAATGCCTTCCACTTCTCCCTGCCGCTCGGCCAGGGTCGTCGCCTGCTCGGCGCCAGCCCGGAGTTGCTGCTGCGGGTGAGCGCGGGAGAGGTCTTTACCCATCCCCTGGCGGGGTCTGCCAAGCGTGGCAGCGAGCCAGCGCAGGATGAGGCGGTGGCCCGGGCGCTCCTGGCGTCGAGCAAGGATCAGCACGAACACCGCCTGGTGATCGACGAGATCCGTCGGGTGCTGGCCCCCCACTGCCGGGAGCTGGCCATCCCGACCGAGCCCTCCCTGATGAGCACGGATACCCTCTGGCATCTGGGGACTCCCATCGCGGGTCAGCTGCACGGGGAGCAGGCGTCTGTGCTATCCCTGGCCTGCCAGTTGCATCCCACCCCGGCCCTGTGCGGCTATCCCACGGATCTGGCCCGCCAGTTCATCCGCGAGCAGGAGCCCTTCAGGCGCGCCCTGTTCAGCGGCATCGTCGGTTGGTGTGACAGCCAGGGCAACGGCGAGTGGGCCGTGGTGATCCGCTGTGGCGTGCTGGACGGCCATCACGTGGAGCTGTTTGCCGGTGCCGGAATCGTCGCGGGCTCGGATCCCGCCATGGAGTGGGCCGAGACCGGCACCAAGCTCGGCACCATGCTCAAGGCACTGGGGCTGGGTACCGAGGTGGCCCTATGACGACTCACAACCACTTCCTGCCCTACACTCGCTGGCCAGAGGCGCTGGCAGCATCCTACCGCGCCAAGGGTTACTGGCGCGGTGAGTCTTTGACCGCCATGCTGACCCGTCAGTGCACGCTGGCGCCCGAGGCCACGGCCGTCATCTGCGGCGAGCGCAGCTTCACCTATGGGGAGCTGGATGCGGGCTCGACCCGGCTGGCGGCACGCCTCGCCCGCCAGGGTTTCCAGGTCGGCGACACCGCTCTGGTGCAGCTGCCGAACGTGGCCGAGTTCTACCTGGTGTTCTTTGCCCTGCTCAAAGTCGGCATAGCACCGGTCAACGCCCTGTTCAGCCACAACCGGCTGGAGCTCTCCTCCTATGCCGAGCAGATCAGGCCCCGCCTCTTTATCGGCTCGCGGGCTCACCCTCTGTTCGAGACACAAGGCCGCGAGAGCGAGCTGCTGACACAGATCGGCGCCGAACTGGTGCTGCTGGATGGAGACGCGGGCGAGCTGGGGCTGACCCACTGGCTGGCGGAGCTGGATGAGAGGGAGCCGGTGACCTTCGGCCCAAGCCCTGCGGACGAGGTGGCCTTCTTCCAGCTCTCCGGCGGCAGCACGGGTACCCCCAAACTGATCCCCCGTACCCACGACGACTACCTCTACAGCGTGCGCAGAAGCAATGAGATCTGCGAGCTTGGCCCCCATACCCGTTACCTGTGCGCCCTGCCGGCCCCCCACAACTTCCCCCTGAGCTCCCCAGGTGCCTTGGGGGTGTTCGAGGCAGGCGGTGCCGTGGTGCTGGCACAAGACCCCAGCCCCATCAGCTGCTTCCCGCTGATCGCGCGCCACCAGGTCAACCTCTGCTCCCTGGTACCGCCGGCTGTCTCCCTCTGGCTGCAGGCCGCCGAGGCCGACCCGTCCGTGCGGGCTCAGCTTGCCAGCCTCTCGCTGCTGCAGGTGGGTGGCGCCAAGCTCGGTGAAGCGGTGGCCAGAAGGATAGAACCCCTGCTCGGCTGCCGCCTGCAGCAGGTGTTTGGCATGGCGGAAGGCCTGGTGAACTACACCCGGCTGGATGATTCGGATGAGAAGATCATCCACACCCAGGGCCGCCCCATGAGCCCGGACGACGAGGTGCGGGTGCTGGACGAGGAGGGCAACCCGGTTGCCCCCGGTCAGCCCGGTGCCCTGCACACCCGTGGCCCCTATACCTTCCGCGGTTACTACCAGAGCCCGGCTCACAACGCTCGGGTGTTCGATGCCGATGGCTTCTACTGCTCGGGCGATCTGGTGGTACAGGATGCAGACGGCTACCTCACCGTGGTGGGGCGCCAGAAGGATCAGATCAACCGGGGCGGCGAGAAGATAGCGGCGGAAGAGGTGGAAAATCAGCTGCTGCACCACCCGGCCATCACCCAGGTGGCCCTGGTCTCCATGCCGGACAGCACCATGGGGGAGAAGAGCTGCGCCTTCATCGTCGCCACCGAACCCGGCCTCAAGGCGCTGGCCCTGCGCAAGTTTCTGCGCTCCCGCGGCGTGGCGGAGTTCAAGCTGCCGGATCGCTTCGAGATCCTCGACGCCCTCCCCATGACGGCGGTGGGCAAGATAGACAAGCAGGGACTGCGCGCCCGTATCGCGCAATCCCTCGCAGGCGACAGCCTGCCGATGACAACAGTTTAAAACTAAAAGGAATCATGACGTTATGGCTATCCCAACCCTGAACAACTACGCCATGCCCAGCCAATGGAAGGACAACAAGGTCAGCTGGACCCTGGATCCCAAACGCGCCGCCCTGCTCATCCACGACATGCAGGAGTACTTCACCGCGTTTTATGGCGAGAACAGCCCGCTGATCAAGGCTCTGACCGAACATCTGGTGGCGGTACGCCGCCACTGCAAGGCCCTCGGCATCCCCGTCTACTACACCGCCCAGCCCAAGGATCAGGCTCCCGAGGATAGAGCACTGCTCAACGACATGTGGGGCCCGGGTCTGAACAAGAGCCCCGAGCTGCAACAGGTGGTCGCCCCCCTGCGTCCGGAGAGCGACGACGTGGTGCTGGTCAAGTGGCGCTACAGCGCCTTCCAGCGCTCCGAGTTTGAGCAACTGCTGAAAGAGCAGGGGCGGGATCAGCTGATCATCGGCGGCATCTACGGCCACATCGGTTGCATGATGACCGCCTGCGACGCCTTCATGCGCGACATCCAGCCCTTCTTCCTGGCGGACGGGGTAGCGGACTTCTCCCAGGCCGATCACCAGATGGCGCTGGACTATGTGGCGACCCGCTGCGGCAAGGTGATCCCCTGCGAAGAGGTGCTGGCCATGGCGCCAGCCGCCAAGGCGGCGCAAGCAGAAGGGCAGAACCCCTTGTTGACATATGAGGGACTCAAGGCCCGGCTGCTGAGCCACATCGATGAGGATGAAGCCGAGTTCGACGCGGACGAGAACCTCATCGACTACGGCCTCGACTCGGTACGCATCATGGCCCTGCTCACCGAGTGGCGCGCCGCCGGGGTGGAGCTCGGCTTCGTGGATCTCGCCAAGAAGCCGACCCTGAACGGCTGGTGGCGTCTCATCGATGCCAAGCTGGCCGAGCAAAAGACCCTGGAGGTGGCGCAATGAGCCGCTTCCCACTGACCATTCCCCAGCAGGGGCTCTGGTCCGGTCATCTGCTCAACGACGACAAGGCGATGTTCAACACCGCCGAGTGCATCGCCTTCGATGGCAAGGTGGACGGTGCCGTGCTGGCCGCGGCCCTCGCCCAGGCGGTGGGGGAGTGCGAGGCCCTGCAGGGCCATTTCGAGGACAATGGCGATGAGGTCTGCTTCGTCAGCCACACCCTGGCCCCCGTCTATTGCGAGATAACCCTGACGCGCGGTGATGAGGCAGAGGCCCGTGCCTGGGCCTGGGCGGATCTGCGCCGCCCGTTCGAGCTGACCACTGAATCCCCCTGCCGCTTCGCCCTGCTGCGTGGGCTCGAGCGGGATTATCTCTACAGCTGCGTGCACCATATCGCCCTCGACGGCTTTGGCACCACCCTGCTGTTCCAGCGCATCGCCGAGCTCTATGGAGAAGGGCTGGAGGGGGCCATGCTGTCGCCGTCCCCGTTCGGCCTGCTGGACGAGGTGCTGGCCGAGGAGCTGGCCCGGGAGGAGAGTGGCAAGAACGCCACCGCCCGTGCCTTCTGGCAGGAGCAGCTGCAAGACTGGCCAGAGGTGAAATCCTTCAGCGAGTCCCGCGCCCCCATCGCCGCCGAGTTCATACGCGAGAGCCGCCCCCTGCCGGCGGCGCTCTGGCAATCCCTGGTGGGCTTTGCCGATGACAACAAGCTGAGCTGGCCGGATCTGCTGCTGGCAGGTCTCTCGGCCCAGCTGGCGCTGGCGAGCGGTCAGGAGAAGACCCTGCTTGGCCTCATGATGATGAACCGCATCGGCTCAGCCTCCCTGACCGTGCCCTGCATGCAGATGAACATCACCCCGCTTGCCCTCGAGCTCGGTGAGGAGATGAGCCTGGCGGTTGCCGCCAGCGCCGTGGCCAAGGCCAAGCGCGGGGTGCGCAAGCATCAGCACTATCGCTATGAGCTGCTGCGCCGCGACCTTGGCCTGGTGGGGGGTGACAAGCGCCTGTTTGGCCCCCTGGTCAACATCATGCCGTTCGACCATGCCCGCCGCTTCGGGCCGCTCAATGCCCATATCCTCAACATCAGCGCCGGCCCGGTGGAAGATCTCACCATAGAGGTGCAGGTGGGGGCCGATGGCCAGCCGAGGCTGGATCTGGACGCCAACCCGGGCTGCTATCAGGCCGCCGATCTGGCGCGCATCGCCGACACCCTGTTCACCCTGCTGGGGCGCTGGCTCGCCGAGCCGACTCTGACGCTGGGTACCCTCAAGGCCGACTGGCTCGCCGAGCAGCGGGCCAGGGCCCTGATCACCGGGCCGGCCCATGAAGTGATCCATGTTCGCCCCGTGCTGGATGCCCTCTGCCACTTCGCCGCCCAGACCCCGGACAAGATAGCGCTGGAGCAGGGGGAGGCCCGCTTCAGCTACGAGGCGCTGCTGACCCGCGCCGAGCAGATGGCCGCGGCCCTGCAAAACACAGGTGTGCAACCCGGTGAGCGGGTCGGGGTCATGCTCGCACGCTCCCCCCAGGCCATCTTCGCCCAGCTGGCGGTGCTGCTGGCGGGCGCCGTCTATGTGCCCCTCGACCCCGAGCAGCCCCTGGAACGTCAGGGCCATATACTGCGCATCGGTGAGGTCAAGACCCTCATCACCCAGGCGGAGTATCGCCACAAGCTGGCCAGCCTGTTCGATGGCCGCACCCTGCTGGCCGGGGATCTGGTGAGCGGGGATCGCCTCTGCCAGCCGGCCAATGGTAACGCCGTGGCCTACCTGATGTTCACCTCGGGTTCCACCGGCCTGCCCAAGGGGGTCGCGGTCAGCCACGGCGCCCTGGATCACTTCGCCGCCGCCGCCCGTTGCCGCTATCACCTGGGGGAGGGGGCGCGCATGCTGCAATTCGCCCCCTTCAACTTCGACGCCAGCATAGAGGAGGTGTTCGCCACCCTGAGCGCCGGCGCGACCCTGGTGCTGCGCACCGACGCCCTGCTCGAATCCATGCCGACCTTCGCGGCCGGGGTGGAGGAGATGGGGATCACCCACCTGGACCTGCCCACCGCCTTCTGGAACGAGTGGGTGGTGTCGCTGGGCGCCGGTCAGGCCCACATTCCGGCCAACCTGGCCACCGTCATCATAGGCGGTGAGGCGGTCTACCCTGAGCAGCTCGCCCAGTGGCAGCGTCAAGGACGCGCCGATGTGCGCCTGTTCAACACCTATGGCCCCACCGAGACCACTGTCGTGGTCACGACTCAGGAGCTGCAGGGCGAGGATCCCGCCCAGGCCCAGCTGCCCATCGGCCTGCCGCTGCCCGGCATGCAGGCGCTGATCCTGGGGGCGGGGGAGCAACCTGCCGAGGAAGGGGAGCTGGTGCTGCTCGGCCCGCAACTCGCCAACGGTTACGTCGGCGGCGTGCAAGGCACCTTCGGCACCCTGCGTGTTGGTGCCGAGCTCCTGCCCGTCTATCGCACCGGCGATCGGGTGCGCTGGGTGGCCGGTCGCTTGGTCTATCTGGGCCGTCGTGACAACGAGTTCAAGATCAGTGGCTATCGCATCCAGCCCGGCGAGGTGGAGGCCCAGCTGCTGGCTCTGCCCGGGGTGGATGAGGCCTGCGTGCAGGGGATCAGCCAGGGCAGTGTGCGCCGGCTGGTGGCCTTCGTGGCCGGCTCCGAGCGTGACAGCCGGGTCATCAAGGCGCAGCTCGCCAAGGTGCTGCCCGCCGCCATGATCCCCACCGACTATCGCCACTACGATCAGCTGCCTCGCACCGGCTCCAACAAGCTGGATCGCAAGGGCCTGCTGGCCCAGTACCAGGCGGGTGGTGAAGCCCTGACGCTCGGCAGCGAGACCGAGAACCGGGTCGGCGCCATCTGGCAGCAGATCCTGGGGCTGGCCACCATGGGGCCGGCGGACAACTTCTTCGAGCTGGGGGGCCAGTCCCTGCAGACCATACAGATAGTGAACCGACTCGGCGCCGAGTTCGGGGTGCAGGTCAAGGTCTCCGATGTCTTCGATCATCCGCGCCTCGACGACTTCTGCCGCTTCCTCGACGGCAAGCTGACCGAGGATGAAGAGAGCGTGGAGATGGTGTGGTGATGAAGGGCGAACAGATGATGAACATCAATTTCAGTGGCAAGCGGGTCTGGGTGACCGGTGCCGGCCGAGGCATAGGGCGTGAGGTGGCCGAGCAGTTCGTGGCCGCCGGCGCCTCCGTGGTGGGGCTGGATCTGGCCTTCCCTTATGCCGATTACCCTTTCGCAACCCGGGTGCTCGACATTCGTGACTCGGGGGCGGTCAATGCCTGCTGCGCGCAACTGCTGGCAGATGGTGGGCTGGACGTGCTGGTGAACGGGGCCGGGGTGTTGCGCCTCGGCCCCACCGAAACCCTGAGCGATGCCGACTGGGACGACTGCCTCGCGGTCAACGCCAGCGGCGTCTTCTACCTGCTGCGGGCCCTGGTGCCCCACTTCAAGGAGCAGCGCCGCGGCGCCATCGTCACCATAGGTTCCAACGCCGCCCATGTGCCGCGCATGCAGATGGCGGCCTACTGCGCCTCCAAGGCGGCGGTCACCAGCCTGACCCAGACGGTGGGGCTGGAGCTGGCCCCCTTCGGGGTGCGGGTCAACCTGGTGTCGCCGGGTTCGACGGATACCGAGATGCTGCGCGGCATGCTGCCGGATGAAGGAGCCATGGCCCGTACCATCCAGGGGCTGCCGGATCAGTTCAAGCTCGGCATACCGCTTAACAAGATTGCGACGGCGCAAGAGATAGCCCACACGGTCCTCTTCCTGGCCTCGGATCTGGCCAGCCACATCACACTGCAGGATCTGGTCGTCGACGGCGGCGCCACCCTGAGCGCCTGAGGGCTCAAAGACAGATGAACAACATGATCACGCTGCTCAAGCAGCTGGAACGTCAGGGGGTCAAACTCGCCCTGAACGACAAGGGGCAGCTCATCTCCCAGTCGAGCAAGGAGGCGGTGACCCCCGCCATCGGCGCCCAAATCAAGGCCCACAAGGATGAGCTGGTGCGTTGCCTGGCCGCCCGCGCCGCCTTCGAGGCGCCCATCGCGGTTTCTGAGGAGGCCAAGCGCACCCTGCAGGGGCCGCTCTCCTCCTCCCAGAGCGGGCTCTGGTTTATCGAGCAATACGAAGAGGCCTCCCACCTCTACAACATGCCGGTCTACTTCCGGGTGCGCGGCGAGCTGGATACGGCCGCCCTGGAGTTTGCCATCGATCACCTGTTTGCGCGCCACCCCAGCATGCGCACCCGCTTCGTCAAGGACGAGGCGGGCAGGGGGGCCCAGGAGATCCTGCCCCATGTCCCGTTCAAGCTGCAGATTGAGGATATGAGCTCGGCCACAAAAGCCGAGCGCGAGGCCTATGTAGCGCGCCGGGTGCGCGAAGAGATAGGGCGCCCCTTCTCGCTGACGAAAGGGGATCTCAGCCGGGTCAACCTTATCCGGTTGGGGACGCATGAACATGTGCTGCTGATCACCCAGCACCACATCATCTCCGACGGTTGGTCGGTCAAGAACATGTTCGCGGACTTGAAGCGCGCCTTCCTCGCCCACCAGAACCGGGAACCCCTGCAGGTGGCCGAGTTGCCGCTCAACTACCTGGACTATGCCCACTGGTTCAACTCCCCGCGTTTTCTCGACTATCACGCCGAGTTCAAGCCGTTCTGGGTGGACCGCCTGGGGGGCAGCCCGGAGGTGCACGGCCTGCCGCTCGACAAGCCCCGTCCCGCCCATCAGGGCAGCGGCGGCGAGCTGGTCTTCTCCACCATAGACAACGATCTGTGGGACAGCTTCAAGCGCCTGTGCCAGCGTCACAGCACCTCGAACTTCATCGGTCTGCACGCCCTGTTCGCCCTGTTGATGGTGCGCCAGAGCGGAGAGAAGGAGGTGGTCATCGGCACCCCGCTCGCCTACCGCGAGCGCCACGAGATTGAGTCTCTGGTGGGCTTCTTCGTCAACACCCTGGTGCTGCGCACCCGGTTGGAGGGGCGACCGAGCTTCGTGGACTATTTGCAGCAGTGCCGGGAAGAAGATCTGGCTGCCTTTGACCATCAGCTCTATCGCTTCGAGGCGCTGGCCGAGGCCATAGGCGCGGATCGCACCACCGCCATCAACCCCATCTTCCAGATCATGCTGGTCTATCAGGCCAAGGTGGATTTCAACGATCTCATCCCCGGCTGCGAGCTGGTGGAGGAGACCTCCCCCGTGCTGCCCGCCAAGACCGACATCTCGGTCAAGGTGACCGAGCTGATGGACTCGGTGCGGGTGGACTGGCTGTTCGCCACCGCCCTGTTCGAGCGAGAGACCATCCAGGCTTATGCCGATCGCCTGCTGCACCTGATGCGCGCCGTGGTGGCGGCCCCCGAGACCGATATCTGGCAACTGCCCCTGGAAGCGGGCATGGACGACGCAGCCCTGGGGTTGGAGCTCGCGAGCCTGCCCGTCGACTACCCGAGCCGCGACACCCTGCTCTGCCATATCGAGCGTCAGGTGGCGGCTAAGCCCTCGGCCCTCGCGGTAAGCGATGAGGCGCGCAGCCTGAACTATGGGGAGCTGGAGGCCGAAGCCAACCGGCTCGCCCACTGGCTGCTGGCCCAGGGGGTGACCCCGGGCGCCGCCATCGGCCTGCAGGCCAAGCGGGAGTCGGCCTTCGTCATTGGCCTGCTGGCCTGCTGGAAGGTGGGGGCGGCCTATGTGCCGCTCGACCCCGCCTATCCCGCCGAGCGGTTGGCCCACATCCTAAGCGATGCGGCCATCAGCCTGGTGCTGGGGGGCGAGCCCGACGCACGTCTTGGGGAGGCGTTGGTGGGCACGGGTGCCCAGTACCACAACCTGCACGGGCTGGCGCTGGATGAGATGCCGACCAGCGTTCCCGCCGTTTCCCGCGATGCCTCCATGCTGGCCCAGATCATCTACACCTCGGGTTCGACCGGCCTGCCCAAGGGCGTCATGGTGGAGCAGGGCAGCCTGGTCAACCTGATGGCGGATCACGGGGCGCGTATCGCGCTCGACGCCAGTGGCGCCATGTTCAACTGCATGTCCCTCTCGTTCGATGCGGGCAACATGACCACCCTGCTGCCCCTTTACTGCGGCGCCGCCCTGCACTTCGGCGAGCCGGGGGAGGGGGTGATCGCCGCCGCCATGGCCAAGGGCGCCAGCCATATGATTTTGCCGACGGCCCTGTTGGCGAACCTGCTGCCACCGGCGGATCTCGGTTCCCTCAAGGCCATCGGCTTCGGCGGCGAGGCCTGTCCCAGCGCCCTGGTGGAGCGCTGGGGCAACCGGGTCGCGCTCTACAACATGTATGGCCCGACCGAATGCACGGTGACCGCGCTCTGCGCGCGCCTGCGTCCGGGTGAGCCCATCACCATAGGCCAGCCCATAGACAACCTGAAGGCGGTGATCCTGGACGAGGCGGGCAACCCCTGCCCTGTGGGGGTGCCCGGCGAGCTCTGCCTGACCGGTCTCGGCCTCGCCCGCGGTTACCTCAATCTGCCGGAGCGCACCCAAGAAGCCTTTATCGAGCGCACCCTGGTCAGTGGCGCAGGCACCCGTGTTCATCGCCTCTATCGCACCGGGGACAGGGCCCTCAGACGCCGCGACGGCAACCTCAACTACCTGGGGCGCATCGACGAGCAGATAAAGCTGCGGGGCTATCGCATCGAGCCCGGCGAGATAGAGACCCAGATTGCCGCCATTGAACCTGCTATCCGCCAGATCAAGGTGGTGGTGCAAGAGGGTCGATTGCTGGCCTATGCCTGCCTGCAAGCCGGCGCGACCGAGCCGGACGCCGAGGCCCTGCTGCAACGGGCCGGCGAGTGCCTGCCCGAATACATGGTGCCGGTGCGCCTCTGCTGGCTGCCCGAGATGCCGCTTACCCCCAACGGCAAGCTGGACCTGCGCCGCCTGCCCGCCATCAGCTGGCAGGAGAGCAAGGGGGAGCCGCAAGGAGAGCTGGAGCAGACCGTGCTCGCCATCTGGCAGGCGGTGCTCAAACAACCTCTCGGGGTGGAGGATGACTTCTTCCGCCTAGGGGGCGATTCCATCCTCAGCATCCAGCTCACCACCCGCTTGCGAGACGCCGGCCTGCACTGCAGCGTGAAGGACGTGTTCGAGGCCAAGACGGTGCGCCGTCTCTGCCGCCAGCTCGGTCAGCAGCAGGCGGTCAGCCACCAGACGGAGCAAGGGATCCTGGAAGGGGAATTCCCGCTGCACCCGATCCAGCGCTGGTTCTTCGAGCAGGGCTTTGCCAAGTCTGGTCACTGGAACCAGGGGGTGATACTGCGCCTGCCAGCCGGCATAGACGACGAAGCCCTGATGGGCTGGATGCGCACCCTGCTCGCCCACCATGACGCCCTGCGTTTGGCGGTCACCCCGACCGGTCAGCGTTATCTGCCCGAGCTGGCGCTGCCGCCCCTGCATCGGCTGGATGCGGCCGAGCTGGACGAGGCCGAGCTGCAGGCTCGCCTGACCCAGTGGCAGGGGGACTTTGCCCCCGAGCAGGGCCAGACCCTGGCCTGGGCACGACTCAGCAATCTCGCGAACCATCTCGAAAATAAGGCGGATGCCGAGCCCGTGGAGGGGCTCTTTATCGCCTTCCACCATCTGGTCATCGACGCCGTCTCCTGGCGCATCTTGGCCGAAGACCTGGTCCGTCTTGCCGAGGGCCGTACCTTGCCTGCCAAGGGCAGCAGCTACCGCCAATGGGGAGAGGGGCTGGCCGCCTACGCGACCCGCGAAGCCGCCCAGCTGGCGTTCTGGCTGGGGCAGGGGGAAGGCAGCGAGCAAGGCTTGCTGGAGGCCCGGCGCGCCCCCGATGGCCGCGCCGCCGCGAGTCTCTTGCGTCTGGATGAGCAGACCACAATCCGCCTCATCGATGAGGCCAACCAGGCCCACCTGACCCAGGTACCGGATCTGCTGCTGGCGGCCCTGACCCGCACCCTGAGCGAGCTGGGTTATGGCGCCAAGCAGTGCGTGATGCTGGAGGGGCACGGCCGTGAAGTTATCGATCCGCAGCTGGATGTGAGCCGTACCCTCGGCTGGTTTACCAGCACCTATCCCCTGGCGCTGGCCGATAACCCTTCCTGGAGCGATCTCGTCTGCGACACCAAGGAGCGGCTGCGGGCCGTGCCGGACAAGGGGGTGGGCTTCAACGCCCTGCGCCTGCACCATCCTAGTGGTCAGGAGCTGCCTCACTCCGCCATCGTCTTCAACTACCTGGGGGTCTCCCACAGAGGCATCCCGGCACCCTTGCAGCCCTTGCCGGTGGCGCCGGGCCAACCCTCGGCGCCACAGAACCTGCCGCGCGAGCTCATCAGCCTGCACGGCGGCGTCTATGGCGGTTGCCTCACCCTGCGCCAGGTCGGTGCCCTCAACCAGGAAGCGAGCGACGCCCTGATGGCGGCGCTGGCGGCCAATATCGAGGCCCTGGTGAACGCCTGCTGCGCGCAAGCCAAGCCGCGCCGCACCCCGAGCGACTTCCCGGGACTGGCCCTGACCCAATCCACCCTGGACAGGGTGCTGGACGAGGCAGAGGCTGGCGGCGAGGTGGAGACCCTTTTGCCCATGACCTCACTGCAGCAGAGCATGCTGCACCACAGGGTCCTGGTGCCCACGGATAGCGCCTATCACCTGCAAACCGAGATGAGTTATCGGCAGGCGCTGGACGTGGCCCTGTATCGCGTCGCCTGGCAGGCCCAGCTCGCCCGCTGGCCCGTGCTCAGAGTCGGCCTCGTCCTGGCGGACGGGGTGGCGCTGCAACGCATCATGGCGAGGGCCGAGCTGCCCTTCCACTATGAGGACTTGTCCGGACTTGGAGATGCCGAGGCACGGGTTCAGGCCTATCGTCAGCAGGATCTGGACAGACCCATACCGCTGGATCAGGCTCCCCTGCTGCGCATCGCCTGCTTCAAACTGGCCCCCGATCACCACAAGGTGATCCTGAGCGCCCATCACGCCGTGCTCGATGGCTGGAGTGGCCCCGTGCTGCTGGGTTCAGTGCATCGCCACTATCAGCAGTCAATGATGCAGCAGTCAATGACACAAGGGACCGCGTCCGAGGTGACACCGGATACTGCCTGGCTCGCCTTCGGCCGCCATATCGCGAGCGAAACGGCCACTAGCGCCGCCTACTGGCAGGGCCGCGGGGATCTGCTGGCCAAGCCCAACGATCTGTCGACCCTGTTCGGGGTGGTACTCGAACCTGGCTTGAGCGGACGCCTCACCCAGCAGACCCCTGCTGTGTGCGGCCAGGGTCTGGCCCCGGAGATCTCCGGACGCCTGGAGAGCCGGGCCCGCGAGCTGGGGGTCACCGCCGGTCTCTTGGCCCAGTACGCCTGGCATCGGCTGCTGGCCCGTCACTGCGGCGACCCTGTGACCCTGGTGGGCAATGTGACCCCGGGCCGGGACTTCCCCATCGAGGGGATCACCCAAAGTGTCGGGCTCTATATCAACAGCCTGCCGCTGGCCCTGGACTGGCGCATCGACCTGACCCTGGCGCAGCATATCGCTCAGTTGCAGGGGGACTTGCTGGCGCTCAATCAGCACGGTACCCAGTCCCTGGCGGCCCTGACCCGGGGTGGCCCGCGCCTGTTCCAGAGCCTGTTCGTGTTCGAGAACTACCCCATGCCATCGCCGCCGGCGACCCCAGAGCCCCATCAGCTGGTGCCGCAGTTTGGCGCCGTGGTGGAGAAGGTGGAGCTGCCTCTGTCCCTGGTGGTCAACGCCCGCGGCGGCCGGCTCAACCTGCGCCTCGAGTTCGATGGCGAGCAGATAGATCGGGGACGTGCGCAAGCCGTGCTGGCCCTTTGGGTCGCCGAGCTGGAGTGGCTGGCAGAGGTCAATCTGGCCCAGAGCGCCCGTCTCTCGGATGCCAAGGCGCCTGGCGCTCTGGCGGCGTCTGCGCCGGTGGCGGGCGAGGCCATGCCGACCCAAGCCATGCCGACCCAGGCAGAGGCGCGCCGACTGCTGACCCTGTGGCAACATCACTGCGGCCAGCACGCGAGTTGGCAGCAGAATGTGAGCGAGCTTGGCATCGATTCGGTGCAACAGCTCGCCCTGCTGGCGGCCCTCAACGAGGCGTTCGGCGCCCGCCACGGGACGCTGAGCCTGCAGCGTCTCAAGGGGCAGGGCTCGCCGAACCAGCTGTTCAACCACTGGCTGGTGCGCCTGCCCGAGGAGGTGATATGACCACGGCGATAGCCATTAATCCACGGGGGGAGCCCCCCCGTATTGCCCAACAGGGCGAACAGGGACTGGGCGTTCGGCTGGCTCGCGTGTTGGGGGGGACACCGCTCGCCCCCGCCATCGCTATGAACGGCCACTGGCTGAGCTACGGGGAGCTGGACGCTCGGGTCGGCCAGATTGCTGCCGGCCTGCGTGGCCTGGGGGTAGGAGAGCGGGTCGGCCTCTATCTGACCCGCACCCCTGACTTGGTGGCCAGCCTGCTCGCCTGCCTGCGCCTCGGGCTCTGCTTTGTGCCCCTCGAGCCGGATTTCCCGGTGGAGCGGCTGCAAGGCATCGCCCGCCAGGCGCGACTCTCGGCTGTGCTCTGTGATGAAGTAGAGGGCTGCCCCGAGTTTGGTTGCCCCCTGCGTCTCCTGAGTCATGTGAGTAACGAGGCTCTGAGCGAGGCGGTTCTGCGCGGGGAGGCCTGCGCCTGGCCCCAGGTGGATGACGCCCTGGCCGCCTATATGATGTTCACCTCGGGCTCCACCGGCGAGCCCAAGGGGGTGGTCATCAGCCGGCGGGCCCTGCTCTGCTTCCTCGACGGGATCCGCGAGCGGCTCGGTCTCTCCCCCAGCTGCCATTGGCTCTTTATCACCACCCCGGCCTTCGACATCTCCCTGCTGGAGATGCTGGGGCCGCTCTGGGGCGGCGGCCGGCTGACGGTGGCGGACAACGGCCACAACAAGGATCCCCTGGGGATGATGGCCCTGCTGGCGGCGGACTCCTCCATCAACTGGCTGCAGGCGACTCCCGCCTGCTGGCGCATGCTGCTCAAGGCCGGCTGGCAGGGCAGTGACAGCCTCACCGCCCTGTGCGGCGGCGAGGCGCTGGATCCCGGGCTCGCCGAGCAGCTGTGCGCCCGCACCCGGCGGCTCTGGAACTGCTACGGCCCGACCGAGGCCACCGTCTGGTCCCTGGTGAGCGAGGTGCGCATGCCGCTGGCCGATGGGCGCATCCGCATAGGCCACAGCCTGCCGGGCTACCGGCACTGGGTGCTGGACGGCGCGGGGCAGCCGGTGGCGGAAGGGGAGGAGGGGGAGCTCTGCATCGAGAGCCCGGCCCTGTGCGAGGGGTATTGGCGCAAGCCGGCCCTGACGGCGGCGGCCTTCCTGCGCCTCGACACCCATCGCCTCTATCGCACCGGCGATCGGGTGCGTCAGCTCGGCTGCGACCAGTTCCTCTATCTCGGACGGCGCGACGATCAGATCAAGTTGCGCGGTTTTCGCATCGAGCTCGGCGAGGTGGAGGCGGGCCTTCGCCGCCAGGCCGGGGTGCAGGAGGCGGCAGTGCGACTCATCGGCGAGGGGGATGACGCCATGCTGGTGGGCTATGTGGAGGCGAAAAGCGGGATAACCCTCAACCGGCTCGCCCTGCGCAAGGGCCTGCAGGCGAGCCTGCCCCACTATATGGTGCCGGCGCGGATTATTCTGCTCGATGCTCTGCCCAAGACAGGCAGCGGGAAGCTGGACAGAAAGGCGCTACCACTGCCGGAGTGAGCATCATAGACAGACCCATAAAAGTGAAGCCCGCATGATGCGGGCTTCTTTCTATCCGTCGAGGTGGCTCGCAGGTTAGCGGGTGATGGGGGCGGCGTCCGGCTTGCTCATCAGCTGCTCCACATCGCTGATCACCTGAAGGGCCGCCTGGGGGCCGCCGGTGGAGGTCCAGAGGGACCCGTCCACGGCGCCGAAGCGCTTGCCCTTGATGGCGCCGAGCTGCTGGAAGGCCGGGGTCTGTTCGGCCTGCTTCATGGCATCCACCGCATCGCCACTGGCGCTCAGGGTACCGATCACCAGCCAGTCGCCGTCCAGCAGGTTGAGGGATTCGAGGCTCAGGGCTGGGGAGTGGGGAGTCCTGTCACCGATCTGGTGGGGCGGACGGGCCAGCCCCATCTCCTGCACCACGCTGCTGGCGAAGGTGCTGCCGTGCATGTAGCTCGGTCCCTTGGGGTTCCAGCGCACTATGCTCACCTGCTCACCTTGATGCTTGGCAAGCTTGGTGCGAGCCTCCTGCAGGCGGGCATCGTATTGGGCGAGGAAGGCCTTGGCCTCGGCCTCCTTGTTCAGCACCCGGGCGCTGCGCTGGAAGATGACCTTCCAGGGCTCTCCCCAGTTGCCGGTGACGACTGTGGGGGCGATCTCATTGAGCAGGGTCAGCAGCTCTGGCTTGGTCTGGGCGGTCAGGATGAGATCCGGCTCCAGATCGATAAGCTTCTCCAGGTTCGGGTTGTCCAGATCCCCCACTATGGTGATCTCCTTGCCCGCCTTGTCCAGCAGATAGCGGGGCAGGGTAGCCTGACCGCGTCCGTTGACGGTGCCGACCGGCTGCACCCCCAGGGTCAGGGCGGTGTCCAGGTCGAGCTCACCCAGCACGACGACGCGCTCTGGGGCATCCGGGACGGTTTGGGACTGGCCGTTGGCATCGATGACCTGGCGAGTCCCGGCCTGGGCCTGGAAACCGACCAGGCTCGCCAGCATCAGGGCGGCGGCCAGGGGGGAGGAGATCTTCATGGTTACATCCTTATGGGTGAATGCGGCGGGTGTCCGGGCTGGCCGCTGGGCCAGCATGGTGTGGCCCCCGGTTTGATTGGCCCCAAACGGGCGGGAACATGCTACCACAGCTTTAAGTGAGAAACGTTGTTATTTGTATTTGTGGCGATCCCGCGCCGGGTTTTGGTACCATCAGACTCCCCATCGCGAGGTGTTGCCATGCTCCCTTCCCCCTCTCCTGTACAGGCTGCGGCCTTCATCCGCCAGCGCGATCCCTTGACCCTGGCGGGGATGACCTCCTTGCCCATCCACAGAGTCGGCTTTCATCCCCCCGCCTTTACCCCGGCCGCCTTCGCCGCCCATGGCATGGTTCTGCCCGCCGAACTGGAGGGGGCCGTGGCCAAGCGCCAGGGGGAGTTTCTGGCGGGCCGGCTGGCGGCCCGCCAGGCCCTGACCCCCTTCGGACTGGGGGAGCGGGTGGTGACCATCGGCAAAGAGAGGGCACCCTGCTGGCCCGCGGGTATGGAGGGCAGCATCAGCCACAGCCAGCTGCTCGGGGAGGGGATGGCCCTGTGCGCGGTGCGCCAAGGTCGGAGGGGGCTGGGACTGGATCTGGAAGCCTGGCTCGATGCCGATCAAGCGGCGCAGCTCTGGCCCGGTATCGTCGATGAGGGGGAGTGGGAGAGGCTGGCCGCGGGGGCCGCTGCCGCCGATCTGAGCCTGGCCGAGGGGCTGACCCTGGTGTTCTCCGCCAAGGAGAGCCTGTTCAAGGGGCTCTATCCCAGGGTCGGGCGCTATTTTGACTTCCTCGATGCGAGCTGGTCGGCCATGGGGCCCCGGACCCTGGCGCTTTCCCTCAAGACCCGGCTTGCCCCGGATCTGCCCGTCGGCTGGCACTGTACCCTGCACTGGCAGCGGCTGCCGGGAGGCCTGCTCACCCTGCTGGCTCTTTGATGAGGATGAAACATCAGAAATGAGAGATAAAAAAACCGCCGATGGGCGGTTTTTTACTGCTGGTGTCAGGCGCGCTGCTGGTCCGTTATGCTCTCGGAGCGCCTGCGGGGCACTATCACGGGAGCACCGTCGCCGGGGGCATGCAGAATGTCCACATCGGTGTGGTAGAGGCGATCGATGAGGGGCTTGGTCACCACCTCCCGGGCCGGCCCCATGGCCTGGATGCCGCCATCCCCCAGCGCAATCAGTTCGTCGCAGTAGCGGGCGGCGGTGGCGAGATCGTGGATAACGATGAGCACCGTCTTGCCCGCTGCGGTGATCTGGTGGATGGCCTCCATCACCTCGGTCTGGTGGCCTATGTCGAGCGCACTGGTAGGCTCGTCCAGCAGTATTATGTCCGCGTCCTGGGCCAGCACCATGGCGAGCCAGACCCGCTGGGCCTGACCGCCGGAGAGGGAGCTGGCGCTCTGATGCCAGATGGACTCCAGCTGCATCCGCTCGCAGGCCCAGCGCACCATGCGCGCATCCTCCTCGCTCCACTGATTGAACCAGCCCTGATGGGGGTGGCGGCCGTATTGCACCAGCTGTTCCACCAAAATGCCGGCCGGCACCAGGGGGCGCTGGGGCAGGTAGGCGAGCTCCCGGGCCAGGGCCTTCATGCCGTAGCTGGCGAGCGGCTTGCCCTTGAGCAGGATCTCCCCGCGCTGGGGCTGCTCCTGGCCCGCCAGGAGTTTCAGCAGGGTGGACTTGCCGCCGCCGTTCGGTCCGACTATGCCCACCAGCTTTCCCTTGGGGATGGTGAAGGAGACGTCCTGGAACACGGCTTTTTGCTGATAGCCGAAGTGGAGGCCGTTTGCGGAGAGCGTCATCGAGGAGCCCCTTGTCGTTGATTGATCAGAATAGATGGCTGCATCAGTCGGCCTTCTGCCTGTCTTTGATGAGCACGAACAGCAGCAAGATGCCGCCGAGAATACGGGTCATGATGCCGGTAGCCACCTCGTGGGGGCTGGCCAGCACCCGCACCAGGGTATCGCTCGCCAGCAGCAGCAGGGCGCCGCACAGGGCGGCTATCCAGAGCGGCACCACCCGATCCCGGGAGAGCCAGGAGGCGAGGATGGGGGCCGCCATGGCGATGAACACCACGGGGCCACCGATGGCGGTGCCGAGCGCAGCCATGATTATGGCCTGGGCCAGCACCCCGAGCTGCACCCGGTTGACGTTCACCCCCAGGGTCTGGGCGGTGACGGGGCCGAGGCGCAGCACGCCGAGGGCGCGGGAGAGATACAGGATCCAGGGGCAGATCAGCAGGATGATGAGGGCCACCGGCAGCACTGTGCCATAGCCCTGACCGACGAAGTTGCCCATGTTCCACAGATAGAGGCTGGTGAGGTGCACCAGGGACTGGGTGGACATGACGAACTGGCCGATGGCGTTCATCAGCTCGGAGACGCCTATGCCGATCACCACGAACAGATAGCCCTGCTCCCCCGGCTTGTTGCACAGGGCATAGAGCACGGCGGCGGCAAACAGGGCGCCGAGGGGGGCCGCCCACCAGGGCCAGCTGCCCAGGGTCAGGTAGAGGGAGAAGATGATGATGGCCAAGGAGGCCCCCTCGTTGACCCCTATCATGTCCGGGGTGGCGAGACGGTTGCGAATGAGGGTCTGCACCAGGCAGCCGGAGAGGCCCATGGCGGCCCCCGCCACCAGCACAGCGACGATGCGCGGCAGCCGGATCTTGAAGACCGTCACCTCGCTCAGGCGACTCCCTTCCCCCATGAGAGTCTGGATCACCCCCAGCATGCTGAGCTTGCCCGAGCCCAGGGTCAGCGCCAGCAGGGAGAGCAGCGCCAGGGCGAGCACCAGGGCTAGGGTGATGAGCCAGGCCCGGCGGTCGAGCAGCAGGGTACGGCGGCCGAGGCGAAGACAGAAGGTGCCGGCGGGCAGGGCCGTACCGGCTACGGGCAGAGTCTGGGTTGCAGGATCATGCATAAGAGGATTCCTTATTTCACGGCCAGCAGGGAGCGGAAGCCACCGCTTCGCACCACCAGGATCAGCACGGGGGCACCGATGAGCGCGAGAATGACGCCGTTGGGCAGCTCGAACGGTTGCAGCAGCCAGCGGGCCAGCACGTCCGCGGCGAGCAGGAACAGCACCCCGAACAGGGCGGAGAAGCGCACCTGGATGGACAGGCGTACCGGTTCCACCAGGCGGGCGCAATAGGCCGCGAGGAAGCCGACGAAGCCGATGGGGCCGGCGATGGCGATGGCGCAGGCGGTGAACAGGGTGGCTGCGAGCAGCACCCCGATGCGCACCCGGGTCGGGCGGATGCCTAGCGCCTGGGCCTGGTTGTCCCCCATCTGCATCAGGGTGAGCTGGCGGCACAGGGCCAGGGTCAGCAGCAGGGCGGCGAGGGCGAAGGGCAGCACCGTCAGCACGGAATCCAGGCTGGAGGCGGCGAGTGACCCCAGGTTCCAGAAGCGGAACTGTTCCAGCACCACCTTGTTGGAGAGCAGCAGGAAGTTGGAGAGGCCGCCAAAGGTGGCGGAGAGGGCGACGCCCACCAGGATGAGTTTGAGGGGGTTGGAGCGACCCACCATGAGGCCGAGGCCGAGCACTACGATATTGCCCATCAGGGCCCCCATGCCGGACCAGAGCAGGTAGCCGTAGGCAGACTCGACCCCGAAATAAGTGAGCCCTATGACCAGGGCGAAGACGGCGCCGGCGTTGACCCCGAGCAGGCCGGGTTCGGCCAGGGGGTTGCGGGTAGCGCTCTGCAGCATGGAGGCGGCGAGCGCGAGACAGACGCCGACCACCAGGGCGGCCAGGGTGCGGGGCAGTCGCAATGTGTTGACTATCATGGCGAGCTTTTCATCGGCCACGAGGGCGGGGTCGCCCAAGAGAAAACCGGCGACCTCGCGGCCACCATAGACACCGGCCCCGGTGGCCAGTGACAGCGAAATCAGCAGGAAGAGGAGCACTACACCGAGCCAGAACAGCCGGGTTTGGTATCTGAGCACGCAAGGACTCCTTTCATGTCAGGGCAGTAGAAACGCAAAAAGGGAGCCCCGTTGCCGGAGCTCCCACAGGGGGGATATTACAGCTTGTAATCGATCCCGGCGTAGACGGTACGACCTTCCAGGATGAAGTCGGCGTCGGTGGCCACCTCGTCACGCTGGGTGTTGGTCAGGTTGGTGATGCCGAGCTTGAAGTCCAGGGCCGGCGTGACCTTCCAGTTGGTGTTCACGTCCAGGGTCTGGTAGTGCTTGGACTTGAACGCCTGGGCGTTGCGGGCAGGGACCTTGATGATCTGGCTACCGACATATTGCCAGGCCAGGTTGGCGCTGACGACGTCGCTCGCCTGCCAGTCCAGGCCCAGGTTGCCGGTGTGATCCGGGGTCTTGGCCAGGTCTTCACCGGTGCTCTTGTCTTCGGAGTCCAGCAGGGTCCAGTTACCGGTCAGCTGTACGTTGTCCAGCACGTCGACCCAGCCGGTCAGCTCCAGACCCTTGATGCGGGCCTTCTTGACGTTGAGGTAGGTCATGACGGTCGGACGATAGCCCGGGCCCCACTGATCGCTCTGGATCAGATCCTCGATGTCGTTGTGGAAACCGGTCACGCCGGCACCGAAACGATCGCTCTCGTAGGCGGTCCCCAGCTCATAGCTGACGGCGGTTTCCGGCTTCAGATCCGGGTTGCCGATGACCTGGCAGGCGCCGCGGCAGGCGGTGGTGGAGAAGCCTTCGCTGGACTGGGCCAGGGTGGGGGCCTTGAACGCCTTGCCGGCACCACCCTTGATCACCCACTCGTCGGTCAGGGTGTAGAGGGCGTAGGCACGGGGGCTGAACTCGTTGCCATAGGTCTCGTGGTGATCCAGACGGCCGGAGAGGGTCAGGGCCAGATCGCCGAAGCTGAATTCGTCCTGCAGGTAAACGGCGCTCTGGGAGGCATCCACGCTGCCGTTGGCTATGTTGCGGCTGTGCTCCAGCTCGGTCTTGCGGAATTCCGCGCCAGAGGTGAGCAGATGCTCGCCCAGGTAGCCGCTGACTTGGCCGTCGACGGTGTTGTTGGTCTGGGTGATGTCGGCGGCGCCGCCGTTGAGCTGGGAGTCGTCCATCAGGTCTACTTGCTCGAAGTAGTAGCGCACCCGGCTGTCGAAGTGTTCCCAACGGCCGTTGTGGCTCACGCCCAGGCTCAGGCGGTCCAGATTCTGCACGTTGTGGGGGGTGGCCGGTGCGGTCGGGGCACGGGGCACGTTGTTGAAGTAGCTGTCCATGTCGTTCTGGTTGTAGCCCAGATCGAAGTCGATGTCCTGATTGTCGGCAACCAGCCACTTCAGGCCGGTCAGCACGTTGACCACTTCCCGTTTTTCCAGGGCGTCGGCGTCAGGGTTGTTGGACTGATCGCTCTTCCAGCGATCCCGCTGATAGCCTTCGACCACTATGTTGCCGAGCAGCTTGTTGTCGATGAGGGCACCGGACACATAGGCGCTGCCCTGGTTGGCGTCGCCGCCGTCACCCTTGGTGGGCATGGTATGGGTGTAGCCGACGGCGGCTTCGGTCTGCTCCTTGGCCTGGCGCAGGATCACGTTGACCACGCCGCCCAGGGCATCGGCGCCATACAGGGAGGAGACGGGACCACGGATGACTTCGATGCGCTCGATGGCCGCCATGGGGATGGAGCTCAGGTCAAAGTCGTTGCCGTAGGCGCTGCCCAGGGTCTCACGGGCGTTGACGCGCTTGCCGTTGATCAGCAGCAGGGTGTAGTCGCCCCCCATGCCACGGATCTTGATCTCGTTGCGACCGGTGGGGTTGGTGGCGATGATGTTGACGCCCGGCACGTGCTTGAGGGCATCACCGATGTTGTTCACGTTCATCTTGTCGATGTCGGCGCGGGTCACTACGGAGACGCTGGCCGGTGCGGTGAATTCGGTGTGCTTGGTCTGGGTGGCGGTGACCACAACGGTCTCGTTTGCCTTGACCGTCTCGGCCTGGGCCAGAGCGGGCAGGGCCATCAGGCCGAGGGAGAGCAGGATGGGGTTTAGTTTGAATACGCCGTGCTGCAACTGCATTGTTAAAGCTCCATGAAAAAACAGAGGTTATTTGGGCCGGGCTCTTCTGGTCCGGTTGCTCACTGACTTCCTTGTCTGGCGATGCCAGACGCGGGGTTATTGTTATTTTTTATCCGCTCCAGTCCCCTGATGAGGAACCAGACGCCGGCGCAGGCCAACAGGCCGCAGCTGATATTGATCCAGGCCAGCTCGGCGAAACCGTGCAGGGCGCCATGCTCATCTGACACCAGATAGCTGGCGGAGAGCAGGCTGCCGAGCCCGGCCGCCACATTGGTGACAGTGCCCTGGAATGACATGAAGGCGGCGCGCTGATGGGGGGCAGGAATGGCTGCCGTGATGGCGAGCGTGGTGCTGGCGCGGGCCGAGCTGAGCGCCATGAAGAGGGTGAACAGCAGATAGATGGGCAGACCTACCGGCAGGGCGAAGCCGAGCAGGGTGACCAGCGCCAGCAGCAGGCTGGTGAGCAGTATGGCGCCCTGGGCACGGCCCTGGTCTATCCAGCCGCCGCACAGGCGCATGGTGCCCATGCTGGCGAGGCCGCCGCACAGATAGAGGGCGGCGATCTGCTCCCGGGGGAAGCCGAGGTTGAACTGGAAATAGTTAGCAAAATGCGGGATCAGCAGGAAGTGGCCGAACATCTGCAAGCAGAGAATGCAGAGGGCCCCCTGACACAGGGGGGAGGCCAGCAACTGACGCAGGCCGCTACCCTGGGGGGCGCGGGTGACCGGCAGTGAGGGCAGCAGACGGCTGCTTACTAGGGCCAGCAGCAGGCCTGCGGTACCGAACAGCAGGAAGGGACTCTGCCAGCCGAGCCACTGGGCCAGGGTAAGGGCGACGGGGACGATCAGGATGGCGGCCAGGGAAAACGCCATGCCCACGTAGGCGAGGCGGCGTCCGCGCTCCGCCGGGGGGACCAGGTCCAGCACGGCGGCCATCAGGATGGCGGCAAGGGGACCGGCCACGCAGCCAGAGAGGATGAACAGCACCAGCAGCTGTTGGCTGTCCTGCACCAGGGCGCAGGCCATCAGCAGCAGGAAGCGCAGAGTCAGCAGCAGGAGCAGGGCAGGCTTGCGATTGAAGCGATCGAGCCAGGGGGCGGCGAGGATCCCCATGAGGGCGGCCCCCAGGGTGGCGCCACCGCTGAAGTAACCGGTCTGCTCCGGCGCCATGCCGAGGCTGGTGACCAGATCGGGCCCAAGGGGCATCACCATCATCATGCTGCCCATGGAGAGCATGTTGATCAGCATGGCCAGATGGATGGCGGCAGGGGTGCGAGAGACGACAGGATCTGGCTTCATCAGAGGCTGCTCGAAAAAAAGAGTCCGAATTGTATCCGAGGGATCTCGTTGTGACAACAAATGATAACCATTTTTATTTGTATTGATTGGTCTCTCAATGAGTCTCTTTTTTATCCCCTTTTTGGCGCTGAGAAGGGCGAGCGAATGGGCCTGAACTGTGGCGTTTCACCCGGTGTCGGCGATGGCCATTGCAATCGGGCGTCCATGGTCGATGATGCATTCATGGCTGCGCAGAAAATGAGGCGCAGAAAAAGCGGGAGAAATGATGATGAGAGGATGGCGTTGGTGCTGGGTGTTGTGCAGTTGCTGGCTCTGGGTGCAGCCCTTGCGGGCCGAGGTCAAGGTGGTGCCGGTGTTCGAGGCCGACGCCATGGTGCAGACATTGAAAGAGATCTACCCGGATCTCGGGGTGAGCGCCATGGGCAACCAGCTGGTGCTAAGCGGCACCTCCGCCCAGTTGCAGGAGGCCGAGACCCTGCTGACCAAGCTCAATCAACCTCCCCAGAGCCTGCTCATCGAGTGGCGGGTGGACGGGGCCTCGAGCAGTCAGCAGTTGGGGGTGGGGATCGGCAATGACAACGCCAGACGAGAGTGGCTGCTGGAGGGGGGCGCAGAGAATTATCAGCGCACTCAGAATGACAGCTGGCAGGTGCGCGGCCTCTCGGGTCGCCCCGTGCTGCTGCAGATGGGATCCTATCAGCCGGTCACCTTCTACCGCTGGCAGGGGGGCAGGGTGGTGGGCATGGTGCCGCTGGTGAACGGCCTCTACGCCACCGCCACCCTGGTGGGGGACAGGGTGCAGATCGCGCTCAGCAGCGAGCAGGCGCGGCTGGAGCGGGGTGATATCAAGACAGGCCAGAGCGCCACCGAGGTGAGCGGCGCGCCGGGCGAGTGGTTGACGGTGGGGGAGCTCTCCACCACCCAGGGGAGCCAGGGGGCCGCTATCGCCAATCCGTCAGGCATAGGCGCGGCCAGCGGCAGCGAGCGCCAGACTTTGCAGATCCGGGTCAGCCGTCAATAGGCGGCTCACTGCCCTTCCGCGTCTCTGATCATCTGGATTGCAGCGGGTTGATCAACCTCCAGCGTGGGGTTGATCCACCGCATACTCCCGCAGCTGGCGGCTCTTTAGCAGATACCAGAGTGCCCACAGGCTGCCGATGAGCACCAGGGCCGTCGGCCAGCTGAAGGACCACTTCTGCAGGTTGAGGCTGTGCAGTTGCAGCGCCAGGCCACCCAGGGTAGAGCTGAGCAGCAGGCCGCGGCTGTGGCGCCTGAGCCAGGCTCGGACGCTGTGGGTCTTCTGATGGGTACCGCCGTAGGCGAGTAGCGCCAGCATGGCGGGCAAGTCGCTCAAGAGGCCGAGGTAGAGGCTCATCCGATCCGGATAGAAGAGGGTCAGGATGGCACTGCCACTCTCGCGGGTGACTCCGGCCATCAGAAACAGCCAGACCGATCGGGTCAGCAAGAGGGCGATGGGCCAGAACCAGAGCGGCGGGCGCAGCTGGCCGTGATCGTCATATCGGTGTTCGGGGTAGAGGGTCATGGGGCCCGGTCTGCTCCGCATCGGGTGAGTGATGCCAAGGGATATGGGGCAGGGGTCGGCCCTTTACAAGGTGAGGGGGCGGCGGGAATTAATCGGGGAGCCTTAGGCTCCCCGATTCGTTTCTGCGTTTGCTGCTGGCTACAGCCAGCCCTTGCGCTTGAAGAAGAGACCTGTGCCGAGGGAGGACATCACCATCAGCACCAGGGAGAGCGGGTAACCATACTCCCAGGCGAGCTCCGGCATGCGGCCGAAGTTCATGCCGTAGATGCTGGCGATAAGCGTCGGCGGCAGGAAGATCACCGCGGCTACCGAGAAGATCTTGATCACCTTGTTCTGCTCCAGGTTGGTCACCCCCATGGAGGCCTCCAGCTGGAAGTTGATCTTGTCGAACAGGAACTGGGTGTGGGGCAGCAGGGACTCCACGTCGTGGAGCATCTCGTCGATCCACTTGTTCTGCTCGCTGGTCATGCGCTGGCGCAGGCTGCGTTTGAGGAAGCGCAGGGCGCGACGGGTATCGTGCAGGGAGAGGCGGATCTGGCCGTTGGCCTCTTCCTGGGCCATCAGCTCCTTGAGCATGGGGTTGATCTGATCCGGTTCGAAGATCTGATCGGCGGTGTTTTCCAGGGTCTTGTAACCGTCCTCGATGAGGTCGGAGAGGTATTCCACCTTCAAATTTTGCACTTCCAGCAGAATGTCCAGCGCATCTTCCACCTCCAGCCGGTCCTGGCGCATGTAGTGGCGCAGCAGGCGCACCAGGCCGATGTCATCCTCGCGGATGCTGATCAGCAGGTTGTGGCGCAGGGTGAAGGAGACGTGGACACCCTTGGTGTCGCGACCGATCCGCTGGGGAAACAGGGAGTGGATGTGCAGGCCGTCGGTGTCCCAGTAGAAGCGGGCGGATGCCTCGATGTCGTCCAGCTCTTCCTTGTCCGGTACCTCTTCCAGGAACAGGCCCGTCAACCATTCTCGCTCCGCCGTGTCCGGCTTGTAGGCATCCAGCCAGACGGTGTTGTCGGGGACTATGTCGTCCGGCCCGAGCGTGACAATGTCCAGCACCTTGTTGTTGAGAATGTAGGCGGTGATCATCTGTCCCCCTTAAGAAGTCATGGGTTATCAGGGATGGTTGCACAGGTTCATGCGGCCTTGGATCGTGGGAAGAGCGATCCTGGGAAAGCATAACGGGGCCGATGGACAACCTGAATGCGGCGAACTATACAGGGGTGCGCCGCGCTTGTCAGGGCCTATTCATCGGGGGTTCAGCCCGTTCGCTCAAAAAAACGTCGAGGTCGGAGCAGCGGATCCCGCCCCGGCGCCATCGTTTTTCTGCCCTCTCCTCAGGAGAACAGACAAGGATGACAACGAGAGGATGATGCAGCCTCTCCCCATCCTGTTGATCCGCCTGGGATCCGGCATATAGCTCTCTGGGGCTGAGTATCCCTGATGTCACAGAGGCCTTGAGTAGTCAGAACCAGTCACATATTGGGATAGTTGGGACCCGAGCCCCCCTGCGGCGGCGTCCAGACGATGTTCTGGCTGGGATCCTTGATGTCGCAGGTCTTGCAGTGGATGCAGTTCGCCGCGTTGATCTGCAGGCGAGGCTGGCTCTGCGTGGCCAGGGGCTCGGCCTCCACTATCTCAAAGACGCCTGCGGGGCAGTAGCGCTGGGCGGGCTCGGCCCAGGTGGGCAGGTTGACGGTCACCGGTATGCTCGCATCCTGCAACTTGAGGTGACAGGGCTGATCCTCGTCGTGGCTGGTGTTGGCGAGATAGACGGAGGAGAGCTTGTCGAAGCTGAGCTTGCCGTCCGGCTTGGGGTAGAGGATGGGCTGACAGCGGCTGGCCAGACGCAGCTGGCGATAATCCGGCTCCTTGTCCAGCAGGGTGAGGGGGGAGCCGTTCGTTGACTTGCTGAACAGACGCTGCTCCAGCCAGTTGAAGGCCCCGCCGAGCCAGGGGCCCCAGCGATGCAGGGCGGCGCCGAAGTTGCGGGCCGTCTTCAGCTCGCTCGCGAGCCAGCTCTGCTGCAGGGCATCGCCGAATTCGGCCAGATCCCGACCCCCCTCATCGCCGCCGTGCAAACTCATGGCGACCGTGCTGGCCGCCAGCATGCCGGACTTCATGGCGGTGTGGATGCCCTTGATGCGGGAGAAATCCAGGGTCCCGGCGTCGCAGCCGATGAGCAGGCCGCCGGGGAAGTGCATGCGGGGCAGCGAATGCCAGCCCCCCTTGGCGATGGCGCGGGCGCCGTAGCTGATACGCTCACCCCCTTCCAGGGTCTGGGCGATGAGGGGGTGGTGTTTGAGACGCTGAAACTCGTCGAAGGGGCTGAGCCAGGGATTCTGGTAGTTGAGATCGACGATGAGGCCGACCGCCACCTGGTTGTCCGCCAGATGATAGAGATAGAAGCCCCCCTGGCTCTTGTTGCCCCCATCCTCGTTGAGGGGCCAGCCGCTGCCGTGCAGCACCCGGCCGGGGTGAGACTGGCCGGCGGGCACCTGCCACAGCTCCTTGAAGCCGATGGCGTAGTGTTGCGGCTGAGGGCCGTTTTCCAGGTTGAATTCCTTGATCAGCTGCTTGCCGAGGTGACCGCGGGCCCCCTCCGCGAACAGGGTGTAGCGGCCATAGAGAGCCATGCCGGGCACGTGATCCGCCTTGGGGTTACCGTCTCTGTCCAGCCCGAGATCCCCGGTGATCACCCCCCTTATTTTTCCCTCTTCCAGGATAAGCTCGCTGGCGGCGAAGCCGGGGTAGATCTCGACCCCGAGGGCTTCCGCCTGCTTGCCGAGCCAGCGGCAGAGGTTGCCGAGGCTGATGATGTGGCAGCCGTCGTTGTGCATGCGGGGCGGCACGGCCCAATCGGGCAGTTGCAGGGCGCGGCGCTCGTTTTGCAAGAGGTGCACCCGATCGTCGCTCACCGCCACCCCGAGGGGGGCCTGTTGCCAGCTGTCCGGCAGCAGCTCCTCGAGGGCGACGGGGTCGAGCAGGGCACCGGAGAGTAAATGAGCTCCTACCTCGGCCCCCTTTTCCAGCAGGCAGACCGACAGCGCCGGGCTTTGCTGCTTGAGGGAGATGGCGGCGCTGAGGCCCGCCGGGCCGCCACCGACGATGACGATATCAAATTCCATTGCTTCGCGTTCCATCTTGCCTCTGTGCTCGACTTGGCCTAGGGTAGTGATGGTAGTTTACGTAAACGTAAACCATTTTGTAAGCACTAACACGCAAGTGTGCGCAATGGACTCACTCAACCGGTACGAGGAAGACCGACATGAAGCTGCTGGTCGCGGTCAAACGGGTCGTTGATTTCAACGTCAAGATCCGGGTCAAGAGCGATGGCTCCGATGTGGAGCTCGCCAATGTGAAGATGGGCATCAACCCCTTCTGCGAGATCGCGGTGGAGGAGGGGGTGAGGCTGCGGGAAGCCGGGCTGGCGAGCGAGCTGACAGTGGTCACCTTCGGGCCCGAGGCCGCGGCCGAGCAGCTGCGCCACGCCCTGGCCCTGGGGGCGGATCGGGCGCTCCACTATGTGACCGACGAGACCCTGAGCCCCCTCAAGGTGGCGCAGGGGCTGCAAACACTGTGCGAGCAGGAACAGCCGGATCTGGTGCTGCTCGGCAAGCAGTCCATCGATTCAGACAACAACCAGGTGGGCCAGATGCTCGCAGCCCTCAATGACTGGCCGCTCGCCACCTTCGCCTCCGCCATCAAGCGGGTGGACGAAGAATTGCAGGTGACTCGCGAGATAGACGGCGGCCTCGAGACCCTCGGCATGCCCTTGCCCGCCGTGGTGACCGTGGACCTGCGCCTGAATGAGCCGCGCTTCGCCTCGCTGCCCAATATCATGAAGGCGAAACGCAAGCCGCTGGAGAGCCAGCCCTTTGCGGCCCTCGGCCTCGATGCCGGGAGCGAGATCCGTGTGCTCGGGGTGATGGCCCCCCCGGCGCGCAGCGCAGGGATCCGGGTCGGCTCGGTGGACGAGCTGCTGAACAAACTCAAGAACGAAGCCAAGGTGCTGCCATGAGCGTACTCATCATTGCCGAACATCATCAGGGCCAGTTGGCCGACAGCGCCGCCCGCGTGGTGGCGGCGGCCGGGCAGCTCGGCGGCGAGGTGCACCTCTTGCTGCTGGGCCAGGGATTGACCGAGGCGGGGGAGCAGGCCGCCAGTCTGCAAAGTGTCGACAGGGTGCTGCTGGCCGAACATCCTCTGCTGGCAGAGGGGCTCAATGACGGGGTGGATGCCCTGCTGGCCCCGCTGGTGCGGGACTATCGGCACTGCCTGATGGCGGCGAGCAGCCAGGGCAAGGATCTGCTGCCGCGGGTGGCGGCCCGACTCGGGGTGGAGATGATCTCCGAGGTGACGGCCATCGAATCTGCCGATACCTTCCTGCGCCCCATCTATGCGGGCAACGCCATCGCCCGGGTGACGAGCTCGGCGTCCATCAAGGTGCTCAGCATCCGGGCCAGCGCCTTCGAGGGTGTGGATAAAGGGGGGAATCTGGCTCCCATCTCGTCAGTGCCGGTCTCAGATCTCAGATGCCGGACCCGCCTTATCGAGCGGCGAGCGGTGCGATCCGCGCGCCCCGAGCTCGGCGCGGCGCGGGTGGTGGTCTCGGGGGGCAGGGCGCTCGGTTCGAAAGAGCAGTTCGCCCTCATCGAGGCCCTGGCTGACAAGTTGGGAGCCGCGGTCGGCGCCTCCCGGGCGGCGGTGGACGCGGGCTTCGTCGCCAACGATCTGCAGGTGGGCCAGACCGGCAAGATAGTGGCGCCCGAGCTCTATATCGCCGTCGGCATCTCGGGGGCCATTCAGCATCTGGCGGGGATGAAGGAGTCCAAGGTCATCGTCGCCATCAACAAGGATCCGGAAGCCCCCATCTTTCAGGTGGCGGACTACGGCCTGGTGGGGGACTTGTTCAGCCTGCTGCCGGAGCTCACCGCCAAGCTGTGATGCCCTGACAGGATGCTGTAAAAAGGAGCCTGGCTGCGTATTTATGCCAGCAGCTGGCCATTTCTCTGCATGTTCTCTGCAAGCCCTGACCCGTTCAGGGCTTTTCTGCTCCCATCGCCTGGCCTGTTTGCCCAAAAAGGGTGCGCCAGATCCCAAAAAGCCTTTGCCCCCACGGGGGCCTCTCGTGTAAAACCGTTCAAGTCATCGATTACTCTCATCCATTCACGGAAAGCGTCATGAGCCAAAAAATTTACAACTTCTGCGCCGGCCCCGCCATGTTGCCGGTCGAAGTCATGGAGCGCGCCCAGCGCGAATTTTGTAACTTCCAGGGGCTGGGAGCCTCGGTCATGGAGCTTTCCCATCGCGGCAAGCCCTATATGGCGGTCGCCGAGAAGGCGGAGGCCGATCTGCGCGACCTGCTGGCGGTGCCGGACAACTACAAGGTGCTCTTCATGCACGGTGGTGGCCGCGGTCAGTTCTCCGCCGTGCCCATGAACCTGCTGGGTGGCGCCAACAAGAAGGCGGACTACCTGCTGACCGGGGTCTGGGCCGCGAGCGCCGTGGACGAGGCCCGCAAGTACGGCGACATCCAGACCGTCGACGGGGTCGCCAAGAATGCGCAGGGGATCACCCATCTGTTGCCGACCCCGGAGTTTCGCGCCGATGCGGCCTATGTGCACTACTGCCCGAACGAAACTATCGACGGCATAGAGATGTTCGACATCCCGGCCACGGGGGATGTGCCCCTGGTGGCGGATCTCTCCTCCACCATCCTCTCCCGTCCCCTCGACGTGAGCCGCTTCGGCGTCATCTATGCCGGCGCCCAGAAGAACATAGGCCCCTCTGGCCTCGCCATCGCCATAGTGCGGGACGACCTGCTGGATCAGGCCCGCGCCGATGTGCCGTCGATTTTCGACTACCGACTCACCGCCAAGAACGACTCCATGTTCAACACGCCGCCGACCTACGCCTGGTATCTGGCGGGCCTGGTGTTCGAGTGGCTCAAAGAGCAGGGGGGCCTCTCGGCCATGGAGGCGCGCAACAAGAAGAAGGCCGACTTCCTCTACGGCTATCTCGACGACTCCAGCTTCTATGGCAACCAGGTGGATGCGGCCTGTCGTTCCCGCATGAACGTGCCGTTCCAGCTGAAAAACGAGGCCCTGGACAAGCTGTTCCTTGCCGAGTCTGAGGCCGCCGGCCTGCTGGCGCTCAAGGGGCACCGCATCGTCGGTGGCATGCGAGCCAGCCTCTACAACGCCATGCCGCTTGAGGGCGTCAAGGCTCTGGTGAGCTTTATGGACGGCTTTGCCAAGCGCCACGGCTGAGGCGTTTTTCCCCATTGTGAGGCGCCGGGGACTCCCCGGCGTCTGTTTTTGTAGAGGATCCTGACCCTGAGTGCTCTTCGCCTCGTATTTGTGCCAAGCGCGGTATTGCCGCGCAGGGGCGAGGCTGTTAACGTCCGGTCAGGTGATTTATTTGAGGTCGTACAGGAAGTCTATGAATTCGTTGCGTCTGGAACCCATCTCTCGCGTGGCCGGGGTAGTCAATCTGCCTGGCTCCAAAAGTGTCTCTAACCGTGCCTTGCTGCTGGCCGCCCTGGCCCGCGGTACCACCCGGCTGACCAACCTGCTCGACAGCGATGACATCCGTCACATGCTGGGTGCCCTGACCCAGCTCGGGGTCAAGTACAAGCTCTCCGCCGACAAGACAGAGTGCACTGTGCACGGTCTGGGTCGCAGCTTCGCAGTCAAGGATCCGGTCAACCTCTTCCTCGGCAACGCCGGCACCGCCATGCGTCCGCTCTGCGCCGCCCTGTGCCTGGGATCCGGTGAATACATGCTGGGGGGGGAGCCTCGCATGGAGGAGCGCCCCATCGGTCACCTGGTGGATGCCCTGCGTGAAGCGGGCGCCCATATCCAGTACCTGAAGAAAGATGGTTATCCGCCCCTGGTGGTGGATGCCAAGGGGCTTTGGGGCGGCGATGTTCACATCGACGGCTCCGTCTCCAGCCAGTTCCTGACGGCCTTCCTGATGGCGGCCCCCATGGCGGCCGGTGATACCCGCATCCACATCAAGGGGGAGCTGGTCTCCAAGCCCTACATCGATATCACCCTGCACATCATGAAGCAGTTCGGGGTGGTCATCGAGCACGACGACTACAAGCTGTTCTACATCAAGGGTAACCAGAGCTATGTCAGCCCCGGCGACTTCCTGGTGGAGGGGGATGCCTCCAGCGCCTCCTACTTCCTTGCGGCGGGGGCCATCAAGGGCAAGGTGCGGGTCACCGGCATCGGCAAGCACAGCATCCAGGGCGACATCCACTTCGCCGACGTGCTGGAGAAGATGGGGGCTCGCATCACCTGGGGCGACGACTTCATCGAGGCGGAGCAGGCGCCCCTGCACGGCATCGACATGGACATGAACCAGATCCCCGATGCGGCCATGACCATAGCGACCACGGCGCTGTTCGCCGAAGGGCCCACCTCCATTCGCAACATCTACAACTGGCGGGTGAAGGAGACGGATCGCCTGCACGCCATGGCCACCGAACTGCGCAAGCTGGGTGTGGAGGTGGAGGAGGGGCACGACTACATCACGGTCACCCCGCCGACCAGCCTCAAGCACGCGGCCATCGACACCTACAACGATCACCGCATCGCCATGTGCTTCTCCCTGGTGGCCCTGTCGGACACCCCGGTGACCATCAACGATCCGGGCTGTACCTCCAAGACCTTCCCGGATTACTTCGACAAGCTGGCGGGGATCAGCCAGGCCGTCTGATCTCGTGCTCGTTGTCATCCAGGAGGCCCGCCACAGTGCGGGCCTCCTGCTTTCCTGGCTGTTGCTAGCAGCATTGTGACAACTTGCAAGACTCCACTTAAAAATACTTTATCCATGAATGTAATTTTCTATTTACACCACTTCGATGGAGGAATAGATTGGGATCACTCAATCGCAGTCATTTAGCAGGAAATATTGTCATGCAGCATCAAACCGACGACGTTCGTATCAAAGAGATCAAAGAGTTATTGCCTCCGGTTGCGGTGCTCGAGAAGTTTCCGGCGACTGAGACCGCCTCCTCTACGGTGTTTGAATCCCGTCAGGCCATCCATCAGATCCTGGCCGGTGAAGATCAACGTCTGTTGGTGGTGATCGGCCCCTGCTCCATCCATGACCCGGTCGCCGCCCTGGAATACGGCAAGCGCCTCAAGGTGCTGCGTGACGAGCTCAAAGGGGAGCTGGAGATTGTGATGCGGGTCTACTTCGAGAAGCCGCGCACCACGGTCGGCTGGAAGGGACTCATCAACGACCCTTACCTCGACAACAGCTGCCAGATCAACGACGGCCTGCGCATCGGTCGCAAGCTGCTGCTGGATCTCAACGACATGGGGCTGCCCACCGCCTCCGAGTTCCTCGACATGATCACCCCGCAGTACATGGCGGATCTGATGAGCTGGGGCGCCATCGGCGCGCGTACCACCGAATCCCAGGTGCACCGTGAGCTGGCCTCCGGCCTCTCCTGCCCGGTGGGCTTCAAGAATGGTACAGACGGCACCATCAAGGTGGCCATCGACGCCATCGGCGCCGCCAGCGCGCCCCACCACTTCCTGTCGGTGACCAAGTTCGGTCACTCCGCCATCGTCTCCACCGCCGGCAACCCGGACTGCCACATCATCCTGCGCGGTGGCCGCGAACCGAACTACAGCGCCGCCCACGTGAGCGAGGTGGTGAAGGGGTTGGACAAGGCCGGTCTGCCACAGAAGGTGATGATCGACTTCAGCCACGCCAACAGCAGCAAGCAGTTCAAGAACCAGATGCTGGTGGCCGAGGACGTGGCCGGTCAGCTGCGCGCCGGCAGCCGGGCGGTGTTCGGCGTCATGGTGGAGAGCCACCTGGTGGAAGGACGACAGGATCTGGTGGATGGGTGCGAACTCACCGTCGGTCAGAGCATCACGGATGCGTGCATCGGCTGGGCCGACACCGAGGTGCTGCTGCGCAACCTGGCGGATGCGGTGGCCACCCGCAACGCACTCTGAATCGCTGGCGGCAAGCCCGCTCACCATTCAAGGCAGATAAAAAAAGCGCGACCTCGGGTCGCGCTTTTTGTTGGCACAGCGTTTGGCATCAAGCCGCGTCGGCTTATTTTGCCTTGGCGCGGTCCTGATGGTCCCGCAGGCGGATGTTGATCATCTCCACCACCAGTGAGAAGGCCATGGCGAAGTAGATGTAGCCCTTCGGAATGTGCAGATCCAGCCCCTCGGCCATCAAGGCCACCCCGACCAGGATCAGGAAGGAGAGGGCCAGCATCTTGATGGTGGGGTGGGCATCGACGAAGTCGCCGATAGCCTTGGCGGCGAACATCATGACGCCGACGGCGATGACGATGGCCAGCACCATGACGGGCACGTGATCCGCCATGCCGACCGCGGTGATGACGGAGTCTAGGCTGAAGATGATGTCGAGGATGGCGATCTGCACCAGGGTCGACAGGAAGCCGGCGGCCTTGCTCACAGAGCTCTGCTCATCGGCGGCCCCCTCCAGGCTGTGGTGGATCTCGTGGGTACTCTTGGCGATGAGGAACAGGCCCCCGATCAGCAAGATGAGATCCCGACCCGAGATGGCTTCCCCCAGCACGGAGAAGAGCGGCTCGGTGAGGCGCATCACCCAGGCGAGGGAGAGCAGCAGCAGGATACGGGTCCCCATGGCGAGGCCGAGACCCAGGATCCGGGCCCGCTGGCGCTGGGCTTCCGGCAGGCGCCCCACCAGGATGGAGATGAAGATGATGTTATCGATACCCAGCACGATCTCGAGCAGGGTCAGGGTGGCGAGCGCGACCCAGGCGGAGGGGTCAGCAATCCATTCCAGCATGATTGAACCTTGGTTGAACTTTGGATGACGGTTGAAACTGCGCATTCTATCAGGCGCCCCCGGCTTGTCCCATAGCGCCGAACAGATAAAATGGCGGCGAGCAGAGGGAGGGAATCATGTTTCGTTTAGGGCTTATTATCAATCCGGTCGCCGGCATCGGCGGGGCCGTGGGTCTCAAGGGCAGTGACGGCGTGGTGGCCGAGGCGCTGGCGCGGGGCGCCGTGCCCAAGGCCCAGGAGCGGGCCCGTCAGGCCTTGTTGCCCCTGTGCAGTCTGAGTGCCTCCTTCGAATTGCTGACGGTCGGGGGGGAGATGGGGGCAGATCTTGCCGCCTCGCTGCGACTGCCCCATCGCATCCTTCATCACCCCGCCTCGCCGAGCAGCGCCGCCGACACCCGCACTGCCGCCGCCCTGATGCGCGACGCCGGGGTGGATCTGCTGCTGTTCGCCGGCGGTGACGGCACAGCCCGGGACATCTGCGCCGCCGTGGGGGAGTCCTGCCACGTGCTCGGCATCCCGGCGGGGTGCAAGATCCACTCCGGGGTCTACGGCGTGACCCCCGCCGCCAGCGGCCGGGTGGTGGCCAGGATGATCGGAGGTGAGCTGCTGAGCCTGGTGGACGCCGAGGTGGTGGACATCGACGAGGAAGCGTTTCGGGCCGGCAAGGTGCGCGCCCGTCACTATGGCCAGATGCAGGTGCCCGGGGATCTGCGCTACGTGCAGGCGACCAAGCAGGGGGGCAGGGAGTCCGAGGAGCTGGTGCTCGCGGATCTCGCCGCCGGCGTGGTGGAGGAGATGGAGCCGGATACCCTCTATCTGATGGGCTCCGGCAGCACGGTGGCTGCCTGTATGGGGGAGCTGGGTCTGGAAAATACCCTGCTCGGTGTGGATCTGGTGGAAAATGGCCGGCTTATCGGGCAGGATCTGTCCGCCACGGACATCCTGACCCGGATCCGTGGCCGTCGCTGCCGTCTGATCATTACCCTGATCGGTGGTCAGGGACATCTGTTCGGGCGCGGAAATCAGCAACTGAGTCCAGACGTGATCCGGACCGTCGGGCGAGACCACATTCAGGTCCTCGCCACCAAGAGCAAGCTGGCGGCCCTCGAAGGCCGTCCGCTGCTGGTGGACACCGACGATCCGGCGCTGAACCGGTCGTTAAGTGGTTATCTGCGCATAACCACAGGATACAAGGATCAGGTCATCTACCCGGTGGCCAACCCGGAATAGGACATCAAGGATGCGGCTGGCCTGGCGCCAGAGAGCCGCGATCAACCGGATCGCGGTTCCACTCCCCGAATTATTTTGCCGGCAATCCCGGAAATGAGGCTGCGTTAAATGACGATTCACGATTTTGAACACAAGTTGTTGGGACTGATCGACGCCATGGTCGCCACGGCCAGCGAAGACGAGCTGTTTGCGGGTGGCTACCTGCGCGGTCATATCTCCCTCGCCGTCGCCCGGGCCGAGCTGGAGGGCAAGACGCTAGTGCGGGATGTGAAGAGCTATGTGCTGCGTAGCCTGAATGAAGCCATCTTGCAGGGGGAGCTCTCCGAGCAGGACGAGGAGCTGGTGCAGGAGATGTGGAAACGCCTGCAACAACAGGCTGAAGCTTGATCCCATTCGCAGTTCAAACAGAAGTTTGAGTAATCTGCTTCCCTGAGTGTTATCAAAAGGTTAATAATGAGTCTTGCCTTTTGTTTCAGGGAATAAACTATGGCCTCCTCCTCACGCATTGCCAACAAACTGCCGCTCGAGATGCTCTATCACTGGGAGCGGCAGACGCCAGACCGAGTCTACCTTCGTCAAACCATCCACCGCGAATACGTCGATTTCACCTGGGGTGAGGTCGCGGATCAGGCGCGGCGCATGGTGACGGCACTGCGTGAGCTGGGGCTGGTCCCCGGCGACAAGGTGGCCCTGCTCTCCAAGAACTGCGCCCAGTGGTTCATCGCCGATCTGGCGATGCAGATGGGGCAGTATGTGAGCGTCCCCATCTACCCGACCGCCAATGTCGACACCATCGAATACGTGCTGCGCCACAGCGAGGCCAAGGCGATCTTCGTCGGCAAGCTGGACGACTGGAAGAGCCAGGAGGCGGGGGTGCCCGGCGACCTGCTGCGCATCGCCTTCCCCTACGACACCATGCCGGCGCCCCATCAGTGGGACGCGCTGCTCGATGCCCATGAGCCCATCCCCGACAGACCGCTGCAGGTGCCGGACGCTTTGCTGAGCCTGGTCTACACCTCCGGCAGTACCGGCAAGCCCAAGGGCGCCATGCTGAGCGTGGAGCGCTACGCCTGGTCCTGCGAGAAGCTGGTGGAGGCGGTCTCGCTGACGGACGCCGATCGCGGCTTCTCCTACCTGCCGCTCGCGCACATCACGGAGCGGGTCTACATCTACGGCGGCAGCCTGTTCAGCGGTGCCACCATCGCCTTCCCCGAGTCCCTCGACACCTTCATCGACGACGTCAAGCGCTGCCGCCCCACCGTCTTCATCTCGGTGCCGCGGCTCTGGGCCATGTTCCGCATCAAGATCCACGAGAAGCTGCCCCAGAAGAAACTCGCCCTGCTGCTCAAGATCCCGCTCATCTCGGGCCTCATCAAGGGCAAGCTGCAGAAGGGGCTGGGGCTGGATCAGGCGCGGGTGCTGGGCTGCGGCTCGGCGCCGGTGGCGCCTGCCCTGCTGGAGTGGTATCACAGCATAGGCCTCGAGATCACCGAGGCCTGGGGCATGACCGAGAACCACGCTTACTCCACCCTCAACTATCCGTTCAGAGCGGACAAGATAGGCTCCGTCGGCAAGGCGGGGCCCGGGGTGACCATCAAGATCTCCGACGAGGGGGAGATCCTCTGTCGCTGTGACGGCATGATGCTGGGTTACTATAAGGATCCCGAGCACAGCAAGGAGGCCATAGACGCCGACGGCTGGCTGCACACCGGCGACATGGGCAAGCTGGACAAGGAGGGCTACCTCACCATCACGGGGCGGATGAAGGATGTGTTCAAGACCGCCAAGGGCAAGTACGTGGCCCCCGTGCCCATCGAGGGGATGCTGGGGCAGGAGCCCCTCATCGAGCAGCTGTGCGTCATCGGGTACGGCATGCCGCAGCCCGTCGCCCTGGTGCAGCTCGCCGAGAGCGCCATGCGGGGGGACAAGGCCGCGGTCAACGCCCAGCTGGAGGCGGCCCGCAACCGGGTCAACGAGCAGCTGGAGCCCCACGCCAAGATCCGCGGCATCCTGGTGGTGAAGAGCCCCTGGAACATAGAGAACGGGGTGCTGACCCCCACCATGAAGATCCGCCGCCACCTGCTGGAGCAGAAGTACGCCGAGATAGGCGAGCGCTGGGGCGGGGCCGAGACCATCGTCTGGGAGTCCTGAGGGGGAGGGGGCTCTGTGCCCCCGTGCCGGCATCTGGCCAATGACTTCAACGCGCCAGAGTACTTAGAACACAAATGAAAAAGGGGAGCCATCGGCTCCCCTTTTTACGCTCAAGACATGGTTTAGACGGCCTTGTACTCCAGCTCCACCAGTCCCAACGCCCTGAGGGTGGACTGGGCGGCGTCTTTTTGGCTGATCTGGCCGGATTTGTTCTCCAGCAGCACGGCGCGGCGCACCGAGCCGAGCTCCTCGCCGTTGAGCACTGCGTGGGCGCAGGCCATCTGCATCGGCGGCAGGCTGGGGTTGAAGGCGGCGTTCTCCGCGTAGCGACCGCAGAAGATGCGACCATCCGCGAACTGCAGCGCCACCGCGGCATAGCCCTGGCTGTAGGGGGCATAGCTCTGGCGGGCGGCGGCGAGGGCGGCCTGCCAGAGGGGGTCGTCGGTTTCCAGCACCAGCTCATCGTGGGCCTGGGGGCTCATCAGGGCATCGGTGATGTCGAGATCGGCGGGGCCGAAGGAGTGGGGCAGGAAGGCCTGCAGCTCGCTCAAATCGTCCGGCAGGGAGACCTTGAGGGTCTTGGCGGTGCTCAGCTCGTTCATGAACTGGCGGCAGTGGCCGCAAGGGGTGTAGTTGACGGTGATCTCGGAGATCCCGGTCTCGCCGCCGAGCCAGGCGTTGGAGATGGCGGACTGCTCGGCGTGCACCGAGTGGAACAGCCCCTGGCCTGCGAATTCCATGTTGGCGCCGAAATACCAGGTACCGCTCAGGCCGCAGGCGATGGCCCCCACGAAGAACTTGGAGATGGGGGCGACCGAGCAGGCGGCGGCCAGTGGCAGCAGGGCCAGACGCAGGGCGCGATCCTCAAGGCCGGTGGCGGCTTTCAGGGTGGCGACTTGCGCCGGGGTAAAGCGGGCCTGAAAATCGTCTGCCAGCATGGGGCGCAAGGCCGCTTGCAGCGGGGCAGACAGGGTCTCGAATGGCTTGGCAAAACGGGGATGCATAATGTGTCCTCAAGGGCCAATTGGGGGGCCATTGTAGGGAGCAAGCGCACTGAAATGTGTGAGGGCGCTCACGCCTTGGTGGGCAAAGGACGATGGATGTTAAAGGAAACGTTTGTCTTGCGCAATCTGTGCGGCCGCTCCCACAAGGGGCGGGGGCATGGGCCGCTATCGGCGCCGGTTTGGAGCCTGAGTGAGGTGCCGGGTGCCCCAATGATCCCTCTCCTTGCGGGGCAGAGCGCTCCTGGCGGGGGTCAGGTAGGGCGAGAAGAGAGGTAAGATACAGGGATGGAAGGTCACGGGAGAGGTGCTGTGCCCTGGTTCACAGCATCCCCCCTTGTCCATTCAGGTTGGAGCGGGGTCAGGTCAACCAGTGGTAGATCGCAAACAGCAGGGGGGCGACGGCGGCGGTGAGCACCCCGCACACCACCATGGCGAGCGACGAGAAGGCCCCCTGAGTCACCCCCTTCTCGGCGGAGGTGGCGGTGCCGATGGCGTGGGCGCAGGCTCCCATGGCGAGCCCCTGGGCCTCGGGATCGGTGACCCGCATCAGTTTGAGTAGAGGGTAGCCGATGAGCGCCCCCAGGATCCCGACGACCACCACCACGGCGGCGGCGATGGCGGGAATGCCGCCCAGCGACTGACTGACGCTCATGGCAAGTGGCGTGGTGATGGACTTGGTGGCCAGGGAGGCCAGGAGCGCCGGATCCGCCCCCATGGCGTGGCCGATCACCAGCGTCGTGCAGACCGAGATCAGCACGGACGCCAAGGTGCAGACGAGGATGGGCTTGAGCCTGGCCTGGATCTGGCGCGCCTGCTGGTAGAGGGGCAGCGCCAGCGCCACCACGGCGGGTTCGAGCAGAGCCGTAATGGGAAAGGTGCCGTGCTGGTACTGATCCAGCGGCAGATTGAAGGCGAGCAGAATGGCGATGATGACGGCGGTCGGGATCAGCACTGGGTTGATGATGGGCCAGGGCAGGCGGCGATAGAGGGTCCGGGTGGCGAAATAGAGTGCCAGCGTCAGGGGTATGGCAAACCAGAACATCATTGCTTGTTCATCCTCTGATAGAGATGGCCGACGGTGGCGAGGATCAGCACGATGCCGAGCACCACGCACAGCATGATGAGGCCGAAGGATTGGCGCAGGGGCTCGAGCCAGGCCACCAGGCCGACCGCCACCGGCACGAACAGCACCCCCATGTGGCGCAGTAGCAGGCCGGCGCCCTGCTCGACCCAGTGCAGCTTGATGAGCTGCAGGGAGAGCAGTACGAACAGCAGCAGCATGCCGATGATGCTGCCGGGGAAGGCGAAGGGCAGCAGGGCCGCCAGGGCTTTGCCGGCCAGCAGGCAGGCGATGATGACCATGAAATCACGAAGGTAGAGCAAGGCGCGTTGAAGCAGCACGGGGGCCTCATCTTGGCAACTGTGAGCGAGGTCGCAGTTTAACAGAACGCAGGGGGCGCAGGACAGGGTCAACTGACCCATAGGGGATACAATGGCGCCAGAGTCATTCTATCCATAAGAAGGAGATCCCATGTCGACCCCCTCGCTCTTGTCCCAATTGCGCCAGCTATCCGCCAAGCCTGCCCCCGATACCCAACTGCTGCAGACCCCCGCCTGGGACGGTCCCCTGTGCCGGGTGCGTCTGGACAACACCAGCGCCGCCCCCCAGACGGTACACGACTGGCTGCTGTTTGACGGCGATCTCGGTATCGATCCCGGGGCGGCCATCTACGGAGAGGGGTTCCAGATGCTGGCCCAGACCATGGGCAGCTGGCGCTCCCCCGAGCCGGTCGGGCGCTGCCCGGATGCGAGCGTCTATCGCATCACGGCGGATCAGGGCTATCACACGGTTCACAACCTGCTGCTGGTGGAGCAAAACTCGGGCTGGCTGCTGCTGGCGTTCGCGAGTTGCCGGCGCTTTGGCGGCGAGTTTCGGCTCTACCCGAGCGGCCGTCTGCAGATCCTGATGAACGGCGAGGGGCGGACACTGGCCCCCGGCCAGCACTGGCAGAGCGAAGCCCTGCTCTGCCTGGAGGGACCGGACAGGGAGGCGCTGTTGGCGACCCTTGCGACTCATATCGAGGCCGAGCACGGCAGCCTGATCGACAGCGTGTCGACCCGCCCCAGCGGCTGGTGCTCCTGGTATCACTACTACGCGGAGGTGAGCGCGGACGACATTCGCGAGAACCTGGCGATGCGGGCCGCGCGCTTCCCGACCCTGAACTACGTGCAGATAGATGACGGCTACCAGGCCAGGATGGGGGACTGGCTGACGCCCTCTGCCAAATTCGAGCAGGGGGTGGCGGCGCTTGCCCGCGAAATTCGCGATGCGGGCTGCGAGCCGGCGCTCTGGGTCGCCCCCTTTATCGCAGAGCCCGGCTCCCAAGTGTTTCAGGATCACCCCGACTGGTTCGTGAAGGGGGATGACGGCTTGCCGCTCCCCTCCGAGCGGGTCACCTACGGCGGTTGGCGCTGTACCCCCTGGTACGTGCTGGATGGCACCCACCCCGAGGTGCAAACCCATCTCGAGCGGGTGTTCCGTACCCTGCGTCAGCAGTGGGGCATCCACTACTTCAAGCTGGATGCGAACTTCTGGGGCGCCATCCACGGCGGCCACTTCCACGACGCTTCCGCGACCCGGGTCGAGGCCTATCGCCGCGGCATGGCAGCCGTGCTGCGCGGCGCCGGGGAGGGGGCCTTCCTGCTCGGCTGCAACGCCCCCCTCTGGCCGAGCCTGGGCCTGGTGCACGGCATGCGGGTGAGTGATGACGTGGAGCGCCATGGCCCGCGTTTTCGCCAGATAGCGAGGGAGGCCTTCTGCCGCGCCTGGCAGAACGACCGACTGTGGGCGCTGGATCCGGACTGCGTCTGCCTGCGGGACCTGCCGAACCAGGGGGCCGGCGAGGCGGATTACCAGTTCCACCTGGCGGCCCTGGTGGCGAGTGGCGGCATGGTGCTGGCGGGGGACAGGTTGCAGGATCTGGACGAGGTGCAGGCGGGGCAGCTTCGCAAGCTGCTAGCCCTGTGCGAGGCGCGTACCCCGGCGGCCCACTTCGATGACATGCGTTTCACCCGTGGCCATGTGACCCTGCCCGGTGGCGGTGAGCTGCTCTGCCTGTTCAACTGGGACGAGGGTGAAAGGGAGGTTGAGGTACCGACAGGGGGTCAGGATTTCTGGAGCGAGCAGCCTCTGGGGCAGCAAGTTGTGCTGCAAGCCGGGCAGGGTATGGTGATCCAGTATCGCTGACCCTGCGTCAGGTAGATAAAAAGGCTCCCTCGGGAGCCTTTTTCTGTGTGTTTGGTAGGCCTTCATGCCTTCTAGAAGTGCCACTCCATGCCGATGGCATAGTTGGAGGAGCCGTAACCCGGGATCTCGTTGCTGGAGACCAACGCCTTGAGGGTCAGACGCTTGCTCAAGGGGACGCCGAGCCCCATGCCGATGGCCACTTCGTCGGTCTGATCCCCCATCATGTCGACCCGCAGGGTGCGATAGAGGGAGAGATCCTCGCTCATCTGGGCGTAGATCTGGGACGACTTGTTGTAGAGCTGGCCGAACACCTCCATCTGGAAACCGTTCTGCGGCGTGATGGCGAGGGGGATACCGGCGAAGCGGTAGAGATCCGAGTGATTGAAGTAGCTGTTGGTGATCTGGGGGGTGAAGTCGGTCTGCTGGTAGAGGGTGCTGAAGTTGCTCTCGATGAGCCGATAGGTCTGCTCAGGCAGACGCAGCAGATAGTCCGGCACCTCGAAGCGCACGCCAGCCATGGCGGCCGATGGCAACAGGCTGCAGGCGACAAGCACGGCGGCTGATAATCCCAAATGCATCAAGCGAGCGATCCCCAAGAGTCGATAGCACGGCATCCTACCGATCCACATACAAATAATCAAATTGTCAGGAGACCAGGCTCCCTTGCTCATTATGTCGCGAGCCAAGGGAGCGTACAGGGATTTAACTGTGAAATCACTCACATATCAGAGATCTTCGAGGTAGCGATAGAGGCTCTTGAGGATGGCAAAGTTCCGTTCGTTCCCCTGGTTCTGCTCGGCCAGATCTTCCAGGCGGGAGACATAGTCCGGCAAGCGGCTGCTGAAATAGTCGCTGCAGTGCAGGCGCCAGCGCTTTTGTTCGGCTTCGCTCAGGGTATGCGGCCAGTTGCGGGCACGGTAGCGGAACAGCATCTCGGGCAAGCGTGAGTCACTGAAGGCAAATTCCCGCTCTCCCAGCAGATCCGCCGGGGTGGCGCGCACCAGATCCATGCTGGCCTTGTCGCCGTGGCCGAAGAAGCCGGCATAGAGCTGGGTATCGGGATCGCCATCGTTCTGGCCGGCGAACTCCTGATTGAACACCTCCACCAGTTTCTCCCGCACCTCGGGATGGGCCCGCAGCAGGTTGAGGCTCTTGCGGCACTGCTCCCGGTCGACACCGAGCTCATCGGCGCGCTCCGCCGTCAGGGTGGCGGCCGGCGCCAGCACCGGGCACTTGTTGATGTGCACCAGCTTCACCGGAATGCCCGCCAAGTCCCCCAGCTCATCCTTCTTGGTGTAGAGCCGCTCGCGGATCTCGTCGCTGCTGAGTTCGATGAGCGGGGTGGGGTCGCGGGTGAGATCCACCATGATCACGGCGTTCTGGTTGGTCGGGTGCCAGGCCAGTGGAGAGACCCAGCTCACGCACCCCTGCCAGGGGGAGAACATGCCGGAGACATGGGTCAAGGGCTTCATGGTTACTACGTCGATCAGCGCCTTCACCTTGTTTTTATTACGAAGATCAAACAGATAGCCAAACAGCTTCGGCTGGGCTTTTTTCACCAGCTTGGCCATCTCTATGGTGGCCAAAACGTCGGAGAGGGCATCGTGGGCATTGGCGTGGGCCACGCCGTTGGCCACCGTCAGCTTCTCCAGTCTAAAGCTCGGCTTCCCCTCCTCATCAAAGGCCCACTCTATCCCCTCCGGGCGCAGGGCGTAGCAGGCCCGCAGCATGTCGAGGATGTCCCAGCGGGAGTTGCCGTTTTGCCAGCTGTAGGCGTAGGGGTCGTAGAAGTTGCGATACAGGGTGTAGCGGGTCACCTCGTCATCGAAGCGAATGCTGTTATAGCCCAGCACGCAGGTATTGGGGGTCGCAAACTGCTCGTGGATCTGGCGGATGAAGTCCGCCTCGCACAATCCGTCCTTCATCGCTTTCTGCGGCGTGATACCTGTGATGAGGCAGGCCTCAGGCTCCGGCAGATAGTCCGCCGGCGGCTTGCAATAGATGACCAGTGGCTCGCCGATGAGGTTGAAATCCGCATCGGTGCGAATGCCGGCGAACTGGGCAGGCCTGTCTTTCGCCGGGCTGATCCCGAAGGTCTCGTAGTCGTGGAAATAGAAGGTAGGATTTGTCTGCTGGTTCATTTCGTGGTTCTGAATGGTGTTTATATGCTTGAAAAACAAGTCATTATACGGAGTGTTATCTCAGATTGTCTCACTTTGTCCGATCTTGATTCAGTCCGTTTCAGACCAGTTTGGTACATATCTGTGTACACGTTAGGACGCGTTAATGTGTCAGTGAAAAATCAGATGACCAGTCACAGGAGAGTCATATGCCACTATCTCATGGCAATATCGCTATCGCTGGCAAGGAAAAGCGGCGAGACTCAAAATTGGACGCTATCCCGACCTCAAACTCGCTGATGCCAGAGCGTTGATCCCTGCTATCCGTGGTGCACTTGAGCGTAATGAACATCCCAGAGTTTTCTGGGATAAGCTCCACCAGAAGCATGATGTCACACTTAAACAGTGCTGCGAGCATTTTCGTGAGCACCATCTGCCCAAACTACGGCCTCGTACGGTCATGCTCTATGAGCATACCATGCAGCGTTATTTTGAACCTCTGTTTATTGGTATTCCGGTGGAACAGATCCCGTTTTCGAGCTGGCTGGAGTGGTTTGATAAAATTGGCAAGAAACAGCCCAAGAATGCGGGTCATTTATTACGCAGACTGAAGTCGATTCTTAGTTTTTGTATTCGGCGTAATCTCATTGGCGGCTCCCCGGTGCTGCCATTACGCACCGAGGATGTTGGCTCTCAGCCAGAGAGAGGTACCCGCGTGCTGACTATGCGTGAACTCGCTCATATTTGGATTGCCTTTGAACAAAGTAGGGCCAGCCGCGGATTAAAATTGGCAGCCAAATTGGTGCTCCTGCTTGGCTGTCGCAGCGGCGAGGCATTGGGTGCGCAGTGGAGTGAGTTTAATCTGGAAGAGCAAATTTGGACTGTTCCCGCTGCTCGTGCCAAATGTGGTGCGCCAATACGTCGGCCTATTCCTAGTAGGGTGATGATGTTGCTGCAAGAAGTGGCCGCGAGCTCTCGGCTAAAGGGGGGGCCAGTATGTCGCTCTCCGGTGAACCCGAAGCTTTCATTGAGTAGCGCATCTCTCATCCAGCTTGCAGAGCGAGTGCGGGATAAACTGGAGTTTCCATATTGGCGTATGCATGACATGCGTCGGACGCTTAGTACTTGTCTATCTGAAGAGCGCGTTATGCCACAGGTAACTGAGAAAATGCTTGTATGGCTATTTACAATCTACATGGTTGGATTGATGAGCAACGTGAGGTATATGAGTTATGGGATAAAATTAATAGAGGCAGTAAAATTCCTTCAGGATCTTAAAATATAACTGAAGCATAAAATGGTGTGACTCATCATCTAAGATGAGTGCTTTTCACTTGATATCCAGCTATTTACTGCAGCGGTAGAATAAAAGCCTTTAGTGTGTGGTGGTGGAAACTTGTGTTTTTTAATTCATCTATATAATGTCGATCTGGATATGCCAAGTTGTTTTAATAATGTTTTGGTTTTCATTAGTGTTGGTTCATTGTTGCTCATATAGCCTCCTGTTTTTTGGGAGGTTAAACATCATTGCTACACATGTCAATTTACGCTTATTTTAGGTGATTGCTTTTATTATATATAAAAACAAACCGCTGCCTTCATACTGTGAAAATCAATTTAATAATTGTCTTGGTGTATTATAAAAGCAATAAAATGGCTATGGAACAATTTGGCTTATGGTTATGATATGTAAATTTCAATAAAAATTTGACGTGTTTTAGCTCTTGATGGTTGGGTATAGAGTGGCGTTGTTGCCCAAATCAGCCAGCAAGTCATGACTTCCCCAGCCCCAGGTGAAGGCTACACTCGGGGCTGTCTGACAGGTAGGCCCAGGGTGTCCAGTTTGTTTATTGCGCTGACATATGCCATGACTTCTCCCACTTGGCCATTGTAGTTGCGCAGACAGATTTTCCCAGTCAGCACCTGCTTGCAAGACTATTTCTTTGCAGCTGCTCGTAGCGGAGAGGTGAGTGTACTGAATGAATTTATTAACGCAGGCTTCCCGATTGATGAGCGTAACGTAGCAGAGCTACACGGCACTGATGGTTGCCGCTTATCAGGGGCAAACTGAGGCTGTCCGCTCCCTGCTTGAAGCCGATGCCTGTTTGCGTGACAAGCGGGGTCATACTGCTTTGATGGGTGCGGTAATCAAGGGTGAATGGCGCATTGCTAAAACCCTCTATGCTATCGACTGTGACATGGACAGCAATCGTCGACCCGATGAGCCTGTTACCGACAAAAGCACCATGACGGCAGCCCAGTTTGCCGAGCGTTTCGGGCAGGGCGAGCGGTTTCGCGCTCTGGCCACAGGTGCCGGGAAAGGCAATTTCACCGAGGGGAACTAACCCTCGATACAATAAATTAAGGAGAAGAAAGATGAATAACCGATTGAGTAAGGTGATGCTTGCAGCCGTACTGGTAACCAGCGTCAATGCCACCGCAGCTACAGTGACGATGAAGGATCTGGCCAGTGGGGCTGTCGTTGGGCATGTCGAGTTGAGTGAAAGTCCTTATGGCGCAGTCTTACTCCGGCGCTGTCCTCTTTGCCTGCCGGTCTGCATGGATTCCATGTGCACGCCAACGGGAGCTGCGACAGCAGTATGAAGGATGGGCAAAGCGTTGCGGGTGGCGCGGCCGGTGGTCACTATGACCCCCCAACAAACCGGGCGCCATGGTGCCCCCTGGCAGGATGATGCTCACAAGGGGGATTTACCACCTCTTTATGTCGATGATGCAGGTAAAGCTGTCCAGCCAGTGTTAGCACCACGACTCACCCTGGCGGAGCTGAGTGGTAAGGCCTTGATGGTCCATGCCGGCGGTGATAACCACTTCGATCATCCTGCCCCCCTTGGTGGCGGTGGTGCGAGAGTTGTATGCGGTATCATCCCATGAACATCACTTCGCGATGATAGGTGAGGTAAATGACTTGCTTGCGATCAAAGGGACCGACGTTCTTGGGCAGGCTAATGCCCCACTGTTGCAGAGCCCGCTCGATGCTGGGCTCTACACAGCAGGTCTCCGGCGTCATGAAGGTAATCCAGCCACGGTCGAACAGCTTGTCGCACCGTGATCAAATGAAGCTTGCCTAGTGGTATATTAGCGCAATATCGAGTCTAAGAGGGCTAAGTAGCTGTGGCAAAAGGACAAACCGCAAGGCAGAAAGACCTTGCGAGAGAACTTCGTGAGCTTACTGCAGAGCATGTGCTGCGGGCCGTAGGGATCTTGGTTTGGCTGGGGAACGCTTGGTTAGCGAATACGAGCAAAATAGGCTGCTGAAGACGGGGCATCCTGACCTGGCGGCCCGGGTTGAGCATATTGCGCTGAGCGACTCGACTGCAGGGTAGGACATCTTGTCGTTTGCAGAGAATGGTACAGAGAAATTCATTGAGGTTAAGATCACGGCGGGCCTAGCTTCAACGCCGTTCTACATCAGTGAGAATGAAGTGAATGTCTCCAGGCAGCTGAAAGAGCGGTTCTGGCTGTATCGAGTACATAGCTATTCTCGGGAAGAGAACAAGGGGGAATTTTATTCATATAGCGATGAGGTTGAGGAACACTACTCATTGTCTCCAATCCAGTACCGAGCAACGGTAAAGTAAAGGCCCTGCCGGGCCTTATTTTATGGAATGGAATTCATCTATTGCTTCTATTTCGTCTGTTTGAACAACATCCTGTTTGTGGTCTGCACTTTCTTGGGATAGAGGCTTTGCAGATATAAAGTAATAGCTTGGTTCGTTTGTAAAAATGGTCTTGGTATCATGCTCAAGTTGCAGCCATGCTAGGAATTTATCAATATTTTTGTTTTCATCCATGCCAATAAAAACATAGAATGTAATAACCCCCATCATTAGGACATGTTGCTAACATAATACTTATGTCAATCCTTGCTTGAGTTTCGAAGGGGACTAGCACAATGAGCACTGATAACGATGGGATAAACCAAGGTGTTTTAAGTAAGGATTCCTTTTCTTTCTCATTGTTGTCTATCATTCGCCACTGAATGATATTATTTATTTCAATCTCGCATAGTCGTTCACTTCTCAGAAAAAAGATATTTGAAGTGAAGATGTCTAATTGGGACATTATGGCGATTAACCATTAGGATTGAAGATTTTTTTAATGATTTTAATCATTGAAATATCAACAATCTTCTTGATCATAAGGATTGCTATAAATTTAGTGGTGAATGATGCAAGAGCAACATATTTATTAAATCAAAATAAAACATCAGGAAGGAATGTCGGGATGGTTGAGAATATAATATTAAAGAGACCTGTGACGACATAGGTACCTAACGCAAGATAGAAGCATTTCACTTTCCCATATTTCGTGAGGACTTCTTTCGCTCCGGTATTACTATATTTTTCTTGAATGTCACGTTGTAACTCAAAGATATCAAAATGATGCTGTTGCTCTGATTTCATAAGAAAAGTGATCATTGAATGGCATGACTCTATTGAGTCACTTTTGTTTGGTGATGTCAAGGAACTGATAGCAAAGCAAGGTCCGTTTCATTTCATGGCTCCCTATCTTGAAGGGCAATTAATTCTCGGAATATGACGGAGGTTTGTGGCACAATTGGAACTCAGTTTGCAGGGGGATGTACCAGGATGAAGAAGAGAATAGGGATAAGCCTTGGGGTTATATTGATGTCATGGGTGGGCATCTGCCAAGCAGATGATACCCTTGAAAGAGCTAGGCAATTGATAGCTGAAGGCAAGGAGAGGAACAATATTGTTCAACTGCGTGAGGCGGTTTCCTTGCTTCAAGCAGGGGTTAAAAGTGGTGAACCTGCATCTCAGCTTGAGCTCGGCAAGCTATATTCCGATGGGCGTTATGACACCCGAAATGGTCCGGAGGCCCTATCGCTGATCACTGCTGCAGCTGAGCATGGTAACGCTGAAGCCCAGTTACTACTCGGAAGGATGTATTCTGGCATACAAGAGGGGATCATTGAGGTAAAGGGCGATCGAGAAGCTGGGTTTGAGTGGTATCAGAAGTCTGCTGCGTTAGGCAACAGTGATGCCCAGTATTCTTTAGGACTCATTTACGCTAGTGAATATGAACCTATTCACGACAATAAAGTTTCGTTGAAGTGGTATACGAAGTCTGCAGAGCAAGGTAACGCATTATCCCAAGAGGTGTTGGGGTGAGTGTACCTGTATGGCGAACTGGATCAGAAACCCGATTTGGATAAAGCTGAAAAGTATTTAGAGCTTGCGGACTCTCATAGTACGCAGGACCTCGTAGGGCAATTCAATGCGTTACGCTGCTTAAGAGGCGCTGATGAAAATGGCGACTTAAAGGCATTGGGTGAACTATGCAGAAATGAGGGTGCTGATAGGGGAATCAAGTTGTGGATTGCTTTAAGATGTCAAGATGTAGATTTGGAAAGCACGCAGTCTATTGATGCGTGTTTTAACAAGCAGAAACCAAATGATCCGGAGACTAATTTTATGCATGCTTTTGTCTTTGCATTTGGTCACGGACGTCCAGTAGACTTAGCAGAGGCATATGCTTACTTTGCTATGGCGGAAGCTGTGCCTAGCAATGAGCTAGAGCTTATAACAAGCTATAAACAAGCAATAGAGAAAGCTATATCCCCAGCAAAGTTGTCAGAAGCTAAAAAAAGATTCAATGATATGTATAAACTGGCCATGTGAGTCTGTTTGATGGGGGCTGACGAGAGGTAAAACCTTTCATCGTGTCACATATTGACGTATGTGCTGATGTTCTAACCAATTGCTGAGTTCACTTCTGGATTTGGAAAAGAAAAATGAATGAATTTATCAAAGTGTTTTTGAATCAACGTAGTCTGCGTGCTGCTTTGGGTGAACTTAGCTTTGAGCAATTGACCGAAGCAAAGGAAAAGCTGGATATGCTTTTCAAGGAACGCGAGGAAGCTGAGCTAAAAGTCATGCAAGAGCAGGAAGAGCGCCAGGCTAAATTGGCCGAATTCCAAGCAATGCTGGAGCAAGCAGGTATTGATCCGAGTGAGCTGCTGGGCACTGGTTAAGGTACAGGTGCCAAGGAGACCGCTGCTAAGCGCACCCGGGCTCCTCGTCCTGCCAAGTACAAATACACCGAAGCTGGTGTAGAGAAAACCTGGACCGGCCAAGGCCGTATGCCCAAGGCAATTGCCCACGCGGTAGAGAGCGGTACCGCTCTTGAAAGCTATCTGATCTAAGCCGCTCGGAAGTTGAAAAGCCAAGGGGTGATCCTTGGCTTTTTTGTTTTGTGAGAAGCTGTTGGCGGAACTATCGAGATAGCATCGAGCAACTGATATATCAGTTTGTAGTGGGGCCATATGGATATATCGCTTCAAAAGCAATCAACCATGGAGCCATTGGGGATATGGAGTAAAAATCGTGTGTTAACTAAAACTGAAAGTGCTACCTACATATCATCATATGGTGCAGGTTTATATGGGATGTTAGCTCGAGAATGGAGCGGGTTTGTTCCTGTGTTTAATCGCGATTTCCGCAATTGGCAAGATAAACATAATTCGGGAGGAGATTTTATAGTGTTTTCAGATGTGCTTTGGTTATATCCTCTCCCAGATCAGAGGATTATATATTTATGAAGAAGCTGGCTATGTTTTTGGCAGTGATATTAGTGGCATATTGGTTGCTGCTAGCGCACGTATCATGGGACATCTTTGACAAGACTCCATCTGTTAGTGTGGTGTCAAAAGATGGCAAGTACAAAGTGTTCTTAAAAGCAGTATATCCAGTAAATCCAATTGGTATATATTGTCAGATCACTACGGAATCGCCAATATTTTTTGAATTGTATGATGCCAAGGGAGATTATGTAGGCCAATCATCCCCCTTTGTATGCTATGGGGAATGGCGAGATGTTCCATATCGATTCCCAGGGGAAGAGTTTACCTCCGATGTTGATAGCTTCGTTGTTTTTGATGATGAATATAATGGTGAGTTGAATATAAGCACCGAGCACAAAAAGTGGTGGAGCATGATCCTGTCTCCATTTCATTCAAGGGGATGAATTGCTAGTGGGCTCGGTGTATGAAAACTAAAATAAAGGATTTTTTGAGGGGGCTTTTGTGGCGCAGCCAGAGGTCACATCCTCCTCAGATACGGGACGTATTTAGAGGTTCTGGATTCACCAGAGCTCCAGACCAAGCATACAGTCGATACCCCAAACCATTGACAGCAGATCCAGAGACTGACGCTTACATCATTCGGTTTCTGGTATCAGAGGATGACAGAGACACCCTGATGCAATTGCTTGCTGGTTTACGCTATGAGGTCCTTCCTGAGTTACCGACTCAGGTCATGAGGCGCTCTGCGGATGACACCGGTCGAAAATTGATGTTGTTTCTACATCCTTCTTTCTCTGGAACGGTCGTCTCGATTGCAAGTGATGACCTAGATGTATTGGAGCTACTGCAAACAACAAAGCTATATCCGCCTCTTCCTAGAGACTCCTTCCCCTGGATAGATCCTGAAATAATGGGTGGTCTACAAGGGGACATCGAATACTGGTGGGATCAATTTTGGTTACCATTCTGGGAGTCATTGAGCCAAGACGAGCAATCGGCCTTAGACCTAGAACCTGAGTGGCGAGAGTTCATTGTTAGCCATCAATCAGTGTAGGTCATGGGCACATGAATGACGCTATAGTTCAAAGATGTAGAGAGCTGATGCATAGATTCAATACACCAAACTAAGGCGAGAAACATGTTCCATGGGAAAAACAATGTAATCCCTATAATGTTTGTAGGCGTAGCATCAGCGCTATCATTTCTCTTGGTAGAAGAAGTTGGGCGTCTTATTTACATGACGATTTTCACACCTACATCTGGAGGGCGTGAATTGTACTATGCGATTTGGCTGTTCAGTATGTACTTAGCACCGGTCGGTATAACGTTGAGCTGCATTTTAAAACTGAAATTAAAGTGGAATGCCCTTTTCTTAGCATGCTTTTCATGTTCAGTTTTTTATGTGTTTAGAGATAATCCACTGTGGGCGACTCTATTGCTTGTATCGTATCTGGCTGCCTTGTTTGTCGCCTTTGTTTTAAGGGGGGCTATAAGCAAAATCTCCATCTTTTATGGCCGGCGTTGCTGATTTTAATTGTCACCCCTTGCGCTTGTTGAAAGTTTGTCTTCGGAGCGTTAGCCATCTCCCAATGATGGTCAGGGTCTTACCGACCCTGGCCTTTTTGTTTCTAGCTGCACCTAGTGCGGGCTTTGTCGTTTCTGGGAGGAGGGATTAGCAAAGAAGGAGGGGTAGCTACGGCCGCAGTGGTTTCAGGGATGGTTAGACCACTATAGTCGCGATGTGTGACCGTGCTGCCGAGCGACTCTATAACAACGCATAGAGTCGGTTTGCCCCCATTCTGGATCAGTGGGTTGAAGAAGGTAAGCGGAAGCGAGCTCTATGAGTACTTGAGCCAAGATGAGTTATAGCGACGCACTACCGACGAGACAAGTTCTAAGCCTGGCTGGTTGTCCAGGGTGTTAAAACTACCTGATTGACCCACTTGTTTTTGCAGCGATGGGAAAGTGACAAGCGCGGTTTTCCCCCAGGTGGCGTGACGCGCTTTATCGCCGAGCTCTCTTGCTGTTTCCATGAGTCTCGGTGAGCCAACCTTGCTTCATTATCGATCATCACTGGAGTGTCATGACATTGATGCCAGGATCGGATCAGGTGGTCCTAGGGGGAGCGCTGTCAGCCGAGCGGGTTACGGAGCTGACCTCTTTACTAACCAAAGGTGCCTTGTGCCAAGAGGGTGAGACTTCACCGCTGGCGGTATTGACGGCATTGGCCATCCATATCGAGCAATATCGCCTAGATCGCACGTTACTGCCCGTCAACCAGTGGCGTGAGCAATTAATGATCGGTTCTGCCGACTTGCTGGAGGCAGATGCTGACTTTGAAGATCAGGATGCATTTCGCTTGTTGGCTTTACTGCTCGACAAGTTATTGCGTGGAGGGAGTGGCAGTCGTCAGGCCAAGCCGGATGGACAACGGTAAGCGTCATGGAGCCGAGGGTGTGACGGCCAGATCCCCGAATAGCGGTGCCGTGGTACGTGGGCCATGCCAGCTGGCTGGATGTGGTAGAAGCAGCCCTCTGGTGCTTCTGGCATGGTGACGATCTGGCGAGCGGTGAGATATTGATTGCCGTATTGCTGGAGCGGGATGAACTAGTACGGCTGGTCTATGATCTGTTAGTTGGTGCTTTCTACATGGATGAGCCCTACAGGCTCGGATGAGGTTGTTTGAATTCTGCAGCAAGTGATTTAAATATAACAGGAAAATGAACTTCTTCAGTTTATGTCCACGAACTTCTGCATGTTGTGTTTCAAATATGAAACAGCTGGACGGGTCTGGCTTGGCTCTATTACGACAAAAACGGGTGAAGTTCTGTCGGTTAAGTTGCTCGGACGAAGATTGTTACTATCTGTAGCAATGTCCATCAAATTTCACCACGTCCCAATTGTGTACCACTATCATCAGCGTTAGAGTCATAAACCTTTATAAATCAGTTTATTAAAAAAGACATATTGCAAAACGTGGAAGTAAAAGGTCAGCGCTTGGCCAGATTGTGCTGCGTTGCTCATGTTGTCCGGGATGAGGGGGCGCCGGGCGCCGGGGTGGATGGTGACGGGCACCACAGATGCCAGCATGGTAAACCATAGCGCAGGCAGATCGAAGCGCGGGCCGTCCGCCCGGTGGTTTAATAAGCTCCTGGGGAGGGGGCGAGAAGTCAGGGCTCTGAGCTCGCCGGTGCGGCAATGGCCGCACTGTTTATCGGGAGGCGCCTATGGTCACCGGGATCAGGCTGTGGAGATCGAGCAGGGTGAAGTAGCCGCCCTCCTGGGGATACCAGCCGCCGGTGTCGATGTAATAAACATTGCCGAGACGGGCAGGAGCCCCTAGCGGGGTATGGCCCACCACCAGGGCGACCAGGCCCTCGACGCCGCCCTCGTCCAGCAGCTCGATGCGGCGCCGTGACCAGAGGCAGACGTTCTTGATGGCCCGCAGCTGGCCACCGCTCACCCCGGTATCCAGCTTGTCCAGCAGGCCCTGCCAGTTGGAAGACGGGCAGTCGGCATGCAGCAGGCCGACGGGCCCGGCCTGGGTCTGCACCTCGATGGCGAGGGGCAGGGCGCGATAGCGCTCGGCGAACCTGGCCTGCTCGGCCTCGGTCAGTTGCTGGAACCAGCCCCCGCCGTTCTGGATCCAGTTGTCCAGATCGCAGCTCTGGTAGCGGCAGACGTAGTCGTCGTGATTGCCGCAGACAGGGTGGAACCAGGGTTTGGCCAACCATGAGAGCACTTCGGTGCAATCGGGCCCGCGATCGGTCAGATCGCCGACGGAGAAGAGGCGATCCCGGGTGGGATCGAAGCCGACTCCCTCCAACGTTTGCTGCAACAGCGCAAAATAGCCGTGGATATCGCCAACGGCGAGATCCCGTCCCAGGAGGTTCTGGGAAAAACGTCTGACAAGCCCCGACTCGTTCATCTCACCCTCCTTGTCCATGCTCATCGGCATCTGGCTCGCTTTTCTCTGCCTGTACATAAGGTTACAGAAGATGGATGGCACTCACCAAGGAGTCGGTGGTAAATCATAGGGCCATCGGTGGTTTGCCGCTGGATAGCCCCGGCCAGGGGGGAGGGTGAGCCCCGTCTTGTTCTCATTTGGGCTATATTTTTCCACCCTGTGGTTTTTTGCCAGTAGGCTCAATGGGGTGTTTTCATTATTTTCATCTGCCACAGGAAGCTGGAATGCGGCGTTCATTGTTAGTCTGGATTGGCCCCCTGTGCAGTCTGCTGCTGCTGGCGGCCGCCCTGACCGTGTTGTATCACCTGACCGAGTCCTGGCATTGGCACGACATCCGGCTGGCCATCTGGTCACAGCCCCTGCCGCAACTGGCAGGGGCCCTGCTGCTGACCCTGCTGAGCTATGGTTGCCTCTGCGGCTATGACTGGCTGGCGGTGCGCATGCTCGGCAAGCCCCTGCCCTGGCAGCAGGTCGGGATGACCTCCTTCATCGCCTACACCTTCTCCAATACCCTGGGCTTTGCGCTGCTGACCGGCTCCTCGGTGCGCTATCGGCTCTACTCCTCCCTCGGGCTCGGCACCACAGAGGTGGCGCGCATCATCCTGCTCTGCTCCATCACCTTCTTCCTCGGCCTGCTGGCCTGGGGGGGCGTCTCCCTGTTGCTCGGCCAGGCCAGCACCCTGCTGCCGGGCTGGCCGCTCTGGGCCGACTGGTTGTTGCAAGGGGCCGGAGCCCTGGCGCTGCTGGCAGTGCTGGGCTATCTGCTGTGGCCCGGATCCGCGCTCAGCTGGCGTGGTCATCAGCTGGTGCTGCCCAGCCTGAAATACAGGTTGCTGCAACTGCTGATCGCCCTGCTCGACTGGATGGCCGCCGCCGCCGTGCTCTATGTGCTGCTGCCAGCGGATAGCATGCCCTATTCCGTGCTGCTCAGTGCCTTCGTGCTCTCCAGCCTGCTCGGGGTGCTGGCCCATGTGCCGGGGGGAATAGGGGTGTTCGAGGCGAGCATGAGCCTGCTGCTCGTCCAGTACCTGCCGGCGGACAAGCTGCTGGCCTCCCTGCTGCTCTATCGCTGTGCCTATTACGTGCTGCCCTTCCTCTGCGCACTACTGCTGTTTGCGAGCCAGGAGGCGTTGCAACAGAGGGCTCGCTGGCAGCGGCTGCAGGGGATCATGAACGCCATGCGGGAGTTTCTGCCCGCCCTCATCAGCCTCGGCACCTTCGCCGCCGGCACCCTGCTGCTCTGCTCCGGCATGGTGCCGACCATGCGAGTGCGCATCGAGGCCATGTTGCAGCTGTTGCCACTGCACTTGCTGGAGCTCTCCCACGTGCTCGGCAGCGTTAGCGGCGTGCTGCTGATCCTGCTGGCTCACAGCCTCTATCGGCGCCACGATGCCGCGTTTCGGATCACCCAGTGGCTGCTGGCGCTCGGCATGCTCTTCTCCCTGTTCAAGGGATTTGACTGGGCGTCCATCCTGCTGCTCGGGGCCTTCCTGCTCATCATTACCCCCTGCCGGCCGCTGTTCTATCGCAAGGGTTCCTTGCTCCATGCCCAGTTCACCCCAGGTTGGCTGATGTCGGTGGGGGCTGTGCTGCTGGGGGCCCTCTGGTTGCTGCTCTTCTCCTATCGCCAGGTGGAGTATGACCATAGCCTCTGGCTCAACGTCTCGGCCCATGGCCCGGGCGCCGCCTCCCGCGCCTTGCGGGCCATGGGAAGCGTCATCGCCGTGCTGGCGGTGGTCGGGGTGGCCCAGTTGCTGGCGCCCTTGCGGGTCTCGGGCAACAAGCCGAGCAAGGAGGAGCTGGCCCGTGCCCAGGCGCTGGTGCTGCGGGAGGGGGGAGGCCACGGCTATCTGGCACAGCTCGGCGACAAGTCCCTGCTGTTCCATCCGAGCGGCGAGGCGTTTCTGATGTACGGGGTCGAGGGCAACAGCTGGATAGTGATGGGGGATCCCATCGGGCAGGGCGGTCTCATCGAGGAGCTGCTGTGGCAGTTTCGCGAGCGGTGCGACGAGCACGACGCCAGTCCTGTGTTCTACCAGGTGTCGGCCCGCTACCTGCCGCTCTACCTGGATCTGGGCCTCATTCCGTTCAAGCTCGGGGAGGAGGCCATCGTCGATCTGCATGAGTTCGATCTCGCCGGCAGCCGGTTGCGCAACTTGCGCCAGAGCCATGCCAAGGGCAAGCGGGAGGGATTGTCGTTCGAGGTGGTGGAAGCCGGCCAGGTTGCCGCCTTGCTGCCTGAACTCAAGGCCATCTCGGATACCTGGCTTCGGAGCAAGCAGGGCAAGGAGAAGGGCTTCTCGGTGGGCAGCTTCGAGCCCGACTACCTCACCCTGAGTCCGGCGGCCCTGGTGTGGCACGGGGGCTTGGTGGTGGGCTTTGCCAACCTCTGGGTCAGCGACAACAGGGAGAGCCTCTCCATCGATCTGATGCGCTACGGCCTGGACACGGGCACGGCCCCCATCATGGACTTTTTGTTCGTCGAGCTGCTGTTGTGGGGCAAGGAGGAGGGCTATGAGAGCTTCAACCTCGGCATGGCGCCCATGTCCGGCTTCAACGATCACCCCTTAAGCGGTTACTGGGCACGGCTCGGCAATACCCTGTTCACCCGGGGTAGCCGCTTCTACAACTTCCAGGGCTTGCGGCGCTACAAGGAGAAGTTCTCCCCCGACTGGGAGCCTCGCTACCTGCTCTGCACCAGCCGGTTGACGCTGCCCAGAACCCTGACCCACCTGATCTCCCTGATAAGCCGTGGCCCGTTTGGGCTGATGAAGAAGTAGGAGTGGACCATGAGCGCCTCGTTGTTACTGCCAGTGTGTTGTTTCTTTCCCTTATCCACGAGCGGGCCTGTGTGCTGGCTTATCAAGATTGACGGGAGTGGGTCATGAGAGCCTGGTTATTACTGTTGTTGTGTTGTGCGTTTCCACTCCTGGCCGCCCCCTCGTCAGTGAAAACGGATCTGGGGCTGGTGGAGCTGCCGGTGACACAGGCCTCGTCGGCCCCCATGGTGGTGTTTATGAGTGGCGATGGGGGGTGGGCTGCGCTCGACAAGGGGCTCAGCACCGAGTTGCAGCGCCACGGCATGCCGGTAGTGGGCTGGAGTTCGCTCACCTATTACTGGAAGAAGAAGACGCCGGAGCAGGCCACCGCGGATCTGGTGCGGATCCTCTCGGATTATCAGGCCCGCTGGGGGCGCCAGCGCTGGCTGCTGGTGGGCTTCTCCTTCGGGGCCGAAATCGTGCCCTTCGTCATCAATCGCCTGCCGGATGCCTATCGCAGCAGCCTGGTGGGGGCCGTGATGCTCTCCCCCTCGACGGCATCGGACTTCGAGATCCACGTCAGCGACATGGTGGTGCACGACAAGGCGGGGAGCTATCCCACCCTGCCCGAGGTCAAGGCCATCAAGACCCTGCCGCTGCTCTGCCTGCAGGGGGCGGACGACGACTCCCCGGTGCGGCTCTGCCCGCTGCTCAAGCAGCCGAACGTCACCACGGTGACCCTGCCGGGCTCTCATCACTTTGACGATGACTATGGCTCGCTGTACCGGCACATCGTCACGCACCTCAAGCTGGATGCGGGTTGAGGCGTCTGAGGTTTGAGTGACCCTGGAGATCAATGACCAAGCGCACGAGCCTCGCTCGCCGTGATGAAGGAGAAAAGGGAGGGGGGCATGGTGCCTCCCTCCCTTGTCATTTGCCAGCCATGGGCACTCAGAGCAGATCTTCGAGCTGATACTTCTTGAGCAGCTGATCGAAGGTGCCATCCGCCTTGACGCTGTCGATGGCGGCATCGAACTGGCCCTTGAGCCTGGCGTCATTCTTGCGAAGCGCCACCGCGACCCCTTCACCCAGGATCTTGTCCTGAGTGCCGTTGAACTGGGGGCCGACGAAGGCGAACTGTTTGCCCATCTCCTTGTCGAGGAAGCCCACCTTCAACTGCACCATGTTGCCGAAGGTGTAGTCGGCGCGGCCGGACTGCAGATCCAGCATGGGAGATTGGGCATTGACGTATCGCTTGATGCTGGCCACCTCCCCGTAACGGGCCGTGATGAAGTTGTCCTGAGGGGTCCCCTCCTGCACGGCGATCACCTTGCCCTTGAAGTGGGCGAGATCATCCGTGAAGGTAGCGGCCTTGTCACTGCGCCCCACGAAGCGGTTCTGCATCATGTAGTAGACCTGGCTGAAGTCCACCTTCTGGCGCCGCTCGTCCGTGATGTTCATGGAGGACATGATGGCGTCGTACTTGCGCACCTGCAGGCCCGGCAGCAGGGCATCCCAGGGCTGGTTGATCACCTCGCACTCGGTCTTCATGGCCGCGCACAGGGCGTAGGCGAGATCCACTTCGAAGCCGCCGAGCTTGCCGCTGCTATCGATCATCTCGAAGGGGGGATAGGTGGCATCGGTGGCGATCACCAGGGGTTTGGCGGCGGCCTGGCCGGCGGTGGCCAGGGCCACCAGCATCATGGCTGTGTTGAGTTTCATGGTCAGTCCCTTGCAGTTGTGGTGTCTGTGGCGTCATGCCGATAGTCATGAGTTGTGTCGGCTTGTGGGGCCGACGGATATCTTGCGATGGTTGAGGGCCGGCAGTTGGCTGCGCACCTTGCGCTGGGCGGCCAGATCCAGGGTGGCGATGGCCATGCCCTGACCCTCTTCCACCCAGGCCAGCACCCGGCCCCAGGGATCGATGATCATGCTGTGGCCGAAGGTGCGGCGCCCTCCCGGATGATGACCCCCCTGGGCGGAGGCCAGCACGAAGGCCAGGTTCTCCACCGCCCGGGCCCGCAGCAACAGCTCCCAGTGGGCCTCCCCCGTGGTGTGGGTGAAGGCGGCGGGCAGGGCGATAAGGTCGGGCGCAGGGCCAAGCCGAAACAGCTCGGGGAAGCGCAGGTCGTAGCAGATCCCCAGACGCAGCAGGCCCCAGGGCAGGGGATGGCTCACCACCTGCCGGCCCGGACTCATGGTGGCGGCCTCGTCGTAGCGTTCGCTATCGCTGCAAAAGCCGAACAGGTGCAACTTGTCATAGCGGCTGGCCAGTTGCCCTTGGGGGTCGATGAGCAGGCTGCTGTTGTGCATCTTGCCGGGCTCCTCGCTTGTTAGCGGCAGTGTGCCCGCCAGGATCCAGAGCCCGAGCTCCCGCGCCAGCTCTTGCGCCCAGGCGAGCAGGGGGTGAGCCTCCACCGGGGCGGCCAAGGCGACCCGCACCCGCTCATCCTCGGGCATCAGGTAGAAATACTCGGGCAACTGGGCAAACTCGGCCCCCTCGGTCGCGGCCTGGCGCAACAGCGCCTCGGCCTGCGTCAGGTTGTGGGCGAGATCATCCCCCGACACCATCTGCAACACGGCAACGCGTACGCTATCCATGGGGCCTCCTAGACGCCGCACAGGCGCTCGGCGCCCGCCAGCAGGGTGTCGTCGTCCTTGGAGAAGGAGAGGCGGATGACCCGCTGATCCGTGCCGTCGTGATAGAAGGCGGAGACGGGAATGGTGGCGACACCGTGATCGCGAATGAGCCGCTGCACGAACAGGCTGTCCGCCTCGTCGCTGATGCGCTCGTAGCTGGCCAGCATGAAGAAGCTGCCGGCGGAGGGCAGAAGCGTGAAGCGTGAATCCCTCAGGGCCGAGACCAGCAGATCCCGCTTGCGCTGATAGAAGGCGGCCAGCCCCTGATAGTGGGCGGGTTGTTTGAGCAGGTGGGCGAAACCGTACTGCATGGGGGTATCGGCGGCGAACATGGCGAACTGGTGCACCTTGCGGATCTCCTCCATCAGGGGGCGGGGGGCGACGCAGTAACCCACCCGCCAGCCGGTGACATGGAAGGTCTTGCCGAAGGAGAAGACGGCGACGGAGCGCTCCACCAGCTCCGGGTAGCGGATGACGCTCTGGTGCAGGGCGCCGTCGAACACCACATGCTCGTACACCTCGTCCGAGAGGATGACGATGTCGGTACCGCGCACCAGGCGGGCCAGGCGCTCCTGATCCCCCGCCTGCCAGGCGGTACCGGTGGGGTTGTGGGGGGTGTTGAGCACTATCATGCGGGTACGGGGGCTGATGCGGGCCGCGACCTCGTCCCAGGGAATGTCGAAGCTCGGCGCCTTGAGGGCGATCACCACGGGAGTGGCGCCCTGCAGCTGGATCATGGGGCGGTAACTGTCGAACGCCGGCTCGAACATGATCACCTCGTCGCCGGGATGGACCAGGGCCGTGATGGCGCAGAACAGGGCCTCGCTGGCGCTGGCGGTGATGGTGATCTCCTCGCCGGCATCGTAGGCGTGGCCGTAGCTGGTCGCTATCTTGGTCGCCAGCTGCTCGCGCAGTTCGGGCAAGCCGGTCATGGGGGCGTACTGGTTCTCCCCGGCCAGCATGGCCTCATGAGTGACCCGGATGAGGTCGGGATCGCAGGGGAAACTAGGCGCCCCCTGGGAGAGGTTGATGCTGGGGTGACGGGCGGCCAGATCACCGATGACGCTGAAGATGGTGGTACCCACCTGGGGCAGTTTGCTGAGAATGCGGGGGGAAGACATGGCGCCGTCACCTGAGTGTGTGGAAGATGCCTCTTTTTAGCCTCCCCAAGGCTTGCCGGACAACGGATTATTCGGCATGTTATGCATGAGTTTTTCTCAAGCATGGAGGCTTGAATGTTGACCAGCCCACCCCGCAGCCACCTTCCCCTCTACGGCTTGCAAGTATTCGAGTGTGCCGCTCGCCACCTTAGCTTCACCCTGGCAGCCGATGAACTGTGCGTGAGCCAGGGGGCGGTGAGCAAGCAGATAGCCCAGCTGGAGGAGCGCCTCGGCCATCTGCTCTTCCTGCGCGGTACCCGCTGCCTGAGACTGACCCCGGCCGCCGAGCGCCTGCTGCCCTTCGTCAGAGAAGGGCTGGCGCGCATGGGGGAGGGGCTCTGCGCCCTGCAAGCCCTGGCCCATGAGAAGGCCATCAGCATCAAGGTGCCCTCCTGCGCCAGTCGCTGGCTGCTGCGCCGGCTGCAAGCGTTCGAGGGGGACGAGGTCGAAGTGCGGGGCAGCCACAGCCACGGCATCGATTTTTCCCGTGAGTCCTTCGATCTCGCCATCGTCTATCAATCCAGCCAAGCCAGATATGCTCACAGCCAGCCGCTGTTTCGGGAGCGATTGACTCCCATCTGCGCCCCTGCGTTTGCGCAAAAACATGGCCTGTTCGAACGCCCCATCGAGGAACTCCCCCTGCTGTCCCTGCTCCATGCCAGCACGGACAGGCGGGATTGGCGCAACTGGTTCGCCGCTTTTCTCGACACGCCCTGGCAACCTCAGGGAGGCCAGCTGTTCGATACCCTGGATCTCGCGATGAACGCCGCCCTGCAGGGGTTCGGCCTCTCCCTCGGCGATCCCACCATAGTGGCCGAAGAGCTGGAGAGAGGTACCCTGGTGGCGCCCTTTGATCTGGTGCTCGGCACGGATCACGAATATGCCTTGCTGGTGCGCCCCGATAACCAGCGTCCCGGCGTGACCCAGGTCAGCCACTGGTTGCAGGGCCGCCATCCAGGCTCATAACCTTATGGCCGCAGTGAGAGAGGGGGAATGGCTCATGCCACGGCATGACGCCATTGTGATGAGGGAAGAGAAGAGGGGTCACCCATGAGTGTAATCCTGAGTGGCCTGGAATGGCCACTCCCGGCCAGGGGGCCGGGAGTGGGGCAGGACTCAGCGCTGACGGGCCTTGAAGCGCGGATTGCTCTTGCAGATCACGAACAACTTGCCGCGGCGACGCACAATCTGGCAATCCGGATGGCGTGACTTGGCGGATTTCAGGGAGGAGAGCACTTTCATGATTTTTCTTTTCCTCTGTTCATGAACTGACCGAAGCGCTGGCCGAAGCGGGCTACCTGTCCCTCCTTGCCAACCTGTTTCTGCTTGCCTGTATAGAAGGGGTGGGAGGCGCTGGACACATCCAGCGTCACATAGGGGTAGGTATTGCCATCTTCCCACTGCTTGGTGCGATCGGTCTTGAGGGTGGAACCGATCAGGAAGTGGGTATTGGTGGTCAGGTCGTGAAACAGAACCTGGCGGTATTCGGGGTGGATATTGTGGCGCATGACTTGCCCTGTGATGTTATGTTATAACACTCGCATGTTGCGACAGATGAGAATCAATATCAACACTTTTCTGATGTGGAGGGCGTTGTTCCTTGAGGCGAAGTGATCAGCTGGAGGAATACTCGGCCTGGGAGGCTGACAGGGCTAGCGACACACAGCTTGGTGCACCCGCATGAGAGGGTGATGAGGGGACTTTACTTTTTCATTTTACTGTATAAAAATACAGTTAACCATCATGGAGAAGTATCCTATGCGTCTGGAAATCATCATCGACAAGAAACATCAGATCCCCACCTCGACCATGGAGGCGCTGCGCCAGGAGCTGCTCAAGCAGCTGGGTGAGAAATTCCCCGATCTGCATGTGCGGGTGGCCCCGGGCAGTGCCATGGCGCTGACGGTCAGCCGTGCCAGCAAGGAGGATAAGGAGCTGGCAGAAGCCATGGTGCAGGAGGTGTGGGAGAACGCCGACAGCTGGATGCCGGAGGAGCAACACGCCTGATCCCCCAATCGCAAGGCAGAGGCAAGTATCCGCGCCTCTTGCGATGACAAAAAACGCAGCTCAGGCTGCGTTTTTTGTGGATGGCGTGGCGGCGCTCAAGCCGAAAGATGTGACTGACGACTGACGACTGACGACTGACGACTGACGACTGACGACTGACGACTGACGACTGACGACTGACAACTGACGACTGCTGGCATGGGATTGGTTAGAGCCCGGCCCAGCGTTTCAGACTCTCTATCTGTACCCGCTGATCGGCCTGGGCGATGTCGCCATTGGCTCGCAGGGTCTTGATGGCGGCGGGCAGGGCGGCCCGCACCTCGTCCACTGTCATGCCCGAGCGCAGGGCCGGGTGGTAGGCGAGCTTGAGCAGCACATAGTCGAGCCCGGTGGGGAAGCTGTCGATGCTGTGGTCGTTGAAGATGGAGGGGAAGACCTTGTCCGAGTCGTTGGGCAGTCCCATCACCTGGGTGAGTTCCTCCACCACGCAGTCCAGGAAGCGCCCCTTGTCCCGGCTGTAATCCACCGGAATGATGATGGTGGCACGGGCTATCTCAAAGCCGGGGTTGGTGGCGAAGTTGGCCAGGCAGATCCCCTCCTTGAGGGCGATCTTGACCGAGCCACCCTGGCCTATGGTGCGGTTGGCCCAGCTCGCCATCTGCTGATGGCGCGTCATGATGAGGGTGAGGTTGGGGTTGGTCTCCACCAGCTTGATGGGTTGGCCGGTGATCCTGGCCAGATGCTGGCTCTGCACCCTGACCACCTCGGCCTGCAGGGGCTTGTCGCCAAACTCGTTGATGAGCTTGAGGCGGATAGGGGTCTGCCATCGGGAGAAGCGGATCTGGGCCTCATGACCGTATTCGCGCTTCATGGCGACTTCCATGAAGCTCTGGATGAGGTATTCATCGCTCTGCCAGCGGGCGGCAGCCTGCAGGGGGAGGCCAGGCAGCCATGCCAGCCAGGCGGCGGCCAACCAGGGCCCTATCAGGTGGCGGGCGGATCGTTTGGAACTATGTTGCCATGGGAACATGTTGCCTCCTTGCAACCTGATCAGCCCTTGCTCCGCTCAAGGTCGCGCCAGGTGAGCCAGAGCCTGAGATCGAACTCCAGTTGATGATAGTCCGGTTCCATATGCTGGCAGAGCTGGTAAAAGCTCTTGTTGTGATCCTTCTCCTTCAGGTGGGCCAATTCGTGCACCACTATCATCTTCAGGAAGGCGGGATGGGCCTCCTTGAACAGGGCGGCGATGCGGATCTCGTTCTTGGCCTTGAGCTTGTTGCCCTGCACCCGGCTGACATAGGTGTGCAGGCCGAGGGCATCCTTGATCACGTTGATCTTGCCATCGAAGATCACCTTGGAGAGCGGGGCCGAGCTCTTGAGGTAGCGGTTCTTGAGCTCCATGGTGTAGGCCAGCAGCGCCTTGTCACTCTGGATGAGGTGTGTCTCCGGGTAGCGCTTGGCCAGCACCTCGCCGAGCTTGTTCGCCGCAATCAGCTGTTGCACCTGGGCCTTGAGGGGCTCTGGGTAGCCTCCCAGATAGGTCAGTTCCGCCATGGGTCCTTACTCGTCACATCAAAAAAGAGCGTCATTGTAATCATGACGCACCGGCTTGAACACAGCGGGTATCCTTAGCACTCTTTCTCGCCACTCATGACAAGGGCCGTCATCGTTGCCGATGACGGCCCTTCGCTCCATATCAATCAAAGCGTACTGGGTCAGCGCCGGCGATAGAGGCCGGGATCCACCTCTTCATAGCGCTCGGTGAGGTATTGATAGAAGGCGAGGCTGGAGGGGGAGCTCGGCTTTTTCAGCTCATCCGCGACTCGTTCCGGCTTGGCGATGATGAACTTGGGATCCTGGCGCTTGAGATCCGCCAGCACCCGCTCGCGCACGTCATAGGGCGGGTTGACGTTGGCGAAGAAGAGGTAGGCGGACGCCGGCTGGCGATCGGTCCAGAGGTAATATTGCGGCTGGATGCCGTCGACCCAGATCTTGTCGGCGGGCGTGGTCTCGGCCTTGATCCGATCGACCCGCACCTGGGCGGGCGGGTTGAACGGCTTGCCCTTCAGGTTGCCTTCCCAGGCGTTGTTGAGCAGCAGGGCCAGCATGGCGAGGGAGGCGAGCCAGGGGGTGGCGCTGCGCACATCCCAGGCGCGCCACAGGGGCACCAGGATCAGCACGGGCAGGGCCCACAGCAGGCTGTTGCCGAGCACTTCCCTCACTCGTTCAAGGGACCACTCCTTGGTGCTCCAGCCGTAGCCGAGCTGCTGAGCCAGCAGCCAGCTGGCGGTCAGCACCACCAGGGAGATGCAGAGCAGGCCGAGGAGATCGGACTGCTGTTCGCTGCGATCCAGCAGGCAGGCCAGCGGCAACAGGCCGAGCTGCAGATAAAGCACGTCGTAGTGATCGAACACATGGCCGGAGACAGAGTTGGCTACCAGGGTGAACAGCACCCCGAGCAAGGTGGCAGACAGGGCAGGCAGGTACCACTCCTGGCGACGGCTAAGCATCAGCAGGATGAAGGCGGGCAGCAGCATGACGAGGCCGGTGCGCAGCAGGCCGACGCTGCCGACCTCGGGGGAGAAGCCGTTGCCGTAGCTACCTTCGAAGAAGATGCCGAAGGCGTAGTACTGGAACTCGGCCAGCAAACCATGGTGCTGGAAGTAGGCAAACAGCGGGCCACCGACCAGAGCCAGCCCCAGCAGGCTGGAGAAGAGCAGGGCGAAGGCGCAGCGCCACTGCTCACGCAGGCACCAGGTGCAGAACAGCACCAGATACCAGGCCCCCCAGAAGGCGCCGTTGTTGGTGCGCATCCAGGCCACGATGGCGAAGGTAATGGCCGCCACCAGGGCGGGTCCCCAGCTGAAGCGCTTGTCCAGCAGCATGGTGATGAAGGCCCACTGGGCGATGAGGGCCAGATGGAATGTCCAGTCCTCTGTCATATTGCCGTAGTAGTAGCGGGTGCCGTAGAGCGCCAGCAGCGCCAGCATGCTGCCGAGGCGCGCCCGCAGGGAGAGGCCGAGCTGGGCGAAGGCCTGCCAGCTGGCGAGCAACCCGAGCCAGCACAGGACCCACTCCAGCAGCCAGATCCCGAAGAAGCCACCCATCCCGTAGCCCAGCGCATCGAGGGCGAAGATCATGGGGCCCTTGATGTCGATCATGTCCCGATAGAGCACGCCCCCCTCGCTCCACATCTTGCCCATCACGGCGAACAGCGAGGCGTCGAAGCCTGGTGCCATGCCATGGAACAGCGGGTTGCGCAGGCAGAACAGCAGCGCCATCAAGGCGGTGAGCAGGATCACCAGTGGCTTGAGCCCCGGGTTGTGGCGCTGTGGGGTAAAACGGATGGCGTGATTCATGGGTGACCTGTTCCTGCAGGGAAGACAAAAAGCGGGCCTATCTTGCCGAGCCTGATCGCCTGATGCAATGGGATAGGGAAATGTGTCTGAAATTATTTATAAAAGTACCGCTTTCAGGCAAGAAAGCGGTACTTCAGGCGAGGTTTTTAGCCGAATTTCGTGCGGGGCTGACTCAGCCGCCCTGATATTCCACCAGTGCCGGCAACGTGGTCAGGGATGGCAGATGGCGGGCCCAGCGGATAAAGGCATCTGCCAAGGTGATGCCGAGCTCCTGATTGTGCTGGGTCAGGGTGCGGGCAAGCGCCGTGTAACCCTCCTTGCCGGAGGCGGTGTAGGCGCTGGAGACGCCCCGATAGATGGCATCCGGCTCGACCGGCTGCCATTCGCCCGGGCCTGGTTCCCACTCCAGCCGGGTAATACGGCTCCCCTTGGGGTTCTCTGCCCGGTAGCTGAAACGCACCCCGGCGGTATAGGGGAAGCTGCCGTTGCCATTACCGATGACGCCGTTGTTGGTGGCGTTGTCGATAGCCCCCTCCAGCGCCTCGGCGAGCTCATGACCGTGAACCCGGTAGAGGGTCAGTGGAATGGCAAAGGGCAGCAGGCGCCCGGCGATGTCCGCCTCGCTCAGGGGGCCCGGTTCCAGGGAGCAGCGCACGCCCCCTGCGTTGTGCAGGGCGAAGTCCACCTGACCCACCTGCTCGCGGGCGGCTGCCAGCATGGCGCCGGCCACCAAAGGGGCGACCTGGCTGCCGGCGGGGTAGTCGGCATCGGGCAGGCGCTGGTGATGGAGCGGACCGGCGAGCCGGGTCACCACCCGCTGGCTCATGGTCTCGAGCTCGGGACGATAGCGTTTGGCCAGGATCTGCTCTATCTCGGGATCGGGCTCGCAGAAGGTGAGGCCTGCCGGCGGCGATGAATCGAAGGGCCAGGGCTGCCAGGGTAGCCACTCCAGCTGGCCGAGGCTGTGCCTGATCCGGCCGAACTCGTTGAACTCCAGCTCGCACACCCCGAGGCAGAGCGCGCTGTGGGCGGCGTGCAGGATGGCGACCCCCTCGACCATCAGGGGGTAGCTGCCTTCGCTCGCCAGCCCGAGAGGGGCGAGATCCCCCAGCTGGCTGTGGGTGTGACCGCCTATGATGAGGCTGAGCTCGGGGAAGCACGCCGCCAGCTTCTTGTCCTGCTCAAGGCCAAGGTGGCTCAAAAGGATGATGTGGCGGATCCCCTGGGCCCGGATCTCCCCAAGGGCCCGGGTGAGGGTCTCCTCGATGCCGAGAAAATGGGTGTGGGCGTCCGGGTTCGCGATGGCGGCCATCTGGGGCAGGGTGATGCCGAGCAGGGCGAAGGGGACGCCGCCGATGACCCTCAGGTGCCAGGGGCGGTTGGCGTCATGGAGCTTGGGCAGCCCCTTCAACCTGAGGGGGATGTCGCCCGGTTCCTGGCTGCTGTCGAGGTTGGCGGCCAGCACCGGGAAGTCGAGCTGGCGCAAGAACTCCACCAGGGGGCCGTTACCGAGATCGAACTCGTGGTTGCCGATCACCATGGCATCCGGGGCCAACAGGCGCAGCAGATCCGCGTTGGCCCGTCCCTTGAAGCGGTTGAAATAGAGAGAGCCCTGGAAGGTGTCGCCGCCGTGCAGGAAGAGGCAAGTCTGGCCGGCGGCCGCCGCTTGCTGGCGCAGGGCCTTGAGCCTGCTCAGGATGCGGGCGTAGCCGCCGCACTGGGTGCGCCACTCGGACTCGCCGACGGGAGAAAAGCGCATAGGGGCGCCGTCGAAATGGGAGTGGCAGTCACTGAAGTGGGCAAGTTGAACCGTAATACTCATTTCGGTCCTCCTTAGAGAAAAAGAGCACCGAGTCTACTCCAGGGGAGGGGGGAGATACCAGCCCGGCGGGCGCCGGGCTGGTGGCAGATCAGGCTGGTGCTTAAGCCAGCACTTAATCCAGTACTTAAGCGGGCACCAGGATCTGGGTGGCGAGGATCACCACCAGCAGGCCGACGCCCACCGGCAAGGAGGTGCGCTTGACCACCTCGAACGGCGACAGGTTGCCCATGCCCGCACAGGCGACCACCACGCCGGAGACCGGGGAGATGGTGCGACCCAGGTTGGAGGCCTGCAGCATGGGGATGACCAGATAGGCCGGGTTGACCCCGAGGCTGGTGGCCAGATGAGGGATCAGTTCCACAAAGGCGTAGAAGGGGGCATTGCCCGAACCCGTGGTGAAGGCGGCCAGGGTGGTGATGACCACCAGCACCAGCATGATGACGATGCCGCCGGTGCCAAAGCTCTGGGCGAGATCCAAGAGGTTTGCGATAAAGCCGAGCCCCATCAACCCCTGGGCGAAGACCCCGGCCCCCACCAAGAGCATGACAACGCCGGCGAAGGCGTCCGCCATGCTGCGCCAGCACACCTGCAGGCCGTCCAGTAGCTCTTTGCCGTCGCGTTTGCGCACCAGCTCCAGCAGGGCGGCCAGCACCAGACAGATGACGATGATGGTGACGATGTCGAGCTTGGGGCCGACCTTGCCGTCAAACAGCAGCACGCCGATGATGGGGGTGAAGGGCAGGATGGCGTAGAAGGCGGGGGCGTCCGTGATGAGATCGCTCGGCGCCACAGGCGCATTGTGTTCGCCGGACTTTCTGTCCAGATAGCGCTGCCAGAAGAAGTGGGTCACCGCCATGGCGGCGATGGCAGCCAGGGAGATCGGCAGGGTCAGCTTGAAGGCGAACTCGATGAGCTCCATGTTGGCCGCCTGGGCCGCCATCACCACGTCCCCGGAGGTGGGTGCCAGTATGATGGCAGCCGGGGAGGCGCACACCGCCGCCGCCGCGCCGCGGGAGATCCCCATGTTGACCATCAGCGGGAACAGGGTCGCCATCAGGAGTACTCCCAGACCGGTGGCCGAGCTCACCGCGAGCGACATGGCGCAGGCCACCAGGTAGGCGGCGACCAGCAGGATGTAGGGGGACTTGATGATGCCGAGGGGCTTGCTCGCGAGTTTCACCAGTATGGTATTGGCACCTATGTGACTCATGTAACCGGCGAAGCCGCACAGCACCATGATCAGCATGCCGAGGCCACCGCCACGGTCCACCAGCAGGAAGCGCACGAACTCGAACACGTCGGTAGCCACATGGCCGGTGGAGGTGACGCTGGCGGGCAGTACGGCCTTGCCCATCAGGGCCGTGATGGCCAGCAGCAGCAGGCCGCCGCTGAGCAGCACCCCGGTGGCGGAGTAGCCTTTGAATATGTAGCGACCCACGGCCAGGGTGACCAGGGTGCCGATAAGGAGTTCCATCATAGATTAAGTTCCTGAGTACGAGTAACGGTGGAGCCCGGGCCTGCCCGCGTTGACGCAGATCTGACCAGCTTTACCCTGCTCCGCAAAAAATCGTGCTGATTATTAGCTCGAAAGTAGTATTTTTCTTTGATCTATCTCCAGATCTTTCACTCTGCCCCCTGCCTGCGTGATCACATATTGCACATTTGCCAGGGCGGCGACGCGACAGCAGGTGACAGTCGTATCGATCGCGGGTAATCTCCATCTCTGAGTATTAATTCATTGATTCTTAATCGAAATTACGCCGGACTCACAAGGAGCAAGGCAGCGGACAGATGGGACTCTTCAGCAAGATTGGGATGGCGGCAACGCTGGCGTATGCCGCCTCATGCGGGGCACAGGCTTCCCATTATGCCGGTATTCGAGTGGCGCCCGACATCAAGGTCGACTTTCAGTTTTACAAGGTCTCCGGGCCGGATGTCGCCACCCTGATGCGCCAGATCGCCTCCTTGTCCCCCACCCAGGCGGACGGTTACATCGGCAAGGCGAGCTATCAGCTCTCCTGGCAGTTGCAGACCAGGCCAACGGCGGCACGCTGCGAGCTGGATCAGGCCAGCGTGACCGCCCGTATCCGGGTGCGGGTGCCGAACTGGATGGACAAGGCCAGGGCCTCCGCCGCCGAGCGCCAGAAGTGGGACAAGCTGGTGGCCGCCATGTTCGACTACGAGAGCCGTCACAAGGACATACTGCTGGAGAGCGTCAGCCAGCTTGGCATCCGGCTCACCCAGTTGCCGGTGACGCAGGATTGCGCCGCCCTGCAATACCAGGGGTGGCAACAGGGGCAGGCGGTGCTCGATCAGACCCGCACCCGTTTCGCCACCCTGGCCCAGCAGACCGACGGCGGTCGCAAGCTGGGGCTGATCTGGCGTTGAGCCGCAGCAAGGCTTAAAAAAAACGGGCTACCCAGGGGTAGCCCGTTTTCATTTGGCCGGCAGATTGTCGAGGGCGGATGCCCCTCAGTTCAGGGGCTTGCCCTTGAGCAGCTTGCGCACCCAGTAGCGGGCAGGGTGGAGGGCCTCCAGCAGATCGGCGGGCAGCGGCAGGGGGTCGCCGCAGATCTCGCTCGCGACCAGCTCACCACAGAGCGGCGCCGAGCAGAGGCCCCGGGAGCCAAGCGCCCCCAGCACATAGAGCCCCGTATGGAGGGGCAGGGAGGCCGCGTTATCGGGATCAGACTGCAGCCCGGCGTAGTGATCGGCAAGCCCTGCCAATCGGGCGACTGGCCCCGCCACCGGCAGATGATCCCGGCTGGCGCAGCGCACACCCACCCTGGCCTTGCCGCCGCTCACATCCACCTCGCGGGGCCAGATCTCATCCGGCAGGCAGGCCTGCAGCCGCGCCTGGTTTTGCACCTGCTCCTCGGCGCTATACCCCAGATCGGTCTGGTTGCGGCCATAGCTGGCGCCGATGCAGTGGGCGCCGTCGTGAGCCGGGGTGAGATAGCCGTCGTAACAGAGCACAGTCCTGAGCTCGCTTAACCGCGCCGTGGTCGGTACATGGCTCACCTGGCCGCGCACCGGGTAGAGAGGCAGCTCGGCGAAGGGGATGAGGGCGGGCAGCCGATGGCCGGTGGCCACCACCAGGTTCGGCGCCTGCCAGTGGCGGCCGTCACTGCTCTCCACCTGCCAGCCATCCGCCTGCTCATGGATGGTCGTGACTTCGGCGCCGTACGTTATCTGCAACAAGCCGCTCTGCATGGCCTCCGCCAGCGCCGCCCGGGTCAGGTCCGCCGGGCAGAGCCAGCCGCCCATGGGGTAGCCGACGCCGCCATGGCCGCAGGGCAGGCCGCACGCTTGCTCCACCCCGGCGACGTCGAGGGCTTGCATCAGCTCAGGCGGGAAAGGCCCTTGGCTCATCTTGGCGAGCTTGACGGCAGACTTGTCGTCGTAGCCAAGCTGCACCACACCACCGAGTTCGAAGGCGATGGGGTGGCGATCGCTCAGGGAGAGCAGCCGGTTTCTCGCATGGCCGAAGGCCAGGGAATAGAAGCGAGAAAGCGCGTCGTGCTCGCCGTTGAGCAGGGGATAGAGCGCCCCCTGGCGGTTGCCGGAGGCTCCAGTGGCGGGTTTAGCGTCTGCGCAGAGCAGGGTGACGGCCCGGCCCCGCTCCGTGAGGGAGAGGGCCGTCATGGCGGAGGCGATGCCGCCGCCGATGATGAGGGTTTCCCCCTCCCGGCCTGCCGGGCGTGCGTACCAGGGCGCTATGGTGCTGTCCGGGGTCTTCTCTTCCCGCATCCCCGCCAGCATCTCCCGCTTGCTGCCGTGGCCCTTCACCTTCTTCATGGCGAAGCCGGCGTCGATCAGACCGCGGCGCACGAAGCCGGCGCAGGTAAAGGTGGAGATGGTGGCGGCGGGGCGGGCGAGGCGAGCGAGGCCGTCAAACAGCTGCTGCGTCCACATCTCGGGATTCTTGGCCGGGGAGAAGCCGTCCAGATACCAGGCATCCACCAGCCCCTCTGCCGGGTGGGGCACCTGCGGCAGCGTCTCCTTGATGTCACCGAGCCAGAGATCGAGGCGGATCCGGCCGCCGGCAAACGACAGACGGTGACAGCCTTCGACCGGCAAGGGCCACTGGGCGATAAGCTCGCGGCTTAAAGGCGCGAGTTCGGGCCAGGCCGCCAGCGCCTTGCAGAGATCGTCCCGGGTGAGGGGGTATTTTTCGAAGCTGATGAAGTGCAGACGCGGGCAGCGGGCGGGATCGACGGCCTGTTCCAGAAACGCAGCCATTGTCGCCAGAAAGTTAAGACCGGTGCCGAAACCTGTTTCACCAATCACGAAACTGTCACTATCGTGGTGCGAAAATCGCTCTGGCAGGCGATTTTGCTGCAAAAAGACGTAGCGGGTTTCACTTAGACCGTTATCATTGGAAAAGTACACATCCCCGAACTCACTGGAGACTGGAGTTCCCGCTTCATTCCAGTCCAATCGGGCATGATGTAAGGATGTTTGACTCACGTTTTCCTCTGCTCGCGTCATAAAATCGCGGGCATTCTACGTGAAAGCAGACCAGTTTGGCAGCCGAAAGCGGGTAGACTCGGTGCCAGTTTTTCCAGACGAGATGAATTAATGAGAAGAGCAGTGATCACCGGTATCGGCGTCATCTCCAGTATCGGCAACAACAAGGAAGAAGTGCTGGCCTCCCTGCAAGCAGGCAAATCCGGCATCACCTATTCCGAGCAGTTTGAACAGTACAACCTGCGTAGCCGTGTCTGGGGTAACATCAAACTCGATCCGTCTGAACTGATCGACCGTAAAGTCATGCGTTTCATGGGTGACGCCGCGGCCTACGCCTATCTCTCCATGCAGCAGGCCATCGAAGATGCGGGCCTGGCAGAGGATCAGGTTTCCAACGAGCGTACCGGTATCGTCACCGGTTCCGGCGGCGCCTCTGGCAAGAATACCTCGGAGTCAGCGGACATCGCCCGTGAGAAGGGCGTCAAGCGTGTGGGTCCCTACATGGTGCCGCGCACCATGTCCTCCACCACCTCCGCCTGTCTCGCGACCCCGTTCAAGATCAAGGGTGTGAACTACACCATCAGCTCTGCCTGCGCGACCTCTGCCCACTGCATCGGCCACGCCTTGGAACTGATCCAGCTCGGCAAGCAGGACATCGTCTTCGCCGGCGGCGGCGAGGAGCTGGACTGGTCCTCCACCATCCAGTTCGACGCCATGGGTGCCCTGTCCACCAAGTACAACGACACCCCGGAAAAAGCCTCCCGCACCTATGATGCGGATCGCGATGGCTTCGTCATCTCCGGCGGCGGTGGCATCCTGGTGGTCGAGGAGCTGGAACACGCCCTGGCCCGTGGCGCTCACATCTACGCCGAGATCACCGGTTACGGCGCCACCTCCGATGGCTACGACATGGTGGCCCCGAGCGGTGAAGGCGCGGTGCGTTGCATGAAGATGGCGATGCAGGGTGTGGGCAAGGTGGATTACATCAACACCCATGGTACCTCCACCCCGGTCGGCGATACCAAGGAGCTGGAAGCGATCCAGACCCTGTTCGGCAGCGATGCCCCCAAGCTCTCCGCCACCAAGGCCATGACAGGGCACGCCCTGGGCGCCGCCGGTGTGCACGAGGCCGTCTACTCCCTGCTGATGCTGAAACACGGCTTCATTGCCCCCAGCATCAACATCGAGAACCTGGACGAGAAGGCCGTGGGCCTGCCCATCGTACGCGAGTACGAAACCGCCGACCTCAATACCGTCATGTCCAACAGCTTCGGCTTCGGCGGTACCAACGCCTCCCTGGTGTTCAGCAAATTCAAGGCTTGATGCTCGCACCGGGATAGAAAGTTGAAATAGAAACAGGCGCCGAAAGGCGCCTTTTTTATGGATCAGATCATCGCTCAAGGCGCCCCATCAAACGGGCTCGGTCAGCGGCAGCCGCATATAGACGGCCCCTTCACCGTACTCCGCCAGGGACTTGTCCGTGGTGGCGGGCACGAATCCCTGCTTGCGCCAGAAGGCCGGCGCATCCTGCACCGCCACCAGGCCCGCGTGTTCAAACCCCTCTTCACTGGCAAAGGCGAGGGCGGTGGCGAGCAGCCGCTGCCCCACCCCTATGCCTCGGGCCTCGCCGGCCACGGCGAGATCGTGCAGATAGAACTCCTCGCTGCCCGCGAGCCCCGGCATGCTGACCGAGAGGGGCGGGGGGCGACGGGCTCGCCAGGGGTGGCAGAGCAGATAGCCGAGCACCTTGCCCTGGCGCTCGGCGACCCAGCAACACTCCGGGGCCAGTTCGGCCTTGTTGCTCATCACCTCGAGGGGCTCGGGATCGAACTGGTGATAGCACTCGTGCTGGATCTTCATGATGGCGGGCCAGTCGAGAGCCCGGATGGTGCGGATGTTAATCATAACCTTTGACGCTGACGCAGTGAGTCAATCCATGACGGGAAGCCAGCTTAGCATAAGGTGCTGATTAATTGAACTGACATGGTCTATATGACGCCCATCCGACTCAGCGAACGGGGTCCTTGCTCACCACCTTGATCAGCTGGTAACGCACCGAGGAGGCGTCTGCCGGCACATCGGTCAGCTGCTCCTTGGTGACTTCCAGCTGATAGTTGTAGCCTGGCTCGAAGGTGAAGCCCTCGATCTGCTGGTAGAAGAAGCTCCAGCTCTCGCCGGGCTGGCTGCGTACCTGCATGCACTTCATGGGGGCGACACCGATGCAGTCGGCCAGCTGATCCTTGACGTAGAGGGTCTCGGTGGCCGGGGTGCTCTGGCAGGCGCTGAGCAAGAGGGTGGAACAGAGTAGCAGGGGGGCTTTCATCAGGGTCTCTCCTTTGTGCGAAAGGGCGCGATTAAAGCGGCAAATGAAAAGGCGGTCAATGACCGCCTTTGTAACAATTTATATCTGCGATGAATTAGCGCTGATCGAGGGGCGTGAATTCACGCTGTGCCAGGCCGGTGTAGAGCTGACGGGGACGACCGATCTTCTGATCAGGGTCGGAGTGCATCTCGTTCCAGTGGGCGATCCAGCCGATGGTGCGGGAGATGGCGAAGATCACGGTGAACATGGACATGGGGATGCCGATGGCCTTCATGATGATGCCGGAGTAGAAGTCCACGTTCGGGTAGAGCTTCTTCTCGATGAAGTAGGGGTCGGAGAGCGCGATGCGTTCCAGCTCCATGGCCACTTCCAGCAGCGGATCCTTGATCTGCAGCTCTTGCAGCACCTCGTGGCAGGTCTGACGCATGACCTGGGCACGGGGATCGTGGTTCTTGTAGACACGGTGACCGAAGCCCATCAGACGGAAGGGATCGTTCTTGTCTTTGGCCTTGGCGATGAACTCGGGGATGCGTTCCACGGAGCCGATCTCTTCGAGCATCTTGAGGCAGGCTTCGTTGGCGCCGCCGTGGGCCGGACCCCACAGGGAGGCGATCCCCGCGGCGATACAGGCGAACGGGTTGGCACCGGAGGAGCCGGCCAGACGTACGGTAGAGGTGGAGGCATTCTGCTCATGATCCGCATGTAGGGTGAAGATGCGATCCATGGCCCGCTCGACGATGGGGTTGACCTTGTACTCTTCGGTCGGCACGCCAAACATCATGTGCAGGAAGTTGCCTGCATAGGAGAGGGCGTTGCGCGGCTGCATGAAGGGCTGGCCGATGGAGTACTTGTAACACATGGCGGCCAGGGTCGGCATCTTGGAGAGCAGACGGAAGGCGCAGATCTCGCGGTGTTCCTCGTTGTTGATGTCGAGGGCATCGTGATAGAAGGCGGACAGGGCGCTGACCACGCCGCACATGACGGCCATGGGGTGCGCATCGCGACGGAAGCCGCGGAAGAAGAAGGCGATCTGCTCGTGCACCATGGTGTGGCGGGTGACCAGGCGTTCAAAGTCCGCATATTGGGTCTTGGTGGGCGCCTCGCCGTAGAGCAGGATGTAACAGACTTCGAGGTAGCTGGCCTGGGTGGCCAACTGGGCGATGGGATAACCACGGTGCAGCAAGACACCCTGATCTCCGTCGATGTAGGTGATGGACGACTTGCAGGATCCGGTGGCCATGAAGCCGGGGTCAAAGGTGAAGTACCCTTGAGCACCCAATTTTCTGACGTCGATGACATCGGGTCCGACAGTACCGGACAGGATCGGCAGTTCTACCGGCTCTTTTCCGGGCAAGTGTAGGGTGGCTATTTTATCAGCCATAGCACGTCTCCTTTGCTCTTTTATAATTTGGTTCCAGTCCTACTCTATTACGACTTTCATAACGCTGGCAAAGGTTCTTACCCGTACCACGGCGGCTGGAGCGCCTTATTTGAACCAGAGATCGATGGCTTTGTCAATTTTACTGGATGATCATTAATGACTTGTTAAAGTCGTTGTGAGATCTGGTTTACGGTTTTGGGTTTTCTGTGTAGCTAATTGATTGTCATTGGTTAAGGCCGCCGATATACTGCGCCACGTGGGTGATGGTCGTCGGTGTTTGAAACGCTTTCGCAAAGCCAGATGTGATATTGAAAATGTTATTTTTGGCTTTCCTGAGTTGTTTTGGTAACAAAAACCTAACAAATGCCACTCCTAGCCCTCAAAGCGTGTAAAAACAATAACTAACGTGCTCAATGGAGCTGAGTGGGCAAAGCCGTGAAAAACAAACAGAGACCTGTAAACCTCGACCTACAGACGATCAGCTTTCCTGTCACCGCCATCGCTTCCATCTTGCATCGTGTCTCAGGGGTCATCACCTTTGTGGCGCTTGCCATCTTGCTGTGGATGCTTGGTACTTCACTCGCCTCTCCCGAAGGATTTGAATCGGTCGTTGCCATCATGGACAACTTCCTGGTCAAGTTCGTGCTGTGGGGGATCCTGACTGCGCTGGCTTACCACATAGTGGGCGGTCTGCGTCACCTGGTCATGGACATGGGGCATTGGGAAGAGCTGGAATCCGGTAATCAGAGTGCCCGGGTGGGCTTCGTGATCACAGCGGTTCTGGCGGTATTGGCGGGGGTACTGGTATGGTAACCAATTCTGCAACTTTCGGGCGCAGCGGTGTTCATGACTACATCCTGATCCGCGCCACCGCCCTCATCATGACGGCCTACGTCCTCTATCTGGTGGGTTTTGTCGCCATCAATGACATCACCTACGAGGTGTGGACCGGCTTCTTCGCAAAAACCTTCACCAAGGTCTTCACCCTGCTGACGCTGGTCTGCGTCCTGATCCACGCCTGGATCGGTCTGTGGCAGGTGCTGACCGACTATATCAAACCGGTGGGACTGCGCGGTGCACTGCAATTTGCACTGGTGGTGGTGCTGTTTGTCTATCTGATGACTGGTTTCGTCGTGCTGTGGGGTGTGTAAGGTGACTATTCCAACTCGTGAATTTGATGCGGTCGTGATCGGTGCCGGTGGCGCCGGTATGCGCGCCGCGCTGCAGATTGCCCAGTCCGGCAAGAGCTGCGCACTGCTTTCCAAGGTTTTCCCGACTCGTTCCCACACCGTATCCGCCCAGGGCGGCATCACGGTCGCCCTGGGCAATGCCCACGACGACAACTGGCAGTGGCACATGTATGACACCGTCAAGGGCTCCGACTACATCGGTGACCAGGAAGCGATCGAATACATGTGCAAGACGGGCCCGGAAGCCGTCTATGAGCTGGAGAACATGGGTCTGCCCTTCTCCCGCTTCGACAACGGCGCCGTCTATCAGCGCCCGTTCGGCGGTCAGTCCAAGAACTTCGGCGGTGAGCAGGCGGCCCGTACCGCGGCCGCGGCCGACCGGACCGGCCATGCCCTGCTGCATACCCTGTATCAGCAGAACGTCAAGAACAAGACCACCGTCTTCTCCGAGTGGTATGCGCTGGATCTGGTGAAGAACCAGGACGGCCACGTCGTCGGCTGTACCGCCATCGATATGGAAAGCGGTGAGGTCGTCTACTTCAAGGCCAAGGCCACCGTGCTGGCCACCGGCGGCGCCGGTCGCATCTATCAGTCCACCACCAACGCCCATATCAACACCGGTGACGGTGTCGGCATGGCGCTGCGCGCCGGTGTGGGCGTGCAGGACATGGAGTTCTGGCAGTTCCACCCCACCGGCATCGCCGGGGCAGGGGTGCTGGTGACCGAGGGTTGCCGCGGTGAAGGCGGCTATCTGCTGAACAAAGACGGCGAACGCTTCATGGAGCGTTATGCGCCGAACGCCAAGGACCTGGCCGGTCGCGACGTGGTGGCCCGCTCCATCATGATCGAGATCCGCGAAGGCCGCGGCTGCGACGGCCCCTGGGGCCCGCACATCAAACTCAAGCTGGATCACCTCGGCAAAGAGGTGCTGGAATCCCGTCTGCCGGGGATCTGCGAGCTGTCTCGCACCTTCGCCCACGTGGATCCTGTCAAGGAACCCATTCCCATCATCCCGACCTGCCACTACATGATGGGGGGCGTGCCGACCAGCGTGAACGGCCAGTGCCTGACTCAGGACAAGGACGGCAACGACGTGCCCGTGGTCGGTCTGTTCGCGGTGGGCGAGATCGCCTGCGTCTCCGTGCACGGCGCCAACCGCCTGGGGGGCAACTCCCTGCTGGATCTGGTGGTGTTCGGTCGTGCCGCCGGCATGCACCTGGTGGAGACCCTGGGCTCGATGGAACACGGCCGCGAGGCCACCGAGGCCGAGGTCGCCAAGGCCCTCGAGCGCTTCAACCGCTGGGAGTCCAACCGTGATGGGGAAGACCCGGCCCAGATCCGCAAGGACTTGCAGCGCTGCATGCAGAACAACTTCTCCGTATTCCGGGAAGGGGACGCCATGGCAGAGGGGCTGGCCGAGCTCAAACTCATCCGCGAGCGCCTGAAGAATGCCCGCCTGGACGACACCTCCAGGGAGTTCAACACCCAGCGCATCGAGTGCCTGGAGCTGGACAACCTGATGGAGACGGCCTATGCCACCGCGGTGGCGGCGAACTTCCGTACCGAGAGTCGCGGTGCTCACAGCCGATTCGACTTCCCGGATCGCGACGACGAGCAGTGGCTGTGCCATAGCCTCTACCACCCGGACACCGAGTCCATGACCCGTCGCGCTGTCAACATGTCTCCGAAAACCCGTGAGGCATTCCCACCCAAGGTGCGGACTTACTGATTGCGGAGCCAAATACAATGAACGTCACATTCTCTGTTTACAGATACAACCCGGATGTTGATAACGTCCCATACATGAAGGATTATCACCTTGATATTCCTGAAGGTTCCGACATGATGGTGCTCGACGCACTGATCCAGCTGAAAGAGCTGGATCCCACCCTCGCCTTCCGCCGCTCCTGCCGCGAAGGGGTCTGTGGATCCGACGGCGTCAACATGAATGGCAAGAACGGTCTTGCCTGCATCACCCCGCTCTCCGATCTCTTGAAGAAGGGCAGCAAGGTCGTCATTCGCCCCTTGCCCGGCCTGCCGGTGATCCGAGATCTCGTGATCGACATGACCCAGTTCTACACCCAGTGGGAGAAGGTCAAACCCTTCCTCATCAACGATGAGAAACTGCCGCCCGTGCGTGAGCACCTGCAATCCCCCGAAGAGCGCGCCAAGCTGGATGGTCTGTACGAGTGCATTCTGTGCGCCTGCTGCTCCACCTCTTGCCCCTCCTTCTGGTGGAACCCGGACAAGTTCATCGGCCCGGCCGGTCTGCTCGCCGCCTATCGCTGGCTGGCGGACAGCCGCGACACCGCGGCTGCCGAACGTCTGGGTAACCTGGACGACGCGTTCAGCGTGTTCCGCTGCCACGGCATCATGAACTGCGTGAACGTCTGTCCCAAGGGCTTGAACCCGACCAAGGCCATCGGTCAGATCAAGTCGATGCTGCTCAATCGGGCCGTGTAGTACCAGGGCCGGGCGTCACACGCCGGGCCCGACCTCTGGATAGCCATCCAGCCACATGCAGGATGGCTATTTGAACCCTACAAGCTGCGTTGCAGCGAACAAGATGTACAAGGGATAGAAATGCATAACGGCGTGATGAAGGCCTGGTTGGAGTCATCTCACCTGGCTGGTGCGAATGCAAGCTACATTGAGGATTTGTACGAATCCTTCCTGGAAAACCCCGACTCCGTCGCCGACGAGTGGCGCAGCCTGTTTGAACAGCTGCCCCAGGTCAATGGTCATGCGGTCGACCAACCCCATTCCCAGGTTCGCGACTATTTCCGCCGCCTGGCCAAGGACACCTCCCGTTACAGTGCCCCCGTCAGCGATCCCCAGGTGGATGCCAAGCAGGTGCGGGTACTGCAGCTGATCAACGCCTTCCGTTTCCGTGGCCATCAAAACGCCAATCTGGATCCGCTCGGCCTCTGGGATCGTGAAACCGTTGCCGAACTGGATCCCGCCTTCCATGGTCTGCAAGGGGCCGACATGGAAGCCACCTTCAACGTGGGTTCTTACGCCATCGGGCGCGAGACCATGGTGCTTTCGGATCTCTACGCCTCGCTCAAGAAGACCTACTGCAGCAGCATAGGTGCCGACTACATGCACCTCACCTCCACCGAGGAGAAGCGCTGGCTGCAAGACAGGCTGGAATCGATAGAAGCCCACGGCAACTACAACCTGGAGGAGAAGACCCGTTTCCTCGAGAGTCTGACCGCCGCCGAAGGGCTGGAAAAATACCTGGGGGCCAAGTTCCCCGGCGCCAAGCGCTTCTCCCTGGAAGGGGGGGATGCCATGGTGCCCATGCTGAAAGAGTTGATACGCCGCGCCGGTGAGCAGGGCTGCAAAGAAGCCGTCATCGGCATGGCCCACCGGGGCCGCCTGAACGTGCTGATCAACGTGCTCGGCAAACGCGCCCAGGACCTGTTCGACGAGTTCGCCGGCAAGCATGGCGAGTCCTGGGGCACAGGGGACGTGAAGTACCACATGGGCTTCTCCTCCGACTTCGCTACCCCGGGTGGCAACGTTCACCTGGCGCTCGCCTTCAACCCGTCGCACCTCGAGATCGTCAACCCCGTGGTTATCGGCTCCGTGCGTGCCCGTATGGACCGCCGCGGTGACAAGGATGGCTCCAGCGTTCTGCCCATCACCATCCACGGTGACTCCGCCATGGCGGGGCAGGGTGTGGTGGCCGAGACCTTTAACATGTCCCAGACTCGCGCCTATGGTGTCGGCGGGACTGTGCGTATCGTCATCAACAACCAGGTCGGTTTCACCACCTCTTACATCCGTGACCTGCGCTCCACCGAGTATTGCACCGACATTGCCAAGTCCGTGCAGGCCCCCGTGCTGCACGTCAACGGGGATGACCCGGAAGCCGTGGTGCTGGTGACCCAGATCGCCCTGGATTATCGCAACACCTTCAAGCGCGACGTGGTCATCGAGCTGGTCTGCTACCGTCGTCACGGTCACAACGAGGCGGATGAGCCGAGTGCGACCCAGCCCTTGATGTACCAGAAGATCAAGCAGCACCCGACCCCGCGCAAGATCTACGCCGATCAGCTGATCGCCGAGGGCAGCATAGCCCCCGAGCTCGCGACTACCCTGGTCAACGAGTACCGCGACACCTTGGATCGGGGGGAGCGGGTGAGCAAGGAGTGGCGCCCCATGGAGCTGCACTCCGTGGACTGGACGCCCTATCTGGGTCACGACTGGGCCATGCCCTATGACAGCACTGTGCCCATGGATCACCTGAAGTCACTGGGTGAGCGCATCAGCCAGTACCCGGCGACCCATGTGCTGCAGCGCCAGGTCGAGAAGATCTACGAAGACCGCCGCCTGATGGCCGCCGGCGACAAGCTGGTGGACTGGGGCTTTGCCGAGACCCTGGCCTACGCCACCCTGGTGGACAAGGGCTCCCGCATCCGCTTCACCGGGGAAGACTCCGGCCGCGGCACCTTCTTCCATCGCCACGCCGTGCTGCACAGCCAGACCGATGCCAGCACTTATACCCCGCTGTGCAACCTGCACGACGAGCAGGGGCCGTTCGAGGTGTACGATTCCGTGCTGACCGAGAACGCGGTCCTGGCGTTCGAATACGGCTACGCCAGCGCCGAGCCGGCCGGCCTCACCATCTGGGAAGCCCAGTTCGGCGACTTCGCGAACTGCGCCCAGGTGGTGGTGGATCAGTTCCTCTCCTCCGGCGAGCAGAAGTGGGGCCGGATGTGTGGCCTGACCATGTTGCTGCCGCACGGTTACGAGGGGCAGGGCCCGGAGCACTCCTCCGCCCGCCTCGAGCGCTATCTGCAGATGTGCGCCCAGCACAACATGCAGGTGTGCGTGCCGTCCACCCCGGCTCAGGTATTCCACATGCTGCGCCGCCAGGTGGTGCGCCCCATGCGCCGTCCGCTCATCGTGATGACGCCGAAATCCCTGCTGCGCCACCCGCTGGCGGTGAGCAAGCTCGACGAGCTGGCCGAGGGGACCTTCCAGAACGCCATCGGCGAGATCGATGCGCTGGATCCCAAGGCGGTCAAGCGCGTGGTGTTCTGCTCCGGCAAGGTCTACTACGACCTGCTCGATGCCCGTCGCAAGGCTGAGCAGCAGGACGTGGCCCTGGTGCGGATCGAGCAGCTCTACCCCTTCCCGGAGGAAGAGGTGCGCGCCATCCTGGCCGACTACGCCCATGTCACCGACTTCGTCTGGTGTCAGGAAGAGCCGCAGAACCAGGGCGCCTGGTACAGCACCCGTCATCACTATGACAGCGTGCTGCCAAGCCATGCCCGCCTGCGCTATGCCGGTCGCCCGGCCTCGGCTTCACCGGCCGTCGGCTACATGTCCGTCCACACCAAGCAGCAGAAAGCCCTGGTGGAAGACGCCCTCACGCTGGAATAAACGAGTCATGGATGAGAGGGGTGCCAAGCCCCTCTCTGAGCTGGAACAAGCCTGCTGGCCAAGAAGTAAACAAGGAACTGAATAGATGACTATCGAGATCAAGGTACCGGACCTGCCCGAATCAGTGGCAGATGCCACCATCGCGACCTGGCACAAGAAACCGGGTGATCTGGTTGCCCGTGACGAAGTGTTGGTCGACATCGAAACCGACAAGGTCGTGCTGGAAGTCCCGGCGCCGGAAGCCGGCGTCCTGGGGGACATCCTGCAGGCGGAAGGGGCGACCGTGCTCTCCCGTCAGCTGATCGCCATGCTCAAGGCCGCCCCCGTGGCCGGTGAAGAGACCAAGGAGAAGCCGGTGGAAGCCGCGGCCGACGACAGCACCGACGGCATGAGCCCGTCCGTGCGCCGCCTGGTGGCCGAGCACTCCATCGACGTCGCCAAGCTGACCGGCACCGGCAAGGGTGGTCGCGTCACCAAGGAAGACGTGGAAGCCTTCATCAAGAACCTGGGCAAGGCCCCCGTGGCTGCGCCGGTCGCCGCCGCCCCCGTAGTTGCCGCTCCGGTGGCCCCGCTGGCCGGTCGCACCGAGAAGCGCGTGCCCATGACCCGTCTGCGCAAGCGCATCGCCGAGCGTCTGCTGGAGGCCAAGAACACCACCGCCATGCTGACTACCTTCAACGAGATCAACATGGCGCCCATCATGAAGCTGCGCAAGCAGTACGGCGAGATCTTCGAGAAGAAGCACGGCATCAAGCTCGGCTTCATGTCCTTCTACGTGAAGGCGGTTGTCGAGTCCCTGAAGCGCTACCCGGAAGTGAACGCGGCGCTGGATGGCGATGACATCGTCTACCACAACTACTTCGACGTCAGCATCGCCGTCTCCACCCCCCGTGGTCTGGTGACCCCTGTGCTGCGCGATTGTGACAACATGAGCCTGGCCGACATCGAGAAGGCCATCAAGGATCTGGCGGGCAAGGGCCGTGACGGCAAGCTGACCGTGGACGAACTGACCGGCGGCAACTTCACCATCACCAACGGTGGCGTGTTCGGCTCCCTGATGTCCACCCCCATCATCAACCCGCCGCAGAGCGCCATCCTGGGGATGCACAAGATCCAGGACAGACCCATGGCGGTGGATGGCAAGGTCGAGATCCTGCCGATGATGTACCTGGCCCTCTCCTACGACCACCGCATCATCGACGGTCGCGAGTCCGTGGGCTTCCTGGTCTCCATCAAGGAGCTGCTGGAAGATCCGACCCGTCTGTTGCTGGACGTCTAAGGGCAGTGGCCGGATGGGCAAGCCCCGGGCTTGGCTAATCCGGCCATGCGACAGGATGTCCTAGGGGCAGGGGAGGTCGGCCCTTGCTGGCAAGCGCCCCTGCCTTCGAGTACCCGAGCGAAATCAGAAAGATAACCGGGGCCCCCGAGGCCCTTTCACAGGGGATTGAGAAACACGAGCCCCGGACGGAAATACCTACAACACGGATAGAGCATCTATGAATCTGCATGAATATCAGGCAAAACAGCTGTTTGCCGAGTATGGCCTGCCGGTCTCCGAAGGTTATGCCTGTGCTACCCCGCAGGAAGCGGCCGAAGCGGCCGACAAGATTGGCGGCAACACCTGGGTCGTCAAGTGCCAGGTCCACGCCGGTGGCCGCGGCAAGGCGGGCGGCGTCAAGCTGGCCAAGAGCAAGGACGAGATCCGTGCCTTCGCCCAGAACTGGCTCGGCAAGAACCTGGTGACCTATCAGACTGACGCCAACGGTCAGCCGGTCACCAAGATCCTGGTGGAATCTTGCACCGACATCGCCAAGGAACTGTACCTGGGCGCCGTGGTCGATCGTGGCAGCCGCCGCGTGGTCTTCATGGCCTCTACCGAAGGTGGCGTGGACATCGAGAAGATTGCCCACGAGACCCCGGAACTCATTCACAAGGCGGCCATCGATCCGCTGGTGGGCCCGCAGGCTTACCAGGCACGCGAGCTGGCCTTCAAGCTGGGTCTGGTCGGCGATCAGATCAAGCAGTTCACCAAGATCTTCATGGGCCTGGGCCAGATGTTCCTGGATTGCGACTTCGCACTGCTGGAAATCAACCCCCTGGTCATCACCGACAAGGGCAACCTGCACTGCCTGGACGGCAAGATCAACATCGATGCCAACGCCCTGTACCGTCAGCCCAAGCTGCGTCAGATGCACGATCCCTCCCAGGATGACCCCCGCGAAGCGCATGCCGCCCAGTGGGAGCTGAACTATGTGGCACTCGATGGCAACATCGGCTGCATGGTCAACGGCGCGGGTCTGGCCATGGGTACCATGGACATCGTCAACCTGCACGGCGGCTCACCGGCCAACTTCCTGGACGTCGGCGGCGGCGCCACCAAGGAGCGCGTGACCGAGGCCTTCAAGATCATCCTGTCTGACAGCAAGGTACAAGCCGTGCTGGTCAACATCTTCGGCGGTATCGTGCGCTGCGACATGATCGCGGAAGGCATCATAGGTGCCGTTAAAGAAGTCGGGGTGAAAGTGCCCGTGGTGGTGCGCCTGGAAGGCAACAACGCCGAACTGGGTGCCCGTAAACTGGCCGACAGCGGCCTCAACATCATCGCAGCAACGAGTCTGACCGACGCCGCGCAGCAAGTGGTCAAAGCAGCGGAGGCCAAATAATGAGCGTTCTGATCAACAAAGACACCAAGGTGATCTGCCAGGGCTTCACCGGCGGTCAGGGTACCTTCCACTCCGAACAGGCGATTGCCTACGGCACCCAGATGGTCGGCGGCGTCTCCCCGGGCAAGGGTGGCACCACCCACCTGGGCCTGCCGGTGTTCAACACCGTCCGTGACGCGGTCGAAGTGACCGGCGCCACCGCCTCCGTCATCTATGTTCCGGCCCCGTTCTGCAAGGACGCCATCCTGGAAGCCATCGATGCCGGCATCAAGCTCATCGTCACCATCACCGAAGGCATCCCGACCCTGGACATGCTGCAGGTCAAGGTGAAGCTGCAGGAAACCGGCGTGCGCATGATTGGTCCGAACTGCCCGGGCGTCATCACCCCGGGTGAGTGCAAGATTGGCATCATGCCAGGTCACATCCACAAACCGGGCAAGGTGGGGATCGTCTCCCGCTCTGGTACCCTGACCTACGAAGCGGTCAAGCAGACCACGGACGAGGGCTTCGGCCAGTCCACCTGCGTCGGCATCGGTGGCGACCCGATCCCGGGCTCCAACTTCATCGACATCCTGGAGATGTTCCAGAAGGATCCTGCGACCGAAGCCATCGTCATGATCGGCGAGATCGGCGGCAGTGCCGAAGAAGAAGCGGCGGCCTACATCAAGGCCCACGTCACCAAGCCGGTGGTCTCCTACATCGCGGGCGTCACCGCCCCGGCTGGCAAGCGTATGGGTCATGCGGGCGCCATCATCGCCGGTGGCAAGGGCACCGCGGCCGAGAAATTTGCCGCCCTGGAAGATGCCGGCGTGAAAACCGTGCGCTCCCTGGCCGATATCGGCAAGGCCCTGCGTGAAGTAACCGGCTGGTAAATTTGCCTGTTATCTCTGATAGAAAAAAGCCGCCCTAGGGCGGCTTTTTTATTTCTAATAATTTGACATCATTATCCATTCTCGTGAATCTAAGAATATTGTGTATCTTGGCAAAGAGGATATATGGAGATTTCATTGCTTGCGGATCATCCGCATGATGTATCGATAATAGTCGGCTGGTATTTCGATGAATGGGCTTCTCAGGTGCCCGGCGTTACGAAAGAGATGGTACGTAAAAAGATTGAAGTCAAAACTTTAAATAGAGATATCCCATTTAGCTTGGTCGCGCATGACGATAGAGAACTGGTTGGAACATTGGAGCTGAAAATCCAGGAAAATAAAAACTACCCTGAATACGAGTTCTGGATCGGTGGTATCTATGTTCCAACGGCGCACCGTAGAAAAGGCATCGCAAAAAAAATGATGAATGTCGCCAGGGACATGGCCGTTTCCCGTGGTGTTGTGACACTGTACTTGCAGTGCGAAACACATAATGTTGACTTCTATCGTGACCAAGGCTTCAACACAATACATAAATCAACCCACGGTCACTGGGAAACGACCATCATGGTATGGCACGCGGCTGTATAAAAATGGTTGAAAGGGTAGGTCGCTAGATGGACTACATTTGGCCGACCTGATTGAGAGGGTTTACAGTCATTGGTTATTCGTATTGAATGGCCTTAGGTTACAAGCCTGCGTTTGATATCGTACTGTTAGAGTCAATGCTGTGATTCACCACGGAAGTTTCCCTGTTTCCAGGCAAATAAAAACCCGTTAATTAACATCATCACGTTCGATTATGTCAACCAATCTGCTTGCGGATTGCTCCGGTGTCAGCATTGCATCGGTAGGGGTCATTTTGGTGAGCGGTGCCCCGGGAGGAACCGAGATCACTTTTATACCCATGCTCTCTAAATCATCCGCCATGCAGAACTGTAGGTTCGATTAGCGAAGCGTAATCGGATGTTCGCGTGATTGGACCTCATAACGAACAAGAAATCCATCTCGCATGTTGGGCTGTACAGGCTCAGTCACAACCTACATGAAGTGGCAGGTGTTGACTCTGTAGCGCGAAGTCCACGTTTGCCAGAGACAGCCGCCAACCTTGAAAAATCGGGCCAAAAAGCGTATAACCACGCGCTTGTCAGTGTATTGAGTGAGCCAATTTTTATGCAGCAGAGTGAACCCGTGCAGACCGCCCCCTTTTGGCAGGCGAAGAGCCTGCAGCAGATGACCATGAGTGAGTGGGAGTCCCTGTGCGATGGCTGCGGCAAGTGCTGCCTGAACAAGCTCATCGACGAGGACACCGAGGAGCTGGTGTTCACCAACGTGGCCTGCAACCTGCTCAATACCAAGACCTGTCAGTGCTCCGACTACGGCAACCGCTTCAAGAAAGAGCCGGACTGCCTGCAGATAACCTATGACAAGATAGCCGAGTACGACTGGCTGCCGTCGAGCTGCGCCTATCGCCTGCTGGCGGAAGGGGATACCCTGCCTGCCTGGCATCCCCTGATCACCGGCAGCCGCAGCGCCATGCATCAGGCCGGTCAGTCGGTGCGCGGCAAGGTAGTCCACGAGGCGCAGGCTGGAGATTGGGCCGACCATATCATTACCTGGGCGAGCTAAGCCTTAAACCACCGTTTATTGCTTACTACAGGGGCAGGGGAGTGGGACTCCGCTGCCCCTGTTGTTTTTGGCATATAAGTGATCAGTTTTTTGCGATAAAGGCAGTTTGAAACTTCATGGTGAGATGAAAGCATCGTGAAGTCGTGAGAGGTCGCCTCTAACGCCGCCAGTCCCCATTCAATCGCATCCATGACAAAGGGCAGCAGAGTTCACACTCTGCTGCCCTTGTTGCTTTCTGGCGCTTGCTAGCGATGTAGAGTGGTTTCCCCTCACCCTGGCCCTCTCCCAAGGGGAGAGGGAATGGATCTAGGCTGCTATGCAAAGCCCTTGGTGGTCTAGCATGGTTCTGTTCTGCTTTCCTGAGTACCTGAGTACCTGAGTACCTGAGTACCTGAGTACCTGAGTACCTGAGTACCTGAGTACCTGAGTACCTGAGTACCTGAGTACCTGAGTACCTGAGTACCTGAGTACCTGAGTACCTGAGTACCTGAGTA
>NZ_JBOFLJ010000020.1:0-1078 GCF_051657805.1 Aeromonas sp. | reverse complement strand
GTCCTTTCTTTCTTGCTCCGGCCTGGCTTCCAGTGGCGAAGCAGGCGAAGGTGCCGTGGAGTATGGTTCCACACCTGCTGCACACTGGGTACCGAGGGGCCCCACTGGCCCCGGCCGCGCCACCCACACCACCGGCTCTGAGGGCTGCTACTTCGAGGTAGAGCGCCAAGAGTTTCGCTGCTTCCAATCTGGGGGAGATCCAACGGTCATGATCTCCGTCTCGCAAGGCCACGTAGATACGACACATGGCCATGAGGCGAGACGGGCTGTTACCCCGGATGAGGACCCATTTCTTGGTGTGGTGGTTCATGAGGCGTTCCGCCTCGCTCCAACCGGCAGAGGTGGATAGGCTCACCAAATGCGTGAGCAGGGAGATGTAGTGGTCGATGCTGAGTCGGGATATGACTGTCACGAAGCCACTCTCGCTCCAGGCGTTGATGAGGAGGGGGTCCCAGGGTTCCGGGCCTAGGAGAGTCTTCTGCTTGGAGACCAAGTTCCTGAGAGTGCGGTCCCTGATCTCCACGACGTCTGCGAGGAGTTCCTTCAGCTGGGCGTCGTTCCGGACTCCTTTCAAAGCGTGGCGGTGGGCGTTCTTCCATTTCAAGTCTCGCGCCAGGTCTTCTCGGCCTCCCAACTGGTTGTTGGTGTTGATGATTTCCGCGAGGGTGGTGTGGATATTGGATCCGAGGTCTTCTCCTTCGTCAGACGAGTTGGTCTTACCTGGGAGGGCCACGGCGTCAACCAGGCATTCCATCAATGGGATGGCCCGTTCGTCTTCGGTGCCCGGAGGGGCCAGCTGCTTCCTGAGGTCCTGGGTGTCTGTGTCCAAGAGGATACCGAAAATTCGCTCCTTCGTTCCGGTGGACTCATCCGTGTTGCTTAGGAGAATCGGAGGCCCGGGGGGCTGGGTGCGACGGGGGCTGAGGACTCCCGGGGCGGTCAGAGGGGCGGGTGGCGTCACCGGTGGTGGGGGCGCCCAGGGAGCTGGGGCCGGGGGGCCTGCGGGTGAGGGCCTGGGGGCTGCCCGTCTGGTAGCTGCTGCTCGGTGGAAGCGCACAAACTCCCATGCCTCTTTCGA
>NZ_JBOFLJ010000019.1:0-335894 GCF_051657805.1 Aeromonas sp. | reverse complement strand
GGGAGAGCCCCCATAAGCAATTGGGTCTGTAACAGGTAATTGGGTTTAACTTAATGAAAACTTTCGTTGCCAAGCCAGAAACCGTAAAACGTGACTGGTACATTGTGGACGCAGAAGGTAAAACTCTGGGTCGTATCGCCACCGAGATCGCTGCTCGTCTGCGCGGTAAGCACAAAGCGGAATACACTCCGCACGTTGACACCGGTGATTACATCATCGTTGTAAACGCCGAGAAGGTACACGTAACCGGTAAGAAATCTACCGACAAAATGTACCACGCTCACTCCGGTTTCCCGGGTGGTATCAAGTCCATCAGCTTCGACAAGCTGATTCAGCGTAAACCGGAAATGGTAATCGAAGCTGCCGTCAAGGGCATGCTGCCGAAGGGCCCGCTGGGTCGTGCCATGTTCCGTAAGCTGAAAGTTTACGCAGGCGCAGAGCACGCTCATGCTGCTCAGCAACCTCAAGTACTGGATATCTAACGGGAACTGGCAACATGGCAGAAAATCAATACTACGGTACCGGCCGTCGCAAAAGCTCCACTGCTCGCGTCTTCATCAAAGCGGGTAGCGGTAAAATCGTAATCAACCAGCGCTCCCTGGAGCAATACTTCGGCCGTCCGACTGCCCGCATGGTAGTTCGTCAGCCGCTGGAGCTGGTTGAGATGACCGAGAAACTGGATCTGTACATCACCGTTAACGGTGGTGGCATCTCCGGTCAAGCTGGTGCGATCCGCCACGGTATCACTCGTGCTCTGATGCAGTACGACGAGACCCTGCGTTCCGAACTGCGTAAAGCAGGCTTTGTTACTCGCGATGCCCGTAAGGTTGAGCGTAAGAAAGTCGGTCTGCATAAAGCGCGTAAGCGTCCGCAGTACTCCAAGCGTTAATTCGCTTTTGGTACGCACTCTCACGAGTGTCAAAAAAGCCTGGCAATCGCCAGGCTTTTTTTATTGGTAATATTCCATCCGCCATTGCTAACCATACGTCACAAAAGACAAAAAAATGTGTATTTATTGTTTTCACCCATCGACTCTCTTTCTTGTCAGGTTGTTATCTTTTCTTTAAAATTCCCTTGTCTTTCTGTGTCAATTGCCACTCCGCTTCCGCCGCAGTTGTCATGGGGGGAGTCGAAAGGGAAACGGGACACTAATAAGAATGAGCGGAGTCCACATGGGAGAGTTTTTGGATGAGCAATGCGCCAGTTGATACCGGCCGCCGCAGATTTCTTACCTGGTCAACGGTTGCCGTTGGCGGTGTAGGAGCTGCTTTTACCGCAGTGCCGTTTATAAAATCATGGAACCCGAGTGCCAAAGCCAAAGCGGCGGGGGCTCCGGTTGAAGTCGATATCAGTAAGTTGGAACCGGGTCAGCTCATCCGTGTCGAGTGGCGTGGCAAGCCGGTCTGGGTGGTGAAGCGTACCAAGCAGACGCTGGACGCCCTAGCGGCGCACGACGGCAAGCTGCGGGATCCTGCCTCCGATGAACCACAGCAACCGGACTACGCCCACAACGGCTACAGATCCATCAAGCCAGAGATCTTCGTCGCCGTCGGCATCTGTACCCACCTGGGGTGCTCCCCCTCTTACCTGCCGGACAGTTTCGGCGAGCAGGTGCAAGGGGTGACCTCCGGCTTCTTCTGTCCCTGTCATGGCTCCAAGTTTGACATGGCTGGTCGGGTATTCCAGGGCGTTCCCGCGCCGTTGAACCTGGTTATTCCGCCATATCAATTCCTCAGCGACACCACCATCCTGGTGGGCGCCGATGGCAAGGAGGCCTGATCATGTTGACCAAACTCATGGGCTGGATCGACGATCGTTTCCCGCTCACAGCCATGTACAACGATCACATGGCCAAGTACCCCGCGCCCAAGAACCTGAACTTCTGGTACTTCTTCGGCTCTCTCGCCATGCTAGTGCTGGTCAACCAGATCATCACGGGCATCTGGCTGACCATGAACTACAACCCTTCCGCCGAAGGTGCCTTCGCCTCGGTGGAGTACATCATGCGAGATGTGGACTACGGCTGGTTGCTGCGCTACATGCACTCCACCGGCGCGTCCGCCTTCTTCGTGGTGGTCTATCTGCACATGTTCCGCGGCATGATCTATGGCTCCTACCAGAAGCCACGCGAGCTGCTGTGGATCTTCGGCATGCTGATCTTCCTGGTGCTGATGGCGGAAGCCTTCATGGGCTACCTGCTGCCCTGGGGCCAGATGTCGTTCTGGGGGGCCCAGGTCATCATCTCGCTGTTTGGCGCCATCCCCGTCATCGGTGACGATCTGACCCTGTGGATCCGGGGGGACTACGTCATCTCGGGCGCTACCCTGAACCGCTTCTTCGCGCTGCACGTCATCGCCTTGCCGCTGGTGCTGGTGATGCTGGTGGCCATGCATATCCTGGCGTTGCACGAAGTGGGTTCCAACAACCCGGACGGCATCGACATCAAGAAACACAAGGATGAGAAAGGCTGGCCGCTGGATGCGGTGGCGTTCCACCCTTACTTCACCGTGAAGGACATGATAGGAGTGGCAGGCTTCCTGTTCCTGTTCTGCGCCATCATCTTCTTCAAGCCGGACATGTGGGGTTACTTCCTCGAGAAGCCGAACTTCGAGGTGGCGAACGGTCTGAAGACCCCGGAGCACATAGCCCCGGTATGGTACTTCACCCCCTTCTACGCCATCTTGCGGGCGGTGCCGGACAAGCTGCTGGGGGTCATCATGATGGGTCTGTCCATCGTCGTGCTGTTCCTGCTGCCCTGGCTGGACCGCTGCAAGGTGCGCTCGGTGCGCTATCGCAGCACGCTGCACAAGCTGAACATCGTCCAGTTCGTGGTCTGCTTCGTCATCCTGGGGGTGCTGGGCGTACTGCCGTCGACGCCGACCCTGACCCTGGTCGCACAGATCTGTTCACTGGGCTATTTCGGATTCTTCGTCCTGTTGTTCTTCTACAGCAAGAATGAGAGCACCAAGCCGCTGCCGGAGAGGGTGACATTCAAATGAAAAGAATAATTTTCGCGGTACTGGCCCTGTTGCCGAGTCTGGCACTGGCGGCCGGCAGCGGTTTCCCGCTCGACAAGGCCGATTACAACCTGAGTGACAAGGCGTCCCTGCAGCGTGGGGCCGCCACCTTCATGAACTACTGCGCAGGTTGTCACTCCACCCAGTACCAGCGTTACAACCGGGTGGCTGCCGACATCGGCATCCCGGAAGACCTGATGCGGGAGAACCTGGTCTTCACCGGCGCCAAGATCGGCGATCTGATGAAGAGCGCCATGTCCGAGAAGGATGCTGCGCGCTGGTTCGGGGCGCCACCGCCGGATCTGACCCTGGTGGCCCGGGTGCGCGGTGCGGACTGGATCTACACCTATCTGCGCTCCTTCTACGTGGATGAAACCCGTCCATTCGGGGTGAACAATGCGGTCTTCCCGTCCGTGGGCATGCCCCATGTGCTGGAGCCGCTGCAGGGGACACCCAGGGCCGAGTTCGGTACCCACGAGGTGGATGGCCAGCAGGTCCAGCAAGTCGTCAGCATCAAATCTGACGGCAACGGTGAAATGAATAACGAAGAATATGATCAGACGGTACTGGATCTGGTAAACTTCTTGGTCTACTCGGCTGAGCCGGTACAGCAGGAGCGCGAACGCATGGGCTTCTGGGTACTCGGTTTCATCGCTATCTTCTTCATCTTCACTGTGCTGTTGAAGAAGGAATTCTGGCGCGACGTTCACTAAGCGACCAGATCAGGGTAATATGACGCACGGCAATGGAGATAAAACACCTTCATTGCCGTTTCTGCTTTTTAATGACGGGAGGGTTCAATGGCTGTAGCTGCCAATAAGCGTTCGGTAATGACGCTGTTTTCCGGTGCCAACGATATGTTCAGCCATCAGGTGCGCATTGTCCTGGCGGAGAAGGGGGTGAGCGTGGATATCTGCCAGGTTGACCCGAGCAACCTGCCGGATGAGCTGGCCGAGCTGAACCCGTACAACAGTGTGCCGACCCTGGTGGATCGCGAGCTGGCGTTGTACACCTCGCGCATCATCATGGAATACCTGGACGAGCGCTTCCCGCACCCGCCCCTGATGCCTGTCTATCCGGTGGCTCGCGGCAACAGCCGTCTGATGATGCACCGCATCGAGCTGGACTGGTACTCCCTGGCCGACAAGATCATGGCGGGCACCGATGCCGACGCCGCCCGTGCCGAGCTGCGGGACAACCTGCTGGCCATCGCCCCGATCTTCGGCGAGATGCCCTACTTCATGAGCGAAGAGTTCGGTCTGGTGGACTGCTACATGGCTCCGCTGCTGTGGCGTCTGCCGAGCCTTGGCATCGACTTCACCGGTCGTGGTGCCAAAGAGCTGAAGGCCTACATGGTTCGCCTGTTCGAGCGTGAATCCTTCCAGGCCTCCCTGACCGAGGCAGAGCGCGAGATCCGCGCCGGCATATGAGTATGGAACCCACCATGACTCCCAGTCGCCCGTACCTGTTGCGGGCATTCTTTGACTGGCTGCTGGATAACGATCTGACCCCCCATCTGGTGGTCAATGCCAACATTCCCCATGTGATGGTGCCGATGCAGTTTGTACAGGATGGCCAGATCGTCCTGAACATAGCGCCACGGGCCGTGGGCCAATTCCACATGGATAATGATGCCGTCAGCTTCAGCGCCCGTTTCGGCGGCGTGTCGCAGCAGGTTTACATCCCCATGGCGGCCATCCTGGCCATCCATGCCCGGGAGAACGGCGTGGGTACCCTGTTCCCGCCCGAGCCGGGTTATGATCTCTGGCTGGAGCAGGCAGAGGCACCGGTGGAACCGGAGCCGGAGCCGCCACGCCCCAGTGGTCGCCCGACCCTGAAGGTCATCAAATAAAAAACGCAGCCAGTTGGCTGCGTTTTTTCATGCTCGCGTACCTGCCCGTGATCAGTTCTGGGCAAACTCGAAGGCCTTGATCACCTGCTTCACGCCGCTGACGTGACGGGCTATCTCCACCGCCTGATCCCCCTCCTGACGGGTTACCAGACCGATGAGGAAGACCTCGCTGTTTTCGGTCACCACCTTGACCTTGGTGCTGTCAAAGCCCTTGGTGCCCAGCATGTCGGCCCTCACCTTGGAGGTGATCCAGGTGTCGTTGCTGCGCACACCTATGCTCACCGGTTTGCCGAGGCGCAGCTCGTTGTAGACGTGGCGAACCCCTTCGATGCGGGCCACCACCTTGCCCGCCTCCTGCTTGTAGGCATCGGACGGAGTCTGGCCGACCAACAGCACGCGGCCATTGTTGCTGTAGACGCTGATCTTGCTGGCGGCACTCAGCTGCTTGTTGTCTGCCAGCAGGTTGGCCGCTTTCAGTTCTATGGTCTGATCGTCCCACTGGGCACCCAGGGTACGGCGATCGCCGGTGGCCTTGGTGGCTCCGGCGGCGCCCCCCACCACGACGGCGGCGCAGCCTTGCAGCAGCAGGGAGGTAGTCAGCAGGCCCAGGACCCATATCTTCTTGTTCATGGTTTCAATCTTCCTGTTGCGGGAAAAGCGTCTGGTCGATGAGATCACAGAGGCAGTGCAGGGTCAACAGGTTCACCTCCAGAATGCGGGGACGGCGGGCCGATGGCACCCGGATTTCGACGTCGTTGGGGCCGAGCAGGCCGGCGATCTCGCCGCCGTCGCCACCACCGAGCACTATGATGGTCATGTCGCGGGAGAGGGCCGCTTCCGCCGCCTTGATCAGGCTGCGGCTGTTGCCCGTGGTGGTGATGACCACCAGGATGTCCCCGGGTTGACCCAGGGCCCGGATCTGCTTGGAATAGACCTCTTCGAAGCCGTGGTCGGTGGCGATGGCGCTGATGGTCGCCATGTCCGGGGTCAGGGCCATGCCGGGCAGGGAGGGACGCTCGGTCTCGTAGCAGTTGACCAGCTCGGAGATGAACAGCTGGGCCAGGGCGGCGGAAGGACCGTTGCCGCATGCCATCACCTTGTGGCCATTGAGCAGGCAGATGGTCAGCATCTGGGCCGCGGTATGGATAGCCTCCGGCAGCGCCTCGGCGGCGGCTATCTTGGTCTGGATGCTCTCGGTGTAGTTCTCTTTGATGGGATCAGTCATGGGTTCCTCTTAAAATGCGTTCCGGATCCAGTGTGGCTGGTCGCCCTCGAACGCGATCACATCGAATCGGCAGGCCTGGCTGGCCTCGTTGATGGCATGTTGCTTGAAATAGTGGCGCGCGGCCAGCAGGATCTTGTGCTGCTTGCGCCGGGTGACCGAGCTGGCGGCACCGCCATGGCTGGCGCTCTCGCGATATCTGACTTCGACAAACACCAGGGTCTCCCCCTGGCGCATGACGAGATCGATCTCTCCCCCCCGGCAGCGATAGTTGCGGGTCACGGGTTGCAGGCCCTGGGCCTGCAACCAGCGTTCCGCTACTTGCTCAAAGTGCTGTCCCTTGCTCGTCGGTGACGGGAACAGGTTCTGCCACTGCCGGTTCACTCGTGCCAGTAGACCCTTCATGGGGGCTCCCTTCTATCTGGGGCAGGGCGCTGTCGCTCACCAGCTTGCCATTCTGGTAGATGGCCCAGTCCAGCATGCGCACTATGTTGCCCTGAGGATCCACGCTCAGCTGACCGCTCATGCCCGGCTGCTGCATGGCGTTGACCTTGCGCATCTGTGGCAGGTTGCCTGCCAGGCTGACCGCATCATAACCGAGGGCAAACAGACGCAGCAGGTCACCCTGGGTCTGGGGCCAGAGCGCGGCGATCTGCTCCCGCTCCTTCTCGTAGCCACCCAGCAGCAGCGGCATGTCGGAGATGTGCATGCCGTTGAGCTCGGAGGCTACTTCGGTCGTGCCGCTGTCATAGCCACGGGAGCTGCTGTAGATGGGCAGGCTGCCCATGGGGTTGACCGAGATGTCCACGTAGGGCTTGATCATCCGGGTCTCCAGGCTGTTGGCCACCACGTAGACGGCGTCTATGCTGCGGGGCGCGGTATCGGACAGCTGGACTATCTCGCCAGCGCGGGCGGTGGAGCGGCCGCTCAGGGCGTTCTTGACCATGCCCTGCACTTCGTTGCGCGCCCCGAAGGTGGCGACCACGGGTTTCTCCTGGCTCAGACCGGCCCAGGACTGCTCGAATGCCTTGATGCTGCTGTAACCGATCCGGCCCTGGGCCGCGATCAGCAGGGGCTTGCGATAACCCTGACCATAGAGGTACTGGGCGGCCTGGCCCGCATCGGCGGCGGCGGAGAGGGAGAAGTAGTAGGTGTTGTCATTGATGATGGGCTTGTCCAGCTCGTTCAGCGCCAGCACCGGCACGGTCGGATTGGCCTTGAGTAGCTCCTCGACTCTGTCCTTGAGCAGGGGGCCGATGATCATGTTCGCCCCTTCCTGGATCGCCTGCTTGTAGAGAGCCCCCATCGCCTTGCCTTGGGTGTCGTAGAAGTTCAGGGTGAACTGACCCTGATTCTCCTTGTAGGACATCAGCATGCCGTTGCGAATGGCGGCGCCCTGGGCTTCCAGGTTGCCGGAGAGCGGCAGGAAGACGGCGACCTGCTGCAGCGTCCCCGCATTGGTGGTGGCGAGATCGCCGAGGCCGGCGGGCATGTCGCTCTGGGCCGGGTGATCCGGGAAGCTCTGCTTCCAGCCTGCCAGTTGGCGGGAGAGCTGGCTGGGCTGGGCGCCGAACTCGTTCACCAGGGCAGCCAGTCGCAGCCAGCCTGTGGTCACGTCGGGGGCCGGCGCCTCCTCCAGGGCCTGCAGGGTGGAGGGGGTCATGCTTTTCAGCAGGGACCAGATCTGCTGGTGATTGGTGGAAAGCTCATTCTTGGCGAGATAGGGTTCCAGCAGGATCAATGACTTGGCGGCACCGAACTTGTTGTTGATGTCGAGCTGCAGCACCACTCGCTGGCGATACCAGTCCTTCTGGGTATCCGCATCCAGCGCCACCTCCGGTTTGCCCTCCAGCAGGATCAGCGCCTGGTTGGCATTGCCCTGGGCCAGGAGCAGATGGGCCTGCAACAGTTGCAACTGGGCCTTCTGCTCCTCGCTCTGGGCCTGTTTTTGCAGTTGCTGGTAGAGCGCCGAAGCGGGCTTGGCCTGGCCGAGGGCCAGGTAGCTGCGGGCCGCCATCACCTGCCAGGTGAAGGCCTCGGCCGGCTTGGCGGGATCCACCTGCTCCAGATACCACTGGGCATTCTTGGTGAGATCCGAGAAGGCCGACGGCATGCCGGGCTGGCCGGCGGATGGATTAGGCTCCGACGCACAGGCGGCGAGCAAGAGCGCCGCGAGTAGGATGCCGAAGAGTCGTGATACACTTAGCTGCTTTGTAACCCGGTTCAAGTTCATTCCCCGACCAGTGTTGAAGTTCTCCATAGTGTAAACGGGCCAATATGGCGACACAATTGTCGGGACGCTCGGAGATCCCATGAGTGACATCCCAACCCTGTATATAGTCCCCACCCCGATCGGCAATCTGGCGGATATCACCCAGCGTGCATTGGACATTCTACGCAGTGTCGATCTGGTGGCCGCCGAGGATACCCGTCACACCGGCATCCTGCTCGGTCACTACCAGATCTCGGTGCCGACCTTCGCCCTGCATGACCACAACGAGCAGCAAAAAGCCGACGTGCTCATCGGCCGCATCAAGGAGGGCAAGAGCGTGGCCTTGGTCTCCGATGCCGGCACCCCCCTCATCAGCGACCCCGGTTATCACTTGGTCACCCGCTGTCGCGAGGCCGGGGTCAAGGTGGTGCCGCTGCCGGGGCCTTGCGCCGCCATCACGGCGCTCTCTGCCGCCGGTCTGCCCACCGACCGCTTCGCCTTCGAGGGCTTCCTGCCGGCCAAGGCCAAGGGGCGAGACGACAGGCTGCAGGCGGTCATCGAAGACACCCGTTCCCTGGTGTTCTACGAGTCCCCGCGCCGGGTGCAGGAGACTGTAGAGGCCATCGCCCGCATCCTGGGGGAGCGTCAGGTGGTGGTGTGCCGCGAGTTGACCAAGACGTTCGAGTCCATCCATGGTCTGCCTGCCTCCGAGATGCTGGTCTGGCTCGGCGAGGATGAGAACCGCTGCCGCGGCGAAATCGTGCTAGTGGTGGCCGGTGCCAGCAAGCTGGATGAGGAGCTGCCTGCGGAGGCGATCCGCACCCTGGGGCTGCTGGTGGCCGAGTTGCCGCTGAAGAAGGCCGCCGCGCTCACCGCCGAGATCCACGGTGTAAAGAAGAACGCGCTCTACAAGTACGGTCTGGAACACTATTGAGCCAAGGTTGATGCTGCCACTGAATGCGCGCGGTAAATGCAGTCTCGCGCATCATTGGACCGCGTTGGATCGGCATAAAGCGCAATTGCAGGTTTACCCGGGACGATGGACAAGGCTATAATCCGCGCCCGGAGTTGGCTGGGCAATCGCTGCTTCGTCGTTGTGTCCCTCGGGACAGACGGGCGGAGGGGAGGAAAGTCCGGGCTTCATAGGGCAGGGTGCCAGGTAACGCCTGGGGGGCGTGAGCCTACGACCAGTGCAACAGAGAGCAAACCGCCGATGGCCCGCAAGGGATCAGGTAAGGGTGAAAGGGTGCGGTAAGAGCGCACCGCGCGACTGGCAACAGTTCGTGGCACGGTAAACTCCACCCGAAGCAAGACCAAATAGGCCCCTATTGGCGCGGCCCGCGTTGGGGGCGGGTAGGTTGCTTGAGCCAGCGAGCGATTGCTGGCCTAGAGGAATGATTGCTACCGGGGCAACCCGGAACAGAACCCGGCTTACAGGCCGACTCCGACCTATTCAGGTAAGCGATTACCTTAAAATCCCGGCCCTTAACAGGGGCCGGGATTTTTATTTTCAGCCTGCTGGATGGCGCATGGCGCCTTTTGGGGTTTTGTAATAAAGTTCTCGCCCATTTCGGTCGCTCTGTGTCGGCTGGACTATTTGTATCGATCACGCGGCTGGCCTGATGAGTGTCTCTATGGCAGTAGGGCGAGATGAAAATGGCTAAGGTGGTTTTGTAATGTCATCAAGCGGCGTAATGCTCACACCTTCTCGGCTGCTGTCCGCCGAGCGGGGCAGGGCCCTTCCCCATTATGATCTTCTGGGTGTCGACAGAGCCAATCAGGTTCGGCTCAAACAACTGAATGCCCAGCTGGGTGCCTTCTCGCTGCAGGCGTCGGGCTGCATGGCCCAGCTGTTCAACGCGGCGGATTGCGACCTGAATTACCAGGACTTCGCCTCCTCCCATCCCCAGGAGCAGGACGATCACCTGATCTGGGTCGAGGCCCGCACCCCCATAGACCCGCAGCGCGTTGCCTATTTCTCCATCGCCCCCTCGGTGATCTACCGCCTCGCCGTGCTCTTCTTCGGCGGATCCCTGCAACACAAGGATGCAGCCAGCAACCATGGCAAGGGGCTGACGGACACCGAGCAGCGCCTGCTGCTGCGGCTGTGCCAATACCAGGTGGACATCTGGTCGGCCTGCCAGGGTCAGGGGGATCTCGCCTGGCAGCTGGCGATCACCACCCGTGACACCCTGCCTGCCACCCGGCTCTGGGCGGCACAGGCCCGGCTGGTGGCGGGTGGCAGCACCCATGAGTGGCAAGTCTGGCTGGCGCCTCCCGAGGAGGCCGTCAGCATAGGATCCTCCCGCCAGGTGCCAGAGGGCCAGCTGGAGCAGGTGCTGACACAGGTGCCGGTTAGCCTGCGGGTCGTGATGGGACAGATGTCCATGACGCTGGCGGATCTGGAGTGCCTCAAGGTGGGGGATGTGCTCTCGCTGGATTTGCCCGAGGTGGTGCCGGCGCTGATCGGCAACCGCCCCTGTTTTAACGGACGCATCGCTGAACATAAAGGCAGCCTGGTGTACCAGGTTGCAACCGTGGTAGAGGAGTAGTCGAAGCATGAACGAGCACAATATGAATGACCCGCTGGACCTGGATGGGCTGGACCAACTGTTTGGTGACGACATCAGCATGCCGAGTGCCGCCGACTACATGGCGCCCACCAGCAGCACCAAGCAGCGCGATCTCTCCTTCTTCCATCAGATCCCGGTCAAGGTGACCCTGGAAGTGGCCAGCACCGAAGTCTCCCTCGGCGAGTTGATGCGGGTGGAGGAGGGGGCCGTCATCGAGCTGGACAAACTGGCGGGAGAACCCCTGGATGTGCGCGTCAATGGCCGCCTGCTGGCAAGGGGCGAGGTGGTGGTGGTCAACGGCAAATATGGCCTGCGCCTGGTGGATGTGGTGGATACCAAGCTGCTCGGTGGTATGAACGACTGATGCGTTTCCTGCCGGTTGCCCTGCTGCTGTGCTCTCTGCCTGGCTGGGGCGCAGACATGACGCTGTTCTCTGTCTCCCCGAGCGCGGCCGGGGGCGAGGATTACAGCATCAAGCTGCAGATCCTGTTCTTCATGACCCTGCTGGGTCTGTTGCCGACCCTGCTGCTGATGATGACCAGCTTCACCCGGATCATCATAGTGCTGGCGATTCTGCGCCAGGCCCTGGGGTTGCAGCAGAGCCCGCCGAACCGGGTGCTGATCGGCATCAGCCTGCTGCTGACCCTGGCCATCATGCGCCCGGTCTGGACCGAGATGTACCAGCATGCCTTCGTGCCCTATGACCAGAACGAGATCACCCTGACGGAGGGGTTGGCCCGCGCCGAGAAACCCCTGCGCCAGTTCATGCTGGCCCAGACCCGGGAACCGGATCTGGAGCAGATGCTGCGCATCTCGGGGGAATCCACCACGCTCGCCAAGAGCGAGGTGCCTTTCGGCGTGCTGCTGCCCGCCTTCGTGCTGAGCGAGCTGAACACCGCCTTCCAGATAGGTTTCATGCTGTTCATCCCCTTCCTGGTGATCGATCTGGTGGTGGCCAGCGTGCTGATGGCGATGGGGATGATGATGCTGTCGCCGCTGATCATCTCGCTGCCCTTCAAGCTGATGGTGTTCGTGCTGGTGGACGGCTGGTCCATGACGGTCGGCACCCTGGCCGCCAGTTTCGGCGGCGGAGGCTGACATGAGCCCGGAACAGAGCGTGGCCCTGGTCGGGGGGGCCGTGAACCTGGTGGTCATCATGGTCTCGGTGCTGATCGTGCCCGGTCTCATCGTCGGCCTGGTGGTCAGCATCTTCCAGGCCGCGACCCAGATCCAGGAGCAGACCCTCAGCTTCCTGCCCCGCTTCATCGTCACCCTGCTGACACTCATCTTCACGGGTAACTGGCTGCTGTCGCAGATCACCACCCTGTTTGCCGACCTGTTCCAGAAGATCCCCGGGCTCATCGGATGAACTCCCTGCTGTCGCTCAGCACGGCCGAGCTGACCGCCTGGCTGGGCCAGTGGTGGTGGCCCTTCGTGCGCATCGCGGCGGCCTTCTGGGTGATGCCGGTGTTTGGTGATGGCCGCATCCCGGCCCAGGTTCGCCTGCTGCTGGCCTTCGTCATCAGCCTGCTCATCGCCCCCATGCTGAAAGGCATGCCGCTGCTCGACCCTTTCAGCGTCGGGGCCCTGGTGCTGACCCTGGAGCAACTGCTGTTCGGGCTCTTGTTCGGGCTCTGCGTCCAGATGCTGTTCATGGTGATGACCATGGCCGGCCAGATCCTCTCCATGCAGATGGGCCTGGCGATGGCGGTGATGAATGACCCCTCCAACGGGGACACGGCCCCCATCGTCAGCCAGATCATGCTGATCTTCTGCTCCCTGCTGTTCCTCGGGCTCAACGGCCATCTGGTGACCCTGGATGTGCTGGTGCAGAGCATGCGCAGCTGGCCGCCGGGATCGTCCGTCTACTCCCTTGATGTGAAGGGGGTCATCGGCCTGTTCGGCTGGAGCATAGGTGCGTCCCTGATCCTGACCCTGCCCGCCGTGGTGGCCATGTTGATGGTCAACCTCACCTTCGGGGTGCTCAACCGCACGGCACCCTCACTGAATATCTTCTCCCTGGGCTTCCCCATGACGCTGTTGCTGGGGCTGTTGACCATGGCCATCTCCATCAGCGGTGTGCCGGCCCGCTATCTGGATCTGGTCGGCCATGTGCTGGCCCAGCTCAGGGCCCTGACGCCCCCATGAGCCAGAACAGCGCCCAGGACAAGACCGAAGAGGCCTCCTCCCAGAAACGGCGCAAGGCGAGGGAAGAGGGGCAGATAGCGCGCTCCAAGGAGCTGAGCTCCGCCGGTTTGCTGCTGCTCGGCGGCTTGGCCATGCAGTGGATGGTGCCGAGCTTCGGCCTGTTCTTCGCCGAGCTGATGAAGCAGCCCCAGCGTTTCAACTGGCAAGGGGCGCGGGATCCCCAGATGATGGTCCAGTGGACCGCGGACGCGCTGATCGGCATGTTGTGGGTGCTGCTGCCGCTGTTTGGCCTGCTGGCTCTGCTGCTGGTGCTGCTCAGCATAGTGCCGGGGGGCATGGTGCTGACCTGGAAGAAGCTGATGCCGAGCGGAGAGAAGATCAACCCGCTCAAGGGGCTCAAGCGAATGTTCTCCTCCCACAGCCTGATGGAGCTGCTCAAGTCCCTGCTCAAGGTGCTGCTGATAGGGGGCACGCTCGCCCTGATGCTGCAGCACCAGTGGCCCCTGCTGATGATGATGAACCGCATGCCCCCCCAGGCGGCCATGGAGCAGGCGCTGCGGATCCTCTCCCAGGCATTTATCTTGCTAGGCAGCGTGCAGATGCTGATCGCCGTGCTGGATGTGCCCTATCAACGCTGGTCATTGAACAAGCAGTTGAAGATGACCAAGCAGGAGGTCAAGGACGAGCACAAGAACAGCGAGGGTCGCCCCGAGATCAAGGCGAAGATCCGCCAGGTGCAGGGCATGCTGGCACGGGCCCGCATCGAACAGCGAGTGCCTCAGGCGGATGTGATCATCGTCAACCCGACCCATTATGCGGTGGCCATCAAGTATGATCCCGAGCGGGCCAACGCCCCCTTCGTGATCGCCAAGGGCATCGACAGCATGGCGGAGCGGATCCGCCAGGTGGCGAAGCAGCACGACAAGATGGTGATGAGCCTGCCCGAGCTGACCCGGGCCATCTATCACTCCACCCGGGTGGATCAGGAAGTGCCGGCGGGCCTGTATACCGCGGTCGCCTATGTATTGAATCACGTATTGCAGCTACGGGCCTATGAGGCAGGCAGGGGGGAGAAACCCAACCCCCTCGCTCCCCTGCATGTGCCGCCCGAGTTACGTCAACCTGAGAGGTAAGTTGTGAACTGGCGTGTATTGACCCAATCCTATACAGCTATCCCGCTGATGCTGTTGGCCATACTGGCGATGATGATCCTGCCTCTGCCGGGCTGGCTGCTGGATGCCCTGTTCACCTTCAACATAGTGCTGGCGGTGCTGGTGCTGCTGGTCTCCGTCTCGGCGCGCCGACCGCTGGACTTCTCCGTGTTCCCGACCGTGTTGCTGGTGGCGACCCTGATGCGGCTGTCCCTCAACGTCGCCTCTACCCGGGTCGTGCTGCTGCACGGCCACGAGGGGCACGAGGCCGCGGGCAAGGTGATCCAGGCCTTCGGTGAGGTGGTCATCGGCGGCAACTACGTGGTCGGTCTGGTGGTGTTCGTGATCCTGATGATCATCAACTTCGTGGTCATCACCAAGGGGGGAGAGCGGATCTCCGAGGTCTCCGCCCGCTTCACCCTGGACGCCATGCCGGGCAAGCAGATGGCCATCGATGCCGATCTCAACGCCGGCATCCTGGACCAGCATCAGGCCAAGACCCGCCGGGAGGAGATAGCCCGGGAGGCCGACTTCTACGGGGCCATGGACGGGGCTTCCAAGTTCGTGCGCGGCGACGCCATCGCCGGTCTGCTGGTGCTCATCATCAACCTGGTGGGTGGCCTGGCCATCGGTATCTTCCAGCACTCCCTGCCGGTCTCCGATGCGTTTCGCATCTATGCCCTGCTCACCATAGGTGATGGCCTGGTCGCCCAGATCCCCTCCCTGCTGATGTCCACCGCCGCGGCCATCATAGTGACCCGGGTCAGCGACGAGGGGGAGATGTCGGATCAGGTCGGCCAGCAGATCCTGGCCTCGCCCCGTGTGATCTACACGGCGGCGACCATCATGCTGATCCTGGGGCTGGTGCCGGGCATGCCCATGCTGGCCTTCCTCAGTTTCGCCGCCGTACTGGCCTGGACCGGCTGGAGCGTCAGCAAGCGCAGGGCCCAGGATCCGTCGCTGGATGCGGCCGAGGAGCTGACCCGGCAGATGGTGCAGCCCGAGCCACAGGGGCTGGACTGGCAGGATCTCGCCCCCGTGGACACGGTCGCCATCGAGCTCGGCTATCGGCTGGTGCCCCTGGCGGAGGTGGACAAGGGGGCCGAGCTGCTGGCCCGGGTGCGCGGTATTCGCAAGACCCTCTCCGAGCAATATGGCTTCCTGCTGCCCGAGATCCGGGTGCGGGACAACCTGCAATTGCAGCCGGACCAATATCGCATCAAGCTCTCCGGCATCGCCCTGGCCATGGGCAACGTGGATTGCCAGCGGCTGATGGCCATCAGCAGCGGGGAGACCTATGGCGCCCTGGATGGCGAGCTGACCCAGGATCCGGCCTACGGCATGAACGCGGTCTGGATCTCCCCGGACAACAAGGCCAAGGCGCTGAACCTGGGTTATTCAGTGGTGGATTCCGCCACCGTCATCGCCACCCATACCAGCAAGCTGCTGAGGGAGCAGCTGGATGTGCTGTTCGGCCATGACGAGGTGGGCAAGCTGGGCCAGTACCTGGCGGTCCAGTCCCCCCGGCTGGCGGAGGAGCTCAACCTGGCCCTGACCCAGATGCAGCAGTTGCGGGTGTTCCGCCAGCTGCTCAAGGAGCAGATCAGCCTCACCGACATCCGCACCATAGCCACCACTTTGCTGGATGCGAGCGAGCTGACCAAGGATCCCGTCCTGCTGGCCTCGGACGTGCGCTGCGCCCTGAGGCGGCAGATCGTCAGGCAGGCCATCGGCTCTAGGGACATCCTGGCGGCCTTCACCCTGGATGACAGGCTGGAGCAGACGCTGCTGAGCGCCATGAACCAGTCCCAACAGCAGGGCAAGATCCAGCTGGACAGCTTCCCGGTGGATCCCCAACTGCTGGCCCAGTTGCAGCAGAACATGCCGCTGGTGAAGGAGCAGTTGCAGCAGCAGGGCTATGCCCCCGTGCTGGTGGTCATGCCCCAGCTCAGACCCCTGATCGCCCGCTATGCCCGCTCCTTCTCAAAAGGTCTCAAAGTGCTCTCTTATAACGAGATCCCGGAAGACTTGCGGGTGGAGGTAATTGGCACCCTCGGCTGAAGTTGAATTGCCATGTCAACATCTTGATCAGGAAGTGGTTATTCCGCATATCTACTTGAATTGTCATATAAAGCCGTTATGATGTGACGGCTTTTGACGTGATGCACACTGGAATAAATAACAAAATACAAACAATCAGGTGTATCTCATGGCTTTAAGGATAACAAAGCCATGCCATCCTAATACGGGTCGTCGCATGATAAAGGCAAACTGAACTGAAAAGTCAGGACGCAAAGCCTCCGGTCTAACAGCATTGATGCTAACGATAGCGGGGTTACCAAGGCCATGATTCTCGCCTTGTTTTCATACCGCTATAAGGTAAACGCTCAATTAAGAAGCGTTATTCCTGTCGTGGTGCGTTTTTATTTGTCACGGTCAGTTCTGTTGATTGATTCATGTGCAATCACAGGTTCGGGTTAATATGTTTTCTGATTTATCTATCAAGGAAAATTCAATACCCGTCGGTGTTGAATCGCACGCACATTTATTATTTGTCTCCTCATCGTTATCAAATGGAAACGATATTGGGGAGATGTTGTTGAATTCCGGCTACCGGGTTTCCTGCCAGGATTCCATCTCCCGGGCCAAGCAATTCCTCTCCTGCCATTCGGTGGATCTCATCCTGCTCGACATGGCGGTCATGACCGAAGCCGGCCCTTCCAGGGTGCATGAGCTGACGGGGGCCGACTGCGTCATCCTGGTCAATGAGGATCAGGCCTACCTGGCGGCGGAAGCCATGCGGGCCGGCGCCATCGACTACATCATCAAACCCTTCAGCCAGCGCCAGATCCTCGATGTGGTGAGGGGGGCCTTGCGAGTGCGCCAGGCCATTCCCAACCTGGTCGCGACCTCTGCCCTGAGCCTGCAGGTGCTGCAACTCGCCAGGCGCGCCGCCAAGACCTCGGCCACCATCCTCATCGGGGGTGAGTCGGGGACGGGCAAGGAGCGGCTGGCCCGCTACATCCACGACATGTCCAACCGGGCGAACAAACCCTTCGTGGCCATCAACTGCGCCGCCATCCCCGAGGCCATGCTCGAGTCCATCCTGTTCGGTCACAGCAAGGGGGCCTTCACCGGCGCCACCGCCAGCCAGCAGGGCAAGTTCGAGCTGGCCCAGGGGGGCACCCTGCTGCTCGACGAGATCTCAGAGTTGCCCCTGGCGCTGCAGGCCAAGCTGCTGCGGGTATTGCAGGAGAAAGAGGTGGAGCGACTCGGCAGCCATCAGGTGATCCCGCTGGATGTGCGGATCATCGCCGCCAGCAACCGGGATCTGAGGACGCTGGTGGCACAGGGGGAATTTCGCGAAGACCTGTTCTATCGGCTCGATGTGCTGCCCATGAACTGGCCCGCCCTGCGGGAGCGGCCCGACGACATCCTGCCCCTGGCCGGCCACTTCATCGAACGCTACGCCTCCCAGCAGGGTTATCGGCTGAGCGAGGGGGCCAGCAGGCAGCTGCTCTCCTACGACTGGCCAGGCAATGTCCGTGAACTGGATAACGTCATCCAGCGGGCCTTAATTATGGCTCGCGGATTGCATATTCAGGCCGTCGATTTGATGCTGCCCCATTACGCAGCGGAGGCCGACAACCCGTTGTCGCAGGCCCTCGCGGCCCCCGAGGGGCTCAGCGAGACCAAGCGGCATGCGGAATTTCAATTCGTCCTGGAGACGTTGCGCCGTTTTCGTGGTCACCGCACCCGGACGGCGGAAGCCCTCGGGATGACGACCCGGGCACTTAGATACAAGCTGGCGGCCATGCGTGAGCAAGGCATCGATGTCGAGCAGCAGATTCAGAACTAAGGGATAACCGAGTGAAGATTGAGATGATGTCATCACAGGTGACACTCCTGCAGCAGATGCAGGAAATGCAGCGAGTCGCCAACCAAGCTCCTTCCATCGAACCAAACGAGGCATCGACTGTCTCGTTCAGCGATGCCATGAAAGATGTCGTCGGGCGGGTGAACGAACAGCAGAATATAGCGTCCAGGCTCATGACCGCAGTCGATGCGGGTCAGAGCGACGATCTGGTGGGGGCCATGGTGGCCAGCCAGAAGGCCGGTCTCAGCTTTTCCGCCCTGATGCAGGTGCGCAACAAGCTGATGACCGGCTTCGATGACATCATGCGCATGCCGCTCTGAGGTTGGTGATGACTGAATTGGTATCCTCCTCCCAGGGGGCATCTGTCTCCCTGATGGCACGGGTTCAGGAAGGGATGCGCAACTGGCGCACCCTCTCCCGGGACAACAAATCCATCCTGACCATAGCGCTGCTTGCCGCGATCGTGGCGGGCACCATAGTGGTCATACTGTGGACCTCCAGCAAGAACTACGTCCCCCTCTACGGCAAGCAGGAGCTCTACGACACCGCCAACATCATGGAGATGCTGGAAAAAGAGCAGGTGCCGTTCCGGTTGGAGAAGAGCACAGGCCAGATCCTGGTGCCCGAGAGCCAGCTCGCCCACGTCCGTATGGCCCTGGCGGCCCGCGGCGTCAGAGCCGCCATGCCGGCCGGCCTCGAGGGGCTGGACAACGTCACCGGCCTCGGCACCAGCGAATTCATGGAAGGGGCCCGCTATCGCCATGCCCTGGAAGGGGAGTTGGCCAGGACCATCATCTCCCTGGATGCGGTGCGCAGCGCCCGCGTACACCTCGCCATTCCCAAGCGAACCCTGTTTGTCGGTCGCGACGAAGAGAAACCCAGCGCCTCCGTGATGCTGGATCTGCAGCCTGGCCAGTCCATGGAACCCGGCCAGGTCGAGGCGATCGCGAACCTGGTGGCGGGCAGCATCTCCGGCATGAAGCCCGGGGCCGTGACCGTGGTGGATCAGGCCGGCCAGCTGCTGAGCGCCGAGATGGGCGACAAGGCGGGCTTTGGCAAGCAGAGCGTCCAGCAGATGGAGTATGTGCGCAAGCTGGAGCAGTACATCCGCCAGCGGGCCAACGACATGCTCTACCCCATGCTGGGCACCGGCAACTTCCGGGTGCAGATAGCCGCGGACGTGAACTTCAACGCTGTGGAGGAGACTCAGCAACAGCTGGATCCCAACGGCGTGGTGACCAAGGAATCCAACAAGTCTGACAAGACCATAGACGCGCTGGCTCTCGGCATCCCGGGGGCGCTCTCCAACCGGCCTCCCGAGACGGCACCTCAGGCCGATCAGGCCGCGCAGGAGGGGGCAGCGACCCCCGAGCCCCCCAAGAATGACACCCGCACCGAGCGCCAGGAAGTCAGCAAGCAGTATGAGAACAGCCGCACCATAGTGCACACCCGCTATCAGCAGGGTCGCCTCGAGCGGATGAACGTCTCCATTCTGCTGAACCAGCAGATAGGCCCTGAGGGGGGCTGGAGCGCCGCGCAGCTGGATCAGATCCGCCAGATGGTGGAGCGCTCGGTCGGCTTCGACAGCGCTCGCGGCGATCAGATCAGCCTGCAGGTATTCGATTTCACCGGCGCCGTGCCGGTCACGCCGCCCGAGTCCAGCTGGCTGGAGACCCCTTACTGGCAGGACTCCCTGCGCTACCTGGTGGGCGGTCTGCTGGGGCTGACCCTGGTCTTCTTCGGCATCCGCCCCCTGGTGAAGCACCTGGTGCGGACCCAGCAATACCCTGAAGCCGAGCCTGAACAGGAGCAGGATGAGGAGCTGGAACCCCAGGTCGGTCTCTCCATGCGCCGGGAAGGGGATGGGGAGCTCGAGGGATCGCCGCTTGGCAAGAGCCTGCTGCAGAACGAACACAGGGTGGATCCCCAGTTCTCCTCGCTGGATCTGGAGGCCCTGCCTGAACCCGGTTCCGAGCTGGAGGTTCAGCTCAAGCACCTGCAACTGCTGGTAGACAAAGACACGGCCCGGGTGGCGGAAGTGGTCAGACAATGGGTGAGTGGCAATGAACAACGTTAATCTGAACCAGAGTGCGGTCGACATCGATATCGACAACCTCGAGAAGGCCGCCATCCTGTTGCTGAGCATGGGCACAGAGGCGGCCGCCAAGGTGATGCAGAAACTCTCCCGGGATGAGGTGCAGCGCCTCATCTCCAAGATGGCGGGCCTCTCCGGGGTGAGCTCCATCGAGGCCAAATGGACCCTGCAGCAGTTCTTCAACCAGTACCGCGAGCAGAGCGGTATCGGCAGCGCCTCCCGGGAGTATCTGGAGCAGACCCTGGATCTGGCGTTGGGGCAGCGGCTCTCCCGCAGCCTGCTCGACAGCCTCTACGGGGATGTCATGAGCCAGGACATCCAGCGCCTGCAGTGGGTGCCCGCCGATGTACTGGCCCGCTTCTTCCGCAACGAACACCCGCAGATGCAGGCCGTGCTGCTCGCCTTCCTGCCCCCCCAGACGGCGTCGGCCGTGCTCGACGCCCTGCCGGGCTCGGTGCACGACGACCTGCTGGTGCGGGTCGCCAGCCTGAGTTCGGTCAGCGAACACGTGCTGGCGGAGCTGCGGCTGACGCTGGATCGCTGCCTCGCCTACGTGGCGGATCAGTCCGGCGCCAAGGTGAACGGGGTGCGCCAGGTCGCCGACATCCTGAACCGCTACCAGGGCAACAAGGAGCAGATGCTCTCCCTGCTGCGGGAGCATGACGGGGACATGGCCCTCGAGATCGAGAAGAACATGTTCGACTTCATGGCCCTGCGTCGTCAGAGCGACGACACCCTGCAGCGCCTGGTGCAGGAGTTGCCGGCAGATCTGCTGGCACTGGCCCTTAAAAACACCGAAGCCAGCTTCCGCAAGGTGGTGCTGGGCGCCATGCCGAAGCGGATGGCGCAGGCGCTGGAGGCCCAGATCCAGGATCAGGGCAGCGTCTCCCTGCGCAAGGTCGAGCAGGCGCGGGAAGAGGTGATGCAGATGGTGCGGGAGCTGGTGGAACAGGGCGAGCTCGAGTTCCAGCTGTTCGAAGAGCCTACCGTCAGCTAACAGGAGAGAGCCATGAGTCAGCAGGTTCGCAAACTGGCGGCAGGTGCCACCCGTCTCTACCGCTTCCCTGCCCTGGGACAGAGCGGGGAGGAGGCCCAGAGCCAGCAGGAAGAGTTCGAGTATGGCTATCAGCAGGGGCTGGAGCAGGGGCAGGCCGAAGGCTATCAGTCCGGCTACCAGCAGGGGTTGACCAGCGGTCTCATCGAAGGGGAGGCCAAGGGGCTGCAACAGGGTCAGGTCCGCGGCCTGGCCCAGGGCTTGGCCGAGGGGCGCGCCTCGTTCGATCAGGCCATGGTCCCCTTCGCCAAGTTGCAGCAGCAGTGGGAGTCCCTGACCCAGGCCCGCATGCTGGAGCAAAAGGAGCTGATCGCCCAGCTGGTCGCCCAGGTGGCCAAGCGGGTGATCCAGGCCGAATTCACCCTCAATCCCCAGCAGGTGTTGCAGCAGGTCGAGCAGGCCATGGCCACCCTGCCCAGCGAATCCGAGGATCTGGTCATCTATCTCAGCGAGGGTGATCGGCAGCGACTGGCGGAGCAGGGGGTGACCCGCTGCGAGAAGTGGCCGCTGCAGGTGGACGGGGCGCTGGGGGTCGGGGACGCCAGGATCGAGACCCGCGCGGCTGTGATCGAGATCAACACCAAGGAGCGCCTCGATCGCTGCATCGATCAGCTCAACCAGACCCTGGCCTTGCCCAAGGATGCATGAGTCCCTGCAGCGGGTCCTGAACTCGGCCCTGAGCGAGCTGGACGAGGTGCCGGCTTTTCGCCGTTATGGCCGCCTGGTGCGGGTCACCGGGCTGACCCTGGAGGTCGTGGGCTGCCAGCTGGTGATGGGGCAGCGCTGCCGGGTGGACTGTGCGACCGGGGAGCCCCTGCTGGCCGAGGTGGTCGGCTTCAACCGTGATATCTCCTATCTGATGCCGCTCCAGCCCATGAGCGGCCTCTATGCCGGTGCCCGGGTGCAGCCCATCGACGGCGAGGAGCGGATCCGGGTTGGCTCACACCTGCTCGGCCGGGTGCTCGACGGTCTGCTGCAACCCCTGGATGGCCGCCCCCTGAAGGAAGAGGGGGAAAGCGTTCCCCTGTTTGCCTCTCCCCCCAACCCCCTGCTGCGCACCCCGGTGCGGGAGCCGCTGGATGTAGGCATCCGGGCCATCAACGGCATGCTGACCGTGGGCAAGGGCCAGCGACTGGGGCTGTTCGCGGGATCCGGGGTCGGCAAGAGCATGCTGCTCGGCATGATGACCCGCAACACCAGCGCCCAGATAGTGGTGGTGGGCCTCATCGGTGAGCGGGGCCGGGAGGTGCGGGAGTTCATCGAGCACAGCCTGGGGGCCGAGGGGCTGGCCCGCTCCGTGGTCATAGCGGCGCCGGCGGATCAATCCCCCCTGATGCGGCTGCGGGCGGCCCAGCTGTGCCACCGCATCGCCGAGTATTTCCGTGAGCAGGGGCAGGACGTGCTGCTGCTGATGGACTCCCTGACCCGCTATGCCCAGGCCCAGCGCGAGATAGCGCTGGCGATCGGCGAGCCCCCCGCCACCCGTGGCTATCCCCCCTCTGTGTTCAGCATGCTGACCCAGCTGGTGGAGCGGGCGGGGAACGGCACCCGGGCCGACGGCAGTCTGAGCGCCTTCTACACGGTGCTGGCGGAGGGGGACGATCAGCAGGATCCCGTGGTGGATTCGGCCCGAGCCATCCTCGATGGTCACATAGTGCTGACACGCCGGCTGGCGGAGGAGGGGCACTACCCCGCCATCGACATCGGCGCCTCGGTGAGCCGGGTGATGCCCCAGGTGGTGCCGCCGGAATGGCAGGCCCTGGCGGTCACCCTGCGCCAGCTCTGGGGACGCTATCAGCAGGTGCGCGAACTCCTGCCCCTGGGTGGCTACCAACCCGGAGCCGATCCCCAGATGGATGAAGCGGTGCAGCGTTACCCCGCCATCGCCGGTTTCCTGCAGCAGGGCATCCATGAAGAGACCCCCATCACCCAGGTGGTGGGGGCCTTGAAACAAGTGCTCGGCAGAGCCTAAGGACGCGGCGTGCTGAAATCCTATCTCGGCCTGCAACAGGATGCGCTGGATGCTATGGGCAAGGAGCGGCAGCGACTGCGGGAGGTCGCCATGCGCGAAGAGCAGCGGGTGCTGAAGCTGCAGGAGGTGATCGCGACCCTGCAGCCGGGCTCGGCCAGCTTCCATCCCCTGCTGTGGCAGAACAAGCAGCAGATGCAGGGGCAGTTGCGCCACCTGCTGGATCATCAGTTGCAACAGTCATCCCTGGCCCGGCTGGATCTCTCCCGTCATGAGGGGCAGCTGCTCAAGCAGTTTGGCCGGGTCAAGGGGCTGGAACTGTTGTTGGACAGGCGAGCCCTGGAGGCGCGTCAGCGGCAGGAGTCAGGGGATCAGCGCCAGCTCGACGAACTCGCCAGCCTGCGCCATCGCGCCCTGCAGGGGCGCTGAAGGGATCAATCGGGGAAGCGTTCCTGCCGACCGTAGGCAGATTCCTGACCGAGCAGGCTGTTGATGGTCTCTATCTGACCGGCCAGCAGGCGGCCATTGTGTTCATTCTGGCGTCGGCACTGTTGCAGCAACAGCTCCAGCCGCTGCCACTCTCTCCCCACGCTCTGTTGCAGGGTATCGGGCAACTTGGCGATCAGCTTCGCCATCCCCTTCTCATCGGGCTTGAGCCCCAGCGCCAGCAGATGCTGACAGCGCTGCTGCGCCTCTTGCTGGATGTCGACCATCAGCCGGGTCTGCTGGTGGTTGTGGGTGGTCAGACCCTCGACGTCATGACTGGCCAGCAGACCGTGCTGGTTGAGCAGCAGTTGCTGCAACTGCGCATAGCGCCCGCAATCCTGCTGAATGCCGATGATCAACTGTTTGACCCTCAGCTTGGGTGCCATGGTCATCGGCGGTGCATGTCCAGAATGGCCTGACCCAGGGCATCCATGTCGAGTTCGAGCTTGCCCTCGCTGATGGCCTGACGGATCTGGTTGACCTTCTCCATGTCCACGTCCGGGGTCGAGGCGAGCTCGGCCCTTGCCTGATTGATGCTGTGTGCCCTGGTGCTGATCTGGGCGTCAGCCTGGGGGCTCCTGGACTGAGGCTGGGTCAGGGGGGCGGCATCCTGCTGGCGTTGCAGCTGGGCCTGGACATAGAGCGGATCGGTACGGGTGATTTTCATAACGTCAATTCCTGATGGTCTATCTATGACAGGCGACCCTTGGGCGCCCCAACTTGAATCAAACTCGCTTTCCGCCTCAAAAACGGGTTTCCACTTCCCCCTTTTCGATGACCCAGGCCTGGATCTCCTTGCCGGACTGGTTGTTGCGTACCCGGACTCCGTCGCCGATGGCCCCGCTCTCCAGCGCCCTGCCGCGGGTAGTGGCCGAGAAGTTCCCCTGACCGGCCCGGATCAGCACCCCTTCTCCCTCTCGCACGGCCCAGCTCTTCTGCAGATCCAGCTCGCTGATGAGCTGCCCCATCCTGAGGTGACGGTTGCTCTTGCTGCCCACCGGTGAATGGTTGCTGGGGATGAAGCCCCGCTGCAGCCGGCTGACATCCAGCTCCTTCTCCACCAGGTCGGCGGGCTGGATGGCCCTTCCTTTCTGAATTTCCCTGGCGGTAACCCAGACCGGCATCATCAGGCTGACCTCGACTCTGGCCCTCAGTTGCCAGGCGGGCTCGGTGCACTCTACCAGATAGGGGCGCCGCCCCCAGGGCTGACGATACTGGCCCCCCGCCTGCAGCCTGATCTCCTGCTGGCAGGGGGGGAGGTGAGCCACCGCAGGGGAGAGCCAGACCTGATATTCCGCCGGGGGGCTCGGCCAACCCTGCTGCTGCAGGTAGTCGCTGAGGGCCGCACTGGCATCAGCCTTCAACATGCTCTCCAACTGCTGCGGCAGTGGCGCGGGCTCGGCCAGGAGCTGCGGCGCCAGCAACGAGAGGCAGAGCAGACAGATCAGCTTCCATATGGGAAACGATGCTTCCCCTTTTGACCGGTTGGTCAATCGTCGGCGACTCCCTGATCGGCGGAAATAACGGATTTTCATGATTGGCATGAGTCTTGATAAAGGATGCACCGGTCTGACTGGTTCACAAGAAGGATGAAGCATGAGTATCTCATTTGACAGCGCGCTTGGGGTGCACCCCTATGCCCTCGATGTACGAGCGGATCGGGCACGTATTCTGGCAGGGAATCTGGCCAATGTGGATACCCCCGGTTATCTGGCGCGGGATGTGGACTACAAGAGCATACTCGGCCGGGTCGCCCAACAGGTCGCCGCCGGGGAGCAGGGGGCGGCCATCAACCAGGGCGCCATGAGCAACGACATGCAGCATCCCCTCTATCGCATTCCCTACCAGGTCTCCATGGATGGCAACACCGCCGAGCTCAGCGTGGAGCAGAGCAAGTTTGCCAGCAATGCCACCGACTTCCAGACCAGCCTCACCTTCCTGAATATGAAAATCACCGGGATCGCCAAGGCGATCGAGGGCCGTTAATCATGTCGTTCAACCGAATCTATGACATCGCCGGCAGCGCCATGCGGGCACAGACAGTCCGCCTGGACACCGTCGCCTCCAACCTGGCCAACGTCGACAGCGCCGCCGGCAGCGAAGCCGCTGCCTTCCGGGCCATCAAGCCCGTCTTCTCCACCCTCTATCAACGGGTGCAGGAGGCCGACGGACTGGGGGCCGCCCAGGTGCAGATCGCGGGCATAGTGCAGTCGGATCGCCAGGTCGAGAAGCGCCTGGAGCCGACCAACCCGCTGGCCGATGGCGAGGGTTTTGTCTACTACTCCAACGTCAACGCGGTGGAGGAGATGGCGGACATGATGAGCGCCTCCCGGGGGTTCGAGACCTCGGTCGAAGTGATCAACCGCATCAACAGCATGCAGCAGGGTCTGCTGCGACTGGGTCAGGGAGCGTAAATGAGCCTGCCACAAGTCAGCGGTCTGGACTCAGCCCGCAGCACCAGCCAGTACTCGGCGACTCCTGAGATCGCCAGCAACAACGCAGCCGCCGGCCAGGGCGTACAGCTGCGCAACGAATTCCTGCAGATGATGGTGGCCCAGATCCAGAACCAGGATCCGACCAATCCCCTTGACGGCGCCCAGTACGTCACCCAGCTGGCGCAGTTCAGCATGGTGGAGGGGGTCGAAGGGCTCAAGGTGCTGCAGCAGAAGTCCATCAACATGATGGATACCCAGCAGGTGCTGCAGAGCACGGACCTCATCGACAAGGAGGTGATGGTGCCGAGCCAGACCCTGAGCCAGAAAGAGGAGAAGGCGATCCGCGGCCAGGTGGAGCTGGGCGGTGCGGCCGATGCGGTCGAGCTGAAGGTCTATGACAAGAACGGCACCCTGGTGGCCAGCAAGAGCTGGGGCGAGAGCAAGGCGGGCGGGCTGGACTACGAGCTGCCGACCCTGCCGGCCGGCGAGTACAGCTTTGAGGTGAAGGCCTCCCTCGCGGGCGTCGCCACCACCACCAAGAACTATGTGGCGAGCCAGGTGGAGCGGGTCAACCTGCCCGGCACGGGCGAGATCATGTTGCAAGTGGCGGGCGTCGGGGAAGTTCCCCTGTTCAGCGCCGTCCAGTTTGGCAAGTCGGCGTAATCAAATAGGAGCGAAACTGTGTCTTTTAGTATCGGACTGAGCGGCCTGCGCGCCGTCAACCAGGAATTGAGTGTCATCAGCAACAACGTGGCCAACGCCAGCACCGCGGGCTTCAAGTCCAGCCGTGCCGAGTTCGCCGCCATCTACGGCGGTGGCCAGGCCGGCGGGGTGGAGATGAACAACGTCTCCCAGAACTTCGATCGCAACGGGGACGTGACCCGGACCGGGCGCGGCCTGGATCTGGCGATCTCCGGCAGCGGCTTCTTCGTCCTCAAGGACAGCAACGGCCAGACCTCCTACACCCGGGCCGGCATGTTCCAGCGCGATGCCAGTAACTACCTGACCACGGCGAGTGGCACCCGCTTGCAGGGCTACACCACCAACGAGGCGGGTGAACTGCAATCCGGCGTGGTGGGGGACATCCAGGTCAAGGCCGGCAGCCTGCCCGCCAAGCCGTCAGACAGCCTGGAGTTCGTGGCCAACCTCAAGGCAGATGCCAGCATCATCGATCAGACGGCGCATCCGTTCGACCCTGCGAAATCCGACAGCTTCAGCTACTCCCAGTCCAGTAAGGTCTATGACTCCCTCGGGGTCGAGCACACTGTCACCCAGTATTTCGTGAAGACGGGGGACAACACCTGGCAGGTCAACTACGCCTTCAACGGCGCCAAGACCGGCTCCCCGGTGACCATGGAGTTCAACACCAACGGCACCCTGAAGACGCCGACCACGGCCCCGGTACTGAACCTGGCTCCTCCTGGCGCCGATCCTATCACCCTCAAGGCGGATCTGGCCAAGGTCAGCCAGTATGCCTCCGACTTCAATGCCACCCGCAACCAGTCCAACGGCTATGCGGCCGGTGATCTGACCGGGGTCCGGGTCGATGCCGACGGCGGCGTCTACGCCACCTTCACCAACGGTCAGAGCCTGTTGCAGGGTCAGGTGGTGATGGCGAACTTCACCAACCCGAACGGTCTGGTACAGGCCAACAACACCACCTGGCAGCAGTCGTTCAGCTCGGGCCAGCCCGTGCTGGGGGCGCCGGGCACCGGCACCCTGGGCACCCTGACCGCGGGGGCCTATGAGGCATCCAACGTGGATCTGACCGGTGAGCTGGTCAGCCTGATGACCTCCCAGCGCAACTATCAGGCCAATGCCAAGACCATCAGCTCGGCCGACAAGATGACCCAGGTTCTCTTCAACTCCTTCTAAGGCGTGATGCGTGGAAAAGCTTATCTATACCGCCATGTCGGGGGCGCAACACAGCCTGATGGCCCAGCAGATCCGGGCGAACAACCTGGCCAACGTCAACACCGCCGGTTTTCGGGCCGATTTCGAGCGGGCGTCTGCTTATGCCCTGGCCGGTGACGGCTTCCAGAGCCGGGTCATGGCCCGGGAGGAGCAGGCGGGCACCGACTTCAAGCCGGGTGCCCTGATGCAGACCGGCCGCAAGCTGGATGTGGCGATCCGGGGTGATGGCTTCATCGCGGTACAGACCGCCGATGGCAAGGAGGCCTACACCCGCGCCGGCAACCTGGAGGTGGATGGGGAGGGTCTGCTGACCCTCAACGGCCGCCCCGTGCTGGGGGATGGCGGTGAGATGGTGTTGCCTGCCTATCGGGATCTCAGCTTCGGCAAGGATGGCTCCCTCAGCATCACCCCGCCGGGGGGCGGTGCCCGCCTGGATGTGGGTCGTCTCAAGCTGGTCAACCCGGATCCGGCGGAACTGGTGAAGGGGCAGGACGGCCTGTTCCGTCAGCGTCGGGGCGGCGATGCGGAGATCAGCGAACAGGTGGTGTTGGCGTCCGGCTTCCTCGAGGGGGCAAACGTGAACGCGGTGGACGAGCTGATCGGCAGCATGTCCCTGACCCGCAACTTCGAGTTGCAGGTCAAGCTGATGAAGACGGCGGATGAGCAGGCCAGGCAAGGGGCCAGGCTGATCTCCGGTCAGGGCTGACAGAATGACGCAGGGTCGGTGTGACCGGCCTGCAAGAGATTGATGAGGGTGCCAGGCGCCCTCCCATGAGATGGTGGAGAGACGAAGATGCACGCAGCACTTTGGGTAAGTAAAACGGGTCTGTCGGCACAGGATGCCAAGATGGCCAGCATTTCCAACAACCTGGCCAACGTCAACACGGTCGGTTTCAAGCGCGATCGGGTGGCGTTCGAGGATCTGTTCTATCAGGTCCAGCGCCAGCCGGGTGCCCAGCAGGATCAGCAGAACCTGTCCCCCATCGGCATCCAGATGGGTAATGGTGTGCGGGTGGTCGGTACCCAGAAGGTGTTCACCTCGGGCCAGTTCCAGAACACCAACCAGGAGCTGGACATCGCCGTGGTCGGTGCCGGTTTCTTCGGGGTCGAGCGCCCGGACGGTGAGACCGCCTATACCCGCAACGGCCAGTGGCATCGCAACGCCGAGGGGCTGCTGGTCAACTCCGATGGCCTGCCCATGCTGCCGCAGATCCAGATCCCCGACAACGCCACCAAGATTGCCATCGGCACAGACGGTACCGTGAGCGCGACCCTGCCGGGTCAGCAGGAGAACGTGGAGCTGGGTCGCATCACTCTGACCAACTTCTCCAACCCGGCCGGGCTGGAAGCCCTGGGGGGCAACCTCTACCGGGCGACCGGTGCCTCCGGCGAGGCCATCGAAGGGGTGCCGGGCGAAGAGGCCATGGGTGCCCTCAAGCAGTTCACCCTGGAGAGCTCCAACGTCAACGTGGTGGAGGAGATGGTGGACATGATCACCACCCAGCGTGCCTACGAGATGAACGCCAAGGTCGTCTCTTCCGCCGATCAGATGCTCAAGTTTGTCACCCAGGCGCTGTGATGATTAAGTCGATGTTGCGTTGCGTCGGATTGGCCCTGCTGCTGGGGGGCTGCTCCACCTATGAGTTGCAGGCCCCCGAGCCCGGTGACGAGAAGTGGGCTCCCTCCCGTACCCAGCTGACGAAGACGGGAATGGGGGAGGATGGCAGTCTCTACCGGAACGATTACATGATGACCCTGTTCCAGGATCGTCGTGCCTATCGTATCGGCGACATCCTCACCGTGATGCTGGAGGAGCGGACCCAGTCCAGCAAGAAAGCCAACACCAGCATGAACAAGAACAACAGCATCAATGTGCCCGCCCCCTCCATCGGTGGCGTGTCGCGCCCCGACTGGGGGGCCTCGATCAGCGCCGATCGCGACTTCGATGGCGGTGCCACCTCCAGCCAGCAGAACACCTTGGCGGGGGCCATCACGGTCACCGTGGCCGAGGTGATGCCGAACGGGGTACTGGGGATCCGCGGGGAGAAGTGGATCCGCCTCAACCAGGGGGATGAGTACATCCGTCTGGGGGGCATGGTGCGGGTCGAGGACATCGATCAGAGCAACCGCATCTCCTCCCAGCGCATCGCCGATGCCCGCATCACCTATGCAGGACGTGGCGCCCTCGCCGACAGCAACCAGATGGGCTGGCTGGCGCGCTTCTTCAGCTCCGCCTTCGCCCCCTTGTGAGGACTCCAATGAACAGATGGTGTATCGCTTTGCTCTGCTGCCTGCTGCCGGGCATTGCCGCCGCCGCGCCCGCCAAGCGGGCCCTGCTGGACATCGCCGATGTGCAGGGGATGCGAACCAACCAGCTGGTGGGTTACGGCCTGGTGGTCGGCCTCTCCGGCACCGGGGATCGCAGCCAGGTCAAGTTCACCGGCCAGTCCATGACCAACATGCTCAAGCAGTTCGGCGTGCAACTGCCCGATGACATCGACCCGAAGCTCAAGAACGTGGCCGCCGTGTCGGTGCAGGCGACCCTGCCGGCTCTGGCGGGCAAGGGGCAGCTGGTGGACGTGACCGTCACCTCCATCGGGGATGCCAAGAGCCTGCGGGGCGGCTCCTTGCTGCTGACCCCCATGCGCGGCATCGACGGCGAGGTCTATGCTGTCGCCCAGGGCAACCTGGTGGTGGCCGGTGTCAAGGCGGAGGGGCAGTCCGGTTCGTCCGTGACCATCAACGTGCCGACTGCGGGCATCATCCCGAACGGCGCCATCATAGAGCGGGAAGCCGCCAGCAGCTTCTCTGACAAACCCGAGGTCACCCTCAACCTGCATCAGCCGAACTTCAAGACGGCCCGCAATGTGGAGCGGGAGATCAATCGCCAGCTGGGACCCGTGGCCAAGGCGGTCAGCGCCGGTCGCATCCAGATTGCGGCCCCTCGCGACGAGAGTCAGCGGATCTCCTTCATGGCCCTGCTGCAGGATATCGAGATCGACATGGGCAAAGAGAGGCCCAGGGTGGTCTTCAACAGCCGCACCGGCACCGTCGTCATGGGGCAGGGGGTCAAGGTGCACAAGGCGGCCGTCAGCCACGGCAGCCTGACGGTGACGATCGGCGAGAGCCAGACGGTGAGTCAGCCCAACGCCTTCTCCAACGGCCGGACCACCACCACGCCGAACTCCCAGATCCAGGTTGACCGGGAGCGCAACAACATGTTTGTCTGGCCGGATGGCACTTCCCTCGAAGTGATCGTCAAGGCAGTGAATTCCCTGGGGGCGACCCCGGATGATGTCATGGCCATTCTGCAAGCCCTCGATGAGGCGGGAGCCCTCGAAGGCGAGCTGGTGGTCATCTAAGGAATGTTATGACCAGAATTACGTCCGAGCCTGGTTTCTATCAGGATCTCAATGAACTGCAGCAGATAAAGGGCAACCCGGATCAGCGGGCGGCCCTGGAGGCCGCCGCCGGCCAGTTCGAGGTGAGCTTCCTGCAGACTGTGCTCAAGCACATGCGTTCGGCCTCCGACGCCATGCAGGATGAGGATGACAAGCTCATCAAGGGGCAAGAGCTCTATCGCGACATGTACGACAGCCAGCTGGCCATGAGCCTGGTGAAGCGCGGCGGGCTGGGCCTCAAGGAGCAGATGGTCAATCAGCTGGCCCCCACATTAAAGAATGCCGAGCCTGTGGTCGCTTCAGAATCCCAGACCCTGGCTGCCTTCAGTCAGCCTCTGAATTCGGCAAAAATGAGGAAAGTTGACTGATGTCGCTGCTCAATATCGGTTTTAGCGGACTCAACGCGGCGCAGATCGCGCTGAACGTCACCGCCCAGAATATCGCCAACGTCAATACCGTCGGTTACAGCCGCCAGGAAGCCATGATGGGCAGCCTGTCCGGTTTTGGCCGGCTGGACAACGGCATGGGGGTGGAGGTGACCGGGGTTCGCAGGATCACCGATGACTACCTGGTGTCCCAGCACTGGCGCAGCCGCTCATCGACCGGCTCCTCCTACGCCTTTCATCAGTACATCAACACCACAGAGCAGCTGCTCGGCAGCGAGTCCATGAACATCACCAAGGGGCTGGACAGCTTCTTCGCCTCCCTGAACGCCGCCCTCGACAGCCCGGAGACCCCGGCCCAGCGCAGCCAGATCGTCAGCTCGGCGGGGGCACTGGCCAACCGCTTCAATCAGCTGAACGAGAGCCTGGTGACCCAGGAAAAGCAGATTCAGGATCAGCTGAACAGTACCGTCACTCAGGTCAACAGCTACCTGAAGCAGGTGGCGGAGCTCAACACCCAGATCGGCGAGCAGGCCTCCAAGGGGGTCAACACCTCGGCGCTGGAAGACAGCCGTGAGCAGATAGTACGTGAGCTGTCGACCTTCATGGAGGTGCGGGTCAATCGCCAGAGCGACGGCTCGTTTTCCCTGAGTTTGCCCCAGGGCCAGCCCCTGGTGCTGGCGGGCAGCAGCAGTACCCTCTCCCTCACCGGCGACACCCTGAGCCTGAGCTTCGGGCCCCAATCCTTCGAGGTGCCCAAGCTGCAGGGCGGAACCCTGGCGGGGGTGCTGGAGTATCGCACTACTGTACTGCGCCCCTTGCGCGACGAGCTGAACCAGATCGCGAAGAAGCTGGCTGATGACTTCAACGCCAAGCAGGGGGGCGGGATCGATCTGAACGGTGATCCGGGCAAACCCCTGTTCAGTTACGATCCCCTCAATCCGTCCGGCACCCTCAAGGTGGCGGACGGCTTCACCGGTGATCACCTGGCCTTCGCCAAGGCAGGGGGCGGCACCGGGGACAACCGCAACCTGCAGGAGCTACTGACCATCAAGGATGACCAGTATGACACCTACAGCACCCTGCTGGGCCGCATGGCGGTGCAGAGCGGTCAGGCCAAGGCGACCATGGAGGCAGACGCCAACATGGAGAAGCAGCTGGCCACCAAGCTGAGCAGCGTCAGCGGCGTCAACACCGACGAGGAGGGGGTCAAGATCATGGCCTACACCAAGGCCTATCAGGCCAACGCCAAGGTGATCAGCACTTCGGATCAACTCTTCAACTCCATCCTGAACATGTTCTGACGAGGCCAGCATGCGCATCAGTACCAACCAGATCCAGCTCAGCATGCTCGACAACCTGCAACATGGTTTCGGAGAGTATGCCAGGCTCGATCGCCAGATCTCGTCCAACAAGCGGATCCTGCAGCCCTCCGACGATCCCGTCGGCAGTGTGCAGCTGCTCGGCCTGAAGAAAGAGCAGGCGGCGATGGCCCAGTACCAGAAGAACATCGCCAATGCCAAGAGCCAGCTCTCCCAGGGTGAGATCCAGCTCGACACCATGACCAACATGCTGAGCCGTCTGCGGGATCTGACCCAGACCGCAGCCAACGGCTCCCTCTCCGAGGACGATCGCCGTGCCGTCTCCAGCGAGCTGGCCATCATCAAGGATGGCCTGCTGGATCTCGCCAACGCCCGCAACGAGAGTGGATCCAGTCTGTTCAGTGGCAGCCAGGTCGATAAAACCGCCATAGTGAAAGACCCAAGCGGTAATTACGTCTACCAGGGTGATAGCCTGGTGCGCGAGGTCGGTATCGCCAAGGGGGTGACGGTGGAGCTCAATCACACCGCCGACAAGCTGTTCATCCAGAACGGGGATTTCTTCAAGCAGCTCGACGACATGGTGGCCGCCTTCGACAGCGGTGCCGCGGACTCTGCCGATCAGGCCAGGGCCATGCTGGATCGTAGCCTGACCCTGCAAGATGACATCAGCCAGATGGTCAGCTCCATCGGTGCGCGGATCAACCTGCTGGATCAGGTCGACGAAGGGCACGAGGAGAAGAGCGTCTATAGCAAGGAAGTGAGCAATCAGATAGAGTCCCTCGATTATGCCAGTGCGGTGACCCAGCAGGCCCATGTGCTGATGGCGCTGCAGGTGCAGCAGCAGGCTTTCGCCAAGGTGAACGGCCTCAGCCTGTTCAACTACATGCCTTAAGCCTTTCAAGGAGCCAGGATGCAGATTCAACAAACCCGTCCGGGCGGTGTGGCCGAGACCCCGGCCCAGCCCAAACTGCACGGACGTCAGACTGCCCAGGCTACTTCTCCCCAGGTCACCCGCCACGAACGTCAGCCCAATGTCATCCGGCTCGACCGCTGGGCCCTGATCGGCACGGCACAGCAGCGCATCGCCCACGCCCAGGGCAGTGAACAGGCCCTGAGCCAGGTCTGGGGCGAGCTGAAACGCCTGGAGCAGCAGCTCGGCCAGAACCGGGCGGCGAGCGGTGATCTGGTCTCCCGTCTCAAGCTGCTGGAAGAGAAGCTGACCCAGCCCCAGGCGCCGCTGACCTCCGAACTCAAGCCTCGCCTGCTGGCATCGGCCAGCGACAGCCGGGTGCACTACAGCGCGGATCGCCTCGATCTGCTGAGCCCCAAGTCGAGTGCCGAGCGCCTCGTCTTCTCCTTCCCCCAGACCAGCAGCGCCGTCGAGGTGCTGCTGCCGGCCGGGGCCAATGAGGCGGAAGCTGCCACCAGGCTGGATCGGGCCCTGCGCAAGGAGCATATCCAGGCTCGTCTGAACGAGCTGGGCAAGCTGGAGCTGAGCGTGCCGGATCAGCACAGGCGCAAGCTGGACGAACCCGTGCTGCTGAGCGGGGAGGGGATCCGCATCCCCGCCGGCAACCCGGTCCCCGTGCAGTTCAAACCCAGGGCCGGTCAGCTGACCCAGCTAGGGGAAGGGCTCGACAAGGGGGAGCTCAGGCAGGAGCAGCAGCGCCTGAAGCGGTTGCTCGGCGAGATCGAGCAGTCGGTGCGGGAGCTGAAGCAGTTCCGCCAGAAGATGGTGAAGCAGCTCGATCGCGTGAAGGCCCGCAGCCAGAACCTGCAGCAGGAGGAGCTGGAGCAGTTGCAAGGCAAGCTCAGCCTTCAGCTCAAGGAGGGTGGCTTTATGGGGACCATGTCCGGCCTGCTGGCACAGGCCAATGTGTCGCGTCAGAACGTGGTGGCCCTGCTGACCTGAGGCCGGCAGAGAGAGTCGAACTAAAAAAACCGCCAGCACTTGCTGGCGGTTTTTGTTTCATGGCTTGAGCAGGGCGTAGAGGCTCAGATCTGATGCAAAACCAGACTCGCTCAATCCCTGTTCTATGGTCTTGATAAAGCCCGCATTGTGCTGGCGTATGGTGTGATAGCTGTAGAACAGGTTGATGACATCCTGCTCTTCCAGCTCCTTCTCCATGGCCATCAGACACAGATAGCTGCGCAGCAGGAAGTAGTCGATGACCAGCAACTGATAGGCCTGGGCCGGGGTGTTCTGCTGCTGCGGGAAGTTGTGGTGGTAGACGTAGTAGAGCAGGTAGTTGTCCATGATCTGGGGACGGGCCGCCAGGAAGGGCGAGACCTTGTCGTACCAGGCCTGCTGCAGCCGTGCGAGTTTCGCCTCATCATAGACCCCCTCCAGCAGTAGATTGATCTTGTCGAGGCAGCCTTGCATGGTCTGCCGCCCACGCCTTCCCTGCGAGTAGGCCAGCAGTTGATGGGTGATGGTTCGCAGCCCCCACCACTGCAACCGCGGCAAGACCGGCAGCTGGTCGAACATGGTGAGGAGCTCTCCCCGCTCGGCCAGCACGGCCACCTGATCCAGGAAGGCTTCGTGTGACAGCTGTGAGGGATCCCGGTGGACCAGCATGCCGATGAGCCACAGCCGTATTTCGACGGGCACCTCAGTTGCGGCCAGCACATGGATGCTCAGGCTGTGCAGGGTCGCCATGGCGGTAGAGGGGGGGGAGACGAACGGCAGGCGTTGATCCAGCTCGGTGACCTCGGTCTGCATCGCCATGGGATCGAGCAGCAACTGCCGGCTGACCTCGGGGCAGGAGAGCATCAGGGATTTCCTGACCTGGTTGCCGATGCGTGAATGGGATCTGGGGTAGGTCTTGCAGGTATGGCTCAGTGCCTCGGCCCCGGCCTTGCTGTGGATCTGGCACAGACGGTTCTCATCGAGGAAGGGGCAGGCCCCCTGCTCATCGAGCTGGATCTCTCCCCAATGCTCATTGCTCTGTTTGACCTTGCGGATATGCAATTTGCTGAGGGACTGGACTGTGGGGTCCGGGTGCTTCACATAGTTCCGGAAGGTCAGCTTGTCGATGCTGATGGTCCAGCTATGACAGCAGTTGTCCTCGCAGCGATCGCCTATGCACTGGAAATGTTTAACGAAGTGAGGGGTATAGAGAGAGGCTGCCATGTCGCTGTCCGGTGAGGGGAGGTGCCGCGATAAAAGCAATAACCATGCCGAATGCCCTGACTCTGTGGCAGTTTCATGGATTGTGATGGGCGCAGGAAGCGCAAAAAAATATGCGTCAAGCCGCCTACATTTCTGCAGGAAAGGGGTCGCCTATATCTGATGTCAACCTAACAGGCTGCAGTGCAGCGTCATATCGAGGAATACATCATGGGCTTGTCCATCCACACCAACTTCGCTTCTCTGACCACCCAGAGCCAGCTCAATACCACCAACAAGATGCTGGGCACCGCCATGCAGCGTCTGGGTACCGGTCTGCGCATCAACTCCGCCGCCGATGACGCCGCCGGTCTGCAGATGGCCACCCGTCTGCAATCCCAGTCCAGCGGCCAGAAAGTGGGCATGCGCAACTCCCAGGATGCCATCTCCATGATGCAGACCGGTGAAGGCGCCATGGACGAGATGAGCAACATCGTTCAGCGCATGAAGGATCTGGCTACCCAGTCTGCGAACGGCACCAGCACCACCGAAGACCGCAAGGCCATGGACGCCGAGTTCACCGAGCTGCGTGCCGAGCTGGACAACATCACCAACAACACCACCTTCGGTGGCCAAGAGCTGCTGAAGACCGGCAAGGGTTTCCAGGAAGATGTGACCTTCCAGATCGGCGGCACTGGTGCCGAGAAGCTGGAACTGAAAAAGACCGGCACCCTGGCCAAGGCGCTGGCAGAAGTCGTGGGTACCGGCAAGGGTACCGATGGTGCAGCCGTCAAGGCTGGTATCAGTGATCAGGCCAAGGCTACCGCCTCCATGGCCGAGCTGGATACCTTCTCCCAGAAGATCGGTGAGTCCCGTTCCGCCTTCGGTGCCAACATCAACCGTCTGGAACACACCGTCAACAACCTCTCCAACATGAAAGAGAACACCGATCTGGCGAACGGTCGCATCATGGATGCCGACTTCGCCCAGGAGAGCACCAACATGACCAAGAACCAGATGCTGATGCAGGCTGGCATGTCCGTGCTGTCCAACTCCAACCAGATGACCGGCATGGTGACTTCCCTGCTGCGTTAATCCCTGTGGCACTCATCCCCGGGATGAGTGCCCTCTTCCTCCCGTTCTTCTCCCCTCTTTCCGCTTTTCCGCATATTTTTCCGATCTCCATTCAAGTCTTGGCCGATACCTGTCGCTTCTCACTCCCATAGGGTTACCCGCTGCATCGCAGCTTTTTTGAGGAGTAAATCATGGGTTTGTCCATTCACACCAACTTCGCTTCCCTGACCACTCAGAGCCAGCTGAACACCACCAACAAGATGCTGGGCACCGCCATGCAACGCCTGGGCACCGGTCTGCGCATCAACTCCGCCGCCGATGACGCCGCCGGCCTGCAGATGGCCACCCGACTGCAATCCCAGTCCAGCGGCCAGAAAGTGGGCATGCGCAACGCCCAGGACGCCATCTCCATGATGCAGACCGGCGAAGGTGCCATGGACGAGATGAGCAACATCGTTCAGCGCATGAAGGATCTGGCTACCCAGTCTGCGAACGGCACCAGCACCGCCGACGATCGCAAGGCGATGAACGCCGAGTTCAGCGAGCTGCGCGCCGAGCTGGACAACATCACCACCAACACCACCTTCGGTGGTCAGACTCTGCTGGCCAAGGATCAAGGTTTCCAGAAGGCCGTGACCTTCCAGATCGGTGGCACCGCCGCCGAGAAGCTGGAGCTGAAAGACGATGGCGCCCTGGCCACCGCCCTCAAGGGTGTGATCGCCGATGACAAGGGCACCAAGGGTACTGCCGTCGCCGCCGGTATCGATGACCAGACCAAGGCCACCGCTGCCATGGCCGAGCTGGACACCTTCTCCAAGGGGATCGGCGAGGCGCGTTCCGCCTTCGGTGCCAACATCAACCGTCTGGAACACACCGTCAACAACCTCTCCAACATGAAAGAGAACACCGATCTGGCGAACGGCCGCATCATGGATGCCGACTTCGCCCAGGAGAGCACCAACATGACCAAGAACCAGATGCTGATGCAGGCTGGCATGTCCGTGCTGTCCAACTCCAACCAGATGACCGGCATGGTGACTTCCCTGTTGCGTTAATGAGTTGCCTGGCCACCTCGAGAGGGGTGGCCTTGTTATTGCTTGTGCGTTGGAAAGCACCGACCCGGTTTTTTCCAACGGGCATGCCACCGATAAGTTGATAAGGATGTGATGATGCAAGTAGATCCGGCCAGCATGGCGATGCAACTGGTAGCCATAGAGCGCCAGAACATGGACAAGCTGCTGAAGAAGCAGCTGGACAGCGTCAAGGGGCAACAGAGCGCCATCAGCACGCTCACCACCAAGTTGTCGACCTTCCAGACCATGCTGAAGGATTTGAACAAGGCGACCAACCTGCAGGCCCAGAAGGCCACCATGTCCCAGGACGGGGTCATGACGGTCACCAGCAACGGCAAGGCCAGCTCGGGTCAGTACAACTTCTTCGTGGAGCAGCTCGCCCAGTCCCATCAGGTGGGTCTGGAGCTCGACAGCGACACCACTCCGCTGCCGACCGATGGCGTCTTCTCCCTGACGGTGAAAGGCAAGACCATCGACATAGACCTGGCGACCCTGCCGGCCGGCGCCACCGCCAAGGACCTGGTCTCCCACATCAACAATGCCAAGGACAATCCGGGGGTAAAAGCGACCCTGGTGCGCACCGATGGCAAGGTGAGCATGGTGCTGACCAGCAAGGAGAGTGGTGTGGAGAACGCCATCACCCTGGGCTACAGCGGCGATGCCACCAATGGGCTGGGCACGGCCGTCGCCGGCAAGACGGACATCACCCAGGCACAGGATGCCAAGTTGCGCATGGGGGGGGACAACCCCCTGACCATCACCTCCTCCAGCAACAAGATAGAGAACGTGGTCGACGGCCTGACTTTCCAGCTGACCAAGGCCCAGAAGGTGGGGGATGCCCCCCTGATGGTGACCATAGATCAGGACAAGGAGGCGGTGACCGGCTCCCTCAAGAAGTTCGTCGACAGCTATAACGAGCTGATCGATGAGCTGGCTAAGATGACCTCCAGCGATCCCAAGGCGCCGGGGGCCCTCTCCTCCGACAGCGGGGTGCGCAGCCTCAAGAGTGCCCTGTCCCGCAGCGTGCGCGAGCTGCCCAATGATCTGACCCTGGGCAGCCTCGGCATCAAGACCGACAAGGCGGGCAAGCTCTCCTTCAACGAGACCGACTTCAACAAGGCGCTGGAGAAGGATCCCGAGCTGCTCGGCAAGGCGCTGATGGGGGATGATGGCCTGCTCAAGCGGATGAGCGATTCTCTCGATCCCTATACCAAACGGGATGGCGCCCTGAAGGGACGCAAGACCGGCCTGGAGGCGACCGAGAAGCGGGTGAACGAGCGGATGGAGGCACTGGATCGCCGTATGGAATCCGCGTATAAGCGCTACCTCAATCAGTTCACCACCATGAACCAGATGATGCAAACCATGGGCGCATTGTGAGTCGGTGAACACCTATTCTCCTGAATGAGTGAGTCTTTCATGTTTGAACCCCAAGATGGCTACGATGCCTATCAGTTCGCCGCCACCCAGGCCAAGGCGGCGAGTGCCGATCCGCACCAGCTGGTGCTGATGCTGATGGATGGATTGCTCGATGAAATGGCACGGGCCGAGGGCCACATCCTGGCCAAACAGTACGAGCGCAAGGGGCAGTCCATCAACAAGTGCCTGCAGATCCTGGGGGGGCTCGACAGCGCCCTCGACATGGACAAGGGCGGCGAGCTGGCCAGCAACCTGCACCGTCTCTACGACTACTGCGGGCAGCGGTTGTTCGAGATCAGCGTAGCCAACGATGTCGCCGGTTTCGCCGAGGTGCGCCGCATCCTGCTGGAGCTGAAAGAGGGCTGGGAAGCGATGGCTCGCCACCCGCGCTGAGGCGGAAGCCGTCTTTCCCCATAGTGTATAAACTGCCGTTAACTTGTTGAAATACAACAGCTACACATCTGGCCTGCTCCTTGCTAGTTGGCAGGGTCGTCTTATATCGGGGCCATCATCATGTCCATGACCGGGTCTGTGCATCCCAGCACGGAACAAGAGACGCGCCAGCGCCAGTTACTGGGGTTGGGGCGTCTGATACTACAGCAGGCCCGTGCCGGGCAGTGGGATGCGGTGCGCCTGGCGGATCAGCGCCTCGCCCAGTTCATCGGTCATCTGCGTCAACACCCCACCCTCTGGCAGGCGCTGGCACCGGCCCGCGATCAGGTTCGCGGCTGGCATCAGGAGGCCTTCTCGCTCTGCGAGCAGGAGACCAGGCTGCGCAAGCAAGAGTGGCAGTCCCTGTCCGACAAGCGGGAAGGGCTGCAAGCCTATGACGAGGCGCAAACATGGGCATGATCCCCTTTATCGCGGCCGAGCCGGTCGCGACTTCGTCATCGAGCGGCTTTACCCGTCTCTCCCGTCAGCCCGACGGGCAGGGGGAGGCTTATCAGCCACTGGATCTCCCGCTGGAGGCGAGCGCCCCCCCCGTCGTAGAGGAGATCGTCGTCAGAGAGACTGACGGCGAGACGACAGATCAGCCCCTGCCCGAGGTGGTGGAGCAACTGCACGCCTTTACCCATCTGCCCCCAGTGTTTATCCGCCATGAGGAGGCGTCGCGGCTGCTGGCCGCCCGTCAATCGGCGGATCCCGCGCCCCAAAGCGTCACCGTTCATGAGGTCGGGGACGGCTCCCCGTCCATCTCGGCGGCGCTGCGCGCCCTGTCACGTTTCGAGCGGCAGGAGGCCGAACGGACTCCGGTGGTGCTGCCTACCGAAATGAGCAAGGAGAGAGTCCCCCAGCTCACGGGAGAGGCCGCCAGGATGCTGAGCCAGTCGATGGGCCAGGACGGCAAGCCGCCACTCACCGACAAGCTGGTTGCCGGTTTGCCGCCTCTGCCGGGGGCGGAGGGGAGATCCGAACGGGATGGGTTGATCACCGACCTCAAGGCCATGGCCGGGCAGCCGATGCCCACCTCCTTGACCCGAGCGGCGGAATACCAGTGGGCGCCGGCCCGTCTGGCGGACAGCCCGGCCCAGTGGGGCCAGCAACTGGTCGAGGTGCTCAAAGACAAGGTCGAACTGCAGGTGAACCAGAGCATCAAGCAGGCTCACATCCGCCTCGACCCCCCTGAGCTGGGCCGCCTGGAGCTGACCGTCAGGATGGACGGCGATCGCCTCAACGTACAGCTCAACGTGACCAACCCGGCGGTGCGCGAGGCCCTGATCCAGTCGATGGAGCGGCTGCGCATGAGCCTGGCCCCCCATCATGCCGGTGGGGTCGAGGTGAATGTGGGCCAGGGGGGTGAGCAGGAGCGGGGAGAGCGCTGGCAGCAACAGGACGGGATCCTGGCTGGGCGGCGACAGTGGCAGGAAGAGCCCGGCTCGGCGGACGAGCTTGCCCGGGACTGGCTCAATACCTTGGTTTGATTTTTCCATTATCCAGCGATAGCGAGAGTGATTTCATAATATGCGGCGAGTCATGAAGTGGTTGATGATGGTGATAATGGCCCTGTGTCTGCTGGTGGCGCTGGCCTACGGCGCTTATCTCAAGCGGGATACCCTTGCGGTCTGGCTGGGGCTGGCGGAGGCCCAGCCCGAGCTGAGCAAGACCCCGCTGTTCAAGCCCATGGAGCGCTTCGTCATCAGCCTCGAGGGGGACAGCGAGCCCCACTATCTGGTGCTGGAGCTGGCGCTGGTCACCCATAACCCCGCCCAGCTCGAGACCCTCAATGAGCTGACCCCCCTGATCCGCAATGCCATGGTGCAGTACTTCAGCCACCGCTCCCACGATGCGGTGAAGAAGGAGCTGCAGAACATCTCGGCCCTGCAGTCGTCCTTGCTCAGCAAGCTGGTCACCACGCTGCAGGGGTATGGCTACAAGCCCTATCTGGATGAGGTGCTGGTCACCAAGGTGTTGGTGCAATAGGGCATGATGGACGCCGGCTGGGATACCCATGACGATCTCGCTGTCTCGCCCCCCCGTACCGGCGAGCAGGCGATCCTGACCCGTTACCTGTCACTGGTGAAGCGGGCCGCCAGCCACCTGCGCAGCCAGGTCTCGGCCAGCTTCGATCAGGAAGACATGGAGCAGGTCGGCATGATGGGTCTGCTGGAGGCCTGGCGTCGCTACGGCAGCGAGCCCGATGCCCAGTTCGAGAGCTATGCCTTCAAGCGGATCCGCGGAGCCATGCTGGACGAGCTGCGTCGCCTCGACTGGCGCCCCCGCCAGCTGCGTCAGCAGGTCCATGGCCACAATCAGGTGCAGCGTGAGCTGTTCAACCGCCTCGGTCGCAACCCGACCGAGCAGGAGCTGGCCGATGCGCTGGCGTGCTCCGTCGAGGAGGTGCGCCAGCTCGCCTACGCCAGCCAGGCCGAAGCCCTGCAGAGTCTGGAGGAGTGGCTGGAGAACGGCGGCAAGGCCCCGACCACGGAATCGGATGATGTGGACATGGCCATGACCCTCAGCAAGGTGCTTCGCTCCCTGGACAAGCGGGAGCAGCTGCTGCTCTCCCTCTACTACCAGCAGGAGCTGAACATGAAGGAGATCGCCCTGGTGCTCGGCCTGACCGAGTCGCGGGTGTGTCAGTTGCACAAGCAGTGCGTCCTTCAGCTCAAGCAGCGTTTGGTCGATTCCATATAAATAGCGCCTCTCCCCCGCGGTGAGGCTTGTTGAATTCTGCGGGAGCATCCATGCAAAAACAGATTGGTCTTGGTGTCATTTTCATTTGTGTGCTGGGGGGCTTCATGATGGCCGGTGGCCGCCCCATCGCCCTGTGGCAGCCAGCCGAACTCATCATCATCATAGGTGCCGCCGCCGGCTCCATGTTCCTCGGCAACTCCAAGGAGGTGATGCACGAGATGTGGCGCCAGGTAAAGCTCTGTTTCAAGTCCAACAAGGATGAGAAGGAGATCTACCGCGAGCTGCTGACCCTGATGCATCAACTGCTGGAAGAGACCCGCAGCAAGGGCATGAAGGCGCTGGACGAGCATGTGGAGAACCCGCAGCAGAGCTCCGTCTTCCTGATGTATCCCCAGGTCTCCGAGGATCCGCAGCTGCTCGGTTTCATCATCGACAACCTGCGCCTGCTCGGCATGGGCAAGATCACCCCCCACGAGCTGGATACCATACTGGAACAGGAGATCATGGCCATCGAGGAGGACATGCTCAAGCCTTCCCACGCCCTGCACAAGACAGGGGAAGCCTGCCCCGGCTTTGGCATCCTGGCCGCCGTCATGGGGATCATCATCACCATGCAGCAGCTCGATGGCCCCCTGAGCAACATAGGGGTCCATGTGGCCGCCGCCCTGGTGGGCACCTTCATCGGCATCTTCCTCTGTTACTGCCTGCTGGAGCCCATCAGCAACGCCATGGAGGAGATGGTCAAGCGTCGCATCGGCATGCTGATGTGCATCAAGTCGATCCTCATCGCCCAGCTGCGCGGCAAGACCCCGCTGCTCTCCGTCGATGCGGGCCGCAAGATGCTGGAGCCTGACGTGAAACCCAGCTTCCTCGAACTGGAAGACTGGGTGACGAACAGGGCCATGTGATGCGTAACCACGAGCAGATCATCATCAAGCGCCAGCAAAGGCGCAGCAGCGGGCCCAAGAGTGGCGGCGCATGGAAGGTCGCCTTCGCCGATTTCACCCTGGCGATGATGGCCTTCTTCATGGTGCTCTGGATCCTGGCGGTCTCCAGCCAGGAGGAGCGGGAGGTGGTGGCCAGCCGCCTGCGGGACTACAGCATCATGGACAGCGAAGCGAATCCGTTCGACATCAGAAACAGCCCCTATCCGGTGGATCTGGGGGGCAATCCGTCCGTGCTGGAGGAGCTGAGCCCCCAGTTCGTGGAGGAGGGGCAGCGCATGCCGAGGCACATGGAGCGCAATCGCAGCATCTTCAATGACGGTGCCGAGGGCGGCTACGAGAGCCTGCTGGTCGGGAAGATCGAGGGGGAGGCGCAGATGAAGCAGCTGGCAGGCTTCATCGGCTCCATGGCGGATCAGATGCAGGCAAAGAACAATCTGGAGCTGCAACTGGTGCCCCAGGGTCTGCGGATCCTCATTCGCGACGATGACGAGCGGGAAATGTACAGCCGCGGCAGTGCCCGCATCAGCCCCTTCTTCCGCCATCTGCTGATGGCGCTGGCCCCCGTCTTCCAGCGGGTGGAGAACCGGGTGATGATCTCTGGACACACCGACAGCACCCCCTTCGCCGGGGACAACTACAGCAACTGGGAGCTCTCCTCCGATCGGGCCATGATGGCAAGGCGGGTGCTGCTCGCCGGCGGTATGCCGCCGGAGCGGGTCGGCCAGGTGGTCGCCATGTCGGACACCATGCTGGAGAATACCGCCGATCCCAGGGGCAGTCAGAACCGCCGTATCGAGTTGCTGGTGATGACGACCCAGGCGGAGAAGAATCTGGAACAGCTATTCAGTACCCAAACCCAAGCCGCCACTCAGCAAGCCAAGGATGCCACTGCCCATGGGAACCCCTGATACCGAACTACCGGAATGGACCGAGTTCAACGATCCTAGACGCAAGGTTCCCCGCTGGTATCTGCACGACGGCTCCACCCCCCTGGAGTCCCAGAGCTGCGGCATCGCCGCCCGCCTCATGGTCTCCGGGCTGCTGTTCGACAAGAGTATCGGCCGGGCGGTGATCAAGGACATAGGCCCGGGCGGGGTCGGCTTCCTGACTCCCTCCCGCTTCACTCTGCCCGATGTGGTCAGCCTCTCCCTGTCACCCAAGATAGTGCTGGAGTGCCAGATCACCCACAGGCGCCCCATCGGCCAGTACCTCAGCTTCTATGGTGCACGCTGGGCCAATCCAGCATCCGTGGATCTCGCGCCCGTGCTCAGCCACTGGCGCCACTGTTTCATGGCGCCAGCAGAGGGCGGGCCTGCTTCAATCCCAGCGGATCCGGCAGCGGCGCAAGGCTGAGGCCGCCGCGCCCCATGTCCAGCCCCCTCGCCGGTTGCAGCAGCAGGGGGTCGTGCAGACTCTCGAGGGATACCGCCCTCACCAGCAGTGGCTTGTCACTCGGCCGGGTGCCGCCGGGCGCCTGACTGCGACCATAGACGATGGGGCAGTTGGTCACCCCCTGACCGTCCGGCAGTTGCCAGGCGGGGTTCCAGCGGCTGGCCTCGTTCATGGCGATCCCTTTGGCCAGCGCCCAGCCGAGCAGTGAGCAGTTGCCCGGCTGCCGCCATACCTGGATGTCACTCCCCTCCTGCCAGGATGGCAGGATGAACTGGTAGTGCGCCGCCCTGTCCAGCAACTGTGACAGGGCGATGAAGCGCGCCACATAGAGGCGCGTCTCGGTCGGCAGAGATAGTTCCCACAGATTGCGTGTTCCCGCGTTGATGACGGCCTTCAGCACCCGCCCTTCCCCTGCGTTATAGGCCGCCAGTGCCAGCAACCAGTCCTGACCGAAGAACTGATACAGCCAGCCGAGATAAGAGAGTGCGGCCTCGGTGGACAGGGGCAGGGAGTAGCGGCCGTCATAGCCAGGTGTCATGGGGACGGTGAAGCGGGCCGCGGTATCCGGCATCAGCTGCCAGGGGCCGGCGGCTCCCGCCGAGGAGACCACATCCAGCCGATAGCTGCTCTCGATCAGGGGGAGAAAGGCCAGCATGGAGGGGAGCTTGCGCGCGCTGACCTGTTGCTCCACCCAGCGGATCATGGGTTGGGACTGGGCGATCCTGCGCTGCAGATGGCCGCGTTGCTGCAACAGGTACTGGGTCTGCTGGCTGACCAGCTCTGCCCCAGTTCCTCCTATGGGGGTAGGAAAGCCGGCGCGCCAATGATAATTATCATAGGAGTAACAATGAGTGCTGATGAGCAGCGACAAGGGGGCGAGCAGTCGAAACGATAATTTAATCAGGAGAGAGACAGTCTGACGGGGTGATGATAAAAACATGATGAATCTCAACAGTTTTTGACAATTTCTGTCGACTGTTCATGTGGTATCCAGGACGTGATAAGCATGGTAACACGAGTAAAAAAGACCCCAAAGACGGGTAGGGCGATTCAGAAGTTTCTGCTTTATCTGATCCTTATTAATTTCGGTTTGATGTGGCTCTATGTCATGTATGCAGATGAGCTGACATTCGGCTCCAATCTTCTGCTGACTTTTCTGATCATCCTCTATAACCTGCTGCTCTGTCAGCTGGTGGTACTGCGCGCCCGGCGGGCGGGGGATGGCTATATCATCTATCCCGTGGTGGGGGTGAGCATCATACTCTGTGCCGTCGTGCTGTTTCGCTTCATTATTTCCCCCTGATGGCGGTTATTTGGCGCTGCTCCTTGCGGGGATGAATTAAATCCAGTCATGAATAACTCTTGAAAAATCAATTCATTTAATCGGCAGTGCCTCACTGCTGCGTCAATATGTTCCCCATGCCCGAGATCCTTGCTTGAAAAGCCCTCTGCTCGTCCTTAAACTTCATGGTGGAGAAAAGTGGATCAAAGTGGTTTTATCGGGCGATTTGCCTCCTTAAACTCACCTTCGGGGACTGCAATTTGTTGCGTGGCGCTCACGCCATCAGCCTGGACAGCAAAGGGCGATTGGCGATTCCGACCAAATATCGAGACTGGCTGCGCGACGAGTGCGACGGCCAGCTGGTCTGCACCATCGACATCGCTCACCCCTGTCTGCTGCTGTATCCCCTGAATGAATGGGAAGAGATCGAGCGCAAGCTCAAGACGCTTTCCAGCACCAACCCCGCGGAGCGCCGCCTGCAACGCCTGCTGCTTGGCAACGCCATCGAGTGCGAACTGGACGGCAATGGCCGTCTGCTGCTGAGCCAGCCGCTGCGCAATCACGCCGGGCTGGACAAGAAAATCATGCTGGTGGGCCAGCTCAACAAGTTTGAGCTGTGGGATGAAGCCCGCTGGCAGCAACAGATCAATGACGATATCCAGGGCTTGCCCGAGGACGATTGGGCAAGTTCACCACGACTACAGGATTTCTCTTTATAAATGACCCAAGCCGCTGAACACATCACAGTGCTGTTGCACGAAGCCGTCGAAGGGCTGGCCATCAAGCCGGACGGCGTCTATGTCGACGGTACCTTTGGCCGGGGTGGTCACTCTCGTCTCATTCTCGAAAAACTCGGCCCACAGGGCCGCTTGATCGCCATCGACCGGGATCCCCAGGCCATTGCCGAGGCGGCCAAGATCCAGGACCCACGCTTCGAAATCGTGCACGGCCCCTTCTCCGGCATCACCTCCTATCTAAGTGAGCGCGGCCTGCTCGGCAAGGTGGACGGTTTCCTGCTGGATCTCGGCGTTTCTTCCCCCCAGCTCGACGACGCCGAGCGCGGCTTCAGTTTCATGAAGGACGGTCCGCTGGACATGCGCATGGATCCCACCTCCGGCCAGAGCGCGGCCGAGTGGCTGGCTCGCGCCGATGTGGACGACATCGCCTGGGTGCTGAAGACCTTCGGTGAGGAGCGCTTCGCCAAGAAGATCGCCCGTGCCATCGTCCACGACCGGGTTACCGAGCCCTATGTGCGCACCCGCCAGCTGGCGGAGATGATTGCCCGGGTCAATCCGAGCAAGGAGAAGGGCAAGCACGCCGCGACCCGCAGCTTCCAGGCCATCCGCATCTACATCAACAGCGAGCTGGACGAGATCGAGACAGCGTTAAACGGTGCCCTGCAGGTGCTGGCCCCCGAGGGGCGCCTCTCCGTCATCAGTTTCCACTCCCTGGAAGACAGGCTGGTCAAGCACTTCATCCGCAAGCACGAGAAGGGACCCGAGGTGCCGCACGGCATCCCGCTGACCGAGGCTCAGCTGGCGGGTGGTCGCAAGTTGAAGTCGGTCGGCAAGGCGCTCAAGCCCTCCGATCATGAAGTCACCGAAAACACGCGCGCACGCAGCTCGGTGCTGCGGGTGGCCCAGCGTCTGGCGGATTGAGTCATGAGCGAGGTGCGCGTTCATCTGGCCAAGGAGATCATCGGGGATCTCTGGCGTCACAAGCTGCAGGTGGTGCTGGCCATCGCCGTGCTGGTCACCGCCTTCGCGGTGATCCTGGTGACCAACATGACCCGGGGCCTGACCGCCAAGCAGAATGATCTGATGGCGGAAGAGGACAGGCTCAACATCGAGTGGCGGCACCTGCTGCTGGAGCAGGGCACCCTGGCCGAGCACTCCAGAGTGGCGAGCCTTGCCATGGATAAATTGCAGATGGCTCGCCCCCTGGTGACCACCGAGAAGGTAATAACTCAACCATGAAACGCAAGGCCGCCACCAGGGCACCGGCAAAAGAAAAAGCCAAGGCCAAAGCACCGTCACTCTACCCGTGGCGCTTTCGCACGCTGGTATTTTTCATCGGCATCGCCTTTGCGGGTCTGATCCTGCGTCTGGCCTGGATCCAGGTGATCGATCCCGACCGCCTGCGTCAGGAAGGGGACATGCGTTCACTGCGTACCACCTCCACCCAGGCGGTGCGCGGCATGATCACCGATCGCAACGGTGAGCAGCTGGCGGTCTCCGTACCCGTCGAGGCGGTCTGGGCGGATCCCAAGACGGTGCACGAGACCGGCGCCATCCATAACGAGCGCGCCTGGCTGGCGCTCTCCGCCGTGCTCAAGCTCGACATCAATACCCTCAAGCACCGCATCTCCAACCCCAGCAAGCGGTTTGTCTACCTGCAGCGGCAGGTGACGCCGGCGGTGGCGGAATACATCAAGGGCCTCAAGCTCGGCGGCATCTACCTGCGTCCCGAGTCCCGCCGCTTCTATCCGACCGGCGAGATCAGCTCCCACCTGGTGGGGGTGACCAACATAGATGGCAGCGGGATCGAAGGGATAGAGCGCAGCTACAACGAGTGGCTGACCGCGACCCCGGGGGAGATGCGGGTGCGCAAGGACCGTCAGGGTCGCGTCATCGAGCGCCTCGGCCTGGTCAAGGAGGGCAAGAACGCCAACGATCTGCAGCTCAGCATCGATCAGCGGGTGCAGGCCCTGGCCTACCGGGCCCTCAAGCGTGCCACCGACGAGAACAAGGCGACCTCAGGCTCCATGGTGATGCTGGACGTGAAGACCGGCGAGGTGCTCGCCATGGTCAACACCCCCTCCTACAACCCGAACAACCGGGGCCAGTACCAGAGCTTCCGGGTGCGCAACCGGGTGGTGACCGATACCTATGAGCCGGGTTCCACCGTCAAGCCCCTGATCCTGCTGAGTGCCCTCCAGGCGGGCGTGACCAGCTGGAAGGACACCATTCAGGGCGGCCCCCTGTTTATCGGGGCCAAGCAGATCCGTGACGTGAGTATCCACAAGGCGACCAACCTGTACGACATACTGCGTTACTCCTCCAACATCGGCATGTCGCGCATCGCCCTGCGCATGCCGGCCCAGGAGATGATCAATACCCTCAGCATGGTCGGCTTCGGTATGGATACCGGCAGCGGTCTGATGGGGGAGAGCAGCGGCATGTTGCCCCAGCGTCGACGCTGGTCCGATATCGAGCGGGCGACCCTCTCCTTTGGCTATGGTCTGCGGGTCACCCCGCTGCAGCTGGCTTCTGCCTATGCCACTCTTGCCAACAAGGGCAAGCGGGTGCCGCTCTCCATCATCAAGGTGACCACACCGCCCAAGGGTGAACAGGTCATCGATCACAACAACGCCACCGCCATGCTGCAGGCGCTGGAGTACGTGGTGGACAATGCCATACCCAAGGCCAAGATCCCCGGCTACCGGGTCGGCGGCAAGAGTGGTACCGCCAAGGTCGCCGTCGCCGGCGGCTATGGCAAGGACTACATGGCCTGGTTCGCCGGCTTCGCTCCCGCCAGCAACCCCCGCTTCGTCATGGTGGTGGTGATCAACGAGCCCAAGGGCAACGCCTACTACGGCGGCGCAGTCGCGACTCCGCCCTTCGCCGAGGCCATGGGTGGCGTGTTGCAACTCTTCAATATTCGTCCCGACGCGGTCCCCACCGAGGTACCCGCCAAACTTGCCCGTACGGAGGCCTCTCTTGCACCGCGCACTTGATGATCTGCTGCGCCCCTTCGGCATTCATGCCCCGGCGCTCCCCCTCACCGACCTCCAGCTGGACAGTCGGCGGGTTGGGCCCGGTTCTCTGTTCGTGGCCGTGCGCGGCCACCAGGTGGATGGCAGAGGCTTTATCGAACAGGCGGTGGCTCGGGGAGCCGCCGCCGTGCTGTTTGAGGAGGACGGTGAATTCGTCCCCCCCGCGCTCTCTGTGCCCTGCTTCGGAGTCCCTGATCTGCCCGCCAGGCTCTCCGAGCTGGCCGGCCATTTCTACCGGCAACCCAGCGACAGGCTGCAACTGGTCGGCATCACGGGCACCAATGGCAAGAGCACCACGGCGCTACTGGTCGCAAACTGGCGCACCCTGCTGGGGGGCAAGGCCGGGGTGATGGGTACCATAGGCAACGGCCTGTTCGGCGAGCTGGTGGAGGCGCCGAACACCACGGGCAGCGCGGTGGAGGTGCAGGCCACCCTGGATGCCTTACGGCAAGAGGGGGCTAGCCTGGTGGCGATGGAGGTCTCCAGCCACGGTCTGGTGCAGCACAGGGTGGCTGCCCTGCACTTTGCGGCGGCGGCCTTCACGAACCTGAGCCGGGATCATCTGGATTATCACGGCACCATGGAGGCCTATGGCGCGGCCAAGGAAGAGCTGATCAAGCTGGTAGACGAGCCCTGCGCCGTCATCAATGCGGATGATGAGCTGGGCAGGCGCTGGTTGTCCCGCTACCCCGCTGCGGTAGCCTTCGGGGTGAATGGTCCCATCGCCAACCATAGCGGGCGACAGTTGACGGCGCAGGATCCCCAATTTCACCAACAAGGTTTTCACACGCAGATTAACTCCAGCTGGGGGAATGGTGTATTATCCGCCCCCTTGCTCGGCCGCTTCAACGTCAGCAATGTGCTGGCGGCCATGGGCGTGATGCTGGTGCTCGGCTACGACTTCGACGCCCTACTGGCGAGCGCCCCCAGGCTGCAACCCGTGACCGGTCGCATGGAGTGCTTCGGCGGTGGCGATGCGCCGCTGGCCGTGGTCGATTATGCCCATACCCCGGACGCGCTGGAGAAGGCACTGCAGGCCCTGCGGGTGCACTGTGAAGGCGAGCTCTGGTGCCTGGTGGGCTGCGGTGGCGACCGGGATCGCGGCAAGCGTCCCATGATGGCGGCCATGGCGGAGCAGTATGCGGATCGCGTGATCCTGACCGACGACAATCCCCGTACCGAGGAGCCGGCCCAGATCATGGCGGACATGGTGGCGGGTCTTCGCGATCCCGGCGCCGTGCAGATCGAGCACGACAGGGTCAAGGCGATCGCTCTGGCACTGTCTCAGGCGAGCAAACAGGACATCATCCTGGTGGCCGGTAAGGGCCACGAGGATTATCAGATCATTGGAACCGACAAGCGGCACTACAGCGACCGGGAAACCGTCGCCGCCGCCTTGCACACATTATTGGAGTCATTCAGATGATGACCCTCAGGCTTGCCGAGCTGGCGCAGGCGCTCGATGCCCGTCTGGTCGGCGATGACGCCGAGATCACCGCGGTCAGCACAGATACCCGCACCCTGGGCAACGGCGCCCTCTTCGTCGCCCTGCGCGGCGAGCGTTTCGACGCCCACGACTTCTGTGCTCAGGCGGTCGCGGCCGGCGCCTCCGCGCTGCTGGTGGAGCGTGAACTGCCGTTGGCTGTGCCTCAGCTGATCGTGGACGACAGCCTCAAGGGGTTGGGGCGTCTGGGCAGGCTGGTACGCGAGCGTATCGCCCCCAAGGTGCTGGCCATCACCGGCAGTTGTGGCAAGACCACGGTTAAGGAGATGGCGACCGCCATCCTGCGCCACGAGGGGGAGGTGCTGGCCACCGCCGGCAACTTCAACAACGAGGTGGGCGTCCCGCTCACCTTGCTGCGCCTAGAGCCGCAGCACCAGTTCGCCGTGATGGAGCTGGGGGCCAATCACCCCGGCGAGATCGCCTGGACGACGTCGCTGGCCAAGCCCGATGCCGCCATCATCAACAACGTGGCTGCTGCTCACCTGGAGGGCTTCGGCTCCCTGGAAGGGGTGTTCCACGCCAAGAGCGAGATCTTCGAAGGCCTGGGTGAAGGCGGTAGCGCCATCGTCAACGCCGACAACGAGTTCTGGCCTAAGTGGCAGGCGAAGGGCATCCATTGCGCCTTCTCCGTCGAGGATCAGAGCCAGCCGTTCCATGCCCGCGACATCAGCTTCAACACCGAGGGCTGTGCCCAGTGCACCCTGGTGACTCCGAACGGTGAAATAAGCCTGACTCTGGCCATTCCCGGTCGTCACAACGTGGCGAACGCCCTGGCGGCGACCGCCGGCTGTCTCGCGCTCGGCGCGTCGCTGGCCTCGGTCAAGGCGGGGCTGGAGCAGATGGCACCGGTCAAGGGCCGCTTCTGCGTGCAGCGCTGGGGTGGTCTCACCCTGGTGGACGACACCTACAACGCCAGCGTGGAATCCGTGCTGGCGGGCATCGACGCCCTGACCGCCATGGCAGGCTACAAGGTGCTGGTGTTCGGTGACATGAAAGAGTTGGGTGAGGAGTCCGCCGCGCAGCACGCCCGGGTCGGACGCCATGCCAGCGAGTGCGGCCTCGATGCCGTGCTGACCGTAGGGGAACAGAGTCGCCACACCGCAGATGCCGCGGCTGGCCGACATTTCGATAACAAGGCGTCGTTGTTTGAAGTGCTTGCGCAAATGATAAATACACACCCGGAAATCTCAATCTTGGTCAAGGGCGCCCGTGGCTCCCGCATGGAAGATATCGTCGAGATGGTCAAAGACCGTCAGGAGTCAGCCACATGCTAGTCTGGCTGGCGGAACTGCTGACCCCGCACTTCACCTTCTTCAACGTCTTCTCCTACCTGACGTTTCGCGCTATCCTGTCGATCATCACCGGCCTGGTGGTGGCGCTCTGGATGGGGCCGCGCCTCATCCGCCGTCTGCAGATCATGAAATTCGGCCAGGTGATCCGCAACGACGGCCCCGAGTCCCACCTCAGCAAGAAGGGCACCCCGACCATGGGGGGCCTGATGATCATCGCGGCCATCTTCACCTCTGTGCTGCTCTGGTGCCGCCTCGACAACCCCTATGTCTGGCTGGTGCTGTTCGTGCTCGGTGCCTACGGCGCCATCGGCTTCGCCGATGACTACCTCAAGGTGGTGCGCAAGAATACCGACGGCCTGATCGCCCGCTGGAAGTACTTCTGGCAGTCGGCGGTGGCGCTGGCGGTGGCCGTCTTCCTCTACGCCACGGCGACCCACGACGGTCAGACCCAGCTGGTAGTCCCCTTCCTCAAGGATGTGATGCCCCAGCTCGGCCTGATGTTCATCGTGCTGACCTACTTCGTCATCGTCGGCACCTCCAACGCGGTCAACCTGACCGACGGCCTGGATGGCCTCGCCATCATGCCGACCGTGATGGTGGCGGGGGGCTTCGCGCTGATCGCCTGGGCGACCGGCAACGTCAACTTCGCGAACTACCTGCACATCCCCTATGTGCCCTACACCTCTGAGCTGGTGATCGTCTGTACCGCCATCGTCGGGGCGGGTCTGGGTTTCCTCTGGTTCAACACCTACCCGGCTCAGGTCTTCATGGGCGATGTGGGTTCCCTGGCCCTCGGTGGGGCACTCGGCACCATCGCCGTGCTGGTACGCCAGGAGTTCCTGCTGGTGATCATGGGGGGCGTCTTCGTGATGGAGACCGTCTCGGTGATCCTGCAGGTGGGCTCCTACAAGCTGCGCGGCGTGCGCATCTTCCGCATGGCGCCCATTCATCACCACTATGAGAAGAAGGGCTGGCCGGAGCCGCGCGTCATCGTGCGTTTCTGGATCATCACCCTCATGCTGGTGCTGCTCGGCCTCGCCACCCTGAAGGTGAGGTAAGCCATGGTCATCATCATCGGACTCGGTAAAACCGGACTCTCCTGCGTCGACTACTTCCTCGGCCGAGGCATCACGCCGCTGGTGATGGACACCCGTGCCAATCCTCCGGGCAAGGATCAACTGCCCGCCGGGGTGGAGCTGGTTCAGGGGCTGGATGGGGAGCGCCTCAAGCAGGCCCACATGATAGTGGCAAGCCCGGGCATAGCGCTGTCGACCCCCGAGCTGAAGGCCGCGGCCGAGTTCGGGGTGCGCATCGTCGGCGACATCGAGCTGTTCGTGCGCGAGACCCAGGTGCCCGTCATCGCCATCACGGGCTCCAATGGCAAGAGCACGGTCACCACACTCGTGGGGGAGATGATCGCCGAGGCCGGCCTCAAGGTCGGTGTGGGTGGCAACATCGGCACCCCAGCGCTGGATCTGCTCAAGCAGCCGATGGATCTCTGCGTGCTGGAGCTCTCCAGCTTCCAGCTGGAGACCACCCACAGCCTGCGCGCCGCCGCCTCCGTGGTGTTGAACCTCAGTGAAGATCATATGGATCGCTACGCCGGCATGGCCGACTATCGCGCCGCCAAGCAGGAGATCCATCAGCACTCCCAACACATCCTGGTCAACCGGGACGATCCCCAGACCCTGCCCGACGTGGGCCAGGTGTGGCAGAGCTTCGGGCTGGACTGCAACGGCTATGGTCGTTGCGAGCTGGATGGACGCTTCTGGCTGACCCTGCACGGCGAGCCGCTGCTGGCGGTGGACGAGATGAAGATAGTCGGCGCCCACAATCAGGCCAACGCCCTGGCGGCCATGGCCCTGTGCGATGCGGTGGGGATCCCCCGCGAGCCACAGCTGCGGGTGCTGCGCCGCTTCGAAGGCCTGCCTCACCGCGCCCGCTTCGTGCGGGAGGTGAACGGGGTGCGCTGGATCAACGACTCCAAGGCCACCAACGTGGGGGCGACCCTGGCCGCCGTGGCCGGGGTGCGCGAGTCGGTCAAGGGTCGTCTGCTGCTGCTGGCCGGTGGCCAGGGCAAGGGCCAGGACTTCGGGCCGGTCCAGGCGCTGCTCGGCACGCAGATCGATCACATGTATTGCTTCGGCCAGGATGCGGACATACTGCTCGCCCTGGGTGAGCAGACCGAGCGAGTGGCCGATCTCGATGCCGCCATCGCCAAGGCCGCCGCCGACGCTCGCCCCGGCGACTGGGTGCTGCTGGCGCCGGCCTGCGCCAGCCTGGATCAGTTCAAGTCCTTCGAAGCGCGCGGTGATCGCTTCACCGAGCAGGTACACAAGTTATGAACGCCCTTCGCGTCATAGCAGGTTTCCTGCAACGCCTGTTGTTACCGGCGCGCCCCGCCGGTCTCTTCGATCGGCAGTTGGTGGTGCTGGCGCTGGCGTTGATGTCCGTGGGCCTGGTGATAGTGGCCTCCGCCTCCATTCCGGAGGGGATCGCCATCAACAACGATCCCTTCATGTTCGTCAAACGCCACGGCCTCTTCCTGGTGATGGCGCTCGGTATATCCTGGTTCGTGCTGCAGGTGCCCATGGCCCGCTGGCAGCAATACAACGGCCCCATGCTGCTGCTCGCCATCGTCATGCTGGTGCTGGTGCTGCTGGTGGGGCGCAGCGTCAACGGTTCTGTGCGCTGGCTGCCACTCGGTCCCTTCAACCTGCAGCCGGCTGAATTTGGCAAGCTGGCGCTCTTCGTTTATCTGGCGGGCTATCTGGTGCGCCGCCAGAGCGAGGTGCGCGAGCGCTTCATCGGCTTCATGAAGCCCATGGCGGTGCTGTTCGTGGTGGCCATCCTGCTGCTAGCCCAGCCCGATCTCGGCTCAGTGGTGGTGATGTTCGTGACCTCGCTCGGCATGCTGTTCCTGGCGGGGGCGCGGCTGGTGCAGTTCATCGGCCTCATCCTGGTGGGGGTGAGCGCAGTGGTGACCCTGATCATCGCCGAGCCGTACCGGATGCGGCGGGTGACCTCCTTCCTCGACCCCTGGGCCGATCCCTTCGGCAGCGGCTATCAGCTGACCCAGTCCCTGATGGCATTCGGCCGTGGCAGCTGGTTTGGCGAGGGGCTCGGCAACTCCATCCAGAAGATGGAGTACCTGCCGGAGGCGCACACCGACTTCGTGTTCGCCATCCTGGGGGAGGAGCTCGGCTACGTGGGGGTGCTGGGGGCGCTCTTCCTCATCTTCGCGCTGGCGATCAAGGCGCTCAAGCTGGGTCACCAGGCCTTGGTGGCCGAGCGACTGTATGAAGGCTATCTGGCCATCGGCATCGGCATCTGGTTCAGCTTCCAGACTTTCGTCAACGTGGGTGCGGCCAGCGGCATGATGCCCACCAAGGGGCTGACACTGCCCCTGGTCAGCTATGGTGGCTCCAGTCTCATCATCATGATGGTGGCGGTGAGCATGTTGATTCGTATCGATTTCGAGTTGCGCCAGGCCAGCGCCCAGGCGCGCGTGCGGGAGGTTTCGTGAGCAAGACGTTGCTGGTGATGGCGGGCGGTACCGGGGGCCATGTGTTCCCCGGCCTGGCCGTGGCCGATCGCCTCAAGACCCAGGGTTGGACCGTTCACTGGCTCGGCACCGCCGACCGGATGGAGGCCGAGCTGGTGCCCGCCCACGGTTACTCCATCTCCTTCATCGACATCCAGGGGGTGCGTGGCAACGGCATCAAGCGTCTGCTGGCGGCGCCCTATCGCATCGTGAAATCCGTGCTGCAGGCCCGTCAGGTGCTCAAGACCATCAAGCCCGATGTGGTGCTCGGCATGGGGGGCTTCGCCTCGGGTCCGGGCGGCGTCGCCGCCTGGCTCTCCGGCATCCCGCTGCTGCTGCATGAACAGAATGCGGCGGCCGGCATGACCAACAAGTTGCTGGCCCGCATCGCCAAGCGGGTGCTGATGGCCTTCCCCGGGGCCTTCGCTCCCAATGCCCGTACCGCCGTGGTCGGCAATCCGGTGCGCCCCGAAGTGGTGGCCCTGCCGGATCCCGTGCTTCGCAGCGCAGCCGAGCCATTGCGCCTGCTGATCGTCGGCGGCAGCCTGGGGGCCAAGGTGCTCAACGAGCAGGTGCCGCCCGCGGTCGCCGCAGCCGGTGTACCCATCCTGGTGCGCCATCAGACCGGCAAGGGCAACAGAGACGCTGTGGCTGCGGCCTACGCCCAGCACGGGGTCGATGCCGAGGTGAGCGACTTTATCAAGGACATGGCCGACGCCTATGCTTGGGCCGATCTGGTGGTGTGCCGCGCGGGGGCCCTGACGGTCTCCGAGGTGGCCGCCGCCGGTGTCGCCGCCATCTTCGTGCCGCTGCCCCACGCGGTGGACGATCACCAGACCCGCAACGCCCTGACTCTGGTCGACGGCGGTGCGGCCGAATTCCTGCCCCAATCCGAGCTGACGCCGGCCTCCCTGGCTGCCCGTCTCTCCTGGCTCGCCGGGCGCAGAGAAACCCTGTTGAACATGGCCCAGGCCGCCCGTCGCGTCGCCATTACCGATGCCGCCGAGCGGGTTGCCGATGAGTGCAAGCGGCTTGCGGCCCACTAAGAGAATGATGATCGAGACTGCACCGGCCGCGCCGTGCAGTCTGGTTCCCAAGATTGTTGATGTCGCCGAGCGGTTTGCGGTGGACTAAAGAGAGAAGACTATGACCAAGGTTGAACTGGCAAAACTGCGTACCGTGATCCCCGAAATGCGCCGCGTGCGTCGCATCCACTTTATCGGCATAGGTGGCGCCGGTATGGGCGGGATCGCCGAAGTGCTTGCCAACGAGGGGTATCAGATCTCCGGCTCCGATCTGGCGCGCAATGCCGTGACCGAGCGTCTGGCCTCCCTCGGTGCCCACATCTTCGTGGGCCACAGCGCCGAACACGTGAACGAGGCGAGCGTGGTCGTGGTCTCCACCGCCATCAAGCAGGACAACCCCGAGCTGCTGGCCGCCCGTGAGCTGCGCATCCCTGTGGTGCGCCGCGCCGAGATGCTGGCGGAGCTGATGCGCTTCCGCCACGGCATCGCCATCGCCGGCACCCACGGCAAGACCACCACCACCAGCCTAGTGGCGAGCATCTATGCCGAGGCGGACCGGGATCCGACCTTCGTCATCGGCGGCCTGCTCAACAGTGCTGGCACCAATGCCCGTCTGGGGAGCAGCCGTTACCTCATCGCCGAGGCGGACGAGAGCGACGCCTCCTTCCTGCATCTGCAACCCATGGTGTCCATCGTGACCAACATCGAAGCGGATCACATGGACACCTATGGCGGTGACTTCTCCAGGTTGAAGGCGACCTTCATCGACTTCCTGCACAACCTGCCCTTCTATGGCCTGGCGGTGGTCTGCGTGGATGACCCCGTGATCCGTGGCCTGCTGCCGGAGATCGCCCGTCCGACCCTGACCTATGGCCTTTCTGACGACGCGGATGTGCAGGTGCTGGACTTCGCCCAGACCAGCAACCGCAGCCGCTTCCGGGTGCGCCGCAAGGATGCCGGTGAGCTGCTGGTGACCCTGAACCTGCCCGGGGTGCACAACGCTCTCAACGCCGCCGCCGCCATCGCGGTCGCGACCGAAGACGGCATCGGCGATGACGCCATCATCCAGGCCCTGGCCAAGTTCGAGGGGGTGGGGCGCCGCTTCCAGCAATACGGCGAGTTCGAGACTGGTCGCGGCAAGGCCATGCTGGTGGATGACTACGGTCACCACCCGAGCGAGGTCAAGGTGACCATCAACGCCGCCCGCGCCGGCTGGCCTGAGAAGCGCCTGGTCATGGTGTTCCAGCCCCACCGCTACAGCCGTACCCGGGATCTCTACGAAGATTTCGCCGACGTGCTCTCCAAGGTGGATGTGCTGGTGATGCTGGAGGTCTATGCCGCCGGCGAGGAGCCCATCCCGGGTGCCGATGGCCGCGCTCTGTGCCGTACCATCCGCTCCCGTGGCTCGATGGAGCCCATCTTTGTCGCAACACCGGACGATGTCCCGGCGGTGCTGGCGGATCTCATTGGCGAGGGGGATCTGGTGCTGACCCAGGGGGCAGGGAACGTCGGGGCGCTGGCCCGTCGTCTCGGCGAGATGAAATTGAGCGTGGATAGCATGAAATCCGGTGCCTGAGGGCCCAATGAGTATTTTGACCGCCAAGCCGGCGCCTATATAATGGCGGACCGGTCTGCAAGTGGCCGACATGGCGCGTTAAACGGGGATCGATCGGGTGGAGGCAAGGGCACAAGGGCGCACCAAGGGGGGCTTCATCGCCGGGGTGGCATTTTTCATCCTGGTCATGTGGGGGCTCTACCAGACTGCGCTGGATGTTAAAGGCTGGCTGACGGATGCCAGTCGGTTGCCCATGAGCGAGCTGTTGCTGCAGGGGCAGCACGAATATTTGCAAGCCGATGAGCTGCGTGACGCCGTGCTGGATGGCGCCGAGCTGCGCAACTTCTTCGAGCTGGATGTGAACGAATTGCAGGCGCGCTTGAACGCGCTGCCCTGGGTGGCCCAGGTGTCGGTCCGCAAGAAGTGGCCGAACAAGATCAAGGTCTACCTCACCGAGCAGGATGTGGCGGCCCGCTGGAACGGCAACCGCTTCGTCAACACCAAGGGTGAGGTGTTCAGTGCCCCGGACAGGGTGAAGAAGCCCCTGATGCAGTTGTCCGGGCCCGATGATCAGGCCGCCAAGGTGCTGGAAGCCAGCCATCAGTACGAGACCTTGCTGGCTGCCAAGGGATACAAGTTGATTGGGGTGAATCTGACCCCCCGCCATGCCTGGGAACTGACCCTGGATGGCAACATTCAGCTGTTTGTGGGGCGCTCGGATATCGCGCTTCGTCTGCAGCGGTTTATCGATGCCTTCCCGGTCATCGAACCCCGTGAGCGGGTTGCTTACGTGGACCTTCGATACGACACCGGAATGGCAGTTGGCTGGAAGAAAAGCGAAGAGAAAGTGAATGACCAACACCGCAGATAGAAATTTGATTGTCGGACTGGATATCGGCACGACCAAGGTGGCGGTACTGGTTGGCGAAGTGCTGCCGGATGGCGAGCTCAATGTCATCGGCATGGGTAGCCATGCCTCACGCGGGATGGAGAAGGGCGGGGTCAACGATCTCGACTCCGTGGTCAAGTCCCTGCGCCGTGCGGTGGAAGAGGCAGAAATGATGGCCGACTGCCAGATCAGCTCCGTCTATCTGGGCCTGTCAGGCAAGCACATCGATTGTCGCAACGAGACCGGCATGGTGCCCATCTCCGACGAGGAGGTGACCCAGGAAGACGTGGACAACGTCATCCACACCGCCAAGTCGGTGCGCCTGTCCGATGAGCTGCGGGTGCTGCACGTGCTGCCCCAGGAGTTTGCCATCGACTATCAGGAAGGGATCAAGAACCCGGTCGGCCTGTCCGGCGTGCGGATGGCGGCCAAGGTTCACCTGATCACCTGCCACAACGACATGGCTCGCAACATCGAGAAGTGTGTCGAGAAGGTGGGTCTGCGGGTGGATCAGCTGATCTTCTCCGCCCTGGCGTCCAGCTATGCGGTGCTGACGGAAGACGAAAAGGAGCTGGGTGTCTGCGTGGTGGACATAGGTGGTGGCACCATGGACATGTCGCTGTTTACCGGCGGTGCCCTGCGTCACACCAAGGTGATCCCCTACGCCGGCAGCACGGTCACCAGCGACATCGCCTACGCCTTCGGCACGCCGCCGTTGGATGCGGAGGCGATCAAGGTGCGTTATGGTTGCGCCCTCGGCCGTCTGGTCAGCAAGGAAGACAATATTGAAGTCCCTAGTGTCGGCGGCCGTCCGGCGCGCAGCCTGCAGCGGCAGACACTGGCTGAAGTGATTGAACCCCGTTACACCGAGTTGCTCTCCATGGTGAATGATGAGCTGGTGCGGGTGCAGAGTGAGTTGAAGGCACAAGGGGTCAAGCATCAGCTGGCAGCCGGTGTGGTACTGACCGGTGGCGCAGCCCAGATCGAAGGCATTGTGGAGTGTGCGGAGCAGATCTTCCAGAGCCAGGTCCGGGTGGGTGAGCCCATGAACATACGTGGATTGAGCGATTACGTGCAGGCACCGGTGTACTCGACTGCGGTCGGGTTGCTGCAGTACGGCCGAACCAATCAATCCACCGGCAATAACAAGGAATATGCCGCCAAGGCAAGCGTAGGTGGGCTGGTCAAACGGGTCAGCAACTGGTTGCGTGGCGAGTTCTAAGAGATTTTGCGTCAGTCAGCAAATAAAGCGGAGAGACAACATGTTTGAATTTATGGATAGCCACACTGACGAAGCCGTCATCAAGGTGATAGGTGTGGGTGGCGGCGGCGGCAACGCAGTCGAACACATGGTTCGTCAAAACATCGAGGGTGTTGAGTTCATTACCGTCAACACCGACGCCCAGGCCCTGCGCAACTCCAGTGCCAACACCACGCTGCAGATCGGTGGTGGCATCACCAAGGGTTTGGGCGCTGGCGCCAACCCGGAAGTGGGTCGCGACGCCGCCATGGAAGACAGGGAAGCACTGCGCGAGCTGCTGACCGGTTCCGACATGGTGTTCATCGCCGCCGGCATGGGTGGTGGTACAGGGACGGGCGCTGCCCCCATCGTGGCCGAAGTGGCCCGCGAGATGGGTATCCTGACAGTTGCTGTCGTGACCAAGCCGTTCTCCTTCGAAGGGAAGAAACGGATGGGCTTCGCCGCCCACGGCATCGAAGAGCTGTCCAAGAACGTCGACTCCCTGATCACCATCCCCAACGACAAGTTGCTGAAGGTGCTGGGTCGCGGCATCTCCCTGCTGGACGCCTTCAAGGCGGCCAACGATGTGCTGCTGGGCGCGGTACAGGGCATCGCCGAGCTGATCACCCGTCCGGGCCTGATCAACGTCGACTTCGCGGACGTCCGTACCGTGATGCGCGAGATGGGTACCGCCATGATGGGTACCGGCTCCGCCTCCGGTGACGACCGTGCCGAAGAAGCGGCCGAGAAGGCCATCTCCAGCCCGCTGCTGGAAGACGTGGATCTGGCCGGTGCCCGTGGCATCCTGGTCAACATCACCGCCGGCATGGACATGACCATCGAAGAGTTCGAGACCGTGGGTAACGCGGTCAAGGCCTTCGCCTCCGAGAACGCGACCGTGGTCGTGGGTACCGTAATTGACCCGGAAATGCACGACGAACTGCGCGTGACCGTGGTGGCGACCGGTATCGGCGCCGAGCGCAAGCCGGACATCACCCTAGTCAAGAGCAGCCAGGTGCAAGAGCGTCCGGTGCGTCAGCCGCTGGTGAGCGACATGATGCAGGGCCGCGTGATGGACGAAGCCCCGGCCAAGGTGGTGAACGCCGAGCCGCAGGCTCGCCGTGAACCGGATTATCTCGACATTCCTGCGTTCCTGCGCAAGCAAGCCGACTAAGTCTCTGATGGCTCTGGTTTGTTTGTTGCTTAAGGATTGTGCTAAGATGGCCCGGCAACGACCATCTGGTCAGGAATTTGAGCTGTTAAGCGGATACGCCCATGATTAGACAAAGAACCTTGAAAACGAGTGTCCAGGCCACCGGTGTGGGCCTGCATTCGGGCCGGAAAGTCACAATGACGTTCCGTCCGGCGCCTGTTAACACAGGGATCGTTTACTTGCGTACCGATCTGAATCCTGTGGTAGAGCTGCCAGCCAACGCCGATCAGGTACGTGATACCGTGCTTTGTACCGCTCTGGTAAACGAAGCCGGTGTCCGTGTGTCGACCATCGAACATCTGTCTGCCGCCCTGGCCGGGATGGGGATCGACAACCTCTACGTCGAGGTTGACGCCCCCGAGATCCCGGTGATGGATGGCAGTGCGCACCCGTTCATCTACCTGCTGCAAGAAGTGGGTATTCGTGAACAGAATGCACCCAAGCAGTTCGTGCGGATCAAGCAGAGCGTCCGGGTTGAAGACGGCGACAAGTGGGCGGAATTCCACCCCTATCGCAACGGCTTCAAGATGGATCTCGAGATCGATTTCCAGCATCCGGTGTTTGAAGGCCGCAACCAGCGTTGCGTGCTGGACTTCTCCGGCAGCTCCTTCGTGAAAGAGATCAGCCGTGCCCGTACCTTCGGCTTCATGCGTGACATCGAGTACCTGCGTTCCCAGAACCTGGCGCTGGGCGGAAGCCTGGAAAACGCCGTGGTGCTGGATGACTACCGGGTACTGAACGAAGATGGTCTGCGCTACGAAGACGAATTCGTGAAGCACAAGATGCTGGATGCGATCGGTGACCTCTATATGTGTAACCGCAGCATCATCGGTGAATTCCGTGCCTACAAGACGGGCCATGCCCTGAACAACAAACTGCTGCGTGCCTTGCTGGCCAAGCAGGAGGCTTGGGAACTGGTGACCTTCGAGGCGGAGGGCGAGAAAGCGCCCATCGCTTACTACGATAACGGTCTGGTTCTGGCCTGATAGCTGTGCAACAGGACGTCGGTCACCTCTCCGCACCGACGTCCTGTCATTTGTTTATTCCATCCTGTAATACCGATTATCTCCCGGTTTTATTACCCGTGCAGGCTCCTGGCCTCACCTGACCGAGCAGACAAATTTCTATGAGCATTACCCTGATCCTCCACGGTAAGCAGCGCCGCAAGTTGCACTTACCCAAACAACGTCTGGCCTGGGTCGGCGGTATTCTCTTCTCCCTGTTGGCATTGGGCGGTGGCTGGCTCTGGCAGAGCTGGCACCAGAAGATGGAAGCGCTGGAAGTCGCGCTGACCATGGCCGAGCAACAGAAATCGACGCAAGGGGCCGATGAAGCCCGTGAACAGCTTGCCATGCTGGCCGCCCAGGTGGGCACCATGCAGGGGCAGCTGGGTCGTCTCAATGCCCTCGGCGAGCGGCTGACCGAAAAGGCAGACCTGGATCCCGAGGAGTTCAACTTCAAGGAGCTGCCTCCCATGGGCGGCCCCTCCTATGATGCGGATCTGGAAGTCAGCCTCAACGAGCTGCAGGACTCCATGGTGCACCTCAACCGTCAGCTCAGCAGCCGCGAAGAACAGCTGTCGGTACTTGAATCTTTCATCATGAATCACCATATCACCGATGCCGGTTTTATTTCCGGCTCGCCGGTCAAGCAGGAGCGGGTCTGGATCTCCTCCGGCTTCGGTGGCCGGGTCGATCCGTTCAACGGCCGTGCCAAGATGCACAAGGGCGTGGACTTCCGGGGCAAGCCCGGCACTCCCATTCTGGCGACCGGCAAGGGGATCGTCAGCTGGGCGGGACGTCACCCGGAATTTGGCAACATGGTGGAGATAGACCATGGCAATGGTCTGGTGACCCGTTACGCCCACAACTCCAAGTTGCTGGTGGACGTGGGCACCCTGGTCGATGAAGGCCAGAAGATAGCCCTGATGGGGCGCACCGGTCGCGCGACCGGGGTTCATTTGCATTACGAAGTGTTGAAAGATGGTCGTCAGGTCAACCCCGCACGCTTTCTGAACGCCAGACGGGGTTAGGTTTTTTCTTCAGGTTCCAGTGACGGAACGCTTATATAACCAAAATAGTTGGTACCCATGATTAGCACACTGCTCACCAAGATTATCGGCAGCCGGAACGACAGAACGCTCAAGGCTTTGCGCAAAATAGTAAAACAGATCAATGCGATGGAGCCTCAGTTCGAGGCACTGTCCGATCAGGAGCTGCAGGCCAAGACCGCTGAGTATCGCCAGCGCCTGGAGCAGGGTGAGACTCTTGAGCAGCTGCTGCCGGAAGCCTTCGCCACCGTGCGCGAAGCCTCCCGCCGGGTGTTCGGCATGCGCCACTTCGACGTCCAGCTGATCGGTGGCATGGTGCTGAACTCCAACCGCATCGCCGAAATGAAAACCGGTGAAGGCAAGACCCTCACCGCGACCCTGCCCGCCTACCTGAATGCCCTCTCCGGCCGCGGCGTGCACGTGGTGACGGTGAACGACTACCTGGCCAAGCGTGATGCCGAGGCGAACCGCCCGCTGTTCACCTTCCTCGGCATGACGGTGGACTGCAACGTGCCCGGCATGGATGCGTCCCAGAAGCGCGACGCCTACGCCGCCGACATCACCTATGGTACCAACAACGAATTTGGCTTCGATTACCTGCGCGACAACATGGCGTTCTCGCCTGAGCAGCGCGTGCAGCGTCCGCTCAACTACGCGCTGGTGGATGAGGTGGATTCCGTGCTCATCGACGAGGCCCGTACCCCGCTCATCATCTCCGGCCCGGCGGAAGACAGCTCGGCCATGTACATCCAGGTCAATAAGCTGATCCCCCTGCTGGTCAAGCAGGACAAGGAAGACTCCGAGGAGTACACCGGTGACGGCCACTACACGGTGGACGAGAAGAACCGTCAGGCCCTGCTGACCGAGAACGGCCAGATCTTCGTGGAAGAGCTGCTCAAGAAAGAGGGACTGCTGGCGGAAGAGGACTCCCTGTTCTCCGCCACCAACATCAGCCTGCTGCACCACGTCAACGCCGGCCTGCGTGCCCACACCTTGTTCGAGCGCAACGTGGACTACATAGTCCAGAAGGACGAGATCGTCATCGTCGACGAGCACACCGGCCGTACCATGCCGGGTCGTCGCTGGTCCGATGGCCTGCACCAGGCGGTCGAGGCGAAGGAAGGGGTCAAGATCCAGAACGAGAACCAGACCCTGGCCTCCATCACCTTCCAGAACTACTTCCGTCTGTACGACAAGCTGGCGGGCATGACCGGTACCGCCGATACCGAAGCCTTTGAATTCCAGCAGATCTATGGCCTGGATACCGTCGTCATCCCGACCAACAAGCCGATGGTGCGCAAAGACATGGGCGATCTGGTCTACCTGACCGCCAATGAGAAGTATGCCGCCATCATCGAAGACATCCGCGGCTGTGTCGAGCGCGGCCAGCCGGTGCTGGTGGGTACCGTCTCCATCGAGAACTCTGAACTGTTGTCCGGCATCCTGACCAAGGAAAACATCCCCCACAAGGTGTTGAACGCCAAGTTCCACGCCATGGAGGCGGAGATCGTCGCCCAGGCGGGTCAGACCGGCGCCGTCACCATAGCCACCAACATGGCCGGTCGTGGTACCGACATAGTGCTCGGCGGCAACTGGCAAGCGGAGATCGCCGCCCTGGAGAATCCGACCGATGAACAGATCCGCGAGATCAAGGCCGCCTGGCAGGTGCGTCACGACGCCGTGCTGGCCGCCGGCGGTCTGCACATCATAGGCACCGAGCGCCACGAGTCCCGTCGTATCGACAACCAGCTGCGCGGCCGTTCCGGTCGTCAGGGTGACCCGGGCTCCTCCCGTTTCTACCTCTCCATGGAAGATACCCTGATGCGGATCTTCGCCTCCGACCGTGTGACCGGCATGATGAAGAAGCTGGGCATGGAAGAAGGCGAGGCCATCGAGCACCCCTGGGTGACCAAGGCCATCGAGAATGCTCAGCGCAAGGTGGAAGGTCGCAACTTCGACATCCGTAAGAACCTGCTCGAGTTCGATGACGTAGCGAATGATCAACGTAAAGTTGTCTATGAACAGCGTAATGAACTGCTGGATACCAACGACATCTCCGACACCATCCACGTCATCCGTGACGACGTCTATGGCGCCATCATCGACGAGTACATCCCGCCCCAGTCCCTGGAAGAGATGTGGGACGTGCCGGGTCTGGAAGCGCGTCTGAAGTCCGACTTCGCGCTGGATCTGCCGCTGCAGCAGTGGCTGGCGGAAGATGACAAGCTGTATGAAGAGAAGCTGCGCGAGCGCATCCTGGAAGAAGCCACCAAGCTCTACGCCCACAAGGAAGAGCTGGTCGGCAAGGAAGTGCTGCGCAACTTCGAGAAGGCGGTGATGCTGCAGACCCTGGATGGCCTGTGGAAGGAGCATCTGGCGGCCATGGATCACCTGCGCCAGGGCATCCATCTGCGCGGCTACGCCCAGAAGAACCCCAAGCAGGAGTACAAGCGCGAGTCCTTCGATCTGTTCACCCAGATGCTGGAAACCCTCAAACGCGACGTGGTCAGCATCCTGAGCCGGGTACAGGTCCAGGAGCGCGATGTGGAAGCGATGGAAGAGCACCAGCGCCAGCAGGCGGAAACTGCCCCCCGCACCTACACCCATGCCGCCGCCGAGAACCAGCTGGCGGATGAGGAGACTCAGGGCGAAGCGGCGCCGGTCACCTTCGTGCGGGACGAGCAGAAGGTGGGGCGCAACGACCCTTGCCCCTGCGGCTCCGGCAAGAAGTACAAGCATTGCCACGGTCAGTTGACCTAAGCCTTTGCCATGATTGATGCACCGCCTTCGGGCGGTGCATTCATTTCAGGGACCAGCATAAGGAGAGTGAAGATGAGCAAGGTGCCGACGGGCTGGTGCAGGGAGGCCCACACCAGCTGGTTGCAAGGGGATCGCCAGCAGGCGGTGCAGCAGGTGCTGGCGCGATTGAATGCGCAGCAGAGCAAGCCCGTGCCCCTGCAGCTGCAGTTTGCCTACTACCTCTTCCTGTGCGGCGATCCTGGCTCTGCCTCCCAGGTGCTGGAACAGGCGCACGGGGTCGCCCCCGATGACATCGAGGTGCTGCGCAATCTCTGTGTCTGCCTCTCCCGAGCGAACCAGCATGAGCGGGCTCTGGTGCATCTGGAGGAGCTGGCAAGGCGAGAGCCGGACGATTTTCTGGCCCAGGATGGGCTCTGTACCTGTCTCGCCAAACTCGGTCGCCACGGCGAGGCTGCGCAGGCGGGCACCCGGGCGCTGATGCTGAAAGATGAAGCGAGCGGCTCCTCGCCCGCAGGCTGGTCTCTTCCCGCGATGAGCCCGGATGCCTGGCTGGCGACCCAGGGGGAGCGGCGGAACGTCATCGCCTTTTCCCTGTGGGGCCGGGAGCCCCGCTACCTGAGGGGGGCGCTCGACAACGTGCTGGCGGCCGCCTATCTCTACCCGGGCTGGCGGGTGCGTTTCTACGTGGACGAGAGCGTGCCGGCGGAGCTGCTGGCCTGCCTGCGGGAACACGGCGCCGAGGTGATGATGCAGTCCGCCGGCCAGTCTCTGCGGGAGCGACTCTGCTGGCGCTTCCTGGTGGCCAGCGATCCCGGGGTCGGGCGCTTTCTCATCCGCGATGCGGACTCGGTGCTGAGTGCGAGGGAGCGGGTGGCCGTCGATGCCTGGCTTGCATCGGGACGCTGGTTCCATATCATGCGTGACTGGTGGAGCCATACCGATCTAGTGCTGGCCGGCATGTGGGGCGGGGTAGCCGGCGTCCTGCCCCCCCTGGCACCGTGGGTGACGGCTTATCGGTCAGGCAATATGGAGACGCCGAACATCGATCAGTGGTTCCTGCGCGATTGCCTGTGGCCTTATCTGCGTCAGAGCAGCCTGATCCACGATCGCTGCTTCACCCCGCCAGGGTCGACGACCTGGCCCCTGCCTTCCCCGTCGGGGAGCGAGCACGTGGGGCAGAATATCTTCATGGCCCAGGGGGCATTGCAGGCCGGTCGCCTGACTCCCTGGATGGCCAGATTGTCATCTTTACGTTGAGGACGAAAATGGAAGCGAAGAAACGGATCTGGGTGGCGGTCGGCGTCATCGAGAATGAGAAGGGGGAGATCTTCCTCGCCAAACGCTCCTCGGATCGCCACCAGGGCGATCGCTGGGAGTTCCCGGGGGGCAAGGTGGAGTCGGGGGAAGATCTGCTCACAGCCCTGGACAGGGAGCTGTGGGAGGAGATCGGGATCCGGGTGCAGGATTGCAGTCCCTTCATGGAGCTGCACCACGACTACCCGGACAAGCAGGTGCTGCTGGACATCTGGAAGGTGACCCGCTTTGATGGCGAGCCGTTTGGCAAGGAGGGGCAGGAGTGCCGCTGGGTGCCGCTGGCTGCCCTGCACGAATACCAGTTCCCGGATGCCAACGGCCCCATCGTGACCCGGTTGCAGCAACAGCTCGTACCCTGAGGGTTGAAGGGGGCACACCAGACCCGGATCAGGGGTCGTGCTCCGTCACCAGCACCATGAAAAAAGGGCCCATCGGGCCCTTTTTGCTGCGTGGCTTATTGCCACTGCTCCCCTTCTTCGGGGTAGGGCAGCAGCTCGGGATCGATCTCGCCGGGAATGCGCTTCTCCTCGTCGGCCCATTCACCGAGGTCGATCAGCTGGCAACGCTTGCTGCAGAAGGGGCGAAACGGGCTCTTGGGAGTCCATTCAACCTCGCTCTGGCAGGTGGGGCATTTTACCTTGGTGACCATGTCGTTCTCTCCTTAGCAGCAGGCGAGCTGGAAGGGCACGTCGCCGATCTGCTGCTCGGCGGTGGGCAGGAAGCGCAGGGCGAAGCGGTTCTTGTGGCCGCTCAGGGTCGGGTAGCAGGACTGGCCGCCGGGCAGGCGGATGCGGATGAGCTCGGCACCCTCTGCGGTATCCTGGAAGAAGCCATTGGTGGCGACCTGATCGCTGAAGTTGCCGGACTCGCGCCACAGGCGCAGCAAGAGGGTGATGGCGTTCATCAGCAGATTGATGTCGCTGAGCCACTGCTGCATCTGCTGGTGGCGGGTGATGGCCGGGGTCACCAGCCAGTGGTGCAGCTGGGGCACGTCGAAGGCACAGAGGCCGCCGGGAATGGAGAAACGCTGGCGGATGGAGCCGAGCAGGCGATCCTCTTTCAGGCGAGCACCGGGGCGAGGGGAGTGCAGCAGGCTGCGGGAGAGCTGGGTGCTCTCCTGCTGCATCCGCTGGATCTGCTCGAGGTCGACGTCAGGCAGGCTGGCCCAGTGGCTCAGGCGCTGGCCGAGGCGCTCCAGATCCTTGATCAGATCGGCGCGCAGGTCACCGCGCTCAAGCAACTCCTGCAGATCGAACAACCCCTTGAAGAAGGCGATGTGTGCCCAAGGCTGGTCACTCTCCAGATTGTCGCGGATCTGGGAAAACAGGGACTCCAGACGAAGATAGGTCCGGCTTTTTTCATTGAGGGGGAAGTCGTAAATCATGCCTAATCCTGGCCAGCCATAAACCGGCCTAGTGTACTCAGTGTTGGGGGGCTTGTTGAGAGGCAAACACCAGATATGTTCGGTGCAGCGCTAAAATCCGCGTAGAAATGGTCTCACTCGACCCATTCTGGTTGTCCAGCACGTCATCCGCGGCCGCGAGGCGCTCTGCCCGGCTTGCCTGAGCCGCCAGTATGGCCTCTGCCTGGGCGCGGCTGACACCGTCGCGCCGACAGGTGCGCTCGATCTGGGTCTCTTCGTCCACGTCGATGACCAGTATCCGATCGGCGAGGCCGGTGAGCCCGTTTTCGACCAGCAGAGGGACGACCAGCAGGCAGTAGGGGGAACTGGCTGCGGCGCACTGGCGCAGCATCTCGCTGCGGATCTGCGGGTGAAGCAGGGCATTCAACCACAGCTTCTCCTCCGGGTGGTTGAAGATGCGTTCGCGCAGGGCCCGTCTGTCCAGGGTCCCATCTTCCCCCAGCATGTCGGCACCAAAATGGTCGGCGATGGCCGCCAGTGCCGGGGTGCCGGGCTCCACGACTTCACGGGCAATCACATCGGCATCGATCACGTCGATGCCGAGCGCCGCAAACTGGTTGGCGACCGTGGTCTTGCCACTGCCAATGCCGCCGGTAATCGCTACCACATACATCCTTTAAACCTCGCTTCGTCAGAGCACCCAATCCAGATACCAGCGGGTGATGCTATCGCCCCACAGCAGCGCGATCCAGCCCGCGATGGCGAGATAGGGACCAAAGGGAATGGGGTTGCCTTGGTGATGCTTGCGAAGCACGATGAGCCCGATCCCGAAGACGGCGCCGACCAGGGAGGAGAGCAGCAGCACTATGGGCAGGGCTTGCCAGCCGAGCCAGGCGCCGAGGGCGGCCAGCAGCTTGAAGTCCCCATACCCCATGCCCTCCTTGCCGGTGAGCAGCTTGAAGGCCCAATAGAGGGTCCAGAGCACCAGGTAGCCCGCCATGGCACCGATGACCGCATCCCCCAGCGAGACAAAGCCCCCCAGCAGGTTGAACAGCAAGCCTCCCCACAGCAGGGGCAGGGTGAGTTGATCCGGCAGCAGCATCTTGTCCAGATCGATGAAGGTGAGCGCGACCAGGGTCCAGGTCAGGGCCAGGGCGGCGAGGGCTCCCCAGCCCGGGGATAGAGTGGCCGCAACGGCGACCGACAGCAAGGCGGTCAGCAGCTCGACCAGGGGGTAGCGTATCGAGATGGGGGCCTGGCATTCACGGCAGCGTCCCTTTAGCCATAGCCAGCTTAGCAAAGGGATATTCTCGATGGCCGTGATGGGATGTCCGCAGTGAGGGCAGGCGGAGCGTGGCACCATCAAGTTGTAAGGGGCAGTTGGAGTGGCTTCGGGCTCGCTATCGAAGTAGCCGTGGTATTCGGCCTGCCAGTCGCGCTCGAGCATGATGGGTAGGCGATGGATGACCACGTTGAGGAAGCTGCCGATCATCAGGGAGACGAGAAAGATCAGGGAGAAGTAGAGCCAGGGCAGGGCCTGAGCCAGTTCGATGAGAGAGGCCATAGTCAACCGAGTTTGTTGGAAAGGGGCTGCGAGTGCACCGGATCTGGCTGATCGTGGCCGGCCACTCGCGCGCAGGGGGCTAGTGTATCACAGAGCCCAGCTTGAAGATGGGCAGGTACATGGCGACCACCATGCCGCCGACCAGCACCCCGAGGACGACCATGATGACGGGTTCCAGCAGGCTGGTGAGGCCATCGACCATGTCGTCCACCTCCTGTTCGAAGATGGTCGCGACCTTGGAGAGCATGTCGTCGATGGCGCCGGACTCCTCACCTATCATCACCATCTGGATCACCATGTCGGGGAAGAGATCGACGGTGCGCATGGCGACGTTGATCTGCATGCCCGCCACCACCTCGTTGCGGATGGCCATGATGGCGGTGCGATAGACATAGTTGCCGGAGGCACCGGCGGACGAGACCAGCGCATCCACCAGGGGGATACCGGCGGAGAAGGTGGTGGAGAGGGTACGGGCGAAGCGGGCCATGGCCGCCTTGTGCAGTATCGCTCCGATGATGGGGATGCTGAGCAGAAACTTGTCCGTGTTGTCGCGTACCTTCTGGGAGCTGCGCCAGGCCCGCACGTAGAGGAAGATGGCGAGGCCTATGCCGCCGAAGATCACATACCACCAATTTTGCATGAAGCGGGATATGCCGATGACAAACTGGGTGAAGATGGGGAGCTCTGCACCGAAACTCTTGAAGATCTCCTCGAATTGCGGAATGACGAACAGCAGCAGTATGGAGGTGACTATGATGGCCACCAGGATGACCATGGCCGGGTAGAACAGCGCCTTCTTGATCTTGGACTTGAGCGCTTCGCTCTTCTCCCGGTAAGTGGCAATCCTGTCGTAGATGGTCTCCAGCGCCCCGGAATGCTCCCCCGCCTCCACCAGATCGCAGTAGAGGGCATCGAAGTGGCGAGGGTGGCGGCGCAGCGCCTCGGACATGGGGGTGCCTGTCTCCACATCGGCGGCAATCTGCCCAATCAGTTCACGCACTGCCGCCTTTTCATGGCCGCGGGCGATGATCTGCAGGCTCTGCACCAGAGGGACGCCGGCAGAGAGCATTGTGGTGATCTGACGGGAGATGACGGCGATGTCCATGGGCTTTATCTTGGCGCCGCCCTTTGAAAACAGACCCTGGCCCTGCTTGCTGACCTTGGTGACGTTGACTCCCTGCTTGCGAAGTTCAGCTTTGACGGTGTTGATGCTGTCAGCCTGCAGCTCACCGGAGATCTTCTGTCCCTTCCGATTTACTCCGTGCCAGCGGAAGGAGAAGACTTTTTTCTGGGCATTCTGTTTGTGCGCTAATGTTGCCATCACTGCATCCTGCAATTGGGCGACGGTGGCCGGGTGATATAGTTTCCAGTCCGGTTCATCTTGGCTTGAAGAGCGTCATCGGAGCCGATGTGATCTAAACCCGATGACCCTGAAAAGCTTCAGTTGGTGGTGATCCTATTTATTTCGGCCAGGCTGGTGATCCCCAATCGGGCCTTCTCGAGGCCAGAGGTTCGCAAGCTTCGCATGCCTTCCTTTTGGGCGATGGCGGCAATCTGCAAGGAGTTGGCTCCCTGCATGATGAGCTTGGCGATATTGTCGGACATCAGCATGATCTCGTAGATGCCGACCCGTCCCCTGTATCCCCCCGAGCACTCCTTGCATCCCACGGGTTTGAATAACCGTAATCCTGAGACTAGCTGTTGTTGGCTGAAACCTAACTCCTGCAGCTCGGCATCGGGCACAACCTCGGGGACCTTGCAGTGTTCACAGAGTTTGCGGGCTAGGCGCTGGGCCATGATGAGGGTGACTGAGGAAGCGATGTTGAAGGCGGGCACCCCCATGTTCATCATCCGGGTCAGAGTCTCTGCCGCCGAGTTGGTATGCAGGGTGGAGAGCACCAGGTGGCCGGTCTGGGAGGCCTTGATGGCGATCTCTGCGGTCTCCAGATCCCGGATCTCCCCCACCATGACGATGTCCGGATCCTGGCGCAGGAAGGAGCGCAGGGCACTGGCGAAGGTGAGACCGGCCTTGGGGTTGATCTGCACCTGATTGACCCCTGGCAAGTTGATCTCCACCGGATCTTCGGCGGTGGAGATGTTGACCTCGTGGGTGTTGAGAATGTTGAGGCCGGTATAGAGGGAAACCGTCTTGCCAGAGCCGGTGGGGCCGGTGACCAGGATCATGCCCTGGGGCTTGGAGAGGGCGTTCAGGTATTGGGCTTTCTGCCTCTCATCGAAGCCAAGCTGATCGAGATTGAGGCGAGTCGCCGAGGAGTCCAGCAAGCGGATAACGATTTTCTCCCCCCACATGGTGGGCAGGGTGTTGACCCGCATGTCCATTGACTTGCTTCGGGACAGTTTCAGCTTGATCCTGCCATCCTGGGGCAGGCGCCGCTCGGCAATATCGAGCTTGGCCATCACCTTGAGGCGTGCCGCGAAGCGGTTGGACAGGTTGACCGGTGGGGTGGCAATCTCGTGCAATATGCCGTCGATGCGAAAGCGGATCCTGTACTTGGCCTCGTAGGGTTCGAAATGCAGATCCGAGGCCCCACGCTTGATGGCGTCGATCATGATCTTGTGGATGTATTTGACGATGGGGGCATCGTCATCCGCGGTATTGACTCCCTCATCGAGGCGTGAGTCTTCGTTGGAAACTTCTAGTTCAGAGATCTCGGCTTCATCGATATGCGCCACCCCGAGGACATCCTGCTCACTCTCCATCAACTTGGCGATCGCAGTGGTCAGCTTGATCTCTTCGACCAGCAAGGCCTCGGTGTGCAGCCCGAAGCTGAAGCCGAAATCCTCCAATGCCGACACATTGGTGGGATCCGACATGGCGATATAGAGGGTGTGTCCCTGGGTGTAGATGGGCAGTACGTGGTGCTTTTCAATCAACTTCTGGTTGAGGTATTTCTGCGGGATCTCGGCGAGATCGAAGGCAGACAGATCCAGCAGAGGTACCCCATACTCCAGCTCGCAAAAGTCGGCGAGCGCCTTGCTGTCGAGAATATCGTTTTCGATCAGGAAGGTCACAAAAGGCTTGCGCTGCGCCTTTGCCTGGCTCAGATAGCGTAGTGAGTCTGGCTCACTCAGGAGGGAAGAAGCGGCCAGGCTGGTAGCCAGGCCGCTATTGGGGCTAGAGGTCATGCGTTAGCAGATACCAGCCGCTATACAAGTTGCAGCTGAACTTGCTGCCCAGTTCACTTTCCCACTAGTAATAGTTGGCACGAGAATATAATTTTCACCAGCAAGCCCATTTGAGTTGACAGCTGTAGCCGTTATTGCGTTGGTCGTATCATCTATTGTGACTGACGCAACGTTACCATTTGCGGCGGAGACGTTTGCGGGGACGCCATTCATACCAGCATCACAGCTACCCATTGCTGTTGCGCCAGTCGTTTGCGCACAGACTTCAATCGCAGTTTTAAAGCCGCCAGTAGCTGCAACGACCTCCGAAAACTTCGCCTTCTTGGTATAGGTTTGGTAGGCAGGCAGGGCGATAGCGGCCAAGATGGCGACGATCGCGACCACTATCATCAATTCAATAAGGGTAAAACCCGACTGTTTCTTCATGTCAAATATCCTTTTTTCCATGGTTCCTGAGAAGTGCCGGTGGAATTCTATCCACACGCCAGTATCTTATCCGAGCGTTTCGGGTTGGCAACAGAGGTTGCCCCCTTGTTAAGCACTTTTCTGCCGTTTCGTGAAAAACATAAGAAAATCAAAGATTAAAAAGCCTCTAATGACTCTTTTTATCGAGGGGAGGGCCCATTTCACACTCCTTATGTCGTGGGATCCTGCATAAAGAAAAGGCGCCTGTGGCGCCTTTTGCAAGTTTCGAGTCCTGTAATATCTGGCAGGACCGCCAAATGGCGTTGTACCCGCCGCCATCAGATAAAGCGCATCGACAGATCCAGTGCCCGCACATGCTTGGTCAGGGCACCCACCGAGATAAAGTCGACGCCGGTGGCGGCATAGCTGGCCAGGGTATCCAGCATCACATTGCCGGAAACCTCCAGCTTGGCGCGCCCCTGATTCAGGGCGACCGCCTCTTCCATCATGGGCACATCGAAGTTATCCAGCATCACGATGTCAGCCTGGGCTGCCAGGGCCTGTTCCAGCTCCGCCAGAGATTCGACCTCCACTTCCACCGGCTTGCCCGGGTTGAGGCGCCGTGCTTCGTTGATCGCCTCCTTGATGCCGCCGCAGGCGAGGATGTGGTTCTCCTTGATGAGATAGGCGTCGTAGAGACCGATGCGATGGTTCTTGCCACCGCCGCAGGTGACGGCATATTTCTGTGCACTGCGCAGACCAGGCAGCGTCTTGCGGGTGTCGAGCAGGCGACAGTCAGTGCCTTCCAGCTCGGCCACGTAGCGGGCGGTGAGGGTGGCCACGCCGCTGAGGGTCTGCACGAAGTTCAATGCGTTGCGCTCACCGGTCAGCAACGCCCGGGCCGGACCGTGGAGGCGGAACAGCTCCTGATTGGGGGAGAGTTTCTCGCCATCTTGCACCAACCACTCCACCCTGACCTCGCCGCCGAGCTGGGCAAACACCTCGTCGACCCAGGGCTGGCCGCAGAAGACACCGGCTTCGCGGGTGATGACTCGGGCGGTGGAGACGCGATCGGCCGGGATCAGCTGGGCCGTGATGTCGGCGCTGGCATCCGGTTGATCCAGCGCGGTGAGGGCATCGCCCAAGTCTTCGAGTAGTGCGGCGCGTACGGCGCGGCTGATGTCCTGTTGTAGCATGCCTTATTCCTGCAAGGGTCTGAGAAGCAGTTGCCTCTCCTTTTGGCGTAATTCCAGCCGGCCGAGGGCATTCATGCCCACCAGGATCTCTTCCCCGTCGGTGGCCGGATTGATAAAGACGGTCAGATCGTACAAGGTCAGCGGGCCCATCGCCAGGCTTTCGATCCGGCTGGTCTGCACCTGGATCTCCCCGGCGGCCGTCTTGACCCGGCTAAGGCCGGTGGGGGTGAGGCCGAGGCGCTCCGCCACCTGGCTCGGTATGGTCACCAGGGTCGCGCCTGTGTCCAGCAGCAGTTGCACCGGCTGACCGTTGATGGCACCCTCCAGACGATAATGGCCGCTGGCATCGGCCTTGAGCAGCAGGTCCCCGCTGGCGGTCACCGTGGGCTTGGCGCTGGAGTAGAAGTAGAGGGTCAGCAGTCCCAACAGGGAGAGCCAGGCCAGCAGCCAGAGCCGGCGTGCCATCGGGTGCATATAGGATCCGGTATCGCGGGATGGGATGCCTCAGCCTAACACAATTTTACCCATGGATTCAGAGGCTTGTTACCGGGTTTTGACGGGATGAGCGAGCCGCCCTGAGTGCCAGTTTCTATCTGGATAGAGTCGACGATGACGCAGCCCATAGCCCTTTTCTCCATAGATGCAGACGGTTGGTGCGAGCAGGCCCGCCGGGTGCCTTCTCCCCATCACAACGAGCGGGTCAGTCCGGACGACGTTTCCCTGCTGGTGGTGCACGGCATCAGCCTGCCCCCCGGCCAGTTTGGGGGCCCCTGGATAGACGACCTCTTTCTGGGCAGGCTGGATCCCGCCGCTCACCCCTATTTTGCCGATATTCATCAGCTAAGGGTCTCGGCCCACTGCCTGATCCGCCGGGACGGCGAGCTGGTGCAGTACGTGCCGTTTGGTGCCCGCGCCTGGCATGCGGGGGTGTCGAGCTGGGAGGGGAGGGAGGCCTGTAACGACTTTTCCATCGGCATCGAGCTGGAAGGCACGGACGAGCTGCCCTATTGCGATGCCCAGTACGAGGTGCTGGCAGGGCTCAGTCGGGCCATTTCTCGGCACTATCCGTCAATTACCGCTGAACGAATCGTGGGTCACTGCGACATAGCGCCAGGGCGCAAGACGGACCCCGGAATGAGTTTCGAATGGATTCGATATAAAGGAATGCTCAACTTCTAGCAGCAATCTACAACATTAGTTTGTGTTTTTAAAATCAATGGCTTGCCTCAGGGGTGAGCCATTTTTCATGCTGTTGGCCAAATGTTACCTGCAAAACGCCCCGAAAATATTGGTCTGACCATTTTCTATGAGCTAGGTCATAAATCCCCTTTTTTACCCCTAAAGCAGTAGCTTTAGATCTTGATGCAGATCATATTTCGGGTGGACTTTTCCCATGCCCTCTGCTAATTTTCGCCCCATTCATAGAATTGGTAATACCAATTTAACAAAGTAGCCCCATGCCCTATATCAAGATTACTCAGCCCAAACTGGCCGACGCCATCGTCGCCGAGCTGGAAAGCATGATTCTGGAAGGCAGCTTGCAGCCGGGGCAGAAATTGCCCCCCGAGCGTGAGCTCGCCATCCAGTTTCAGGTTTCGCGCCCATCCCTGCGTGAAGCCATCCAGCGTTTGGAGGCGAGAGGGCTCTTGTACCGGCGCCAGGGGGGCGGCACCTATGTGCAGAACGCCTTGAGCAAGGGGATCGCGGATCCCCTGTTCGAGTTGCTCAGCACTCACCCGGAAGCCCAGTACGACCTGCTGGAGTTTCGGCACGCGCTGGAAGGCATCTGTGCCTACTATGCCGCGCTGCGGGGAACGGATGCCGATTTCGAGCGTATTCGGCTGGCGCAATCCGCCATTGAAGAGGCTGGCCAGCAAGGGTCGCTGGTGGCCGAATCGGCCGCCGTCACCCAGTTCTATCTGGCGGTGGCCGAGGCCTCCCACAACGTGGTGCTGCTGCACCTGTTGCGGGCCATGGGACCCATGCTCGAACAGAACATTTTACGAAATAACGAGATTTTGAATCGCCGTCCGGGAGTGGTAGCCAAGATCCGTCGCCATCGCGCGTCACTGATCGAGGCTATCCTGTCGGGGGCTCCGGAGCGGGCCAGGGCTGCTTGTCATGAGCACCTGGCCTTTATCGAGGACACCTTGTTGGATATGCAGAGGGAAGACAGCCGGATCCAGCGATCCATGCGTCGGATCCGTCAGCAGGAAAACTAATCCTAACAAGGCTTTATTGTCGAATTTTTGCGCATCTTAACCGCCGTGCAATAACAATAGGAACCAGCCATGTCTGATATCCTGAAGAACGATGTGGACCCGATAGAAACGCTGGAGTGGCTTGCCTCTCTGGAATCCCTGCTGCGTGAAGAGGGTCCGCAACGCGCTCAGTTCATCCTTGAACAACTGGCCGAGAAAGCCCGCATCAGCGGTGTGGACGTGGCTGAAAAGGCAAATCGCGACTACATCAACACCATCCCTGCCAGCGACGAACCGGCTTACCCGGGCGACCTGGAGATGGAACGTCGCATCCGCGCCATCATCCGCTGGAATGCCATGATGATAGTGCTGCGTGCCTCCAAGAAAGACCTGGACCTCGGCGGTCACATGTCTTCCTTCGCCTCTTCCGCGACCATCTATGAAGTCTGCTACAACCACTTCTTCCGCGCTCGCAGCGAGAAGGACGGTGGCGATCTGGTCTACTTCCAGGGTCACATCTCCCCGGGCATCTACGCCCGTGCATTTGCCGAAGGTCGCCTGACCGAAGAGCAGCTGGACAACTTCCGTCAGGAAGTGGACGGCAAGGGTATCCCTTCCTATCCGCACCCGAAACTGATGCCGGACTTCTGGCAGTTCCCGACCGTTTCCATGGGTCTGGGTCCCATCGCCGCCATCTATCAGGCTCGCTTCCTGAAGTACCTGACCGACCGTGGCATCAAGGATTGCTCCGAGCAGACCGTCTACGCCTTCCTGGGTGACGGCGAGATGGACGAACCGGAAGCCAAGGGTGCCCTGACCGTTGCCGTGCGCGAAAAGCTCGACAACCTGGTCTTCGTGGTCAACTGCAACCTGCAGCGTCTGGACGGCCCCGTTGTCGGTAACGGCAAGGTCATCAACGAGCTGGAAGGCCTGTTCTCCGGCGCCGGTTGGGATGTCACCAAGGTCATCTGGGGTCGCAAGTGGGATGAGCTGCTGAAGAAAGACACGTCCGGCAAGCTGATCCAGCTGATGAACGAGACCGTGGACGGCGACTATCAGACCATGAAGTCCCGTGACGGCGCTTACGTTCGTGAGCACTTCTTCAACCGTTATCCGGAAACCGCCGCGCTGGTCAAAGACATGACCGACGAGGAGATCTTCGCCCTGAACCGCGGTGGTCACGACCCCCGTAAACTGTTCGCCGCCTTCTCCAAGGCCGCAGCGACCAAGGGCAAGCCGACCGTCATCCTGGCCAAGACCATCAAGGGTTATGGCATGGGCGAAGCGGCCGAAGGCAAGAACATCGCTCACCAGGTCAAGAAGATGGATCTGGGCTCGGTGCGTCACCTGCGCGATCGCTTCAACCTGCCGGTCACCGACGAGCAACTGGAAGAGCTGCCGTACCTGAAGATCGAAGAAGGTACCGAAGAGCACAAGTACCTGCACGCCCGTCGTGCCGCGCTGAAGGGCTATGTACCGACCCGTCTGCGCGAGACCACCACCAAGCTGGAAATCCCGGCTCTGGATGCCTTCGGCCCGCTGCTGGGTGAACAGGCGCGCGAGATCTCCACCACCATGGCGTTCGTGCGTTCCCTGAACGTGATGCTGAAAGACAAGTCCATCGGCAAGCGTATCGTTCCGATCCTGGCTGACGAAGCCCGTACCTTCGGTATGGAAGGTCTGTTCCGTCAGATCGGCATCTACAGCCCGCATGGTCAGCAGTACACCCCGCAAGACCGGGACATCGTCTCCTACTACAAGGAAGACAAGCAGGGTCAGGTTCTGCAAGACGGTATCAACGAGCTGGGTGCCATGTCCTCTTGGCTGGCTGCTGCGACCTCTTACAGCACCAACGACTGCCCGATGATCCCGTTCTACATCTACTACTCCATGTTCGGCTTCCAGCGGATCGGCGACATGGCGTGGGCAGCCGGTGACCAGCAAGCCCGTGGCTTCCTGCTGGGCGCGACCTCCGGTCGTACCACGCTCAACGGAGAAGGTTTGCAGCACGAAGATGGTCATAGCCACATCCTGGCCGGCACCATCCCGAACTGCATCTCCTACGATCCGTCCTACGCCTATGAAGTAGCGGTGATCGTACAGGACGGTCTGCGTCGCATGTACGGTGAGAAGCCGGAGAACGTCTTCTACTACATCACTACCCTGAACGAGAACTATGCCATGCCGGCCATGCCGGAAGGCGCCGAGGAAGGTATTCGCAAGGGTATCTACAAGCTGGAATCCGTGGCCGGTAACAAGGCCAAGGTACAGCTGCTGGGTTGTGGCTCCATCTTGGGTCACGTGCGCACCGCCGCCCAGATCCTGGCCACCGAGTACGGCGTGGGTTCCGACGTGTTCAGCGTGACCTCCTTCAACGAACTGGCCCGTGACGGTCAGGACGCGGATCGCTGGAACATGCTGCACCCGACCGCCGAGGCTCGTGTACCGTACATCGCCACCGTGCTGGGCGCCGAAGCGACCATCGCCGCGACCGACTACATGAAGTCCTTCGCCGATCAGGTGCGTGCCTTCGTACCGACCGAGAACTACCGTGTACTGGGTACCGATGGTTACGGCCGTTCCGACAGCCGTGCCAACCTGCGTCGTCACTTCGAAGTGAACGAGTTCTACGTAGTGGTAGCTGCCCTGACCGAACTGGCCAAGCGTGGCGAGATCGACAAGCAGGTAGTGGCCGACGCCATCGCCAAATACGGCATCGATGCCGACAAGGTTAACCCGCTGCACGCATAAGAGAACGGAGGAGCCGTCCGGCATTGCGCCGGGCGGCTCCTTGCCCGATTCGGTGACAGTAGAAGCAATGGCCGTTATCCGTTTTGGCAGTGGTTCATATGCCAAACGGGCCCTTGCAAAGGTTAACGCGACAGACGCGTAAGAGGATAAAGCACAATGTCCAAACAGATTATGGTGCCGGATATCGGTGCCGATGAAGTGGAAGTGACCGAGATCATGGTCGCCGTGGGTGACAAGGTCGAACTGGACCAGTCCCTGATCGCCGTGGAAGGTGACAAAGCCTCCATGGAAGTACCGGCCCCTGCCGCTGGTATCGTCAAAGAGATCCTGATCAAGGTGGGCGACAAGGTTGCCACCGGTTCCCAGATCATGATCTTCGAAGCCGAAGGTGCGGCCGCTGCCGCGCCGGCTCCGGCTGCTGCCCCGGTTGCCGCCGCTGCACCGGCTGCCCCCGCTGCTGCCGCCCGCAAAGACGTGCACGTGCCGGACATCGGTGACGACGAAGTCGAAGTGACCGAGCTGATGGTTGCCGTGGGCGACATGGTCGAAGCCGACCAGTCCATCCTGGCCGTGGAAGGTGACAAGGCCTCCATGGAAGTACCGGCACCGTTCGCGGGCCGCGTGGTCGAGATCAAGGTCGCCGCCGGCGCCAAGGTGTCCACCGGTTCCCTGGTGATGGTATTCGAAGTGGCTGGCGCCGCGCCTGCCGCCGTCGCTGCACCGGTTCAGGCCGCCGCTCCCGTGGCTGCAGCCCCTGCCGTTGCCGCCGCCAAAGACGTCAACGTGCCGGACATCGGCGGTGACGAAGTGGAAGTGACCGAGATCATGGTTGCCGTGGGTGACAAGGTCGAAGCCGACCAGTCCCTGATCGCCGTAGAAGGTGACAAGGCTTCCATGGAAGTGCCTGCGCCGTTCGCCGGTGTGGTCAAAGAGATCAAGGTGAAGGCGGGTGACAAGGTCTCCACCGGTTCCCTGATCATGGTATTCGAAGTGGCTGGCGCCGCCCCTGCCGCCGCCCCGGTTGCTCAGGCTGCTGCTCCCGTTGCCGCCGCTGCGCCGGTTGCTCAGGCCGCCGCTCCTGCTGCCGCCTCTTCCGACTTCGTTGCCAACGACGCCTACGTCCACGCCTCCCCGGCCGTGCGTCGTCTGGCCCGTGAGTTCGGCGTCAACCTGGCCAAGGTGAAAGCCTCCGGTCGCAAGGGTCGCATCGTCAAAGAAGACGTGCAGGCTTATGTGAAGGATGCGGTCAAGCGCGCCGAGTCCGCACCGGCTGCAGGTCAAGGCACTGGCAACGGCATGAGCGTACTGCCGTGGCCGAAGGTGGACTTCAGCAAGTTCGGTCCGGTCGAAGAGCTGGAACTGACCCGGATCCAGAAGATCTCCGGTCCTGCCCTGCACCGCAACTGGGCCATGATCCCGCACGTCACCCAGTTCGACGAAGCCGATACCACAGAGCTGGAAGCGTTCCGCAAAGAGCAGAACATCCTGGCCGAGAAGCAGAAGCTGGACGTGAAGATCACCCCGCTGGTGTTCATTCTGAAGGCGGCCGCCAAGGCCCTGGAAGCGCACCCGCGCTTCTGTAGCGCCCTGTCCGAAGACGGCACCAAGCTGATCATGAAGAAGTACATCCACATCGGTGTGGCGGTAGACACTCCGGGGGGCCTGGTGGTACCGGTGGTTCGCGACGTCAACAAGAAGGGTATCTTCGAGCTGTCCCGCGATCTGGCCGAGATCTCCAAGAAGGCTCGCGCCGGCAAGCTGACCGCTGCCGACATGCAGGGTGGTTGCTTCACCATCTCCAGCCTTGGCGGCATCGGTGGCACCAGCTTCACCCCGATCGTCAATGCGCCGGAAGTGGCCATCCTGGGCGTCTCCAAGTCCGACTTCAAACCGAAGTGGAACGGCAAGGAGTTCGAACCGCGCCTGATGCTGCCGCTGGCCCTGAGCTATGACCACCGCGTCATCGACGGCGCCGACGGTGCTCGCTTCATCACCACCCTGAGTGGTGTGTTGTCCGACATTCGTCGACTGGTCCTGTAAGTGAGAGGGTGGGCCCAAAGCCCACCCTTTCTACTTCTCATTTCATTAACAGGATTGTAAACTTGCCCCGTTTTTTTCACGGCTGCAGCCGCCTTGTCTGGCATAAGACTGTGCTGTCCGGGGATATAAGAACGACAAAGAGGTCATGATGAGTAAAGAAATCAAAACCCAGGTCGTAGTACTGGGTGCTGGCCCTGCCGGTTATTCCGCTGCCTTCCGCGCCGCTGATTTGGGTCTGGATACCATTATCGTCGAGCGTTACTCCACCCTGGGTGGCGTCTGCCTGAACGTGGGCTGCATCCCGTCCAAGGCGCTGCTGCACGTTGCCAAAGTGATCGAAGAAGCCAAGGCGCTGGCCGAGCACGGCATCGTCTTCGGTGCCCCCCAGACCGACATCGACAAGGTGCGTCTGTGGAAAGAGAAGGTCATCAACCAGCTGACCGGCGGTCTGGCCGGCATGGCCAAGATGCGTAAAGTCCAGGTCGTGAACGGCTTCGGCAAGTTCACCGGCCCGAACACGCTGGAAGTGGAAGGTGCCGACGGCAAGACCACTGTCACCTTCGACAACGCCATCATCGCCGCGGGTTCCCGCCCGGTGAAGCTGCCTTTCATCCCCCATGAAGATCCGCGCGTATGGGACTCTACCGATGCGCTGGAACTGACTACCGTACCGGGCAAGCTGCTGGTCATCGGTGGCGGCATCATCGGCCTGGAGATGGGTACCGTGTACTCCTCCCTGGGTTCCGAGATCGACGTGGTGGAATTTGCCGACCAGCTGGTACCGGCTGCCGACAAAGACATCGTCAAGATCTACACCAAGCGCGTTGCCAAGAAATTCAACATCATGCTGGAGACCAAGGTCACCGCAGTTGAAGCCCGTGCAGACGGCCTGTACGTCTCCTACGAAGGCAAGCACGCCCCGGCCGAGCCGGTACGCTACGACAACGTGTTGGTTGCCGTCGGCCGTGTGCCGAACGGCAAGATGCTGGATGCCGAGAAGGCCGGCGTCACCGTGACCGAGCGCGGTTTCATCGAGGTGGACAAGCAGCTGCGTACCAACGTGGCTCACATCCACGCCATCGGTGACATCGTCGGCCAGCCGATGCTGGCTCACAAGGGTGTGCACGAAGGCCACGTGGCGGCCGAAGTCATCGCCGGCAAGAAGCACTACTTCGACCCGAAAGTGATCCCGTCCATCGCCTACACAGAGCCAGAGATGGCCTGGGTCGGTCTGACCGAGAAGGAAGCCAAGCAACAGGGCCTGAACTTCGAAGTCGCCACCTTCCCGTGGGCAGCCTCCGGTCGTGCCATCGCCTCCGACTGTGCCGACGGCATGACCAAACTGATCTTCGACAAGGAGAGCGGCCGCGTCATCGGTGGTGCCATCGTGGGTACCAACGGTGGTGAACTGCTGGGTGAGATCGGTCTGGCCATCGAGATGGGTGCGGACGCCGAAGACATCGCGCTGACCATCCACGCTCACCCGACTCTGCACGAGTCCGTGGGTCTGGCCGCCGAAGTGTTCGAAGGCTCCATCACCGACCTGCCGAACGCCAAGGCCAAGAAGAAGAAATAAACCCCTTCTTCCTGCCGATAAAAAGCCGCTCCCTGGAGCGGCTTTTTTGTTTTATGAGGGCAAAAGAGATTTGTTCGAGGCTGTTTGCTATGCTGAGACCTGTCATCCCAACTGCCGATACGCCCATGCAGATCCCCCTCATACCCGAATACGAACAGCAGCGCCTCGATGGCCTGCGTCGCCTCGCCATCCTGGATACCACGGCGGAGGAGCGCTTCGATCGCATCACCCGGATGGCGCGCAACATGTTCGAGGTGCCCATCTCCCTCATCTCACTGGTGGATGAGGAGCGGCAGTGGTTCAAGTCCCGCTGCGGCCTGGATGCGCAGGAGACGCCCCGTGACATCTCCTTCTGTGGTCACGCCATCCTCGGCGAGGGGATCTTCGTGGTGGAGGACGCGACCCGGGATCTGCGCTTCGCCGACAATCCCCTGGTGCTGGGGGCTCCCCACATCCGTTTCTATGCCGGCTGCCCCCTGCAGATCGCCGGCGGCCACAAGGTGGGGACCCTCTGCCTCATCGATCGCAAGCCGCGCCATCTGGATGAGCGCCAGCAGTCCCTGCTGACGGATCTGGCGGGCATGGTGGAGCACGAGCTGGCCGCCATCCAGCTGGCGATCCTGGATGAGCTGACCGGCATCACCAATCGCCGCGGCTTCGTCATGCTGGGGCAGAAGTGCCTGCTGCTCTCCCATCGGCAGGGGAGGGAGGCGAGCCTGCTGTTCCTCGACCTCAACCGCTTCAAGGAGATCAACGATACCCTGGGACACGAGGTGGGGGACGATGCCTTGCGCCAGATGGCACTCTTGCTCTCCCGGGTGTTTCGCAACGCGGACATCTTCGCCCGGCTCGGGGGGGACGAGTTCGTGGTGCTGTTGCCAGGGATGGGCCCCGAGCAGGTGTCCAGCGTGCTGGCCCGCTTCGAGGAGGCGCTGGTGATTTTCAATCGGGAGGAGGGCAAGCCTTACCAGCTGCTCTGTTCCACCGGTGTCGCCCACTATGATCCACTGCTGCCGCCGGATCTGGAGCTGCTGTTGCAGCAGGCGGACAAGCAGATGTACGACCGTAAAAAAAGGCGCTAACAGCGCCCTTTTTTCGCCTGCCCCGGTGGGCAGAAGGTTCCATAACCCCCACGGTCACCGTCGCTGACCCGGATCCTGGTATCATCCACACTGACGTCGGCGCCGTGTACCCGCACCGGTCCGCTGCTGCAGGCGCTGAGCAGCCCCCCCAGCAATATCATCACCATCAACTTGCCCATAAAACCTCCTCTTATTTTCATGATTATGAGGCATTTTCATGGACGAATGGAGGTGCTTTCGGCCCGGTGCGTCACGGCTTGCCGTGGATGTGAAAGAGGGCGCCGTGGCGCCCTCTCGATGGGTGAGCGGCCTCATAGCCGGAAGTTGCCGACCAGCTTGTCGAGCTCGCCGGAGAGCTGCTGCAGGCTGCGGCTGGATTCGGTCAGCTGGTGGGCGATGTCGGCGGTCTCCATGGTCAGCTGGTTGATGTCCTCCACGTTGCGGTTGAGCTCGCCGACCACGCTGGACTGCTCCTCGGTTGCGGTGGCGACCTGGATGTTCATGTCGCTGATCTGGGTGATGTGACCGGTGATCTGACCGAGGGCCGCATTGGCCTCGTCGGCCTGGCCGACCACGGCCTGGCTCTGGTTGCTCCCCTGAGCCATGGCGCTGACGGCGCGGGCGCTCTGCTCCTGCAGGCTGTTGATCATGGTCTGGATCTCGGCGGTGGAGGCGGCGGAGCGGCTGGCGAGGTTGCGTACCTCGTCGGCCACCACGGCGAAGCCACGGCCCTGCTCGCCGGCGCGGGCGGCCTCGATGGCTGCGTTCAGCGCCAGCAGGTTGGTCTGCTCCGAAATGCTGCGGATGGTGTCGAGTATGCTGCCGATGGAGTCGGTCTGGTTGGCCAGGGACTCGATGACGCCGGCAACCTGCTCGATTTCCGTGGAGAGGCCGACGACGCCGTGGCGGGCCTGGGCCACCACCAGGGCCCCCGCATCGGCCTGCTCGTTGGCCTGCTTGGCCACATCGGCGGCGAGGGACGCATTGCCGGCGATCTCGGTCACCGTCGCCCCCATCTCGTGGATGGCGGTGGCCACCTGTACGGTGCGATCCCGCTGGGCGGTGCAGTTGTGCTGGGTCAGCTGGGCCTTGGTTGCGAGGTCATTGGCGGTGGCGGCCACCTGACGGGAGTTGCTGGCCACCTGTTCGATGGCGCCGTGAATGCGGGCCACGAACTGGTTGAAGCTGCGGCCTATCTCGGCCAGCTCATCCTTGCCGCTGAGGCTGGCGCTGCTGTCGAGCGCCAGGTGGCGGGCCACGTCCCCGATGTGCTGCTGCAGGAAGGAGACCCGGCTACGCAACCCGATCAGGATCAGGGTCGACACGAGCAATGAGATGGCGAGGGCGACGACTATGATGGCGATCATCTGGCTGCGGCCGCCGCCATAGCTGCGCTCGCTCAGCTCGTTGCGCTGCTGCGCCTGCTGGATCAGCCCGTCGAGCAGGGCGTTGGCTCCCTTGCGCATGGTCCCATAACTCTGGCTGTAGCGATCCCGATAGAAGGCGCGAGCCTCATCCATCCGGTTGTCCGACAGTGCCTGCAACATGGGGGTCAGCTCGTCGCGCTCCATGGCGGTGAACTGATCGAGCAGGGCCTGTGCCTCGGCGCGGGCGGCGGGGTCGACCTGGGCTCTGACCGCCTGCTCCATGGCCTGGCGCATCTCGGGAATATCCTCCTCGCGGGTCTCCTTGACCCGGGTCAGCACTCCCTTCTCATCTCTCAGGGAGGTCTCCTGCAGCAGCATCATGTCGATGCCGACCCGCATACGCGGAATGCGGGAGGCCACTTCCGCCATGGCCCGCATGGGGGTCGCGGTATTCTGGAACAGCTCGTCGGCCTGCTGCTTGATGTGTCCCATGCTGCGCAGGCCGGCCGCGCCCACCAGCAGCAGGGCGAGGCAGGGTACGGTGACCGCCAGGATGAGTTGGTTTTTGATGGTGAGCTTGCCAGCCAGCATGTTGACTCCTTGGTTTGTTGTTGTGTCGCTAATCTAGCGGTTTGTCATGACAGTCGTTGTCATGGCCGGAGCGGCGTTCCATGCCGCCCCGATAAAACAAGAGCGCCGAGGCGCTCCTGATGATCACAACCTGAAGTTGCCGACCAGCTTGTCGAGCTCGCCGGAGAGCTGTTGCAGGCTGCGGCTGGACGCCGTCAGCTGGTGGGCGATGTCGGCGGTCTCCATGGTCAGCTGGTTGATGTCCTCCACGTTGCGGTTGATCTCGCCGACCACGCTGGACTGCTCCTCGGTGGCGGTGGCGACCTGGATGTTCATGTCGCTAATCTGGGTGATGTGACCGGTGATCTGAGCGAGGGCCGCGTTGGCCTCGTCGGCTTGGCCGACCACCGCCTGGCTCTGGTTGCGACCTTGGGCCATGGCGCTGACGGCGCGGGCGCTCTGCTCCTGCAGGCTGTTGATCATGGTCTGGATCTCGGCGGTGGAGGCGGCGGAGCGGCTGGCGAGGTTGCGTACCTCGTCGGCCACCACGGCGAAGCCGCGGCCCTGCTCGCCGGCACGGGCGGCCTCGATGGCGGCGTTCAGCGCCAGCAGGTTGGTCTGTTCCGAGATGCTGCGGATGGTGTCGAGTATGCTGCCGATGGAGTCGGTCTGGCTGGCCAGGGACTCGATGACACCGGCGACCTGCTCTATCTCGTCCGACAGCCCGATGATGCCGTGACGGGCCTGGGCTACCACCAGGGCGCCCGCATCGGCCTGCTCGTTGGCCTGCTTGGCCACATCGGCGGCGAGAGACGCATTGCCGGCGATCTCGCCGACCGTGGCGCCCATCTCGTGGATGGCGGTGGCTACCTGCACGGTACGATCCCGCTGGGCGGTACAGTTGTGCTGGGTCAGCTGGGCCTTGGCGGCCACCTCGTTGGCGGTGGCGGCCAGCTGGCGGGAGTTGCTCGCCACCTGCTCGATGGAGCCATGGATCTTGGCGACGAAGTTGTTGAAGCCGGTGGCAACCTGGCTGAGTTCATCGCGGCCTTCCACCCTGAGACGCTGGGTCAGATCCCCGTCACCGCTGCCGAGTTCCCGGAACAGCCGCGCCAGTTCGTTGAGGGGGCGGCTGACGGAACCTGCGAGTACGACCCCGAGCAGCCCCATGCCGACGGCGATGGCGAGGCTCACCAGCAGTATATGAAGCCTGGCGTTATTGAGTTCGGCATAGATCTCGGCCTCCGGCACCTGGGCTACCAGATACCAGTCGAGCAGCGGGATATAGCTGGTGGCCAGCACCACGGCCTGGCCGTCCACCTCTGCGTGGGTGGCGGCGAAGGGCTGCTTGGTCAGCAGGCTGCCAGCCCCCGGGCCTGCCAGCTGGGTCAGGCTGTCGCGATCGATGCGGGCCGCATCCGGGTGCAGCTTCACCTTGCCGCTGCCGTCGGTCATGAAGACGAAGCCGCTGTCACCGATGCGGAAGTTGGCGAGCATGCTGACCATGCTGTCGAGGGACTTGGCGAGCCCCGCCAGGCCGCGACCATTCAGCTGCTGGAAGTTGACGAACAGCTTCACCTCGCCGTTGGTCTCGCGGAAGATGCTGAGCATCAGGTCCTGCTGGCTCTTGGTGTAGTCGTAGAACCAGTTGTCCTGCTCATGATTGAGGACGCGCAGGAAGCCGTCCTGGTTGTAGTAGGCGGCGCTCTGGCGGTCGGCGAAGGAGGCGGTGACCAGGCCGTACTGGGCCGTCATGTCCTTCAGCTGCTCGATGAGGATGGGTTCCTGCTCCTTGGGCATGCCACGGGCGACCCAGTCCAGCACGAAGCGATCGTTCGCCAGCTGCTTGGCGGCGCCGGCGACCGAGGTGAGATCCCGCTCTATCTCCTTGCCGATGCGCTGGGTCAGGTTCGGCAGCTCCTGCTCGAACATGCGCGCCTCGATCAGCTGCTGGGCGGAGCGCTGACTGAAGTAGCCCACCAGGAGGCAGGAGAGCGCCACGGCCAGGATGACGGTGGCCAGAATTTTCTGTTTGAGTGTCAGGCTTGCAAACATAGGGTGACTCGGGGATGTGGGCCTAGGGATGAGTTCATATTAACGGCTGACCAAGCCTCCCCTTGAGTCATGGTTGGCGTTTATTGCCGATTAACGTTTGCGCTCACAGCCGACCAGGACTGATTTGGCGCCAACTATCCCCTGGCGTCGCCAGCCGCTGTCAGATGAAATCTCGCCAGCACAGTCAGTTACGGTTACAGTTCCTCATCTGAGGGTGAGCATCGCGGCTCACTCGGCTCGCACTGGAACCATGGACACTCATATGCGCATCTTTCCTCTGGGATGGACCCAACTGCTAATGCTCTTGCTGACCGCCCCCCCTCTCATGGTGGCGGCCCAGAGCCCGGATCCCGCCAAGCCGAATGGCGGTGCCAGGGGAGAGAGACCCAAGGTCGCGCTGGTATTGAGCGGCGGCGGCGCCAAGGGGGCGGCCCACATCGGGGTGCTCAAGGTGCTGGAGGAGAAGCGGATCCCGGTGGACATCGTCGTGGGGACCAGCATGGGGGCCTATGTGGCGGGCATGTATGCCATGGGGCTCAGCGCCGAGGAGGTGGAACGCACCACCCTCGCCATCGACTGGAACAAGGGCTATCAGGACAAGGTCGGCCGCAACGAGCTCTCCCTGCGCAAGAAGCAGCAGAGCGAGAAATACCAGCTGCGCACCGATATCGGCATCAACGGGGATCAGACCCAGCTGCCCGATGGCTTCTTCCAGGGCCAGTCCATGGCCAGCCTGCTGCGCCACGCCACCTCCAACCTGCCGGTACAGAAGAGCTTCGACAACCTGCCTATCCCCTACCGCGCCATGGCCACCGACATGGAGACGGTGACCCCCTTCGTGCTGGATCACGGCAGCCTGGCCAAGGCGATGCAGGCCTCCATGTCCATCCCCGGTGCCCTCAAGCCGGTGGATTGGGAGGGGCGCATCCTGGCCGACGGCGGCACCGTCAACAACATGCCGGTGGACGTGGCCAAGGCCATGGGGGCCGACGTGGTGATCGCGGTGGACATAGGGGCCAAGCTGCGCACCCGCGAGTCCCTCAAGTCCGGGCTGGCCATGATAGACCAGCTCACCACCTACATGACCCAGGTCGGCACCGAGAAACAGAAGGCTCTGCTTGGGCCCAAGGATGTGTTGCTGAGTCCGGAGTTTGGTGACATAGGCATCGCCGATTTTGCCCGCATGCCGGACGGGATCAAGATAGGGGAGGAGGTGGCCCTGCGCGCCTCCAGCCAGCTGGATGGGCTCTCCCTCTCTCCCGACGCCTATGCGGACTACCGCAACCAGAAGCTGAGCCGTCGCGCCGAGCGCAGTGGCCAGCCGGCCTATTACATCGACAAGGTGGAGATCATCAACAAGTCGCGCCTGTCGGACGAGACGGTGCGCGCCATGTTGAAGGTGCGCCCGGACAAGGTGCAGACCTATGACAGCCTGGAGGCCGGGATCCGCCGCCTCTACGCGCTGGAGTCCTTCGATCGCATCACCTATGAGGTGGAGGAGCGGGACGGCGAGAACGTGCTGGTGGTCAACGCCAGCGAGAAGAACTGGGGGCCGGGTTATCTCAACTTCCAGCTCGGCTTCTCCGACGACTTCGAGAGCAACTCCAACTACAACGTCGGCATGTCCTACACCCTCACCAACGTCAATGACTGGGGCGGGGAGTGGCTGACGGAAGCCTCCCTTGGCACCGCCAAACACCTCAAGACCGACTTCTACACGCCGCTGGAACCGTCCCAGACCTACTATGGCGAGGCGAGTCTGGCCTACGACAAGACGCCACGTCGGATCTTCTTCCCGGAAGAGGACGAGCAGACGCTGGGGGTCAGCTACCTGGACTCGGAGTACAGCTTCACCAGCATGGATCTGGCCCTCGGCTGGAACCGCCAACCCTGGAGTCGGCTATCGTTTGGCCTTGAGGGCAAGGTGGGGAACATCGATATCCAGAATATCAGCAACGCGGATATGGATGCCTCCGCCTGGGGCCCCTATGTGCGCTTCGAACACGATACCCTCGACAGCCGCTACTTCCCCTATGAGGGGATCTACTGGGACATCAAGGGGGGCTACACCCATGTCAGGCTGGATTCCAATGACGGGTCGACCGAGAACAGCGAGGGGCTCAATTATCATCTGGCGATGATCAAGCCCTGGTCCTGGGGACGGCACAGCATTAACCTGATGCTGGAAGGGGGCGGTTCCAGCTCGGAGGAGGAGGTGCCCCTGTATGTGCAGGATCTGGGGGGCCTGTTCCGCTTGTCCGGCTTCCAGCATTACCAGTTGAGCGGGCGCTACAGCCTGTTCGGTGGGCTGCGTTACATCTACCGGGTGGCGGACAATGACTTCGGTGCCTTCAAGGCACCGCTGTTCCTCGGTGGTTCCCTCGAGCAAGGTAACGTCTGGGATAGTGGCGAGGAGATCAGCCTGGAGAACTCCTACACCGCCGGCTCCGTCTACGTGGGGGTGGAGAGCTTCCTCGGTCCCATCTTCCTCGGTTACGGTATGGCGGAAGGGGGGCATGAGATGTTCTATCTGCAGCTCGGCACCACCTTTGAATAGGGGTGAAATGCTGACGTTTTGTTAACAATCGCCAAGCGCATTTTTTGTGTGCTTAAAAAAACCTAGTAACCTTAGATGGTTATGTTGTTTCGGTGAATAACTGCACAGGCTTTGGATTTTAATTAGTCGTTAAAACTTATATAGTGGGGGGCACCCTACGGGTGTCCCGCAAGGACGATCGCCGCGAGCTTGGGCGAACCCAAAAAAAAAGACCAAAGAGGAATTAGTCGTGCTTGAAACATACCGTAAACACGTCGAAGAACGTGCCGCCGAGGGCGTGGTTGCCAAACCTCTGGATGCAGAGCAAGTCGCCGCCCTGGTTGAGCTTCTCAAGAACCCGCCCGCCGGTGAACAAGATTTCCTGAAAGAGCTGTTGTCCTCCCGTATTCCCCCGGGTGTGGATGAGGCGGCCTATGTGAAGGCCGGCTTCCTCACCGCCGTCGCCAAGGGCGAGGCCCACTCCCCGATCCTGACCGCCGCCGAAGCGGTCGAGCTGCTCGGCACCATGCAGGGTGGCTACAATATCCAGCCGCTGATCGATCTGCTGGACGATGCCAAGCTGGCCCCTCTTGCTGCCAAGGGCCTCTCCCACACCCTGCTGATGTTTGACTCCTTCCACGATGTGGAAGAGAAGGCCAAGGCCGGCAACGTCCACGCCCAGCAGGTGCTGCAATCCTGGGCCGATGCCGAGTGGTTCCTCTCCCGCCCCGAGCTGGCCGAGAAGATCACCGTCACCGTCTTCAAGGTGACCGGCGAGACCAACACCGACGACCTGTCGCCGGCACCGGACGCCTGGTCCCGCCCGGACATCCCGCTGCACGCCCTGGCCATGCTGAAGAACGCCCGTCCCGGCATCACCCCGGATCAGGATGGCGTGATCGGCCCCATCAAGGCCATCGAAGAGCTCAAGCAGAGCGGCTTCCCCCTGGCTTATGTCGGTGACGTGGTCGGTACCGGCTCTTCCCGCAAGTCCGCCACCAACTCGGTGCTCTGGTTCATGGGTGACGACATTCCCCATGTGCCGAACAAGCGCGCCGGCGGCGTCTGCCTCGGCGGCAAGATCGCCCCAATCTTCTTCAACACCATGGAAGATGCCGGCGCCCTGCCCATCGAGGTGGATGTCTCCAAGCTGAACATGGGCGACGTGATCGACATCTTCCCCTACGAGGGCAAGATCAAGCGTCACGGCACCGACGAGGTGCTGGCCCAGTTCGAGCTCAAGACCGAAGTGCTGATCGATGAGGTACGTGCCGGTGGCCGTATTCCGCTGATCATCGGCCGCGGTCTGACCGACAAGGCCCGCGAGGCCCTGGGTCTGCCGTTCTCCACCGTGTTCCGTCGCCCGCAGCCCGTGGCCGATACCGGCAAGGGCTACACCCTGGCCCAGAAGATGGTGGGCAAGGCGTGCGGCGTGAAGGGCATTCGCCCGGGCACCTATTGCGAACCCAAGATGACCACGGTCGGCTCCCAGGACACCACGGGCCCCATGACCCGCGATGAGCTGAAAGACCTGGCCTGCCTCGGCTTCTCCGCCGACCTGACCATGCAGTCCTTCTGCCACACTGCGGCTTACCCCAAGCCCATCGACGTGCAGACCCACCACACCCTGCCGGACTTCATCATGAACCGCGGCGGTGTCTCCCTGCGTCCGGGTGATGGCGTCATCCACTCCTGGCTGAACCGCATGCTGCTGCCGGATACCGTGGGCACAGGTGGTGACTCCCACACCCGTTTCCCCATCGGGATCTCCTTCCCGGCGGGCTCCGGCCTGGTGGCCTTCGCCGCCGCCACCGGCGTGATGCCGCTGGACATGCCGGAATCCGTGCTGGTGCGCTTCAAGGGCGAGCTGCAGCCGGGTATCACTCTGCGCGATCTGGTCCACGCCATCCCCTACGCCGCCATCCAGCGCGGTCTGCTGACCGTGGAGAAGGCAGGCAAGAAGAACATCTTCTCCGGCCGCATCCTCGAGATCGAAGGCTTGCCGACCCTGAAGGTGGAGCAGGCATTCGAACTGGCGGACGCCAGTGCCGAGCGTTCCGCCGCCGGTTGCACCATCAAGCTGGATAAAGAGCCGATCATCGAGTATCTGAAGTCCAACATCGTTATGCTGAAGTGGATGCTGTCCGAAGGCTACGGCGACGTGCGCACCATCACCCGCCGCATCAAGGGGATGGAAGAGTGGCTGGCGAATCCCGTGCTGATGGAAGCGGACAAGGACGCCGAGTACGCCGAAATCATCGAGATCGATCTGGCCACCATCAAGGAGCCCATCCTGTGTGCGCCGAACGATCCGGACGATGCCCGTCTGCTGAGCACTGTGGCAGGGGACAAGATCGACGAGGTGTTCATCGGTTCCTGCATGACCAACATCGGCCACTTCCGCGCCGCCGGCAAGCTGCTCGAGAAGTACCAGGGCGAGCTGCCGACCCGCATGTGGATAGCCCCGCCCACCAAGATGGACAAGGATCAGCTGACCGAAGAGGGCTACTACGGCATCTTCGGCCGGGTCGGTGCCCGCATCGAGATCCCGGGCTGCTCCCTCTGCATGGGCAACCAGGCGCGGGTCGCGGAAGGAGCCTCCGTGGTCTCCACCTCCACCCGCAACTTCCCGAACCGCCTGGGCAAGGGGGCCAACGTCTACCTGGCCTCCGCCGAGCTGGCCGCGGTTGCCGCCATCACCGGCAAGATCCCGACCGTGGCGGAGTACCTGCAGTACGCCAAGTCCCTGGACGCCACCGCGGCGGATACCTATCGCTACCTGAACTTCAACGAGATCGCCTCCTACACCAAGAAGGCGGACGAAGTGATCCTGCAGCAAGCGGTATAAACGCCAGACTGACAGAGCCATCTGATGACAAGCCCCCGGCCATGCCGGGGCTTTTCTTTTGGCACCAAGGGGAAAGGGGCTCGTTCACTGCGCCATTTTTCACCTCTTTGATCAAAAACTGATCTCGCACCAGAGAAAATGCGAGGGGCCACTATATGATGCAGCGCCTTTATCACACCCCCTGAGGGGGCCTCTTCGGGGCAAGGCATTCCTCCTCTCTGCCTATGGATCTGGTTACCTATGCTGCTATTCGGATTTGACGCCTCCCGGCCCTGCTGGCGCCTGCTCTGCGCCGCCCTGATCTTCGTCCTGCCCGTCTCGCTCGGGCTCTGGGAACTACACACCAACTATTTGAATACCCTGAGTAAACAGTCCGAGTCCGCGGCCAGCCGGGCGCTGACCCTGATGGAGCTAATGCTGGATCACGCGGAGGAGAACAATCGCAACATGTTCCCCCTGCTCAACCATCCCTGCGAGACGGCGCTCTTCACCATGCGCAGGCGGGTGGTGCTGGCCCCCTTCGTGCGTACCAGCAATCTCATCGCCGACAACGGGGTCTACTGCAACTCCCTGCTGGGGAAGGTGAACTGGCTGGATGACAACGTCGGTTACAGCGACGGCCTGCTGCGGCTGCTGCCTGGCAACTTTGTGTTGCCACGCCACCCCGTGCTGGCGGTGCGCAGCAGCGCCGGCCATGGTGCCGTGCTCAGCACCATAGACAGGGAATACATCAAGCTGATGCTGACCCTGAGTGCCCCCGCCAAGGGAGAGGTGCTGCTCAATGTGGGCAACAGCTGGCTGAATCATCAGGGGGAGCTGATGGTGCGAGACCCCAAGCTGCCGACCCTGGCGACCCATGATCTCAAGTCGAGCCGCTACCCCCTCTCCATCTACGCCGGCATGGACTTGCCCTCGGTGTGGCGGGCGCTGTGGCAGGTCAGGCATCTGACCATCATGCTGCTGCTGGGCTTCTCATTGTCGATCGCCCTGCTGGTGTGGTGGCTGCTGGGCCGCCCCGGCTCCATGGAGGGGGAGCTGAAGCGGGCGCTGCGCGCCAAAGAGTTTCTGCCCTACCTGCAACCCCTGGTGAGCAGCGGCGATGGTCGGGTCGTGGGGGCCGAGGTGCTGATGCGCTGGCAGCATCCGACCACGGGTCTGATCCGGCCGGATCTCTTCATCCCCCAGGCGGAGGAGTGCGGCATCATAGTGCCCATGACCCGGTCATTGATGCAGACGGTGGCCGAGCAGCTGAGTCAGTGGCAGCAACTGCTGCCGGCCGGTTTTCATATCGGCTTCAACATCAGCGCCGTTCACTGTAGGGATCTCTCCCTGTTGGCTGAGTGTCGCGCCTTTCTGGATCACTTCGCCCCCGGGGGGATCACGCTGGTGCTGGAGCTGACCGAGCGGGAGCTGCTGGTGGCGGACAGCCACACCCTGGGGCTGTTCAAGGGGCTGGATGAGATGGGGGTCAAGCTTGCCATCGATGACTTCGGCACGGGCCACTCCAGCCTGCGCTATCTGCAGCAGTTTCACGTGGACTATCTCAAGATCGATCAATCCTTTATCGGCCGGATCGGCACCGAATCCCTGTCCGAGCATATCGTCGACAACGTCATCGATCTCGGTACCCGACTGGGATTGACCCTGGTGGCCGAAGGGGTGGAGACCCGGGTGCAGGCCGATTACCTGCGCGGCAAGGGGGTCGATTATCTGCAGGGCTACCTGTTTGGCAGGCCGGCGCCGTTGCCGCAGTTCTGTGAGGGTCTGCTCTCCCGGCATCGCGCGGCCTAGACGGGGCATAGCCCTGACCAGAAGAGGGCAGGGCGTCTGATTTGGTTGTTTTTTGTTCTATTAGGGTTGAGTTCAGTGTCGGGCGCTAAACTGGTCGCCCTTTTTTCACTGGATCCGTCATGCCTTATTACCCCAGGTTCGATACGGCCCACCCCTGGTTGCGCCTGCTCCTCACCCTGCTGGTATTCGTTGTGCCCATGCTGCTCGGCAGCTGGGGCATGTATGTCCATTACCAGCGCAATCTGCAGCTGGAGTCGAAGGCGGCAGCGACACATACCATAGTGCTGCTGGAAACCATGCTGAGTCACGCGGACGAGGCCAATCGCAAGGTGTTGCCCCTGCTGGATCAGCCCTGTGAGCCCGCCCTGCCCACACTGCGCGAGCAGGTGGCCGAGGTGCCCTTCGTGCGCTCGGTCAACCTGGCCCGTCAGGGCAGCATCTACTGCACCTCCTTCTTCGGCACATACCGGATGCCCTATTCGGTGGCCAGCTTCGCCAAGGGGATGCTGCAACTGGGTAACGTCAGCCCCATGCGGCCGGATCACCCCTTCCTGGTGGTGCGTGCCGTCGAGGGGAGACGGTCGGCCCTCAGCGTCATTGACGGTGACTACCTCTGCTTCATGCTGAGCCTCAACGATCCCTCCCTCGAGATCATGCTGAAGGTCGGCGATCGCTGGCTCGACAAGCGGGGCAACTTCTTCCAGCATCCCCCCGCATCGTCCCGCCAGGCCGAGGTCATGCTGGGCTCGCAGGAGTATCCTTTCTCCATCTTCACGGGGCACAGGATTGCCTCGCACTGGCAAGGCCTGCTGCAGAGCCACAAGTTTGGGCTCTGGTTGCTGACCGGGTTCAGCGCCGGCTTCGCCCTGCTCATCTGGTGGTTGCTGGGTCGCCCCCGCTCCCCGAACAGCGAGCTGGCCCGCGCCCTGAAGGCCAGGGAATTCGTCCCCTTCCTGCAGCCGCTGGTGGACTGCGACGGTGAGAGCATAGTGGGGGCCGAGGTGCTGATGCGCTGGCAGCATCCCGACGCGGGCCTGATCCGCCCGGATCTCTTCATTCCCCAGGCGGAGGTGAGCGGCCTGATCGTGCCCATGACGACGCAGATCATGGAGGAGGTCGCCAGGGTGCTGGGGACTGAGCGGACGCGGGTTCCCCAGGGTTTCCATATCAGCCTCAACATCAGCGCGGCCCACTGCCGGGACATGGCGCTGCTGGATGATTGTCGCCGCTTCCTCGCGCACTTCGCCCCCGATCAGGTGGTGCTGGTGCTTGAACTGACCGAGCGGGAACTGCTGGTGGCGGATAGCCACACCCTGTCGCTGTTTGGGCAGCTCAACGAGCTGGGGGTCAGGCTGGCCATCGATGACTTCGGCACCGGCCACTCCAGCCTGCTCTATCTGCAGCAGTTCAATGTGGACTACCTCAAGATCGATCAGTCGTTCATCGGCAGGATAGGCACCGAATCCCTGTCCGAGCATATAGTCGACAACGTGATCGATCTGGGCACCCGGCTCGGCCTCTCCCTGGTGGCCGAGGGGGTCGAGACCCGCCAGCAGGCGGACTATCTCAAGGGCAAGGTGACCTATCTGCAGGGCTACCTGTTCGGTCGCCCGATCCCGGTGCGCCAGTTCAACGAGGAGCTAAGGGATCGGATGGTTGCTGTCGTCTCCGATCAAGCAGGGCCCTCTCCCACCGAGTAGGGGAGAGCCAGGGGCAGCCCCCATGACTAAGACTCAAGAGAAGTAAGCCAGTTGGCCAGAATCTCATGGGGGCTGCCCGGCTCGGGCTTTTGGGGGGCGAGCAGGTGATAGTGGCTGCCATCTCGGCAAAAGCCGAGGGGGGCGGCCAGCAGACCCGCAGCGATGTCATCGCTGACCTGGCGGTAGGGGCCGATGGCGACCCCAAGGCCGGCGACCGCCGCCTGCAGGCTGAAGTAGAAGTGGTCGAAGCTTTGGCCGGGAGCCTCCTCATCCCAGGCTTGTCCAGCCTTCGCAAGCCACTCCTGCCAGGCATGGGGGCGGGTACGGGTGTGCAATCGGGGGGTTAAAGATCGCAGGCGCAGCCCGTCTGTCCCCGGTTCGAAGAAGTGTTCCACCTTGCCCGGCTGGCAAACGGGGCCGGTCAGTTCCTCGAATAGTGGTTGACTGTGAAGATCCTCCGGCCATTGGAAGTCGTTGCGCCGGATGGCGAGATCGATGCCACTGTCGAAGCTGAGGGGGCCGCCCTCCGCCATCAGATGCACATCCAGCTCGGGATGGAGGACCTGAAAGGCGGGCCAGCGCGGGATCAACCAGCGCATCAGCAGGGTCGGTTCACAAGAGATGACTAGGGACTGGGGGCGGGCGCTCTGGCGCAGCGCCTGGGCCGTCTGCCGGATCCCGCCCAGCCCCTCCTTGACCGACCGATAGAGACGCTGACCCGCTCTGGTGAGAAAGACCCGGCGCTGGCGTCGCTCGAACAGCGGGATCCCCAGATCTTCTTCCAGCAGGCGTACCGCTCGGCTGATGGCTCCGTGGGTGAGGTGTAGCTCATCGGCGGCGCGGCTGAAGTTCTCGGTACGGGCCGCCACCTCGAAGCAGCGCAAGGCCGTCAGAGAGGGGAGGGATAGGCTTTTATGTGAGTTATTCTCACCATTCATGTCAGAAGTTATCGTTCGTTATTGACGTGGATGCCCAATAAAATAGCCGATATCACTTCTTCCCAGGATTATTTTTCATGACCGAACTGTTAGCCGTCATGGCCATCACCTTGCTTGCCGTCATCAGCCCGGGCCCCGATTTTGCCATGGTGTCTCGCAACAGCCTGCTGAGCTCCCGCCGTACCGGCGTGTTGACGGCGATAGGCATCGCCGCCGGGGTCTGTGTGCATGTGACCTATACCCTGTTGGGGGTCGGCCTGTTGATCCAGCAATCCCTCTGGTTGTTCAACCTCATCAAGCTGTCGGGGGCCGCCTACCTCATCTTCCTCGGTATCAAGATGCTGCGGGCCAAGCCCGTGCTGGATGGGGAGGTGGCGAGCCAACCCCACTTGTCTAGCCTGGGGGCACTGCGCAGCGGTTTTCTAACCAATGCCCTCAATCCCAAAACCACCATCTTCATCGTCAGCCTATTCATGCAGGTGGTGCAGCCGGGCACCTCCCTTGGAGTTCAGCTCGGTTACGGGGCCTTCATCGTGCTGGCCCATGGAGCCTGGTTCGGTGCCGTGGCGCTCTTTCTCTCCACCCCGGCGGTACGGGCCCGGCTGCTGGCGGTGCGTCACTGGATAGACAGAGTCTTCGGCGCCCTGCTGGTGGGATTCGGCGCCCTGCTGGCCTTCAGCCAGGCGTCGCGCTGAGCCACCTGGGCCCGCACATTCTCATCCACGACTGTAGGGGCTTGTTTTCCATGCCTTGGCGGGCGCTTTTCGGTAGAATTGATGCTCACTTCGAAGTCAGATGAGGCGCGGTATGACGGTCAGGTTCCAGGCATTTCACAGCATCAAGGCGATTGGCAATCGGGAGGTGCTGTTCAACTGGTCCAGGACCAACCCCCTCGGCGCCCTGGATCAGGTGTGGCGCCCGGCGAGCCGTGACGAGCTGCAAGCACTGCTGCGGGAACACCCGGAGCGCAAGCTGCGCCTGATCGGCTCCGGCCTGTCGTTTGAGCCCATCCACAGCGTCTATGCCGAGGGCAAGCAGGCGCTGCTGGTGGATCTGCACCATCTGCGGGGCAAGCTCGCCAGCACGGCCGATACCGTCACCTACCAGGCGGGCACGCCCCTCGACACCGTCTACGCCGATCTTGTCGCCATGGAGCGGATGCTGCCGGCCTCCCCGGGGGTCATCGGTATCCAGACTCTGGGTGGTGCGCTCAGCACCGGCACCCACGGCCAGGGACTGCACCAGTCCGCCCTGTGCGATGCGGTGGCGGCCCTGACCGTGATGCTGGCGAGCGGCGACATCATCCGGGTGGATCGCACCGATCCGCGCTTCGGCGCCTTCGTGATGGGCATGGGGATGCTCGGCGTGCTGCTAGATGTGACCCTCAACACAGTGCCGAACCGCATCATGCGCTGCACCAAGTTCACCACCGACTACCCCTTCCTGCTGGCGCACAACGAGCGTCTCAACCGCGAGCACAGCTTCGTGAAGAGCTGGTGGTTCGCCTGGACCGGCGAGAGCCATATCTGGCTGGTGGATCCCGCCTCCGAGGAGGAGGTGGCCCGCTATCGCGCCGGGGGCAGCGATCCCCTGCTGCTGGAGGGGAACGTGGACGGGCGCATGAACGCCACCATAGACGCTACCCTGCAGAAGATGGCCAAGGACACCAAGGACGAGGCCAGGGCCGGGGAGCACTTCGAGACGGTGCGCCGCTTCAAAGATGCCTCCGATCTCGTGGGCAACGTCTACCAGATCCTCTGCAAGGGGATACCGGCGCCCCAGATCAACTGTGAGGTGGCGGTGCCCCTCGAGCGAATGGGGGAGGCACTGGAGATCCTGCAGGCCTGGCAGGAGGCCAATCCCGGCGTGCTGCACTATCCCTTTATTTTGCGCTGCACCGGTCCCTCCGAGGCCTGGCTCAGCGCCGCCTATGGCAAGTCGGTGTGCTGGATTGGGTTCCTGGTCTATCTGGCGGCGGACGGCACTTTTGTCGGGGGGTCCATGGAGCAGATGCGCGAGCTGCAACAGCTGCTGGTGCCGCTGGGCGGCACCCCCCATTTCGGCAAGCATCTGGCGATGGATCTCTACGATTTCCCGGCCCTGCTGCCACGTTGGCACGACTTCCTGGCCCTCAAGGCCGAGCTGGACCCCCACGGCCGCTTCGAGAACCGCTGGCTCAGCGATCTGTTTGCCAACCGGTGAGAAATTGACATGATCGATATGCAAGACACCCGCGCGCTCATCGCCCTGCCGATCAAAGGTGAGTAACTGATATGACCGATATGCAAGATACCCGCATTCCCGTGACCCTGCTGACCGGCTTTCTCGGCAGCGGCAAGACCACCCTGCTGAACCACTGGGTGAAGCAACCCGAGCTCGGCGAGTGCGCCGTGCTGATCAACGAGTTCGGCTCAGTGGGGCTGGATCACCACCTGGTGCAGCAGGTGGACGAGCAGGTGGTGCTGCTCGATTCCGGCTGCATCTGCTGCTCGGTGCAAGGCTCCCTGGTGGAGGCGCTGCAGGGGCTCTTCATGAAGGCGATCCAGCGGAAAATTAAGCCTTTCAAGCGGCTCATCATCGAGACCACGGGGCTGGCCGATCCGGCCCCCGTGCTCTTTACGCTGAGGGAGGAGGGCTTTATCGCCCAGCGGTACCGCTTCGATGGCACCGTCACTGTGGTGGATGCCGGCCATATCGAGCAGCAACTGGCGGCTCAGTACGAGGCGGTCAAACAGGTGGCGCTGGCGGACTTGCTGGTGGTGAGCAAGGGGGATCTGGTGGATGCCGATACTCTGGATAGGGTGGAGGCCCAGCTGGGGGCCCTCAACCCCGCGGCTCCCATAGAGCGGGTCAACAACGGCGTGCTCTCGCCCCTGGTGCTGGAGAAGCTCGGCGCCTACAACGAGGCGGCGGGGCGCGACGTGCGCCAACTGTTGGCCTGGCTGCGCACCGAGTCCCCGAAACAGGGGCTGGCCTCCCCCATGCAGCCCAAGATGAAGCCCTTCGCCGCCAAGGTGGGCACGGCCGCGCCCACCCATTTCGACCACGGCGACATAGAGAGCTTCTCTTTGCGCATCGGCGAGCCCCTCAAACCATCCCGCCTGCTGGCGGCCATCGATGCGGTGCAGGCGCAATATGGGGATGCCCTGCTGCGGCTCAAGGGGATCTTGCTGCTGGAGGGGGAGAGCCAGCCCGTGGTGATCCACGGCGTGCACGGCCAGCTCTATCCGCTGCAGACCCTGGGGGAGTGGCCGGAAGGGCGTGCCCAGTCCAGACTGGTCTTTATCGTCAGGAGCCGGGACAGGGGGGGGATAGAGCAGCTGTTCCTCGAGACCCTGAAGGCGCCAGAGCCCAGCCTGGAAGATCAGCTCAGAGCCATGTTGGGCCAACCCGACCAATGATTTTTTGATGTGACCCGCCCTAGTGCGGGTCTATTTTTAGGCAACGTATCTTCGGGCCCACAGATTTCAGACCGAGGATCCTCAGGCCAACAAGAGGTGGCTTCATGTCCGACAACCCGCACCTGGTGACCCCGGCCCAACGCAAGTGGCTGCCCCTGCTGACCGCGGTGGGCTTCTTCATGCAGACCCTGGATGGCACCATACTCAACACCGCCCTGCCCAGCATGGCGGCGGCACTGGGGGAGAGCCCGCTGCAGATGCAGTCCGTGGTCATCGCCTACATGCTGACGGTGGCCCTGCTGATCCCCGCCTCCGGCTGGTTGGCGGACAGATTCGGCACCCGCCGGGTCTATCTGGCGGCCATCCTGCTGTTTACCCTGGGCTCCCTGGCCTGCGCCGCCGCCAACACCCTGCCTATCCTGGTGGCGGCACGGGTGCTGCAAGGGGTGGGTGGGGCCCTGCTGATGCCCATAGGTCGGCTCGCCGTGCTGCGGGTCTACAGCAAGCACGAGTTGCTGCGGGTGATGTCCTTCGTGACCATACCGGGTCTGCTCGGGCCCCTCATCGGTCCGGCGCTGGGGGGTTGGCTGGTGGAGGTGGCGAGCTGGCACTGGGTGTTCCTCATCAACCTGCCGGTGGGCATCATAGGCTTCATCGCCAGCTGGAGCTTCATGCCTGAGCTGAAACAGCAGACCGCCAGGTTCGATTGGCAGGGTTTTGTGCTGTTCAGTATCGGTATGGTGCTGGTATCCGTCGGTTTGCAGGGGCTGGGGGAGCACAGCATATCGACAGGCTGGGCCCTGTTCGCCGTCCTGTTCGGTCTCGCCGCCATGGCGAGCTACTGGCTCTATGCCGCCAATGCCGAGCAACCCCTGTTCAGTCTGGCGCTGTTCAAGACCTCCACCTTCGCCATCGGCATCTGGGGCAACCTGTTCGCCCGCCTCGGCAGCGGCGCCATGCCCTTCCTCACCCCGTTGTTCCTGCAACTTGGGCTGGGGTTCTCCCCGAGCAAGGCGGGCATGACTATGATCCCGACCGTGGTCGGCGCCATCCTGACCAAGACCCTGGTCAACAAGCTGATCCCCCTGGTGGGCTATCGCCGCATCCTGATCGGCAACACCCTGGCGCTGGGGGTCATGATCGCCAGCTTCTATTTCATCGACAATCAGGTGCCCCACTCCGTGCTGCTGATCTGGCTGGCGGTGTTCGGCGCCATCAACTCGTTGCAGTTCTCCGCCATGAACACCCTCACCCTGCAGGACTTGAGCCCTGAGCATGCCAGCAGCGGCAACGGCCTGCTGTCCGTGGTGATGCAGCTCTCCATGAGCCTGGGGGTGGCCATCGCCGCCAGCCTGCTCGGCCTCTTCTCCGCCGGCAAGCCGGCGGGGGACAGCGAGTTCTGGCTTGGTGGCTTCCACCTCACCTATCTGTGCATCGGCCTGATGTCCATGCTGGCGGCGCTGATCTTCGCCCAGCTGGCCAGGCAGGAGAAAAAAGGGTGAGTTGACGCCCTTCTCCCCGGGATGTGGGGAGAGGGGCTGCGCGGCTGTTAAGCATCGCCAAACGCCGGGAGGCGGGGATCAGGCCTCCTGGGTGGAGAGGTAGCTGACCGGGCAGGGCAGCTGGGCCAGCACCTCGGCCAGGTGCTCGGTGGCCAGCAGGAAGGTCTGCTCCGGGTGGCCCGGGGTCCAGGTGAAGGCCTCGTGGGTCAGCAGGAGGGGGTCTACCAGCAGGGGGATGTCGGTGCGGGGCAGGAAGGGGCAGACCGCCCCCGGCAGGCAGCCGATCTCCGCCTGCATCTCCTCGGCCGTGCAGATGGAGGGCTTGGCGCCGAGGCTCGCCTTCACCGCCTTGTTGTCGAGCCGCCCGTCCCTGTGGGTCAGCAGCAGGGCGAAGCGGCCATCCTTGAACTTGAGAAACAACGTCTTGCTGCATTCGGCCTGCCAGCCGAGGCGGGCCTTGACCCTCTCATCGGTGGCGTAATCCAGGATGGGTTCGTGCTGGTAGCGCTGGTGGGGGAGGTCCGCCAGCAGCTGGCAGTTGAAGTCGTGAATGGTGTCGAGTGGCATGGTCGTCTCCTGTATGGGCTCATACTGCCAGCCGGTCGGGCCCGAGCCCAATCACCCTTTCTTATGACGGATAAGGGAGGGCAGACAAACAACGAGGGCACCCCGGGGTGCCCTCGTCGATCACTGCGGCTGCAACTCGCGCGCTTCCCACTGGAAGGGGATGGGGCAGAGCTGCTGGGAGGCCTTGTCGTAGCACTCCCACAGCTCGCCCAGGGGTCGGCCATCGACGGGATGGCGAAGCCCGGGGGCCAGCTCCGCCAGCGGCCAGAGCACGAAGGCGTTGGTGAGGATCTCGCCGCGGGGCAGGGAGACCGGCGCCTCGCACACCAGATCCCCGTAGAGCAGCAGATCCAGATCCAGGGTGCGGGGGGCGAACTTCTTGGCGTCCGGTTCGCGGCCGTGGGCAAACTCCATGGCCCGCAGCCGCTGGCACAGGACTGGCAGCGGCAGCGTCGTATCGGCGCCCACCACCAGGTTGTAGAAGGGGCGGCCATTGAAGCCCACCGCCGCGCTCTCGAACACCCTGGAGACCCGGAGTGCACCGAACTCGGCATGCAGGGCATCGAGTCCGGCCCGGATGTGGCGCTCCCGCTCTATGTTGGAACCCAGACTGATGTAGATGCGGGTCATGCGCTCATCCTCCCGGCAGAGGGCGCTCACTGCGCGCTCGCGGCCGGGGTGCGGTGACGCAGGATCTCGACACCGACCCCAGCGGCATTGGGCACGGCGGTCGGCTTGGTCAGGGTGACTCTGACCCAGTGCACGCGCTCGTCGGCCAGCACCAGGCCGGCGACCTGCTCGGCCATGGTCTCGACCAGTTCGACGACAGTGTTGGCGGCATGATCACAGATCTTGCGAGAGAGGGTGGCGTAGTCCAGCGCCAGATTGATATCGTCGGTTGCGGCGGCGGGTCTGTTATCGAAGCCCATCTCGAGGTCGAAGCTGAGCTTCTGGCGAATGCCCTTCTCCCACTCATATACCCCAATGGTGGTCAAAACCTCGAGTCCGCGAATAAACACCTTGTCCATGACAGTACTTCTTCTTTACTCTTGATGGGCTGTGAAAACAGCGCAGGGATGCTGGCCTGGCAAGCAGATTGCCGCTGACGGTCGGTTTGGGCGACGCGCCCAGGCCAGAGAATGTGGCCCGCATCATACCCCATTCATATCGTGGTAAAAACGACCAAGATGACGGCCCTGACGATTTTAATGATTATTCTGGCCTACCTGGGTGGTTCACTGTCCAGTGCCGTGCTGGTTTCCCGCTTCACCGGGCTGCCTGATCCGCGGGATCACGGCTCCCACAATCCGGGGGCGACGAATGTGCTGCGCCTCGGCGGCCGGCTGGCGGCGCTGATCGTCCTGCTGCTGGATGTGCTCAAGGGCATGGCCCCCGTCTATCTCGCCTGGTATCTGGAGATAAAGCCCGTCTACCTCGGCTTCATCGGAGTGGCGGCCTGCCTCGGCCACATGTATCCCCTCTTCTTCCATTTCCGTGGCGGCAAGGGCGTCGCCACGGCGCTCGGCACCATGCTGCCCATCGGCTTCGCCATGGGGGGCGCGGCCATCGCGACCTGGCTGCTGGTGCTGCTGGTGAGCGGCTATTCCTCCCTGGCCTCCATCGTCACCGTGCTGCTGACCCCGCTCTTCACCTATCTGCTCAAACCGGAGTACACCCTGCCGGTCTCCCTGCTCTCCTGCCTCATTCTCATCCGTCATCATGAGAACATCACCCGCCTGCTGAGAGGGGAGGAGTCTCGTCTCTGGGGGCGCCGCGGGGTGTCTTCTGCCACGGAAGTGACAGAAATGGATGATGCTGCGCAAAAAAGAGACGAACGAGACAAAAAGTGAAATTTCCCGTTGACCACCTGCCGTAAAATCCGTTTAATAGCGCCCACGCCCAGATAGCTCAGTCGGTAGAGCAGGGGATTGAAAATCCCCGTGTCGGCGGTTCGATTCCGTCTCTGGGCACCAATTTTGGTGCCATGAAATAAAAAATTTGTTCATGCACAATGGTTTAAAGTGTGCCGGCTTAGCTCAGTAGGTAGAGCAACTGACTTGTAATCAGTAGGTCACCAGTTCGATTCCGGTAGCCGGCACCATTTGCCCAGATAGCTCAGTCGGTAGAGCAGGGGATTGAAAATCCCCGTGTCGGCGGTTCGATTCCGTCTCTGGGCACCACTTACAATTCCTCCTTAGTTCAGTCGGTAGAACGGCGGACTGTTAATCCGTATGTCACTGGTTCAAGTCCAGTAGGAGGAGCCAATTCAAGAGACCCTTGTCGCAAGACAAGGGTCTTTTTTTATGTTTTTCGTTCTCCGTCGTCGTGCCGATGAAAAGCAGGCTAGCCTGATAGGCGCACCCACTGATGGCGAGGAGAAGACGATGGGAAGCTATGAACTGAAGCTGGCCAAAAACGACCAGTTCTATTTTGTGCTCAAGGCAGGCAATGATCAGGTGATCCTCAATAGCGAGATGTACACCAGCAAGGCGGCGGCCCAGAACGGCATCGCCTCGGTCCAGACCAACTCCCCGGAGGCGGGGCACTATGATCTGAAAGAGGCGGCCAATGGTCAGTATCACTTCACGCTGAAAGCCAGGAATCATCAGGTCATCGGCTCCAGTCAGATGTATGCCAGCAAGGCATCGGCACAAAATGGCATTCAGTCGGTACAGACCAATGGCCCGACCCAGACCATCAAGGATCTGACCCTCTGATCCGCTGTTTGCCGATATGGATCAAGAGCGCCGCGGCGCTCTTTTTCGTTTGGATCGGCCCATGGCGCCCACGCCCGATCCAGCCCGTTTATCCCGGGTTGCCCGGTACAACTGGGCTCATGCCTCAGGCTGAAGAGAAAGATGCATAAAAAAACAGACAGTCGATCTATTGCAAAGCATTCAGGTACTTAAGCTCCTGTACAAGGTTCAACCGGTACAATGGTGCTCATTCAGAACAAGGGCGACAAGCCTGCAACTAGCATCGACGAGGCTGTAATGAACGTAAGACTGAAACCTGTATGGATTGCACTGGCATTGGCGACTACGGCTGCACACGCAAGCGACGACATCTACTTCGGTGCCGGTGTGGGGGCGACCCACTTCAATGGCCTGAACAAGATCAACGGCGTCAACACGGGTGAAGAAGATGCGGCGGCAGCCAACATCTTTGCAGGGTACAACTTCAACGAATACTTTGGTTCCGAGCTGGGCTACCAGTACACAGGTCGTGGCAACACGGATGGTAACCGTTACGAAAGCCAGGGTGCCACCCTGTCCGGCATCGCCCGTCTGCCCCTCGGCGAGAACTTCTCCCTGTTCGGTGAAGCGGGCGCTTACTGGGGCCATACCGACGGTCTGGGCACCAGCGACAGCAAGGTCTCCCCGTTGGCCGGTGCCGGTCTGACCTACAAGGTCAACGATGCGCTGGATCTGCAGGCGCGTTATCGCTACATGTGGGATGTGGCGGATCTGACCACCCATTCCGGCGAGCAGTACAAGGCCAACCAGAGCGTGACCACCCTGGAAGCCGTCTACCATCCGTTCCGTACCTCCTATGTCGCACCGGTGGCGGCCCCCGTGGTGGAAGAGGCGCCGGCCCCCGTGGTCGTCGAGAAGAACTTCACCCTGAGCTCTGACGTCCTGTTTGCCTTTGGCAAGGCGGACCTGAAGCCGGAAGGAGTGGATGCCCTGAACGGTCTGTACCAGCAGATCACCGAATCCCAGCCCAAGGATGGCAGTGCGATCGTCGTGGGTTACTCGGATCGAATCGGCTCCGAGTCGTATAACCAGAAGCTGTCCGAAGAGCGTGCCCGCAGCGTGGCCGACTTCCTGGTGAGCAAGGGGCTGCCAGCCAGCAAGATCTCCGTCGAAGGGCGCGGCGAAGCCGATCCCGTGACTGGCAACCAGTGTGACGGCGTCAAGGGCAAGAACGAGCAGATCGCCTGTCTCTCCCCGGATCGCCGCGTGGAAGTGCGCGTCTCTGGTGTGCAGGAAGTCCAGCAGTAAGCTGGCCCTGTCCGGATGATATGAAGAGGGGATGCCACGGCATCCCCTCTTGCTTGTCTGCGATGCAGCGGGCGGCTGGCGCCGTATGGATGACGGCTCTGGCAGCCACTCTCCGTGCTCACCCCTTGTCCAGGCGGGCAGCAAGCTGTCGCAGCCTGCCCTTTCTTTATTCCCTATCAGTGACTTACCTCTCTATCCTCGCCTAGTATGGTGGCGTAACGGACGTTGACCACGCCGATCCCCTGCCGGCCACACAGGCCAAGGCTTTCAGTACCTGACCTTCTCTCTCGGACTATGCCTGGCAGGACCTATTTGCTATCGAGGTAATGTATGAATGCAACCGAGCTTTGGCAGCTCTCCCCAGAACAGTTCAACGAATGGCGCCGGGAGAACGACTATCCCCTGATCTGGGAACTGCTGACGGCCTCGCTGCCCTATTTCGGCGACTGGATGACGGAGCAGAAGGTCGACAAGGCGGTCATCTTCCAGATCGGCATTGCCCGCTTTATCAGCTCCCGCTGCGTACTCAGCCTCTGCGTCTACATGAGTGACGACAAGATCCGCCTGTACGAGACCGACTCAGGCGCACTGGAGTCCCTGCGCAAGAGCGGGCTCATCCGCTCCGAGTCCCGTTTCGAGCCCTATCTCATGTGGCTGGCCGGCAAGCATGGCAAGGATCAGGCGAAGAGGGTGCAGAGCCTGTTGTCGGTCTCCGAGAACAACAAGGGGGAGGCGCAGGTGCTCGGCAAACATCGCCTGCTCAATATCGGTGGTGTCGCCCTGCAGAGCCCCATCATCTCAGGGCGCCTGCTCGACTTCACCTGCCTCGACGAGCTCTCCCTGGATGGCGCCGTCAACAACTCCAAGGTCTATCTGTGGCACTGCTCGGCCAAGGGGGTCAGGGTCAACGGCGGCGTCATCGGGCTGGATCTGTTCGATTCCCTGTTGTGGGACCACAGGGCCTGGGCCAAGAAACGGGAACTGGCGCTGGAGGACGGGGTGTTTCAGGACTTCACCATAGAGTGCGAGGAGATCCGCTTCCACTCGTCCCGGGCCGTGTTGAAGAACTTCAACGTCAGCGCCAAGAACTTCGATGCCACCATGGAGCACACCAACCTGGACAAGGTGCAGGTCAGCTACAACGAGAATGGCCGGATCGACCACAGCGAGGCGAGCAAGCTGTACCGCAATGCGAAGCGGCTCTTCTCCAGCGTGGGGGACACGGTCGATGCCGGGGAGTGTTACTACCAGGAGAAGCTGCACGAGATGAAGTCCCTGGCGAGCCCCAGAGAGCTGTATAAAGACAGCTGGCTGCGCAGCGGTCCTCTGAAGAAGGGGATCCTCTCCCTGCTCTGTTACCTGAAATGTGCCTCCAAGTTCATCAGCTTCATCACCTGGGGCTTTGGCGAGCGACCCATCCGCAGTCTGCTGATGTCCATGGTGGTGATCCTGCTGGCGACCCTGACCTACTTCCTGGCGCCGGAATCCGTCACCCACGGCCACCTCGGCCGTTCACTCTACTTCAGCATCGTCACCTTCGTGACCCTGGGTTACGGGGACATCTCCCAGACCTCGTCACCGCTCCAGCTGTTGTCGGCCATAGAGGCGTTCAGCGGCATGTTCCTGACCGGTCTCTTCCTCGCGGGTTTCGCCTCCAAGACCAAACAGTATTGACGGCCTGGCGGGGCATCCCGGTCAGGTCGCCGGTACGATGCCCTGCATCTTCAGCCAGAATGCTTCCTGGCAGGGGTTGTGAAACAGCTTGTGGGAGGGGCTGATGGGGTGGGGGCTGGCGATGACCCTGTAGCTTATCCAGCACTCGGCGCAGAGCTGCTGGGACGGGACATCGTCTTGCTCCCGCTGATGGCAGATGACGACCCCGTCGGCAAACCAGTAGTGGGTCTGCCGATGGTGGATCAGGGTACCATCCTGGTCCTGCTCGAGATGGGACTCGCTCTGCTGGCGGATGATGGTCGCCGGCCCGGATTGCCGATGGATGGCCTTGAGATAGGTGCTGAGCTGATGCATCGCCGTCCTTGTGTGAATGGGGTAGGCGTCGAGGCTGGGAGTCTAGCGCGCGGCGTCGATGGCGACAACGGGTATGACGGCTATCGGGGGAGGGCCGATTCCCGTACCCGGATCCCGGCAGCCAGGCGCTTGCGGAACCTCGTCAACCACGCCTTTCTGACTGGCGAAGAGGCTACTCGTCAGTGCGAAGCCTGGCCATGGCGCCGGGCTTCGCTGTTTCCGGGTTCCCGCCCGCGGCTTGACGCCTTGGGCCATGAGCGACTTTATTTAAAGCGCGTGGCCGGGCCCTCGGCCTTGGCCGAACAAGGGATGCAAGGAACAACAAGAGAGAGGAACGATAGAGGTACCGATCGGTCAACCATCACAGCAGATAAGGAATAACGCTATGATATTGAATCATTTATGGGGACTGTATGCCCATCCTCACACCGAATGGCATACCATAGACGAGCGACACGACAGCTTCAGGAACAGCCTGACCCACATCCTGATCGTGGCCCTTATCCCGTCAGTCTGCGCCTACTACTCCGCCGTGCACATCGGCTGGAGCATAGGGGTCGGTGATCCCATCAGATTGACCGCGGACAGCGCCTTCGTGCTGTCGGTGGCCATGTATCTGGCCCTCATCGTCGGCGTGTTCGCGCTCTCATACCTGGTGCATTGGATGGGTCATACCTTCGGGGCCGACCCCAGCTACACCACCTCCCTCGAACTCGCGGCCTATACCTCGACGCCCCTGTTCATGGTCGGCTTCTCCGCCTTCTTCCCACACCTCTGGTTCGTGATGATCATCGGTCTCATCGGGCTCAGCTACTCCGTCTATCTGCTCTACATTGGAGTGCCCATACTGATGCACATCACCAAGGAGCAAGGCTTCATCTACGCGAGCTCCGTGGTCACCGTGGGTCTGGTGCTGCTGGTCTGCGTGCTGGCGAGCACCGCCATCCTCTGGGGCTCCGGCTTCGGGCCCGTGTTTATGCATTAGCCAGGGAATACATGGGAATAAAAGGCGCCATCAGGCGCCTTTTTCATTGTGTACAGGGCGAGCAGGTTCCGACTAGGCGCCCGCCAACTCCTCAGCCGTCATGGGGCGCAACACCTTGCAGGGATTGCCTACCGCGACCACCCCGGCCGGTATGTCTTTGGTGACCACGGATCCCGCACCGATCACGCTGTTGTCCCCTATGGTGACGCCGGGGCAGATGACGGTGCTGCCGCCTATCCAGACGTTGTTGCCGATGCGCACCGGCTTGCCGAACTCGACCCCGGCCACCCGAGGAACGACGGCCACCGGGTGGGCGGCCGTGTAGATCTGCACCCCGGGCGCCAGGAGCACGTTGTCGCCGATATGCACCTCGCACACATCCAGGATGGTGCAGTTGACGTTGGCGTAGAAGTTCTCGCCCACATGGATGTTGGCGCCATAGTCGCAGAAGAAGGGCGGGTTGATGGCGCACGCCTCGCCCAGGCTGCCAAGCAGTTCACTCAGCAGGGCATCCCGTTCCGGCTTCTCCTGCCACTGGGTGTTGAAGTTGTGATAGAGGGCGCGGCAGCGCTCCCGCGCCGTCTTGAGTTCGGGGTCGGCGGCATCATAGGGCTCGCCGGCCACCATCTTTTGCCACTCCGGGCCCCTTCCGCTCAGCGTTTTATGTGGGTCAACCATCATTTCTGTATTCATCTGTGTCATCGACTATTCCATCAACCAGATAACTGACTCGTAGGGGCGCAGGGTACAGGATTGCGGCTGCTCCGGGCTGTCCGGGTAGTTGCCAAGGAGCAGTCGTCCATTGCCGGTCGGCAGGCCGCTGGGGAGGGCAAACTCGGCCGGCTCCCCATAGAAGTTGCTCACCACCAGCAGCGCCTTGCCTTGCCAATGGCGGGCGTAGGCCCAGAGGCGCGGGTGGTCCGGCAGCAGTTCCTGATAATCCCCCTGGGTGAAGATGGGGTGCGCCTTGCGAAGGGCGATCAGATCCCGATAGTGCCAGAACACGGAGTCGGTGTCCGCCAGCGCGGCTTCTGCGTTGATCCTGGGGTAGTTGGCGGCGGGTTTGAGCCAGGGAGTGCCTTGGGTGAAACCTGCGTTGGGGGAATCGTTCCACTGCATGGGAGTGCGGGAGTTGTCCCGGGACTTGGCTCCCAGGATGGCGAGGATCTCGGCCTCGCTCATGCCTTCCGCCTGCTTGATGGCGAAGATGTTGCGGCTCTCCACGTCCTGATAGTCATGGATGCTGCCATAACCCGGATTGGTCATGCCGATCTCTTCCCCCTGATAGATGTAGGGGGTGCCCTGCAGGCCGTGCAATGTGCTGGCCAGCATCTTGGCGGCCACCACGCGATGCTCTCCCTCGTCGCCGAAGCGGGAGACGATGCGCGGCTGATCGTGGTTGCACCAGAACAGGGCCGACCAGGCCTTACCGTGCATGCCGCTCTGCCAGTGGTTGAAGATGCGCTTGAGCTCGAGGAAATCGAACGGCGCCTTGGTCCACTTGTCCCCATTCGGGTAGTCGACTTTCAGGTGATGAAAGTTGAACACCATGGAGAGCTCGGAGCCATCGAGGGCGCCGTAGCGCTGGCAGTGCTCCAGGGAAGTGGAGGACATCTCGCCGACCGTCATGGCGCCCACCGGGGCAAATACCTCGCGGCTTACATCCTGCAGGAACTCGTGGATGCGGGGCCCGTCCGTGTAGAAGCGGCGGCCATCGCCGCTGTCATCGTTCGGGAAGCGCTGATCCTTGGAGATGAGGTTGATGACGTCGAGACGGAAGCCATCTATGCCCTTGTCGGCCCAGAAGTGGATGATCTTCTTCACTTCTGCCCGCACCGCCGGGTTTTCCCAGTTCAGGTCCGCCTGCTCGCGCGCAAACAGGTGCAGGTAGTACTGGCCGGTGGCGCTATCCAGCTCCCAGGCGCTGCCACCAAATTTGGAGATCCAGTTGTTCGGCACGCCGCCGTCCACCGGATCCTTCCAGATGTAGTAGTCGCGGTAGGGACTGTTCTTGTCCCCCAGAGCGGATTGGAACCAGGCGTGCTCGGTGGAGGTGTGGTTGACGACGATATCCATCACGATGCGGATGCTTCGCTCATGGGCCGCCGCCAGCAGGGCCTCGAAGTCCGCCATGGTGCCGTAGGCGGGGTCGATATTGAGGTAATCGGCGATGTCGTAGCCGTTGTCCACCTGGGGGGAGACGTAGACGGGGGTCAGCCAGAGGGCGTCGACGCCGAGGGTCTTGAGGTAATCGAGGCGGGCCATGATCCCCTTGAGGTCACCGGTGCCACGGGCACCGCTGTCCTGAAAGCTCTTGGGGTAGATCTGGTAAATCGTGGCGCTCTGCCACCAGGGTGTCTGGCTCATGGTCATGTTCTCGTGTTGCTTGTCATGACAAGGCGCAGCACAGGGCTGCGCCTTGTGTTTTTCCTTCAAGGGGTCAGGCGGCGGTTAGTTCCAGTTTGCCGGCGGCTTGCTGGCGCTTGTAGACCAGCAGGGTCAGCACGGCGGGGACGACGATGGCCACCAGCATGGCGATGGCGTAGATGCCCCAGTATTGCGGCTGGATGGAGAGGATGCCGGGCAGGCCACCGACCCCGATGCCGTTTGCCATCACACCGGCGAAGCCGCAGATGAGGGCCGCACAGCTCGAGCCCACCATGGCGCACAGCATGGGGAATTTGTACTTCAGGTTGATGCCGTACATGGCCGGCTCTGTCACCCCGAGGTAGGCGGAGATGGCTGCGGGCACCGAGATTTCCCGCTCGTTCTCCTTGCGGCTGATGAGGATGATCCCCACCACGGCGGAGGCCTGGGCGATGTTGGACAGCGCGATCAGCGGCCAGATCGGGGTGCCACCCATGCTCTGCATCAGTTGCAGATCCACCGCGTTGGTGGTGTGGTGGATGCCGGTGATGACCAGGGGGGCATAGAGGAAGCCGAACAGGGCGGCGCCTATGGGGGCGAAGGATCCTGTCATGGCAGCCTTGGCGGCGAAGCCGACGCCCTCACCGATCCAGCGGCCGAAGGGGCCGATGAGGGCGTGGGCGACGATTACCGCCAAGAGCAGGGAGATGAAGGGCACTATCACCAGGTAGAGATAGGCCGGGATGATGCGCTTGAGGTTGGTCTCGATCCAGGCGAGGAAGACACCCGCCAGCAGGGCAGGGATGACCTGGGCCTGGTAGCCGACCTTCTGGATGACGAAGAGGCCGAAGTCCCACACCTCCGGGGTCTGCTGGCCGATGCCGTAGGCGTTCATCAACTGCGGGGAGACCAGGGTGACCCCCAGCACTATCCCCAGGATCTCGGAGCCGCCCATCTTCTTGACCGCGGACCAGCAGACGCCGACCGGCAGGAAGTGGAAGATGGCTTCACCCAGCAGCCAGAGGAAGGCGTGGACCTGGGCCCAGAACTGGCTGATCTCGGTGAGGGTGTGGGTGCCGTCGTCGAACATCTTGATGTCGCCGATGACGTTGCGAAAGCCCAGGATCAGACCGCCTGTGATGATGGCGGGCAGCAGGGGCACGAAGATCTCCGCCAGATGGGAGATGCCGCGCTCCAGCGGGTTCATGTTCTGGCGCGCCGCCTGCTTGGCGCTCTCCTTGCTGGCACCGCTCACGCCTATCTCCTGGGTGAGCGCCTTGTACCAGTCCTCCACCTCGTTGCCGATGACCACCTGGAACTGGCCACCCTGAGTGAAGCTGCCCTTCACCGCCGGTATGGTCTCGATGGCCTTGGAATCGGCCTTGGCCGGGTCATTGAGCACGAAGCGCAGCCGGGTCAGGCAGTGGCTGACGGTGGCTATGTTCTCCTTGCCGCCGATCTTGTCGATGAGCTGGGCCAGATGTTGTGCGTTGATCTTGGACATGAGTCTTCCCTCTGTGACTCCAGTGAGTTTGGTATGCATCACCCTGTAGGGCCAACCTGCCGGCCCGAGCGTTCTTGGTATAGTTCCTATTTAGCATGCTACCAATTTCTCCCGGCAGAAATGGGAACGTTCCCATTTCGTGGGCGATCTCACAAAACGGGTGATTTTCACTCAACGACGAGTGATGGGGGTCACGGCAGCCGGCTGGGGGCTATGGTGGCCTGGGGGGGCAGGTTCTGCTCTATCTGACCGAGCAGCTGGCGGGTGGCCTGCTCGCCGGCCCCCTTGTAACCGAGGTCCAGGCTGAGGGCGTTGGGGAACAGAAAACCGAGCAGGGGGTTGTTGCCAAGGCCGGTGACCAGCACCTCGCCGCGGCCCTGCTCCTGCAGGTACTTGGCCGCCCCCATGGCGAGGGTGTCGCTGGCGCAGACCAGGGCCTGGGTGCTTGGGGTGAGCAGCTCGGCCGCCAGCCGATAGCCACTCTGCAGGCTGAGATCCCCGAGCGCGCTGCGGGCTGTCAGCCCCCGCTCTGCGCAGTGGGCGAGGTAGGCGTCGAGGCGGCGCTGGCCCGTGGTGAGATCCGAGACGTCCACCCCGAGGTAGGCGATGTCCCGGGCTCCCCGTTGCTCCAGCTGGGCCAGCATGGTGTGCACGGCGCCGGCATCGTCGAAACAGACTGAGGAAAATCCTGGAAATTCCCGCGCCACCAGCACCAGCTTCTCCCGATATGGGATCATGGCGTCGTAATCGAGGTCGTTGAAGGCGAACAAGATGATGCCGTCCACCCCGCGCCGCGCCAGCACCGCCAGATGCTCGCTCACCTTGTCAGGGGAGAACTTGCTCTCCATCAGCACGGCGTCATAGCCGCGGGCATAGAGGGTCTCCAGCATGCCGCGCACCGCCTGGTTCTCCGAGCTCGAATCGAGTCGCGAGACTATGATGCCCACCACCTGCTGGCTCTGGCTGCGCATGGCGCGGGCCGACTTGCTCGGCACGAAGCCGTGCTGGGCGATAACCTGCTCCACCTTCTCCCGGGTCTGGGGTTTGACCTTGGGATCCTGGTTGAGCACCCGGGAGACGGTCGACTTGCCGACACCCGATAGGCGGGCGATGTCGAGGATGGTCAGTTTCTTTTCCATAACGGGTGCTCGGGCGGTGAATTGCCCACATTGTTGTGATTAACCCCTGTGAATACAAGCCCATGGCGTTAGAATGACCGCTCCCCCCTCTCCATTTCGGCGACGGCCTGCCGCTCGCTACGCACAGGACGCGCATCATGGATCTGTTGGCAAGTCTGCACTTCTCCCTCTCCATCACAGGCCCCATCTGCATGGTGCTGGTGCTCGGCATCTGGCTCAAGCGCCTGGGTCTCTTGCCAGACAGCTTCGTCGAATCCGCCTCCCGCCTGGTGTTTCAGGTCACACTGCCGGCCCTGCTGTTCCTCAGCATGGTACGCACGGACTTCTCCACCATGCCGAGCCCCTGGCTCATCCTCTACGGCCTGTTGGGCACACTTGCGGGGTTTCTGGTGCTCGAGCTGCTGGCGACCCGCTTCATCGGCGAACAGAAGTTGCGGGGCATCTTCGTGCAGGGCAGCTTTCGCGGCAACATGGGGATCATGGGGCTGGCCTATGTGCAAAACGCCTACGGTCCGGAGGGGATAGGCGCCGCCGCCCTGCTGGTGGGGGCGGTGACCGTGCTCTACAACATCCTGGCGGTCATCACCCTCACCCGTAGCCTGGGGGGAGGGCGGGGGATCAAGCCCATCCTGAAGGGGATAGTCAAAAACCCCCTCATCATCGCCATCCTCTCGGCGCTGCCCTTCGGCCTGCTCGGCATAGAGCTGCCCCAGCTGGTCATCAACACCGGCAACTACTTTGCCAACATGACGTTGCCGCTGGCCCTGCTCTGCACCGGCGCCAGCCTGAACCTCAAGGCTTTGCGCGGCGGCGCCGGCCTGACCGGCTGGGCCACCGCCAACCGGCTGTTCTTCATTCCCGTGCTGCTGGTCATGGGGGCCTGGGCACTCGGCTTCAGCATCCAGGCCCTCGGCATCCTGTTCCTCATCAGCTCCACCCCGACGGCGGCCGCCAGCTATGTGATGACCCGTGCCATGGGGGGTGACAGCGTGCTCGCTGCCAACATCATCGCCACCACCACCCTTGGATCGCTGGTGAGCACCAGCCTGGGGGCGGCGCTGATGAACTACCTGGGGCTGATGGGCTGATGGGGAGCTTGTATGTGCTCACGGACTGTATCGCCCCATGCTGTCCGGCGCAGGGTCCCAGACTGAAACGGTGCTGATAAACCAGGGCCGATGAGTTGCTGATACGAGACCTGCTGATTGTGGAGAGGCGGTGCTTGACCTTGCCGCTGGCGGTAGCTTTAGGCTGGGATCACATTCACGAGAGGAGAGAGCACATGACCATCGAACTCAATGTATCCGGTATGTCCTGCGGCGGTTGCGCCGCCAGCCTGCAAAAGGCCCTGCTGGCCCAGAGTGCCGTCACCCAGGCCAAAGTCGATTTCGACAGCAGCAAGGCCGTGGTGGAGAGCAGCCTCAGCAAGGCCGAGATCATCGCCCTGATCGAGGCCAAGGGCTTCTCGGTAGAGTGACTTAACACTATATAGGTAAAAAACAGACCAATATTCTGTTTGCTTGTTTTTATTGGTGAGAATAATCACTTAAATTCGTTTTAAAAAGCATAAAAATGCTGCAATCAACCCATCAGAAGGATTGCAGCATGACCCTCCCTATCCGCAAGACCCTGCTCGCCGCCGTACTCGGCCTGACCCTCTCCCCCCTGGCCATGGCCCTGCCCAGCGTGCACATACTGGCGACCGGCGGCACCATAGCCGGGGCGGGTCAGTCTGCGACCCAGTCCAACTACGAGGCTGGCAAGGTGGCCATCGAGACCCTGATCGCCGCCGTGCCCGAGATGAAGAACGTGGCCGAGGTGCAGGGGGAGCAGGTGGTCAAGATAGGCTCCCAGGACATGAACGACGAGGTGTGGCTCAAGCTCGCCAAGCGGGTCAACGAGCTGCTGGCCAAGGATGATGTGGACGGCATCGTCATCACCCACGGCACCGACACCATGGAAGAGACCGCCTACTTCCTGAACCTCACCGTCAAGAGCGACAAGCCGGTGGTGCTGGTGGGCGCCATGCGTCCTTCCACCGCCATGAGTGCCGACGGTCCGCTGAACCTCTACAACGCCGTGGTCACCGCCTCGGATCCGAGCTCCAAGGGTCGCGGCGTCATGGTCGCCATGAACGACACCGTGCTGGATGCCCGTGACGTCACCAAGACCAACACCACAGGGGTGCAGACCTTTGCCGCCCCGAACTTCGGCCCGCTCGGCTACATCCACAACGGCAAGATAGACTACCAGCGCAGCCCGGCCCGCCTGCACACCAGCAAGACCCCGTTCGACGTGAGCAAGCTCGACAAGCTGCCTCAGGTCGGCATCGTCTACAACTATGCCAATGCCACCGATCTGCCCGCCAAGGCCATGGTGGACGCCAAGTTTGACGGCATCGTCAGCGCCGGGGTGGGCAACGGCAACCTCTACCACAGCCTGTTCGATACCCTGGCCAAGGCGAGCGAGGACGGTATCCGGGTGGTGCGCTCCGCCCGCGTGCCGACCGGTGCCACCACACTGGATGCGGAGATCGACGACGCCAAGTACGGCTTCGTGGCCGCCGGCACCCTGAACCCGCAGAAGGCGCGCATCCTGCTGATGCTCTCCCTGACCCAGAGCAAGGATCCCAAGCAGATCCAGCGCTGGTTCCAGGAGTTCTAACCGCACATTATCGGATGGATCCAACGGGAGGCTCAGGCCTCCCGTTTTCATTGCTCACGCCTTGGCACACTCATTGCTATGGATAGACCACTGTCCACAATGCTCTGGGAAGGATGAACGATGAAACGGTGGATCCAACATTTCTATCAGCTGAACCGCCTCAACTGGCTCATGGTCTGGCTGCTGCTCTGCTGCAGCATCATACTGCTGTTCCCGGTGGGGCTGATGAAGGGGGCCGTCAGCCAGTGGGCCAGCGCCCATGCGGCCTGGCTCGGGGTCGGCATGCTGATCGCCATCTCCTACTTCTGCAGCCAGGGCTTTTTGATCTTCTGGGAGTGGGCCTGTGACGAGTGGCAGTCTCGCCGCCAGCAGGATCAGCTGGCCCAGATGATCGGCTTCCTCGACTTCAACGAGAAGGCGGTGCTGCGCGAGTTCGTGCTGCAGCGCAAGAGCGTCATAAACCTGCCGATCACCGAGCCCGCCGTCAAAAACCTGATGGATGCCGGCGTCCTCACCTACGCCTACGGCAAGCCGGTGCGGGAGAAGGATGACGAGAACCAGATCCGCGCCCTGATGATAGCGCTGCCGGCACGGCCGCTGCTCACCTACAAGGTGCTGGGGCTGTCTCGCGGCAAGATGAGCGACGAGCAGGTGGAACAGATCATGAACGCCAGACCCAAGTTCGCCCAGAAGAGCTTCCAGCGCTGAGGCGTATTCATCCTGAATAAAAAAGCCGGACGTTGTCCGGCTTTTTGCTGTCTGGGGATCTTACTCGGTTCTGGCTTTCAGGTAGCCGGCGTAGTCCGGCACCTGGACGCTGAACGCGCGCTGCATGTGCGGGCTGTCCATGATGAAGTCCGCGGTCGCCTCGTTGGTGGCGACCGGAATATTCCACACCGCCGCGAGACGCAGCAGCGCCTTCACATCCGGATCGTGGGCCGCGGGGTTGAGGGGATCCCAGAAGAAGATCATCACGTCAATCTTGCCCTCGGCGATGAGGGCGCCGAGCTGCTGATCGCCCCCCATGGGGCCGGAGAACAGACAGGTGATGGGCAGCTGTGCCTGCTTGCCGAGCAAGGTCCCCGTGGTGCCGGTCGCATAGAGATGGTGGAGCTTGAGCTCCTCCTTGCGCCTCAGCACCCAGCTCAGCAGGGGGGCCTTCATGTTGTCGTGAGCCACCAGGGCTACCCGTTTGTGGGGCGCCATCTCACGTGCGATCAGTTCCATGGGATCATCCGTAGCAAAATGATGGGAGTAGGGCCGTATCCTAATCGAAAGCGGCGCCCGCTGTCTTGCCGGGCGCCGTAACTGTGATCACTTCGACTCTTCTATCCACTGCCGGTTCTTCTGCTCCAGCACGGAGATGGGCAGCATGCCGAATTCCAGCACCTGGTGGTGGAAGGCCTTGAGGTCAAACTGGCTGCCAAGGGCCTGCTCGGCACTCTCCCTCATCCGGATCAGGGCCAGCTGGCCCGCCTTGTAGGAGGTGGCCTGGCCGGTATAGGCCATGTAGCGCGGTACCTCGGAGCTGATATCGCCCGCCCCCAGCGCCGAGTTCTCCTGCATGTAGCCGACGGCCCTGTCGTGACTCCAGCCATACCAGTGGATGCCGGTGTCCACCACCAGCCGCATGGCCCTGAGCATCTCCTCGTTGAGGCGCCCGAAGTACTGCAGCTGGTTGTTGAAGGCAGGCGAGCCTTCGACCTTCACATCCCCCACCGCCGGATCGTAGAGGCCGCGCCCCTGATAGAGGCCCATGTCGTGGTCTGCCAGATACTCGGTGTAGAGCGCCCAGCCCTCCGCATAGGCGGTGTAGGAGGCGTTCGCCACATACTGCGGGAAGTCGGGATCCTTGGCCGCCAGCTCCTGGGCTATGGTGATCTGGAAGTGGTGGCCGGGGGCCCCCTCGTGGGCCAGCAGGGTGCTGATGTTCCAGCTCTGCAGGCCATAGGGGTAATAGGTATTGAGGAAGAACTGGCCCTTGCGACCGGTCTGGGGGTTACCGTCCTGATACCAGGCGACGCCACCGTAGGGCGCATCCTCATAGGCGACTGGCACGACGTCGTAATCCAGCCTGGGAATGGTGCGCTCGGCATCGAAGAAGTCAGGCAGCACCTGGGCGGCCTTGCTCTTGAAGGCGTTGTACTCCGCCAGCGCCCGCCCATGCTCGGCCAGCGCCTGCTGTTGTGGCTCGCTCAAGGTCGCGCCGGCCGCGTTGTCCGGGTTCAGACCGGCTGACCAGACCGCCAACGGGTTCTGGTAGAAGAAGCCAGGCTCGTTCAAGTAGCGGAAGAAGGCGTAGATCTGGCCGCTCTGCTTGCTCTGGGCCACATCCTCGCTGTCGCACTTGCCGACGGTATGGCACACCTTGACCATGGCGTCGAATATCCGGGTCACCTCGGCCAGCCCCAACTCGTGCACCTCTTGTGGCGTCATCTCTGTGGTGGTGTGTTTCTTCAGCAGCCAGCGATACCAGTCGCGACCATCCGTCATGCCACAGAAGCCGTCATCGCACTCGCCGCTGCCAAGACGCACCCCGTAGGCACCACCATGCTGGTAATCCAGATAATCCCGCAGTGCCAGGTAGCGGCCATTGATGCTGTCCAGCACGGCCTTGTAGTCGGTACGCAGCGTCTCGTCGGCATCCCCTGGCAACTGCTGCCAGCCGAGGTAAGATCCCGCGATCGCTTCCCCATCCAGCTTGCCATTGAGCTGGGCCAACAGCCGGTCCACCAGCTCGTCCGGCAAGGTATTGCCCTGGGCGCTGCCGAGCTCAAACTGCTGCTTCACCTCGGTCAGATAGGCGTCATAGGCCTTGAGCCAGACAAGATGCTCCTGATACCAGGCGAGCGGTGCAGTGGCCGCCCGTGCCTTGGCGGACTGCACCGGGGCTGCGGCCGTGCGGTCGAGATCCCGCCGCCAGCTGGCATCCCCCGGTGCCACCCGCTCGGCCGAGCTCTGGGCGAAGTAGTCGAAGCCACGCTCGACGGTGCGTGCCGCCCTGCCGCTGGCGGGTGCGGCCCCGACCTCGTCGGCCAGATCCACCACCCGGTTGCGGAAGTGATGGATGGGGATCTGGGATTGAGGCAGTTCATAACCTTCCAGGTTGATCCGCAGATCCCAGCGGATCATGTCGTAGAACAACCGATCCCGCTCGCTCAGCACGCTAGGATCCAGTGCATCCAGCCGCTTGAGCAGGGAGGCGTCGAGAGCCTTGCGTTTGGCGATGCTCGCGGCATCGATCGCGAACCCGTAGGGATCCAGCGCCTGGCTCTCGCGCAGGGCCTCGTCCATGGTTTGCATCAGGGTTGCCTTGGTGGCGACGGGATCTGCCGGTGCCTTGGAGCTGTTGTCGTTACAGGCGGTGAGGGAGAGGGCGATGGCGCAAGCCAGAGCCACCTTGTTGAGTGAGAGGTACATGGTTTAGTCCTTTAATGCCTTGTTATTATGAGTCCCCTTGAGGGGTTCCAATAGTGCACCTTTAGACCACCATCTTTTGCGACTCACTTAACAAAAATAGCCTTGTATTTCATATGGATAGTCATGGTGAAAAGCTATGCGTCCAGAAATAAAAAAACCCGCCTGAGCGGGTTAAGAGTCGGTCATCTCATGCCATAACTATTCAGGACGATTCCGAGTGCAGCTGGGATTGTTGATAGTTTTCCAGACCGATGCGATCGATGAGGTCCAGCTGGGTTTCCAGCCAGTCCACATGTTCTTCTTCGTCTTCCAGGATCTCCTGGAACAGGTCACGGCTGACGTAATCATGGACTGATTCGGCATAGGTGATGGCCACCTTCAAATCGGGGATGGCATCCATCTCCAGCGAGAGATCGCAACGCAACATCTCGTCGACCGTCTCACCGATGCGCAGCTTGCCCAGATCCTGCAAGTTGGGTAGTCCTTCCAGAAACAGTACCCGCTTGACCAGTTCATCGGCATGCTTCATCTCATCGATGGACTCGTGGTATTCCTTGTGCCCGAGCCCCTTGAGGCCCCAGTCATCGTAGATGCGGGCATGCAGGAAATACTGGTTGATGGCCACCAACTCATTGGCCAGCACCTTGTTGAGGTGGGCAATGATTTTGGGATCTCCTTTCATCGACATTACTCCTTATGTTCGTGCCTTATAGAGGCAGCGATCACTAGAGCTTAGTCCAGAAAAGTGACAATAGGAGTGCTGGCGATTTGTCTCGCCCGAGGATACAAGGATCCGGCTGACGGATCAGAGAGGGGAGAATTCAGGTATCAAGCCACTTCGTAATAGAGCTGGGCCCGATCCGATTCCATCTTGTTGCGTTCGGTGGCGATGATCTCCATGGCCATGCGTACACACTTGCCACATTGGGCACCCACTTCCAGCGACTCTTTCAGCTGTCTGAATTCTGTCTTGCCTGCTTGTACCGCCTTGCGGATCTGGGTATCTGTGATGCCGCGGCACAAACACACGTACATAATACTGACCTCATACTGGAATGAGGGAAAATCTAAATGAGAATGGTTTGCAGTGCAAATACCGATTGGTAATAAGATCCCCCGCTTGCCAGCCATTCTCCCCTTGGGGACAATGCGGCCATCAGAGAGGAGAGGATGATGCTCAAGAAACTGTTCAATGCCCTGTTCAACAGCCAGGTGGCGCCAGCCGTCGAGGTGACCCCGACCGAGTACGTCGGCTACCTCATCTACCCCGAACCCATGGCGGAAGGGGGCCAGTATCGACTGGCCGGCCGCATCACCAAGGAGGTGGGTGGCGAGGTGCTGACCCACAGATTCATTCGCTCCGACCTGTTCGTCAATCCGGCCGATGCCGAGCGCTTCATGGTGCAAAAAGCCCATACCTTTATCGATCAGATGGGGGAGAAGATGTTCGAGCCTCGCACCCGAGGCGGTGATCCCGCCGCCTCATGAACCCCGTTGACGCAAGCGCGCTGCGCCACTCCCTCGCTCGCTGTGGTGAGCGGCGACTGGTCTGGCTGGAAGGGGGGGAGGCCGATTGCATCGCCCGGGCCGAGCCCTGGCTGGGGGAGGCGGTGTTCTGGCTGGGGGAGGGCCCTGCCCGCCATGATCCCATGCCGGCCGCCAAGGCGCTGCAACGACTCGGCCAGGAGTGCGACACGCTCGTCTTCAATGCCTTCAGCGGTTTCCATCCCGATGCTTTCGGCGCCCTGGCGGGTACCCTGCGCGCCGGTGGCCTGCTGTTGCTGCTGACCCCCCCGAGGGAGAGCTGGCCTACCTTCCCGGATCCGGACAGAGTGCGGCTGGTCGCCCAGTCGGAGGACGCGAGCAAGGCCGGTCATGGTTTTATCGCCCGCCTGGTGCGGCTGCTGGCAGGGGATCCCGCCACCTTGCTGAGTCCACCTGGGGAAAACGGTCACTGGCGGCCGCTGGGGCCGGGTCACCTGCTGAGCGAGGATCAGGCCTGTGCCCTGCCCGCCATTCACAGAGTGCTCCATGGCCACCGCCGCCGCCCCCTGGTACTCAGCGCGGATCGCGGCCGGGGAAAGAGCACCCTGCTCGGTCTCGCCGCCGCCGATCTGCTGCGCCAGCATCCAAACCTGAAGATAGCGGTGACGGCCCCCTCGCAGGGAACGGTTGCCACCCTCTTCGCCCACGCCGCGGCCGGACTCGATACCAGCGAGGGGAGGCTGGAAGGGCTGGAATATGTGTCGCCGGATCGGCTGGTGCAGGGAGATCTGCAGCCTGATCTGCTGATGGTGGACGAGGCGGCCGCCATCCCGACCCCGCTGCTGGAGGCCATGCTGGCCCGTCACAGTCGCATCGTCTTCGCCACCACCGAGCATGGCTACGAGGGGACAGGGCGAGGCTTTCATCTGCGTTTCAAACGGACTCTGGATAAGCAGACCCCGGGCTGGCAGGAGCTGCACCTGAGTGAGCCCATCCGCTGGAGCCGGTACGATCCCCTGGAGCCCCTGGTGTTCCGCCTGCTTGGCCTCGATACGGACGTCTCGCCGCCGCCGCAACCGATAGCACCCGCCTGGCGGTTGCTGGAGCAGGACAGGCTGGCCGAGGACGATGAGCTACTCGGCCAGGTATTCGGCCTGCTGGTGCTGGCCCATTACCAGACCAGTCCGAGCGATCTGCGATACCTGCTGGAGAGCCCGGATCTCGACATCCATCTGCTAGAGCAGGATCAGCATCTGCTCGGGGTTGCCCTGGTGGTACGAGAGGGCAAGATAGATCCCGTCCTGGCTCAGGATATCTGGGCGGGGCGAAGGCGTCCCCGTGGCCATCTGTTACCCCAGTCACTGCTGGCTCACTCCGGCTTCATGACGGCGGGTGAGCGCAGCTACGCCAGGGTGATGCGCATCGCCATCCATCCGAGCCTGCATCGCCATGGCTTGGGCTCAATGCTGCTGGGCAAGCTGGAGGCCCATTATTGGGCACTCGGGTTCGACTATCTGGGGTCGGCCTTCTCCGCCAGCGCCGATCTGCTGCCGTTCTGGCACAAGGCCGGTCTCAAGACCCTGCGCATCGGCCTGCAGCGGGATGCCGCCAGCGGCTGTCACGCAGCCCTGCTGCTCAAGGCGCTGAAAACGCAGTGGGAGCCTGAGCTGGCCCAGTGGCGCCAGCGTTTCCTGCATCAGTTGCCAACCCTGCTGGCGGGGGAGCTCAAGATGCTGGAGGCGGAGATCGTCTGGCAGTGCCTGCAAGGAGAGCCTATCAGGGGACTCGCGCCGGACGAGCTTGACCGCCTGGAGCTGGAGTGTTTCGCCTACCACCACAAGCCGTTCGAGCTGTGTCAGTCCAGCCTGCAACGCTGGTTGGCGAGTCAAACGGCTGTGCTGGATGCATTGGCTTCGGACGAGCGTCGCCTGCTGATCGGGAGCATCTGGCAGTATGCCCCCTGGACGGATCTGGCCAGAGCCTTGGGTCTGGCCGGCAAGCCCGCGATCATCAAGGCATTGCGCAGCCTGCTGGCTCGTCTGCTGGAGAAGGACGGGCCGACGGGCTGAGACCCGGGCGGGATTTCCATAGGGGTCTAAACGCGCGTTTCATGGAGGCATCAGGCCGGTGGAACCGTCGATACAGATACTGGGGGCCAACAGGCCCCTCGTTCGTTGATGGTCTGGCTTGATGATGCCTGTCCTTCCCCAGACTCGGCCTGGGGCGAGAGAAGGGTTACCCGGCTGACTAAGATGCCTCCGTCAGGGCCATCATGACCTTCATACCCCGTACTCAATACCATCACTTAAATCCCTGAATCGCGCCAACTGCTCTGATGAGTTTCTCATGGGGCTGCGCCATTTTGGTTTTTTCGGAATATGGACTAATACTTGATCGTGGTAACGATTTTAATAACTGCATTATTTTCAGGTGGTTAGCATTGTCAGTGGTTAATGTTTGCCATCTTTTCTAACGTGCACAGGGAGTGCAATGTGGGAAAAAATGCAACTAGCCATGGCCCATGGGTCGTCGGTTTCATTGCGGGTCCTGTTTCTGCCGGCGACCTGACGTTCAATATGACGCGCGGGGCCACCGCCATCAGCCAGCAGGTCTATGACCTGCACATGACCATCTTCTACATCTGTTGCGTGATCGGCTTGCTGGTGTTCGGCGCCATGCTCTGGTCCATCGTCCGTCATCGTAAATCCCGTGGTGCCAAGGCAGCCCAATTCCACGAGAGCACCCGCATCGAGCTGCTCTGGACCGCCATTCCCGTGTTGATCCTGGTGGCCATGGCGGTGCCCGCCACCTCGACCCTGCTGAAGATGGAAGACACCTCCAAGGCCGATCTGACCGTGCTGGTCACCGGCTCCCAATGGAAGTGGCATTACAAGTACCTCGAGCACCCGGTGGAGTTCTACTCCCTGCTGGCTACCGACAGGAAGCAGATAAAGGGTGAGCAGCCCAAAGGCGACCACTACTTGCTGGAGGTCGATCAGCCGCTGGTACTGCCCGTCGGCAAGAAGATCCGCTTCCTGATGACTTCGGACGACGTCATCCACTCCTGGTGGGTGCCCGCCTTCGCGGTGAAACGGGATGCTAACCCCGGCTACATCAATGAGTCCTGGACCCGGATAGACAAACCGGGCACCTACCGGGGGCAGTGCGCCGAGCTGTGCGGCAAGGATCACGGTTTCATGCCCATCGTCGTGGTGGCGAAATCCGCCGAGGAGTTTGATGGCTGGATTGTTAAGACCGCAGGGGAGCAGGCGGCCGCCAAGGCGCAGCAGCAAGATCTGGCAAGCCAGACCATGACCCTGCCCCAGGCCATGGAGATCGGCGAGAAGGTGTTCCTCGGCCACTGTGCCGCCTGTCACCAGCCCGCCGGGACCGGGTTGCCCGGCATCTTCCCCGCCCTCAAGGGCAGCAAGGTCACCACGATGGCGGAGAATCGGAGCCATCATCTGGATCTGGTACTCCATGGCAAGAGCGGAACGGCCATGCTCGGCTTTGGCAAGCAGCTCAGCCTGCAGGAGGTGGCCGCCGTGGTGACTTACGAGCGCAATGCCTGGGGCAACAATACCGGCGATGTGGTTCAGGCTGCCGAGGTGCAGTCCATCTTGAAACAGGACAAGTGAGGCGTCGGCATGAGTGATGGAATCATGGATACCCCGCACGGCGAGCACGCCCATCAGCCGGCGACGGGTCTGAGGCGCTGGCTATACACCACGAATCACAAGGATATCGGCACCCTCTATCTGCTGTTCGCGCTGACCATGTTCTTCACCGGCGGTGCCATGGCCATGGTGATCCGGGCCGAGTTGTTCCAGCCCGGGCTGCAACTGGTCGAGCCCCTGTTCTTCAACCAGATGACCACGGTGCACGGCCTCATCATGGTGTTTGGCGCCGTGATGCCGGCCTTCACCGGCCTCGCCAACTGGCTGATCCCCATGATGATAGGGGCGCCGGACATGGCGCTGCCCAGGATGAACAACTGGAGCTTCTGGATACTGCCGTTTGCCTTCCTGATCCTGCTGTCGAGCCTGTTCATGGAGGGCGGCGGCCCGAGCTCTGGCTGGACCTTCTACGCCCCCTTGTCGACCAAGTACAGCGGCAACAGTACGGCGCTGTTTGTGTTCGCCATCCACATCATGGGGATCTCCTCCATCATGGGGGCCATCAACGTCATCGTGACCATCTTCAACCTGCGGGCGCCGGGCATGGGCTGGATGAGGATGCCGCTGTTTGTCTGGACCTGGCTCATCACCGCCTTCCTGCTCATCGCCGTCATGCCGGTGCTGGCGGCGGCGGTGACCATGGTGCTGACGGACAAGTACTTCGGCACCAGTTTCTTCGATGCGGCCGGGGGCGGGGATCCCGTGATGTTCCAGCATATCTTCTGGTTCTTCGGCCACCCCGAGGTCTACATCATGATATTGCCGGCGTTCGGCATCGTCTCCAGCATCATCCCGACCTTTTCCCGCAAGAAGCTGTTCGGCTATCGATCCATGGTCTATGCCACCAGCAGCATAGCCCTGCTCTCCTTCATGGTGTGGGCCCACCACATGTTCACCACCGGGCTGCCGGTGGTGGCCGAACTGTTCTTCATGTACACCACCATGCTGATCGCGGTGCCGACCGGGGTGAAGGTGTTTAACTGGGTCGCCACCATGTGGCGCGGTTCCCTGACCTTCGAGACCCCCATGCTGTTTGCCATCGCCTTCATCACCCTGTTCACCATAGGCGGCTTCTCGGGGCTGATGCTGGCCATGACGCCGGCGGATTTCCAGTATCACGACACCTATTTCGTGGTGGCCCATTTCCACTATGTGCTAGTCACCGGCGCCGTCTTCTCGATCCTGGCTGCCGCTTACTACTGGCTGCCAAAATGGACAGGGCACAGGTATGACGAGCGGCTGGGGCAGTGGCATTTCTGGTGCTCCCTCATCTCGGTGAACATGTTGTTCTTCCCCATGCACTTCGTCGGGCTGGCGGGTATGCCCCGCCGCATCCCGGACTACGCGCTGCAGTTTGCCGACTTCAACATGTTCATCAGCCTGGGGGGGGTCGCCTTCGGGTTGTCTCAACTGCTCTTCGTCTGGGGAGTGGTCAAGTGCATCCGGGGAGGGGAGCCGGCGACGGATCGGGTGTGGGAAGGGGCCGAGGGGTTGGAGTGGACCCTGCCATCGCCGCCTCCCTATCACAGCTTCAAGGTTCCGCCCGAAATCCGGCCGGATGAGCACTAGGGAGGCCCCATGAACCAAGTCAATCATGGGCCGCTGCTCAGGAAGCTGGCCCTGATCATCGTCCTCATGTTCGGGTTCGCCTTCGCACTGGTCCCCCTGTATGACGTCTTTTGCAGGATCACCGGGCTCAATGGCAAGACGGCGGATCGGCCGGCCACGGCGGAGCGCGCCGTGATAGATGACAAGCGGACCATACAGGTAGAGTTCCTGGCCCATGCAGATACCCAGATGCCCTGGCAGTTCAACGGGGAAACCCAGCGCCTGTCGGTGAAGCCCGGTGAGATGAGGCAGGTCAACTTCAAGGTGTTCAACCCGACGGACAGCACCATGGTGGGTCAGGCGGTTCCCTCTGTCTCCCCGGGCACTGCCGCCGCCTACCTGAAGAAGGTGGAGTGCTTCTGTTTCAACCGTCAGGAGTTAAAGGCGGGGGAGAGCAAGCTGATGCCCCTCAAGTTTTACGTAGATCCGGCCCTGCCCGACGATATCAACACCATCACGCTCTCCTATTCGCTCTATGACATCACAAAGTCCAAGCCGGCACCGGCGCTAGCGCAGAGGAAATAACCATGGCCAAGGCGACCCAGACTTACTATGTTCCCGAGCAGAGCCGCTGGCCCATCATAGGTGCCATGGCCCTGTTCCTGCTGGCCTTCGGGGCTGGTCACCTGGTCAACGAGGTCGCCAGCAAGCAGACGGGGATAGGTGGCTACCTGATGCTGGGGGGCGTCGCCCTGCTGGTTTTCATGTTGTTTGGCTGGTTTCGCCACATCATCCAGGAGTCCATGACCGGGCTCTACAGCGCCCAGATGGACAGATCCTTCAGACAGGGCATGGTCTGGTTCATCTTCTCCGAGGTGATGTTCTTCCTGGCTTTCTTCGCGGTGCTGTTCTATGCGCGGCAGTTGGCCATGCCCTGGCTGGATGGCGCCGGCAACAAGGCGATGACGGCGCAACTGCTCTGGCCGGACTTCTCGGCCCACTGGCCCATGCTCAAGACACCTGGCGGCACCATTACCCAGGCGATGCCCTGGCACGGCATTCCGCTCATCAACACCCTGATCTTGCTCAGCTCCTCCGTCACCCTGCTGTTCGCCCATACCGGCCTGGAGAACAACCAGCGTACTCGTCTCAAGTGGATGCTGTTCGCCACCCTGCTGCTGGGGGGAAGCTTTCTGTGGTTACAGGGTTATGAATACATACATGCCTATCGGGAGCTGGGACTGCGGCTGGATTCGGGGATCTATGGCAATACCTTCTTCATCCTGACCGGTTTCCACGGCCTGCACGTCACCCTGGGCACATTGTTTCTTGGCATCATCTGGCTGCGTATCGTGCTGAGGGGTCATTTCACCCCCGAGCGACATTTCGCCTTCCAGGCCGCAGCCTGGTACTGGCACTTCGTCGATGTGGTCTGGCTCTGTCTCTTCGTCTTCGTCTATCTGTTGTGAGGCCGGCTTCAGTAAGGACGGGGGTTGGGTTCCAGCCAGCCCATCGCCAGGGAGAGCAGCAGGATGACGACCACCAGCAGGGAGAAGAAGACCCGTCGACCCAGAGGGGCCGACATCCTCCTGGTCGCCTGATCCGTGGTCATCATCAGCCAGAGGGCGTGGAACAGCTGCCCTATGATGAGCAGCAACATGAGCACCAGCACTATCTTGATCAACATGTTAGGGCCTCGTGATATGCGTGAAGCGGCGACATGGCACAAGCAAGGACCACTCCATCGACGGCGCTGGCTGGTGCTGTTATTCACTCTGGGTGCCTCGGCCATTTTGTGCAAGCTGGCCCTCTGGCAATGGCAACGGGCAGCGGAGAAAGAGGCTTGGCTGCAGCAGGTGGCCGCGGCGCAGCAATCGGCGCCCCTGACGCTGGATAGGCTCGACTGGCGTGAACCGGAGCGGCTCGATGGTACCGTGCTGAGTGGGCAGGTGGTGTGGTTTCGGCCTTACATCTGGCTGCTGGACAATCAGGGGATGGAGGGGGAAATCGGCTATGACGTCATCATCCCGGTCCGGGCCGATGACGGCACGGCCTTGACCGGCACCGCTTCGTCGAAGGAACCCCTGCTCCTGGTCAATCTGGGTTGGATCGCGGCTCCGGTCAGTCGGGATCAGTTGCCCGCGCCCGCGATCCCGTCTGTGCTGGCACTGGATGGCCTGCTGCGAATTAAGCCTGGTGGCCTGCTGCTCGGCCAGAACATAGAGAGCGGCCCTTATCCGAACCGGATCCAGTCCGTCAGGGTTGCCAGCCTGAGTGAACAGACCGGTTTGCCCCTCGCCGACGCCATTTTCTATCAAAAGAGTTCTCCGTTTCTCTACCACTACCAGCACAACGTCATGCCGCCCGAGAAGCACAGGGCCTATGCGTTGCAATGGCTGGGGCTGGCAATGGTGATGCTGGTGGGGGGGCTGGTGCTGACAAGGAGGGGCTCGTCATGAACGAATGGACTAGATGGAAGGTGCCGCTTGCCTTTGCGCTGGTGATCCTGCTGCCCGTATTGCTGGCGGCGCTGACCCTGCATCAGGGCTGGTATGAGGCCGGTACCCGCAGCAAGGGACAGTGGTTGCAGAGGGAGGTCTATCTGCTACCACCGCTCTCGACACATGAGAGTCAGTGGCGTCTGGTCTATCTGGAGCCTGAACGTTGTGAGGCTCTGTGCCAGCAGGTGCCTGCCCTGATGCAGCGGATCCAGAGCGCCCTAGGGCGCAATGGGGACAAGTTGGCACTAGTACCCCTCCCGTTGTCATCCCTTGGCACTGCCAAAGGATTGCAGGCGGATGAGTTGATGCTGGTCGATCCCCAGGGGCTGGCCATATTGCACTACGAGGTACCGGACAACAGCAGTCAGTGGCCCCTGTTTGGCAAGGCGGTGCTGTCGGATCTACAGCAACTGCTCAAGTATCAGCGAGGCGTGCAATGAGACTGCAGAAGATATTGGCCTCGATCGCCATCGCACTGGCCGTGCTGGTCATTCTGCTCGGCGCCTATACCCGGCTTACCGATGCGGGGCTTGCCTGCCCCGACTGGCCAGGTTGTTACGGCTCCCTGGCCATTCCACAGCAAGCACATGCCGAACAGGCGACCCTGCTTTATCCAGATAGCCCACTTGAGCCTCACAAGGCCCGTAGCGAGATGGTACATCGTTATTTTGCCGGGGCCCTGGGTTGCCTCATCACGACCCTGTTTGTTCTGAGCTGGCGTGCTGGTGGCCGCCTGCGTTTTCTCTCGGGGGCGCTACTGGTATTGGTAATCGGGCAGGCGGCGCTTGGCATGTGGACCGTGACCCTGGCACTGCACCCCCTGGTGGTGACGACACACCTGCTCGGTGGCTTTGCGATCCTGACCCTGCTGTGGCTCTATCGCAGCGAATTAGGGCAAGCCCGCCAAGCCATCGTCTGTGGCCAGGGGCTCACCTGGCTGGGCACTCTCGCCTGCGGCATGCTCTTGATCCAGATTGCCCTGGGAGGCTGGACCTCATCCAACTATGCTGCCATGGCCTGCGCCGAGCTGCCGGTTTGTCAGGCCGGTTGGCAGGACCAACTGGCGTGGGAGGAGGCCTTCCATCTGCCCCTCGGCCATGCCAGCTACGAGTTCGGAGTGATGGGCAAGGAGGCGCGCCAGACCATTCATATCGCCCATCGACTGGGGGCTTTGGCCGCGGCCCTGCTGGTGGGAGGCTTCGCACTGGGCCTGATCCGTCATAGTGGGCCGATGCGAGCGTTCGGATCTCTGCTCCTCACCCTGCTGCTGGTTCAGATAGCTCTGGGACTGGCCAATGTGCACCTCGCCCTGCCTCTGGCCAACGCGCTCGCCCATAACTTGGTGGGGGCGCACCTGCTGGTGGTGTGTGTGCTGGCTCGTCGGCACCTCTCCCACGCCGCCACCTTCCCCTCGTTGTCGCCTCTGGCGATCCGGAGCCGGATATGAACGGCAAGTCGCTGGCGCAGCTATTCGATCTCCCGTTGCTACGGGACTACTACCAGCTGACCAAGCCGAAAGTGGTGGCCCTGCTGCTGCTGACGGCCTGGGTCGGCATGCTGTTGGCCGAGCCGACGATCGCCTCCCTGGATAACATGGTGCTGGGGCTGGCGGGGATAGGGTTGCTGGCTTCGGCCGCGGCGGCCATGAATCACAGCCTGGATAGCAGTATCGACGCCCAGATGCGCAGGACGCGTTGGCGCCCGGTGGCGAGGGGGCGGATCAGTACTCGGGCTGCCATGATTTTCGCGCTATGGTTGGCGGCTTCTGGATTTGTGCTGCTCTATTGGGGGGTGAATCCTCTGACCGCCTGGCTGACCCTGGCCAGCCTGTTTGGTTATGCCATCGTCTATACCCTGCTGCTGAAGAAGGCTACCCCTCAAAACATCGTCATCGGCGGGCTGGCAGGGGCCATGCCACCGTTGCTGGGGTGGATCAGCATCACGGGGCAGCTCTCGGCCGAGCCCTGGTTGCTGGTGATGATCATCTTCACCTGGACTCCCCCACATTTCTGGTCCCTGGCAATCCACCGGCGCGATGAGTATGCCGGCGCCAATATTCCCATGCTGCCGGTCACCCATGGCATCGAGTTCACCAAGACAGCCATCCTGTTTTATCTGCTGATGCTGACCCTGATCTGCCTGCTGCCCTACCTGATCGGCATGTCCGGCCTCATTTATCTGGTCGGCAGCCTGGTGTTGAACCTCTGGTTCTGCTGGCATGGTTGGTTGCTGAAGGTGTCTGACCGCCCCGCCCAGGCGATGCGCACCTTCCGTTTCTCCATTTATCACTTGATGCTGCTGTTTGGTCTGTTGATCTTGGATCACCACTGGCAGTGGCGGCTGTCATAAGAAAGTGGGGGTGATCAGGGTCTTGAGCCAAGGATGGACAAAGAAGGGGAAAATCGACGTACGGCAATACAGCAAGGCTGGCCTGAGGGCCAGCCTTGTGCTTTTCAGAGCTTGACCATGATGTGGCGCGGCACCGTGTAGTCCTCCAGCGCGTAGAGGGAGAGATCCTTGCCGTAGCCGGACATCTTCATGCCGCCGTGGGGCATCTCCGAGCAGAGCATGAAGTGGGTGTTGATCCAGGTGCAGCCGTACTGCAGGTGGCTCGCCACCTTGCTGGCGAGGCCCAGATCCCGGGTCCAGACGGAGGAGGCGAGGCCATAGTCCGAGTCGTTGGCCCATTGCACCACCTGCTCGGCGTCGTTGAAACGCGTCACCGACACCACGGGGCCGAACACCTCGCGCCGCACGATTTCGTCCTCCTGACGGGCGCCGACGATCAGGGTCGGCTCGAAGAAGAAGCCGTTGCCTGCACGGATCTTGCCCCCCGTCGTCACCTCCACGTGGCCGCTGCTCTGGGCCCGCTCCACGAAGCTGGCGACCCGGTTGCGCTGGCGGTCCGAGATGAGCGGCCCCATCTCCACCCCCTCCTCGCGCTGGCTCCCCACCTTGATGGAGGAAACGGCCTCTGTCATGGCGGCGACAAACTTGTCGTAGATCTTGCTCTGGGCGTAGATGCGGCAGGCGGCGGTGCAGTCCTGGCCGGCGTTGTAGAAGCCAAAGGTGCGAATGCCCGCCACCACGGCCTCCAGATCCGCGTCATCGAAGATGATGACGGGGGCCTTGCCGCCCAGCTCTAGGTGGGTGCGCTTCATGGTGCGGGCGGCGCTCTGCAGGATCTTCTGGCCGGTGGCGATATCGCCGGTCAGCGACACCATGCGTACCAAGGGGTGTTCCACCAACGGCGCGCCCACGCTCTCGCCCCGGCCGCAGACGATGTTGATGACGCCGCGGGGGAAGAGCTCGCTGGCGAGCTCGGCGAGGCGCAGGGCGGTCAGTGGGGTCTGCTCGGAGGGCTTGAGCACCACGGTGTTGCCGGCGGCGAGCACGGGCGCCATCTTCCAGGCCGCCATCATCAGCGGATAGTTCCAGGGCACTATGCTGCCCACCACGCCTATGGGATCCCGGCGGATCATGCTGGTGTGCCCCTCGATATACTCCCCCGCCAGCGGTCCTTGCAGGCAACGGGCCGCCCCGGCGAAGAAGCGGAAGCAGTCCACCACGGCGGGCAATTCGTCGTTCAGCACTGCCAGATAGGGCTTGCCGCAGTTGAGGGATTCCAGCGCCGCGAACTCCTCGGCGTGGCGCTCTATGGCGTCGGCGAGGCGCAGCAGCAGGTTGCTGCGCTGGGCCGGGGTGGTGCGGCTCCACTGGGCGAAGGCGCGCTGGGCGCCGTTCACCGCCCTGCTTACCTGTTCGAACGAGGCTTCCGGCACCGAGGCGATGAGCTCGCCGGTGGCGGGGTTGAGGACGGGCTCGGTCGGGCCGTCTCCGGTGACAAACTGGCCGTCGATCAAGAGTTGGGTATTGAGCTTCATGGTTGCATCCTTGCGCACGCGTTGAGTCGTTATTTGCCGCTGCCGGCGACGTCCTGGCCGTCACGGGTGAGGTAGTAGGCAAGCAGAATGGGGATGGTGGTGACGGCCACTATGATGAGGGCCACCACGTTGGTGACGGGTCTGTCCCGGGGGCGGATCAGCTCCTGATACATCCAGATGGGCAATGTGGTCTGCTGACCCGCGGTGAAGGTGGTGACGATCACCTCGTCGAAGCTGAGTGCGAACGCCAGCATTCCCCCCGCCAGCAGCGCGGTGGCGAGGTTCGGCAGGATCACGTAACGCAGGGTCTGGAAGCCGTCAGCCCCGAGATCCATGGACGCCTCGATGAGGCTCTGGTTGGTGCGGCGAAAGCGCGCCAGGGCGTTGTTGTAGACCACCACCACGCAGAAGGTGGCGTGGCCGATGACGATGGTCCAGAAGCTGAACGGGATCTCCATCAGGCCATAGGCGGAGCGCAGCGCGATGCCGGTGACGATACCGGGCAGGGCGATGGGCAGCACCAGCAGCAGCGACACCACCTCCTGGCCGAAGAAGCGGCTGCGGGCGATGGCCCCTGCCGCCAGGGTGCCGAGCACCATGGCGGCCAGGGTCGCGAGTCCCGCCACCTCCAGCGACAGCTGGATGGCGCGCCACACGTCCGGCCGGTTCAGCGTCACCTCGAACCACTTCAGAGTCAGGCCGGGGGGCGGGAACTGGTAGCTTTTGCTCTCGCTGGTGAAGGCGTAGAGGAAGATAAACAGGATGGGGATATGCAGGAACAGCAGCCCGCCGATGGCGGCGTATTTCAGCAGCCCGGATGGGCGCTGTCCCTCGCTGATGAGCGAGCTGGCAGATGAATTAGAGCGCATCGAAGGCTCCCAGACGTTTCGCGATGGCCAGATAGATGGCGATGATGAGGATGGGTACCAGGGAGAAGGCGGCGGCGAACGGCAGATTGCCCGCCGTGCCCTGCTGGATATAGACCACCTGGCCTATGTACATGGTCGAGTTGCCTATGATGCCCGGGATGATGTAGTCCCCCAGAGTCAGAGAGAAGGTGAAGATGGATCCCGCGACCACGCCCGGCAGTGCCAACGGCAGGATCAGGGTACGGAAGGTCTGGGCCGGGGTAGCGCCGAGATCGCCGCTCGCCTCCAGCAGAGAGCGCGGGATCTGCTCCACCGCTGCCTGGATCGGCAGGATCATGAAGGGCAGCCAGACGTAGACGAACACGATGAAGGTGCCGAGCCGTGAGAACGACAGTGAGGGGCCGCCTATCACCGGCAGGGAGAGGATGCCGTCCAACAGCCAGTCCAGCCCAAGGCTCCCCGCCAGCCAGCTGATGACTCCCTCCTTGGCCAGGATCAGCTTCCAGGCGTAGACCCGCACCAGGTAGCTGGACCAGAGTGGCAGCATGATGCCGAGGTAGAACAGGGCCCGGGTCTTGCCGCTGGTGTAGCGCGCCATGTAGTAGGCGACGGGGAATCCGAGCAGGGCGCAGGCCAGGGTCACCAGCAGCGCCATGCCTACCGTTCTGAGGATGACGTCCAGGTTCTCGGGTCGCAGCAGGGCGACGAAGTTTTGCAGTCCCAGCTCGTGGCGTATCTGGCCGCTGAACTCGTCCAGCCCGAAGAAGGCGTTGGAGAGCAGCATCAGCAAGGAACCCACATAGATGATGCCGAGCCAGATCAGCGGTGGGCCCAGCAGGATCCCCAGCAGCAGGCCGGGGCGGCCATAGAGCAGGGTGGAGAGGCGCCGTAGCGGCCGAAGGGTCGATGGTGCAGAGACAGGGTTCATGGGAAGGCTCGCACTCTGGGGGAGGCTCATGACTGAGCTTCCGGTTCGGAAGCCGTCAGGCGGTGAATGGCCTGCTCCGGCCAGCTGAGGCTGACCCGGGCGCCGTGGGGGAGGCGCTCCTGCCCCTCGTTGGGGTGGTTGACGATGATCTCGAGCTGTTCACCCAGGCTGACCCGGTAGCGCACGAAGGCCCCCAGGTATTCCACCTCGCGGATCTCCCCCGACCAGCCGGGGCTGCCGGCTTCGCTCAGGCGGATCCGCTCCGGACGCACCATCATCTGGCTGCTGTCGCCACACAGGCGCCTGGCCTGCTCCCCCTCGAACAGGTTGACGGTGCCGACGAAGCGGGCGACGAAGGGGGTGGCCGGGGCGTCGTAGATCCTATCCGGCGGGGCTATCTGCTCTATCCTGCCCTGATTGAAGATGCAGATGCGGTCGCTCATGGAGAGCGCCTCCTGCTGATCGTGGGTGACGAAGATGAAGGTGATGCCGAGCTGGCGTTGCAAGGCTTTCAGCTCTAGCTGCATCTGCTCGCGCAGCTTGAGATCCAGTGCGCCGAGCGGCTCGTCCAGCAGCAGGATGCGCGGCTGGTTGATCAGCGCCCGGGCGATGGCGATGCGCTGGCGTTGGCCGCCGGATAGCTGGCCTGGGCGGCGATTGCCGACGCCGGGCAGGCGCACCAGCTCCAGCATCTCGTCCACCTTGCGATAGCGTTCCGTCTTTGGCACGCCCCTGAGCATCAGGCCATAGCCGATGTTGTCGCGCACATCCATGTTGGGGAAGAGCGCATAGTCCTGGAACACGGTGTTGAGGTTGCGATCGTAGGGCGGCACCCGTGAGCAGGGCTCGCCGAACAGGCGGATCTCGCCTGCGCTCGGGTATTCGAAGCCGGCGATCATCCGCAGGCAGGTGGTCTTGCCTGACCCGCTCGGGCCCAGGAGGGTGAAGAACTCGCCGGCGGGGATCTGGAAGGAGATGTCGTCGACCGCCTTCAACTCGCCATAGTGGCGGCTGACCCGGTCAAATTGTACGGCTGTCATGATACGTCCTTGTCATCTAACCGGGCCGGGTCTCCACCCGGCCCGCAAGAGGGCTATGTCAGGTGTCGTTTACCTGAAGGGGATCAGCGACCACCTAGGATGGCGATATAGTCCGAGACCCAGCGGTAGTAGGGGACACAGGTACCCTGGCTCTTGCACTGGGAAACCGGCGTGCGCCAGAAGTGAACCCGATCGAAGTTGTCGATGCCGTTGGTCTTGCATCCATCGGCCCCGAGCAGGGTATTGCCCTCACAGGCGGCGGGTACCACGGGTACCGAGCCGAACCAGGAGGCGAGATCCCCCTGCAGCTTGTTGTTGAGGGAGTGCTCCAGCCACTTGTAGGCGCAGGTCAGGTTCTTGGCCTCGCTGTGTACCATGCTGGTATCGGCCCAACCGGTGACCCCCTCCTTGGGCACAGTGGTGGCGATGGGCTGCTTGTCGGCGATCAGGGTGTTGGCCTGGAAGGGCCAGGAGTCGGAGGCGACCACCCCTTCATTCTTGAAGTCATCGATCTGGACGAAGGCGTCGTGCCAGTAGCGCCCCACCAACTGGCGCTGCTTGCGCAACAGCTCGAGGGAGGCCTTGTACTGATCCTCGTTCAGCTCGTAGGGATCCTTGATGCCGAGCCCAGGCTGGTGGCTCATCAGGTAGAGGGCCGCATCGGCGATGTGGATGGGGCCGTCGAACGCCTGTACTCGCCCCTTGTTGGACTTGCCGTCCGGCAGGGTCTGCTCCTCGAACACCACACTCCAGGAGTCGGGGGCCTTGGGGAAGGTCTTGGTGTTGTACATCAGGATATTGCCGCCCCACTGGTAGGGCACGCCGTAGTGCTTGCCATCCACCGTGTGCCAGGGGGCGCTCTGCAGGCGGGGATCAACCTTGCCGTAGCTCGGGATGAGCGCCAGGTTCAGGGCCTGCACCTTGCCGCCTGCGATGAGGCGCAGGCTGGCATCGCCGGAGGCGGTCACCAGATCGAAGCCCCCCTCGTTCATCAGGGCCACCATCTCGTCCGAGGTGGCCGCCGTCTTGACGCTGACCTTGCAGCCGGTCTCCTTTTCGAAGCCGGTCACCCAGTCGTAGTTTTTGTCGGTCTCGCCGCGCTCCACGTAGCCGGCCCAGGCCACGATATTGAGTTGGCCTTCACCCTTGCCGAGCTCGGTGGGGGCAGCCTGGGTCTGGCCAGCCAGCAGGGCCGGGATCAGGGCCAGGGTCAGTGGGGTCAGTTTCATCTTGCGCTCCTTGCATGATCGGGAGCCATGGCGACATCGTCATGGCATTAACATCCTGTTAACTGCCATGAGCGTAGGAGAGGGACGTCGTAATGAGAATTTCAATTTTTAACCGACTTGGTATCTGAAAAATCGATATCGAGTGCAGATGAATCTGAATTTCAGAGATGCGCCTCTTAACGAAACGCGGGTTGACGGGCCCGCAACCGGCTCTGATCCCGCACTATGTCGATGAACTCACGGGCGGTCCAGCTCAGGTGCGAGCCACGGCGCCATACCAGGCCTATATCGATGGCGGGGATGGGTTCCTTGATGGGGCGGGCCTCGACCCGCTCCTGCTCCAGGGACCAGGGGCGGTAGGCGAAATCCGGCAGCAGGGCGGCCCCAAGCTGGCTGGCCACCAGGCTGCGCACCGCCTCCACCGAGGCGGTGCGCAGCACGATGCGGGGAGCGACCCCGTAGCGGCGCAGGCCGGAGCCGATGATCTGATCCAGCTGATCGGCGGTGAGGGAGATCATGGGCTCCTCGGCGAGGGCCTTGAGGGAGAGGCTGGACTCGGCGCAGAGGGGGTGGTTGGCGGCGAGCCAGAGCCGCAGCGGTGAGCGGGTCAGCAGCTCGGTATCGAACGCCTCCTGGCGGATGGTGCGGTTCGTCATCAGGATCCCCACGTCCACCTCACCGTTGACGATCTGGTGCTCGAGATAGGGCTGTTCGTCCTCCTTCACCTCGATGCGCACCGCCGGGAAGGCGCGGCGAAAACGGCCGAGGGCTTCCGACAGGTAGTAACCGGCCACCAGGGTAGTCACTCCCAGGGTGAGCTGACCCTGATCCTGCTGGGCCACCGCCTTGAGGGACTGGCCCGCCTCCGTCATGGCGCCGAGGATGCGTCTGGCATGCAGCAAAAACTGGTGGCCCTGGGCGGTGAGGCTGACCCCGCGCGGGTTGCGCTCGAACAGGGCGGCGCCGAGTTCGGTCTCCAGCTCGCGGATGGCGCTGGTGACCGCAGACTGGGAGATGTGCAGCTCGGCGGCGGCGCGACTCACCGAGAAACTGTCGGCCACGGCGACGAAATAGCGGATCTGGCGAAAGGTGAAGTTCATCTGGGCATCCTGCCACTGGGTGAGCAGTCAGCTTAACCGCGAACGACGTCCAAACGAAAGGCGCCCGCAGGCGCCTTTGTCATTGTCTTTGAATGCTTAGCGGGAGCTGGCCGCCTCGATCACCGGCAGCCGGTTCACCCCCTTGCCCAGATAGGCGAGGGTGATGGTCACTATGATGCAGGTGAAGCTGAGCCACATGTAGGGCAGGTAGTCCAGGGTCGCGACCCCCAGCACCCCGGCCATGAAGATGCCGTTGTCGCTCCAGGGCACCATGCCACAGGTGAGGGTACCGCCGAACTCGGCGTTGCGGGAGAGGTTCTTGCGCGCCAGTCCCAGCCGGTCGTAGTTCTTGGCCATGATCTTGGGGGTCAGGATCAGCGACACATACATGGCCGAGCCGAACACGTTGGCCAGGAAGGCGGTGCCTATGGTGTGAGTAGTCAGGCTGCCGGCGCCGTTGATCCGTTTCTCGAAGGCGCTGGCGATGACCGCCAGGATGCCGACCTTCTCCAGCAGACCGCCGAAGCCCAGGCCGAAGATGATGACGGCGACGGACCCCAGCATAGACTCCATGCCGCCACGACCCAGGATGTTGTCGATGAAGTCGACCCCGGAGACGATGGGGAAGGGGCTGTAGGCCGAGTGCATTGCCTTGACCGGATCCATGCCCTGGAAGGCGATGGCCCAGACAAGGCCCAGCAGGGCACCGAAGCTGATCACCGGGAAGGCTGGCTTGCGGTTGGCCAAGAGGCCCAGCACCAGCACCACGGGGACTATGGCCAGCGGCGTGATGTTGAACTGCTTGTCGAGGGCCTCCATCACTAGGTTGACCTGCTCCAGGCTGACATTGCCGGAGTACTGCATGCCGACCACGGTGAACAGGGCGGCCGTGATGACATAGGAGAACAGGCTGATGGGCAGCATGCCCTTGATGTGTTCCACCACGTCGACGTTGGACATGGTGGATGCCAGCACCACGGAATCGGAGAGGGGGGAGAGCTTGTCACCGAAGTAGACGCCGGAGAGCACGGCGCCCGCCACCAGGGGCGCGGGTACCCCCAGGCTGTGGCCTATGCCCATCATGGCGATGCCAGCGGTGGCGGCGGAGCCCCAGGAGGTGCCGGTCGCCAGCGAGGTGAGGGAGCAGATGATCAGGGTCGCCAGCAGGAAGATGGACGGGTGAATCACCTTGAGGCCGAAGTAGATGATGCTGGGGACTATGCCGCCGGCAATCCAGGTGCCCACCAGCGCCCCGACGGAGACCAGTATCAGGATGGCCCCCATCCCCTTGGCGACGCCGTCGACGGCGGCCTGCTCCAGGGACTTGTAATCATGGCCGAGCCGGATGCCGAGCCCCATGATGACGAACCAGGCGATGAACAGCGCCAACTGGATTGGCAGATCGAGCACGCTGGTGAAGGAGAAGGCCAGGGCCAGGAAAATCGCCAGGCAGGCAAACACCTGCGGCATGCTTGGCAATCGGATGTGGTTTTGTTGGTTTTGCATAGATACTTCCTAAACTCTTGCTCGCCAAGGTTGGAGCCTCTCGTCCTGTGGATACGAGTATCCCGAGGAGCCAACCCAAAAAGAGGGCGCAATCTACCACAAACCCAAGGCCCGAAATCCCAACTTATTTAGCAAAAATGCATTAATGATTGAAAAACTTGCCCATTAGTTGATCTCGTAAGCATTTTTTGAGTGTTTGGTCGATGCCACACAAATGGACGAGACCCATAGGAAAGTCCGATTGCACCCTCATAAAATACAAATGATAATTATTATCAATCGTTGCGAGAGGGAATTCACCATGATCTGGATAGTGCGCTGCCTGCTATTGGCAGGGGGGCTTGCGGTATTGGGTTGGGGTCAGGACAAGGCATACGGCATCTGGAGCCTGGGGTTCCTGCTGGCGGCCTGGGTCATGCTGGAACCCAGGCTGAGGCCTGTGTTGATCCTGCTGCCGGTGGCGGGCATGACGGGGGTGGTGGCCCTGATCTGGCAGCAGAGCTGGCACTAGTCGCTAGCGGGAGGGAACGGCCAGGATCCTGTCATGGGCCTGGCGCAGCGCGGCGATGACCCTCTGCTCCATCTCGGTGCGCTCGACCTCTGTGGTGAAGTAGATCATGTCGACGTTGTGGCGAATGTAGTGGGCGGGAAGCTGGTTCAGGGTCAGGCAGCAGAGATCCGCCAGTTGCTGGGGGCTCAGGGCCTGACCCAGCCCCTGTTTCTCTATCTCCTTGAGCACCAGATGCTCATAGAAGTTGTGAATGTCGGTATCCAGGATCATGGGTCGCCCCTGTGGTGGCCTAGTGTTATCAACAGCATAGCCATGAGCCACAAAAACAAAAGGCCCATCACTCTCGTGATGGGCCTTTTGCATGATAGATGGTGCGAAGAGAGGGACTCGAACCCTCACATCCGTGGGACACTAACACCTGAAGCTAGCGCGTCTACCAATTCCGCCACCTTCGCACACTGATTTTCTCCAGCTGGTTTTTAAATGCGGTTGGAGCGCATTCTCTGATTTTACATGTCAGAAGCATGGTGCGAAGAGAGGGACTCGAACCCTCACACCCGGGGGGCACTAACACCTGAAGCTAGCGCGTCTACCAATTCCGCCACCTTCGCACATCGGGTTATCAGTCTGGATTTACATGCTGTCTGACAAAAGCATGGTGCGAAGAGAGGGACTCGAACCCTCACACCCGGGGGGCACTAACACCTGAAGCTAGCGCGTCTACCAATTCCGCCACCTTCGCACATCGGGTTATCAGTCTGGATTTACATGCTGTCTGATAAAAGCATGGTGCGAAGAGAGGGACTCGAACCCTCACATCCGTGGGACACTAACACCTGAAGCTAGCGCGTCTACCAATTCCGCCACCTTCGCACATTGTCATCAATCTTGTTTTCCATGCCATCGATGAAGCATGTCGCAGTATGGTGCGAAGAGAGGGACTCGAACCCTCACATCCGTGGGACACTAACACCTGAAGCTAGCGCGTCTACCAATTCCGCCACCTTCGCATCACTGCGGTGGGGGATTCTATAGAGTTTTGGGGGAGCGTCAACAGCCAAAGGGGACTTTTTTCGCTGTTGACGGATAAAGCCGCGCCAAGGGCACAAAACTTCAGCAATCAGCGCTTGTCCCTGGCCAGCGCATCCCGATACATCTGCTCGTATTGGGTCACGGAGTCTGCCCAGTTGAAACGGGTCTGCATGGCCGTACGCTGCACCTTGGCAAAGCGCTCCGGTTCCTGCAGGTAGTGGAGCAGGCTGCGACGCATGGCATCGAGCAGGGTGCTGGCGGTGGGATCGTTGAAGCAAAAACCGGTGGCCCGCGCAGGGTCAGCGTCCCAGTCCACGACGGTATCCTTCAGGCCGCCGACGGCTCGCACCAGCGGCAGGGTACCGTAGGCCAGGCTGTACATCTGGTTGAGGCCGCAGGGCTCGAACAGGGAGGGCATCAGGAAGAAGTCGGCGCCCGCCTCCACCAGATGGGCCAGCCGATCGTCGTAGGCGTTGATGAAGGCGAACTTGTCGGCGTGTTGCTGGGCGATGGCCTGCAGCTGGGCGGCGAGGGACGGGTCGCCGGAGCCGACGATGACCAGCTGGACCTGATGCTGCAGGAACTTGGTCAGGGTGGGGATCAGCAGATGGACCCCTTTCTGCTCGGTCAGGCGACATACCATGCCGTAAATCGGCAAATCTGCAGCGGGAAGGCCCGCCTCCTGCTGCAGAGTCTGCTTGCAGATACCCTTGCCGGCGAGGTGGTCGGCGTCATAGGTCGCGGGCAGGTAGGTGTCGCAGGCGGGATCCCAGTCCTGATAGTCGCAGCCGTTGAGGATGCCGCACAGATCGCTGGCCCGCTGCTGGAACACGCTGGCCATGCCGTGGGCACCCAGGTGAGTCAGCAGCTCGTTGGCATAGTTGGGGCTGACCGCATTGATCTTGTCCGCATAGAGCACCCCGCATTTGAGCAGGTTGACGTGGCCGTAGTCGTAGTTGATGCGCCGCTCGTAGTCGGTGATCTCGGGTAGGGCCCAGAACTGCGGGCGATCGAACACCCCCTGAAAGGCAGCGTTATGGATGCTGATGACCGAACGGGTGTGCTGGAAGAAGGGGTTGCCGGCATAGCGGGTCTTGAGCAGCAGCGGCAGCAGACCGGTGTGCCAGTCGTTGCAGTGGACGATGTCGGGGGCAAAAGCAAGCTGTTCACAGGCGTGCAGGGTGGCGGCGGCAAAGAAGGCGAACCGCTCGCCGTTGTCGGGGTAGGCCTGGTTGTTCTCCGCGTAGAGCTGGGGGCGCTCGAAGTACTGCGGGCAATCCAGCAGGTAGACGCAGACCCCGTCCAGTTCCAGCTGGTAGATGCGATAGCTGATGTCGGCCCGATCCGGTGGGGTGGGCAGCCAGCGGGAGGCGATGAGTGTCGCCTCGTCCCGGCGCTTGAGGGTCTGGTAGAAGGGCAGGATGATGCGAACGTCGTGGCCCTGGCGGGCGAGATTCAGTGGCAGGGCTCTGGCCACGTCCGCCAGGCCCCCGGTCTTCACCAACCCCTCGACCTCAGAGGCAACAAACAGGATTTTCAACGGGCTAGTAACCAACTCTTGCTCCCTTAGGTACCACGACGATACCGCCTTCGGACACGGTAAACCTCTCTCTGTCATGGTCCAGATTCTCACCGATCACGGTGCCGGGTGCAATTTCAACGTTTTTATCTATGATCGCGCGCCGAATTGAGCAGCCTTCCCCGATCTTCACGTCCCCCAGCAGCACGGATTCGCTGATGTGACTGCAGGGGCCTATGTTGCAGCTAAAGCCCAGGATGGAGCGCTGGATCTGGCTACCCTGGATGAAACAGCCGCCGGAGATCAGGGAGTTGGCGATCTTCACCTTGCAGTCGTCGGTGTCGATGAAGGTGGCGGGGGGCAGGGGCGGATAGTGGGTGTGCAGCGGCCACTTGCGGTTGTAGAGGGAGAAGGGGGCATCGTCGGCCACCAGGTCCATGTGTGCCTGCCAATAGGAGTCCAGCGTCCCCACATCGCGCCAGTAGACGTTGGGTTTCTCCCCCGGGATCCGGTTGCTGCTGTAGTCGTAGACATAGACGGGGGTGCGGGGGTAGAGGCTGGGGATGATGTCCTTGCCAAAGTCGTGGCTGGAGTTCTCCTCGGCGGCATCCCGCTTCAGCTCGCGGTACAGCGTCTCGGTCTCGAAGATGTAGTTGCCCATGGAGACCAGGGCCTGGGTCGGATCCCCGGGGATGTGTTTGGGATGCTTGGGTTTTTCCTCGAAGCCTATCATCCGCCCCTCCTGATCCACCTCGATCACCCCGAAGGCGCTAGCCTCCTCGATGGGCATGCGCAGGGCGGCGACCGTCATGGCGGCGGCCTTCTGCTTGTGGAAGGAGACCATCTGGCTCACGTCCATCTTGTAGATGTGATCCGAGCCGAAGATGCAGACGTGCTCGGGATCCGAGGTCTCGATGAAGCGCAGGTTCTGGTAGATGGCGTCCGCGGTGCCGTCATACCAGCGCTTGCCCATCCGCATCTGGGCCGGGATGGGGTCGATGAAGCGATCTGTGATGCCGACGATGTTCCAGCCCTTCTTCATATGCAGGTAGAGGGATTGGGACTTGAACTGGGTGAGCACATAGATGCGCAGGAAGTCGGCGTTGACGAAGTTGTTGAGGACGAAGTCGATCAGCCGGTAACTGCCGCCAAAGGGCACCGAGGGTTTGCTGCGGGTGGTGGTCAGTGGCTGGAGACGGGTCCCTTCTCCCCCTGCCAAAATCATGGTCAAAATGCCTGCCATCGTATTTCTCTCTCTGTATGAAAAGGTTTTCAGTCTGCTGCGAAAAAACACCCCGAAAGGGGTGGAAATCGTTTTCTTTCACCTTAACAGATTCCGTCTGGCACTCTCTACTGCTTTTATGACAGCCGTTACACTTAATTACACTTTGCTCAGATAGACCTTGAATTTGGCATCGCTGCCGATCACCTCGGTCTGTCTGAAGTGAGCCTCCAGTATAGGCAGATATCGCAAGAAGGCGTTGGCGACTATGGTCAGGGAGCCGTTGGCACTGAGGTAGGCGGGGGCCTTTTCCAGGAAGGTTTCGGTGGCGGCATAGAAGGTTTTGAGCCCGGCGTGGAAGGGCGGGTTCGAGACGATATGTTGGAATTTTCCATCAATATCGGAGTAGACATCGGAGGCCTGCACGTGACCCTGCAGGCCGTTGGCGGCCAGGGTACGGCGGCTGGACTCCAGCGCCAGGGCGCTGATGTCCACCATGTTCACTTGCAGCTCGGGGTTGCGCTTGGCCAGCATGGCACCGATGACGCCGGCACCGCAGCCGAAGTCCAGCAGCCTGCCGGACATGGGGGGGAGGCTCGCCAGCAGCATCTGGCTGCCGAGATCCAGGTCATCGGCGCTGAATACCCCGGGCAGGGCCATCACCTTCAGCGCCGTGTCGCCGGCCTTGCACTCATAGCGGCTGAACCAGGCATCCAGCTCGAACGGGGCGACCGGCTTGCCTAGCTCACCGTGATAGAGGGAGCAGCGGCGCGCCGAGTCCCGCTTGATGGGCTTATCCCCATAGGCTGCCAGCAGCTTGTCGGCACCGTTGATCCCCCCCCGGTTCTCCCCCGCCAGCAAGAGATCGGCGCCCGCTTCCAGCAAGGGGGTCATCATGGCCAGCAGGTATTGGGCCTCGGCCTTGGCCTTGGGCATCAGCAGCAGCAGGGCATCGAAGCGGGGGGCGCCGCCGAGTTGGTGATCGAACAGGATGCGATCCCCGAGAGCCTCTTGCTGGCCGAGGTAGTAGCAGTAGTCGGTGGTGAAGACGGTCAGGGAATCGGTCAGTTCGGCCAGCTGGCGTGGGTAGTCATCCTCCAGGGCACCGCAGACGAGCAGCCGCTTGCCGACGAAGAGGGCTTGGTTACGTTCCAGCATCTGGCTGACGGCACTGACAGGACGGCTCATTGGTTTTCTCCACGCAATTTTGGGCGGCCATTATACATGGCTGCTTTCGCCTTGACATTTATGCCGCCTTCCCGAAATATGCCAGTCACCTTATATATCCAGAGATGAGCCATGCGCCAGCGCGTATCGAAACGAAAGCATAAACACAGCCTGTTCCCCGGGCCTGCTGACGTGCGCGCGTAACCTCTCATCCCTGAGACGATTCAAGCCCCGGTAGCGACCCTCGTACCGGGGCTTTTTATTGACCAAACCACCCATTCAGGAGAAGGAAATCCATGTTTCAAGGTTCGATAGTTGCCCTGATCACCCCGTTCAAGCAGGACCAGCTGGATGAGGCCGCGCTGGCTCGTCTGGTGGAGTGGCACATAGAGCAAGGCACCCACGGCATAGTGCCGGTCGGTACCACGGGGGAGAGCCCGACCCTGACCCACGACGAGCACTGCCGGGTGGTGGAGCTGGTGGTCAAGCAGGTGGCCGGTCGCGTGCCCGTCATCGCCGGCGCCGGCTCCAACAATCCGGTCGAGGCCATCGAATACACCCGTCATGCCGAGCAGGCCGGGGCCGATGCCACCCTGCACGTGGCCGGTTACTACAACCGCCCGAATCAGGAGGGGTTGTATCACCACTTCAAGGCGGTGCATGACGCCACCACCAAGCCCATCATCGTCTACAACATCCCGCCCCGTGCCATCGTCGACGTGCAGCCGACGACCCTGGCCCGCCTGGCCGAGCTTCCACGTATCGCCGGAGTGAAGGATGCCACCGGCGATCTGGCCCGCCCCTGGATCGAGCGCCAGCTCATCAAGAAGCCGTTCGCCTGGCTCTCCGGCGAAGACGCCACCGCGGTTGCCTACAACATAGGTGGCGGTCAGGGTTGCATCTCGGTGACCGCCAACGTGGCCCCCAAGCTGGTGGCCGAGGTACAGAATCTGGCCCTGGCCGGTGACTGGCAGGCGGCCCGCGAGCTGCAGGACAAGCTGATCCCCCTGCATCAGGCCATGTTCGCCGAACCGAGCCCGGCCGGCGCCAAGTACGCGGTCTCCCTGCTGGGTCTGTGCAGCGAGGAGTGCAGGTTGCCGGTGATGCCTCTGTCCGAGGCCACTCGCGAGCGCATCCGCAGCGCCATGCAGGCGCTGGATCTGCTGTAAAAATGGGCTCTGGATCGCGCTTTTGAGTGTCAGGTCAGTTAGGCGCTGACTTTGTAGATATACTCGCTTGGATACATTTCAAGGATGAGTGGGCATGCAAGAATGGGATCCGGAGCACTTCACCAGTTTCGAACACCTCTGTGAAGTGACCCTGGCCGCGGTCAGAGAGAAGACCGAGGCCGAACAGATCTATCTATGGCTGCGGGCGCCTGCGCCCCAGCTTTACTGTTACCGGCCGGAGTCGGGCCTGCTCTGCCTGGCTGCCGACACCCTGCCGACCCTCCCCATCTCCTTTATCGAACGCTCCCTCGTGCTCGGCCAGCTGCTGGTGGAACCTGTGGCACAGGCCCGGGGGCTCTGGGAAAACGTCGAGCCCGAGGCCCCGCGCCTGCGGGTCAGCTTCCCCCTCAAACGGCACCAGGGGCTGGAGGCCGTGGTCTATCTGGAGACGAGGCGCCGACTGGATCGTCTGCCCATGCGTCACCAGCAGAGCATTCAACTGCTGATGCATTATCTGGCAGCGGAGCTGGATGGTAGAAGGCTGGCCAGCCAGGTGGACAGGGAGCGGGATCAGCGCCTCAGCACCCAGGCGGATCTCGTTCGCAGCCAGGCCCTGCAGGATGCCTTCCTCAATATGCTGCAGGCCCTGCACCTGGTCGGGGTCAAGCTCTCCGGCTGCGACAACGAAGACAGGCTGCTGCACGACGCCGTGGTCCTCGCTAGGGAGGAGCTGCAGTTCGATCGCGTCGCCATCTTCCTCATCGACAACGATCTCAAGACCATGCAGGGCACCTGGGGCACCAACGAGGCGGGGGAGCTCACCAATGAGCGCCACTTCGTCACCCCCATCCCCGAACACCCCACTGTGCAGGAGGCGCTGCGGCGCAAGGATTATGTGCTGGTGCTGGAGGATGCCCCCCTCTATTACGAGCAGCAGGAGGTGGGGCGGGGCTGGAACGCCATGGTCTCCCTGTGGGATGGGACCACCCCCATCGGCTGGATAGCCGCCGACAACCTGCTCTGGCGCCGTCCCCTCAAGGCATATCAGAGCGAGATCTTCAAGCAGTACGCCGCCGTGCTCTCCCAGTTGCTGATCCGACAGCGAACCCAGGCCAAGCTGGAGCGCTTCAACCGGGAGCTGGAGCTGAGGGTGCAGGAGCGGACCCGGCAACTGGCCGACACCAACCGGGCGCTGGAGGAGGCGAATCGGCGCCTCTCCCTGCTCTCCCTCGAGGATCCCCTGACCGGGATCGCCAATCGCCGCCAGTGGGACATCACCATGGAGCGGGAGTGGGAGCGGGCCCGCCGCCATCAGGGGGTGCTGGCGGTGCTGATGATCGACGTGGATGAGTTCAAGTCCTACAACGATCACTTCGGTCATGGCAAGGGCGACCAGTGTCTGCAGCGGGTCGCGGCCCTGCTGCAGGAGACGGAGCGGCGGCGCACCAATCTGGTGGCCCGTTACGGGGGGGAGGAGTTCGTCATCCTGCTGTGCGCGCCGCAGCCGGGGGAAGCGGAGCGACTGGCGGAGCAGATCCACCAGGGGCTCAGCAGGCTGCAGATCCCCCATCCGGCCTCCCAGGTAGAGCCGTACCTCACGGTCAGCATCGGCTTCAGCTATCTCATCCCCTCATCGGACAAGGGGTGGCAGACCCTCACCGAGCAGGCGGATCAGGCGCTCTATCACGCCAAGTCCCGGGGACGGGCCTGCACCCTGGCCTATCTGGTGGATGCGGTCCCCGTCATCGCCCCTCACTGACCCGGTCGCCGTGCCGGCATTCTCCCCCGGCAACCATAAATGGGGCCGCAAGCGTTTCTCATCCTTCGGCACGTGGCGATAAGCCCGCGCTCTGGCTAGAATGGGAGCCCATTTTCCAACCATAGATCCCGCATCATGACCCTATCCGGATTCAAAGGCCTGGTTTTCGACCTCGACGGCACCCTGGTGGACTCCATGCCACTGCACTTGGCCGCCTGGGAGCACACGGCGCGGGAGTTTGGCTTCCGCTTCGATGGGGACTGGTTCTATGAGCTAGGGGGCATGCCGAGCCGCAAGATTGCCCTGCTGGTGGCCGAGGAGCAGCGGATTGCGCTGGATCCCCTGGTGGTGACCCGCTGCAAGACGGAGCACTACGTGGCCAACCTGCACAAGGCGACCCCCTTCCCGGCCATGCTGGAGCTGGTGGAGCGCTACCACGGCATCATCCCCATGGGGATAGGGACGGGGTCACCCCGCGTCAATGCCGAGGCCGTGCTGCGCAACACCGGGCTGGATCGCTACTTCCCCGTGGTGGTCACCGCCGATGACGTCGAGCTGCACAAACCCCATCCGGACACCTTCCTGCTGGTGGCGCGTCGCCTCGGGGTCGAGCCGGGTCAGTGCCTGGTGTTCGAAGACACGGGGATAGGGGCCCAGGCCGGTCAGGCGGCGGGCATGCAGGTGTGCATGGTGCGTGAAGGAGAGCCGGTCGGATTGACCTACTGAGTAGGGAGGATTCGGGTCTCTAAACCCGGGGTAAAGCGTCCACTCTCATACGGGACAGGCGATAAACATGAGAGTGGACAGTCACTCGCGCCAAGGATTGACGTGGCGAAGTGTGGGGCAAGAAGAGGCGAGCCTTATTGCTCGCTGTTGCCACCCTGATTGTCATCGTAGCGGCTCGGCGCACCGTGGGGGCGCGGCGCCATGGAGACGCGAGGCTTGCGGGCGCGCTGGATGCTCACTGCCGGGCGACCGGAGTGCATGGCGATGGTGGAGATCTTGGCCTTGTAGACCAGCTGCTGGTTGCCATGGGCATCGGTCAACAGCACGCTGTACTGGTCGAAACCACTGATGGTCCCCTCCAGCTTGATGCCGCTCACCAGGAAGATGGCGACCTGACTACGATTCTTGCGCAACCAGTTGAGGGCGGAATCTTGCCCGTTCCCAAGAGAGAAGGCCTGCTCAATCGTGGAGTAGCTTGGGGATTCAGTTGTCATAAATTATTGTCCCGCGGAAAAAAAAGTGGCGTTTGATTGTGCTAAATGGTCACTGCCTTGTCAAAGCCATTCGCGTTTCCCGGATGGGGGCTGAATGACCCAAAGAACAGGGCTGGTGGTTCAGGGCGGTGGCTGCGATAATTGACAGCTCTGGCCATGACAGGCCTCTGCTGGAATCCTATCTTGCATCCGGTTTCAAATCCAATGACTTATACCCATGACGCGACGGCCTGTGAAGAGTGCGATCTGCTGGTACCGGCAACCGCCCTCGCGGTGGGGGAGACGAGCAGCTGTCCCCGTTGCGGTCATACCCTGAGCCGGCACCTGCCCCAGCAGGAGCGCAGACCCATCGCCTACGGTTTCGCGGCCCTCATCATGTTCGCGCTCGCCAACACCTTCACCTTCATGTCCTTCTCCTCCCACGGGGTGGGGCAGGAGATGACCTTCCTGCAGTGCATCACCACCCTGGTGGAACAGGGCTATCTGTTCCTCGGCGCCGTGCTGAGCCTGACCCTGATAGGCCTGCCGCTGGTCTACGTGGGTTCCATCATGCTGGTGCTGTGGCGCCTCGACAAGGATATGCACAGCCGGGCGCTGCGCTCCCTCGGTCGCCTGCTGTGCCGGATCAAGCCCTGGCTGATGGTGGATGTCTTCCTCATCGGGGTGCTCATCTCCCTGGTCAAGCTGATGGGCATGGCGGAGATCAAGATGGGGCTCTCGTTCTGGGCCTTCGTCGGTTACACCGTGCTGCTCATCAAGATGATCTCCTCCCTGGATCGGATGTGGTTGTGGCAGCGGCTGTTTGGCCCCACAGAGGCACGGGAGCTGGATCCCGAGGCCGGCGCCATGGAGTCCGAGCTGGTGGGCTGCCATATCTGCGGCGCCTTGAGCGAGGCCGGCACCGACCGTTGCCCGCGCTGCGGCGATCACCTGCATTCGCGCAAGCCCGGGGGGCTGAATCGCACCTGGGCGCTGCTCATCACCTCGGTGATCCTCTACATCCCCGCCAACCTCTATCCCATCATGGATACGGTGTTTCTGGGGGATGACAGCCCCTCGACCATACTGGGCGGGGTGGTGCTGCTGTGGGCCCTGGGTTCCTATCCCATCGCCGCCGTCATCTTCTTTGCCAGCGTGGTGATCCCCCTGGCGAAGATCCTGGCGCTGCTGTGGCTCTGCTACGTGGTGCAGCGCGGCCAGGGAGCCTCGCCGCTGCGCAAGCTGAAACTCTATCGCATGACCGAATTTGTGGGGCGCTGGTCGATGATCGACGTCTTCGTGGTGGCCATATTGGCAGGTCTCATCCGACTCGATAATCTGATGACCATCTACCCGGGCCCCGCGGCCGTCGCCTTCGCGGGGGTCGTCCTGATCACCATGGTGGCCGCCATGAGTTTCGATTCCCGATTGATCTGGGATTTACAACAAGGAGAGCGCGAACGTGAGTGAGCGTAAGACAAGGTGGAAACCCGGCTCGGATTTTCTGAGCTCGGCCGCCGCTATCTGGATGGTGCCCATGCTGGCGCTGTTCATCGGAGCCTGGATGCTGTTCCAGCACTGGTATTCACAAGGCCCCAGCTTCACTCTGACCGTGGCCACCGCCGAGGGCATAGTGGCGGGCAAGACAATGATCCGCTCCCGCGAGGTGGAGGTGGGTCGCATCGAGGCGGTGGAGCTCAGCGATGACTACAGCCATGCGGTGCTGAAGGCGCGCCTGACCAATGCTGCCGCCGGCATGCTCAAGAAGGACAGCCAGTTCTGGGTGGTCAAGCCCAGGATAGGCCGGGAAGGGGTCTCAGGCCTCGGCACCCTGCTCTCCGGCGCCTACATCGAGCTCTCCCCCGGCAAGAAGGGCAAGGCGCGCAACACCTACGCCATGCTGGACAGGCCGCCCCTGGCGTCGCTCGATGCCAAGGGGCTGCGGCTCTCCCTCACCAGCCGTGACGCCAATGCCCTGGGGGTGGGGTCACCCATCAACTATCAGGGCTTCACCATAGGTCAGGTGGAGGAGGCTAAGTTCCTGCCCGAGAAGAGCGAGATGCAGTACCAGCTCTTCATCAACGCCCCCTATGACATCCTGGTGAGCGGCAACTCCCGCTTCTGGCTGACCCCGGGCTTCGAGGTTTCCATGAGCAGCGAGGGGATGAAGGTCAAGATGGATTCCCTGGAGAGCCTGGTCAACGGTGGCATCACTATGGGACTGCCGCCCGGCTGGCTGCCGGGTGAGCCGGTCAAGCAGAACGACGAGTTCGTGCTGTTCAAGGACGAGGCGAGCGTGCTGGCCGGTAGCCTGGATCAGTTCATCGACTACGTCTTCCTGTTCGAGAACGACGTGGGCGGCCTGCACCCTGGCGCGGCGGTGCAATACCGCGGCATTCGGGTCGGCACCGTCATCTCGGCCCCCTACCTCATCGATGACAAGGGGGTTCAGCTGTTCAAGAGCCGCCAGATCCCGGTGCTGGCGCGCATCGAGGTGCAGCGCCTCTCCCACCGCTACGCCAATGCGGAGAAGGAGCAGTGGCGCGCCCTGTTCAACAAACAGTTCAAGGAGGGCCTGAGGGCCAGCCTGAAGACCGCCAGCCTGCTGACCGGCGGCAAGGTGGTGGATCTCAACTTCTACCCGGACGTGCCCGCCTACCAGCCGCTCAAGGTGGCCGGCTATCAGGTGTTCCCGACCGCCCAGGCCGGGCTGGATCAGATCGAGCGCAAGGTGAACCTCATCCTCGACAAGTTCGTCGACATGGACATGGCCACCACCTTGACCCAGGTCAACAGCACCCTGGCGACCCTGGACAAGACCCTCAAGCACGTCAGTGCCGTGAGCGCCAATCTGGAGCAGTTCACCGGCCAGCCATCGACCCAGCAGTTGCCAGCCTCGCTGAACGAGAGCCTCAAGCAGTTGCAGGAGACGCTGCAGACCTATGATGCCGGCTCCCAGACCAATCAGGAGCTGCGGCAGTCTGTGCAATCCCTCAATCAGCTGATGAGCGAGTTGCAGCCCCTGGTGCATTCATTGAACGAGCAGCCGAGTTCGCTGATCTTCGACCGCTCCCGTCCCAAGGATCCCGAGCCCAAGCGAGGAAAATGATGAAAAAACGGATGATGACGCTGGCCTTGCTGGGCCTGCTGGCGGGTTGCAGTTCGGCTCCTGCCAGCCTGCACTACTACTCCCTCGATGCGGACAGCCAGCCGGCCCCCCTGATGGCGACCCAGCCCCAGCACCAGCTGGTGCTGAGACCCATCGCCCTGTCCGGGCAGCTGGACAGGGTCAGCCTGGTCTATCAGCTGGAGGGCAATGAGCTGCACTTCGCCGAGTACCATCGCTGGGCAGGCTCCCTGGATGCTCAGTTGAATCAGCTGACCCTGGATGGCCTCTCCAGCCGCCTGCCGGGTTGGGTGGTGCGTCAGGACGGGGCCCGCAAGGGGCCTGTGTTGAGCATCTCGGTGGAGCGCTTCCAGGGGCGCCACGATGGTCGCGCCCTGCTGAGCGGCCGCTGGCGCTTGCTGACCGAGGAGGGCGTCGTGCTGAGGGACGTGCCCTTCCAGCAGGTGCGGGTCTTGCCCGCCGATGGCTATGGCACCCTGGTGGACGAGCTGGGACAGGGCTGGCAGCTGCTGCTGGATCAGATAGCGGCAGAGGTGCGCAAGGCCAGTTGAGACTGGCATGAAAAACGGGAGGCCTTGGCCTCCCGTTTTGTTTTGCAGGGTGGAGCAGACGCGGTTATTGCTGTACCTCGGAGACCCCTTGCACCTTGACCTCGACCCGGCGATCCGGGGCCAGGCAGACGATCAGCTCACGCTTGGACTTGCTGGTGCAGCTCTCGCCGGTGACCGGGTTGCTCTTGCCATGGCCTTCCACGTTCACCTTGCCGGCAGGCAGGCCCTTGCCAATCAGGTAGTTGGCCACGGTCTGCGCACGCAGCTCGGAGAGCTTCTGGTTGTAGGCGTCGGAGCCGATGCGGTCGGTGTAGCCGATGACGGTGGCGGAACCATCCTTGGGTCTGGCTTCCTCAATCTGGTTGTAGAGGGTATCCAGCGCCTGGCCGGCTTCCGGCTTGAGGGTGGCCTTGTTGAAGTCAAACAGCACGTCCGAACTCAGGGTGAACTGCTTGTCCACCACCACGGGCTCGGGAGCCGGGGCCGGGGCGGCGACCGGCAGGGCCGGGGCGACCTGACCGAAGCGGTAGACGGCGGCGAGCGAGAGCAGGCCGTTGTCCATGCGCAGGCCGGTGTCATCTCGGCTGCCGTAGGGGGTGCTGTACTGGTATTCGAGGCGGGCGGCCCAGTCCAGGTTGAGGGCATATTCGGCACCGAGGGCACCGACGAAGACGCCGCGGCTGTCGTTGTCCAGCTCGTCGCTGCTGCTCCAGCCATAGCCACCACCGACGCGGCCGTAGAGATCCAGGCTCTCGGTGACCGGGAAGCCGAGCTTCAGGGTCAGCTGAGCCAGTTGCGCCTCGACGGAGTCGTTGAAGGCCGCGCCGTTGCGGGTGCCGCTGTACTTGTATTTGCCGAGATAGTCGTAACCTAGCTCGATCCCCAGGTTCTGGTTGATCTGATAGCCCCCGAAGAGACCGGCACCGACTTCGTCATTGTCTTCGTCGGTTGCGGAGATGGTGTTGCTCTCGTCGACACCGTAGAAGTTGGACCAACCCAATTTGGCACCGCCATACCAGGTATTGTCTTGTCCGGCTGCCTGAGCGTTGGCCGCAAGCAAGCCTGAAACCAGCAAGGTAATCAGTGTTTTTTTCATGTGAAGCCTCTGCAATTTTGTTTGTCGGGAGGTCGAATCCGCATCGCCTCTCCGTATGGGTTGGGCCAGTGGCCGGCCACAACATGTTTAAACGTAGCCCGTTTTTTTTGAACCACAAGCAACTGATATAAAACATATTGTGATAACTATGCCCATCATAGGGGAGTTGTCCGGGCAAGAGGGCTAGTATGGCTCCGATTTGTGACGGGTGTCATATGGGTTGTTCGTTTTACATTCAAGGGGGGGCAACAAAAAAGGCCGACGAGATGTCGGCCTTCTGCATGGGGGCATGGCTTATTGCGGGATGAACTCGTACTGCTGCTCGATGAAGGCGCCGGCCCGCTCGCTCAGGGCGGCGTGCACGACGGTCGTGGGGTGCACCTGATCCCAGAACATCTTGCCCTCGCAGTTCAGCTCACCCGCGCTGCGGCGCGCCATGGGGGAGGCGACGGCCTGGGCCAGCAAGGGGTTGCCGGCGATGGCGAGGCGCTCCGGCTCGCTGAAGGCCGCGAGCTGGCTGTCGGTGCCGGCGCTGCGGGAGGCGAAGGGCTTCCACACATAGCCGCCGCCATAGCAGGCATGCTCGGTGTCGCTCAGGCCGAAGTTCTGCGGCTCACGCAGCATCTCGGCGAACTGCTTGTCGATCTCGAACAGTTTCACCAGGCCGGTGGGGGCCAGCTGGCGGGCCAGGTTCAGCAGCAGCTCGTTGTGATAGGCCGAGACATGGCTGGCGGCCTCCACCACCTTCTGGCTACGCGCCGAGGGGTTCTGGCCGAGATCCGGCAGGTTGAACAGCAGTATCTGCTTGGCGCCGTTGAGCACCATGCGGTTCGCCGAGTCGCTGATGACGTCACGCACCCGCTTGGCATCCTGCTCCGTGTTCCAGCCATAGGCCAGGTAGTCGTTGGCACCGACCCAGAGGATCACCAGGTCGTCCGGTTTGAAGCTGTCCTTCTCCAGGAACTGGGTGATCTCGTAGTCCAGGTTGTTGATGACCTGGTACTTGGGGTTCCAGGAGATCTTGTTGTAGGCCACGGCGGTGGCGCCCCCTTCGGCCTCGTTGGCGATCTTCAGGCCCGGGAACTGCTGGGTCAGCTGCTCCAGCCAGACCGGGCCGTTGGAGAAACGGCCCTGATAATAGGGCGGGCTGGAGGGGAGGTAACCGCGCATCTTGCCGTACATCTTGCCGGTATCGGAGAGGCTGTCACCGAACATGACGATGCGGGAGAAGGCGGGACGCGGCTCGGCGGCCTGTGCCGTCAGTGCGCAGAGTCCCAATAAACACAGAAACCATTTTTTCATGTCGTCGTTCTCATAGAATTGAAAGCAGGCCTTGCCTGCGGGCTGTTCCTCGGTGGTGAAATGAGCTGGGGACCCATTTGCCACACTGCAGGGTAGGGGGCCGAATTTAATTTCGCATCTACGGGGTATAATTAAATCGATTTCGGTCACACAGGGCTCCCCCAGATGGGTGAAGCTTCACGTTTGTTTCACGGTCGGGGGGGCAAGATAGCCTCATACCGCAACGACAGGAGCATGAGATGAACAAAGCAAGCGTAATCGGCCTGGTGGCCCTGATGTCCGTATCCTCTTTCGCCATGGCAGCCTACACAGGCCCGCAGGAGCAGAACGTCATCACGGTTTCCCAGTTGAAGGATCAGCGTGACGATAACTGGGTGACCCTGGAGGGCAAGCTGACCAAGCACCTGGGTGGCGAGAACTACCTGTTCAGTGACGCCAGTGGCGAGGTGGAAGTGGAAGTGGACGGGGATGTGTGGCGTGGCGTCGAAGTGGGCCCGAACGATCTGATCCGCATCCGCGGCGAGGTGGACCACAGCTGGAACAAGACCGAGGTCGAGGTGGATCGCCTGGAGAAAGTGGGTGCCGAGGCGCCGAGCAAGGGTGGCTTCATCACCAAGTAAGCGGCGAATGCCGGTCCAATGAGAAGGGCGCTCCATGAGCGCCCTTCCTGTTTCTGTTGTCAGCCGGCCCGGCTGGGCACGCTGCGCTTGAACCCCTTCTCGGCCTGATTGACCTTGTAGAGGTAGCGGCGCGCCTCCGCCTTGGGGTGCTGCTCGGTCAGCACCTGGTAGACGGCCTCGGGGGAGAGGCGGTTGATCATGCCGGGGGCCGCCTTGCGATCGCTGGAGAAGGTGTTGAGCACCCCGCCCGCCCCGCCGTTGTAGGCGGAGATCACCGCATAGCGCCTGGACTGGGGGTCCTGGATATCCGCCAGATAGACGGTCTGCAGCAGGTGCAGGTAGGCGGTCCCGACGTCGATGTTGTAGGCGGGGTTGAACAGATCCTCCCGGGTCGGCTGGCCGTTCTTGCCCTTGACCCGCACATAGACGTCCCGCCCTGCGGTGGCCGGGATCACCTGCATCAGGCCATAGGCGTTGGCGTGGCTGACCGCATAGGGGTTGAAGCTGCTCTCCGTCTTGATCACCGCGTAGATCAGGCTCTCGGCGACCCCGTACTTGCGGGAGGCGTCGCGGATGATGCTGGCGTACTTGTAGCCGCGCTTGTCCTCGTGATTCGCCACCATGGGGATGTCGATGAAGAAGATGTTGCGAATGCCGAGGGTGCGCTTCTTCATGGCGGTGTTGAGCAGGTAGTCCGCGTAACGCTCGGCGCGCCAGCTGGAGCGGATCGGCTGCCCCTGGTTGTCCAGCACCTGGCCATAGAGGAAGGGCTCGCCGCCGGGCATGATCTCCCGGTCGGAGTAAAGATCCACTTCCGCCGGATCGTCCGGTGTCATCAGGGTTTCGATGATGGCGCGGCGTAGGTGGGAGCGGGGATCGATCCCCGACACGGTTTCCACCATGATGTGACCGCTGGAGAAGTCGATGTGGGCCCGGCTCTTGTACTGATCCGTGTATTTGACATAGTCAAACTTGCCCGCAAATAACGCCTCTCGCCCCCAGATCTCGTTCACGTTGTGGGAGAGGGCACTGATCATGTGTTCGAAGCCGCGCACATCCTTGCCGTTGACCAGATCCTCGTCTTCTTCGCGGGGGGCGGGGGAAGAGGAGCAGGCAGAGAGAAACAGCACGGCGCACAGCAGCCAAAAAAGTCGACCCATAAAATCCTCAAGCTGGGTGGCGGGGCCGCCCGTCATTCAAAACCCCTGAGCAAGGAGGGAGGTGGCCGTCGACGACCTGATGTTGGAAGGCGACCCCTTGCTCAGGGCTAATTGTTACTGGCTGGGAGGGGTGTAGCCGTCGATGGCCACTTCACCCGCCTCAAACAGGTAGCTCACCATCTCCTTCTCCAGCAGCTGGCGATGCTCGAGGTTCATCATGTTCAGCTTCTTCTCGTTGATCAGCATCACCTGCTTTTTCTGCCATTCGGTCCAGGCTTCCTTGCTGATGTTGTCGAAGATCCGCTTGCCGAGCTCGCCGGGGTAGAGTTGGAAATCGAGACCCGGCGCCTCTTTCTTCAGACGCTGGCAGAATACGGTACGGCTCATGTTGACCTCTGTGGTTGCAACTCAGGATTGTAAGTCCGGGTAGGCGAGCAGGCGGGCCGTGGCGGCCGCCAACCCCACCTCGGCAGGATGGCGTAAGTTATACCAGAGTCGGGAATCCGCTTCCATGAGCAGCGGGGGCGGCGGGGCAGTCAGTTCGATCAGCAGGGGCTGGATATCCAGGTGGAAGTGACTGAAGGTGTGGCGAAAACCAGTCAGTTCCCGGTAGTCGGAGCCGTGCAGTCCCAGCGCCTGCAGACGGTCTTCTATCTCGGCGCGCGCCTCGACCTGGGGGAAGCAGTAGAGCCCGCCCCAGATCCCCTGAGGGGGGCGCTTCTCCAGCAGCAGCTGATCCCCGTGGCGGATGATCAGCATGATGCCGGTCCGGGCGGGGATGCTCTGCTTGGGCTTGCTGTTGGGGTAGGCGGTGGGATTGCCTTGCGACAGCCCCTGGCAATCAGCCTGGACCGGGCAGCGGGCACAGGCGGGCTTGCTGCGGGTGCAGACGGTGGCCCCCATGTCCATCATGGCTTGGTTGTACTGGGCGACGCCGACTCTGGGGGTGAGGCGGGTCGCCAGCTCCCAGAGGCTGTTCTCCACCGGCTTCAGCCCGGGCCAGCCCGGCAGCGCCAGCCAGCGCGTGAGGACCCGCTTTACGTTGCCGTCCAGGATGGCGTGGGGCTGACCCAGGGAGAGGGAGAGCACGGCACCGGCGGTGGAGCGACCTATGCCGGGCAGGGCCATCACCTCTTCCAGCTGTTCCGGGAACAGGCCGCCGTGCAGATCACGGATCTGCTGGGCCGCCTTGTGCAGGTTGCGGGCGCGGGCGTAGTAGCCGAGCCCGGTCCAGTGGTGCAGCACCTCGTCGATGGGGGCGTCGGCCAGGGCCAGCACGTCGGGGAAGCGCGCCATGAACCGTTCGTAGTAGGGGATGACGGTGGCGACCTGGGTCTGTTGCAGCATGATCTCGGAGATCCAGACCCGGTAGGGAGTCTTGTCCTGCTGCCAGGGCAGGGTCTTGCGGCCATGGATCTGGTACCAGTCCAGGATCCGGGTGGCGAATGAGGTGTTGTCTGGGTTGCTCACGATATGCTCATGTTATTGATCTAATAATGAAATCTGGATGTGCCTGCGTTGGATGCCTGAAGGTGTGCCCCTCGGGGGACTGCTCGCCACCCATCTAGCTCGGCTCATCGATGAAAAAGGGGAGCTCTCGGGCTCCCTCTTGTTGTCTGACTGCCTGCGAGTGTAGCGGGATTAGCCGCGCCAGTCCTGCAGTGCCTTGAGGCTGGCATGCTGGCCGCCGACCTGCAGCACGATATCATCCTGGGCGATGGCGATCAGGGTCACCCCGGGGGCAATCTCGCTCCCCTCCCGCAGCTCTCGCCCGTTGAGTACCACGGCCCGCTTGGCCGGATCGGAGGAGTAGTTGTGGGCGCCGTAGGTGAGGGGCGGTACCTGCTGCTTGATGGCCGCGGGCAGGGCGCTGAGGGGGATGGCCCCGGCCGAGCGCTCAACCTGGGGCGCCGACTCCTCCACCAGCGGGGTGTTGTTGAGGGCCATCATGATGCGCTCCGCCAGGCTCTGGCCGTTGGTGGCGGCCGTTGCCGTCGACCTCGGGGCCGGGGCCGCCTTGGGTTGCACCACGGGTTCCGGCAGGGGAGGTGGCAGGGGACGGGTGATCATCGGCTTGGGTTCGACCCGCACGAAGGGGGGCGTCACCACCTCTTTCACCTCGATCTGCTGCTCGATGGGCTTGAGGTGATAGAGGTGCCAGCCATAGTTGGCGCCCGCGCCCATGACGAGGGCGAGGGGGGCCAGCAGCCACCAGATCCAGCGGCGGCTCGGTTCCTCCTCCTGGCTCACGGGCAGCCCCATGAGCGGCATGTGCGGGGTGAACTGGGGTTGATCGGCCCGGCGCAGGGCCTTGAGCAAGGTAGACATCAGGAGTTCTCCTCCACCAATTCATCCAGGTTGACCGGCACGTCGGCGCGCAGGGCGCCATCTTCCAGCTTGGGCATGGGCTCACCGGCCTGTACGTTCAGGCGCAGCAGGGTGTTGCTGCCGGCGATCCCGTCCGGGGCCAGCCCCTGTTCACGCTGGAACTGTTGCAGCTTGCGTTTGAGCTCGGCATCGAAGCGACTCACCTTGCGATCCGGTTGCTGCATGGCGCGGCTCAGGGCGTTGTCCAGCCACTGCACCTGGGCCGGGCCGGCGTTGTTGCCGATCAGGGTGACGCCCCCCTTGGGCGTGCGCCACAGCAGGGTATAGCTGCCCCCCCAGGCATCGGCGAGCCACTGACGGTCCACCTGCCAGCTCTGGTTGCCGATGAGCAGGGAGGCCTTGTCCGGCCCCAGGTTCACCAGGGTGGCGTAGTAGAGGCCGCCGGTCTCATCGGTCAGGCTGATGAGGGCCGGGTGCTGCAAGGCCTGCAGCTCGGCCAGGGTGGCCTCCCCCTCCTGGCAGCGCAGGCCGGCGCGGGGGGCGTTGTCACAGGTCGCCTCCTCCAGCTCGGCCTGGTAGCCCCATACCTTGTAGAGATTCTGCATGGCCACATCGGGCTCGAGCGCCTGGTTGATGGCACGGGTCAGCTGCTCCTGCTGTTCCGGGGTGTCGTCCACCTTGACCGGCACCTCCACCCTGACCACGGGGCGGGTGGGGAAGACACCGACGAACTGCCAACCCCACCAGCCGGTGGCCACCAGGAGGGCCCCCACCAGGGCCACGGTCAGACCGGACTGCCAGCTCCCCTCGTCGCGAATGCCGCTCACCTCGAAGGCCGCCTGGCTGATGTCGCCGTGCACTATCTTGTGGCTGCCACGGGCGAAGGCGGCGATCAGGGCGCGATCGCAGATGAGGTTGATGAGGCGCGGGATGCCGCCGGAGAGGCGATGCAGGGTCTGGATCGCCCTGGGGGTGAAGATGGGCTGCACGCAGCCGGCCACCTGCAGGCGGAAGCGCACATAGGCATCCACGTCCTGGCGCGACAGCGGCAGCAGGTGATAGCGGGCGGTGATGCGCTGGGCCAGCTGGCGCAGCAGGGGTTGGCGCAGCATCTGCTGCAGCTCGGGCTGACCGATGAGCACCACCTGCAGCAGCTTCTTCTCGTCGGTCTCGAGATTGGTGAGCAGGCGCAGCTGCTCCAGCACCCCGGGCAGCAGATGCTGGGCTTCATCCACCAGCACCACGCTGCGCTTGCCCGCCGCCAGGTTGGCCAGCAGGTGGTCGCGGATGAGGTCGAACAGGGGCTTGATGCCGGCCTCCTGCTCGTAGGCAAGCTGGTATTCGTCGCAGATGGCCGCCAGCAGATCCCGCTCGGTCAGGGACGGATTGAGGATGTAGGCGATCTCGGTGTCGGCGGGCAGTTGTTGCAACAGACAGCGGGAAACCGTGGTCTTGCCCGTCCCCACTTCTCCGGTGAGTAGCACGAAGCCTCCCCCATCCTGCAACCCGTAGTTGAGGTGGGCCAAGGCCTCCCCGTGGCGTTCGCTCATGTAGAGGTATTTGGGGTTGGGCGAGATGGAGAACGGGGGCTCCGACAGACCGAAGAACTGTGTGTACATAAGGATCCATTCCATTGTTATGGGCGGCAGGTTAAAGCCTCCCCAGAGGGATGTCAAAGACCCGGATACCATAAGAGGGTCATCCTGCATGGTGACTCAAACGGCTAGAGTGATCGGGGCCGAATGATTGCGCCGCTCAGCGCCGATGCCGGAGCAAGGAACATCGTCTCCTCGGCTCAAAAGCGGTATCATCGAGGCAGGTTTATCGAGGGAGAGTGCGCGTGCAGACTTATCTGGTTGGGGGAGCGGTGCGGGACCGCCTGTTGGGCTTGCCGCAGGGGGACAGGGATCACCTGGTGGTCGGTGCGACCGTGCAGCAGATGCTGGATCTTGGGTTTACCCAGGTCGGCCGCGACTTCCCCGTGTTCCTGCACCCCAAGACCCAGCAGGAGTATGCGCTGGCCCGCACCGAGCGCAAGCAGGGACAGGGCTACACGGGCTTCGTCTGCCATGCCGACCCGAGCGTCACCCTGGAGCAGGACCTGCTGCGCCGGGATCTCACCGTCAACGCCATCGCCGAGGATGAGCACGGCCAGCTGCACGACCCCTATGGCGGCCTGCGGGATCTGGCGGCGCGGCTGCTGCGCCACGTCTCCCCGGCCTTCGCCGAGGATCCCCTGCGTATCCTGCGGGTGGCCCGCTTCGCCGCCCGTTTCCACAGCCAGGGCTTCACGGTGGCTCCCGAGACCCTGGCCCTGATGGGGGAGATGACAGAAGCTGGGGAGCTGGCCCACCTGACCCCTGAGCGGGTGTGGAAGGAGCTGGAGAAGGTGCTGCTGGGGCCGACCCCCGCCGTCTTCTTCGAGGTGCTGCGGGAATGCGGCGCCCTCAAGGCCCTGTTCCCCGAGCTGGATGCCCTGTTCGGAGTGCCGGCCCCGGCCAAGTGGCACCCGGAGATCGACACCGGCATCCACACCATGATGGTGCTGGCCCAGGCCTGCCAGCGTTCCCCTGAGCTGGCGGTGCGCTTCGCCGCCCTCTGCCACGACTTTGGCAAGGGGCTGACGCCCCCGGAGTTCTGGCCGAGCCACCACGGCCACGGCCAGAAGGGGTTGCCCCTCATCCGGGACTTCTGCGAGCGCTTTAGAGTACCGAACGATTGCCGGGATCTGGCGCTGCTGGTGAGCGATCTGCACACCCATATCCACATCGCCTTCGAACTCAAGCCCGCGACCCTGCTCAAGCTGTTCGACAAGGCGGATGCCTGGCGTCGGCCCGAACGCTTCGCTCAACTGCTGGACACCTGCCGGGCCGACTTCCACGGCCGCACCGGTTTCGAGGAGCGGGTCTATGCCGAGCCGGACTATGTGGCCCAGGCGCTGGCGGCGGCCCAGGCCGTGCCGGTGAAGGAGATAGTGGCGGCGGGCTTCAAGGGGGAAGAGATCCGCGAGCAGCTCGGCAAGCGGCGACTCGATGCCATCAGCCGGGTGCGGGACGAGTGGACCTTTATCGAGGAGTGATGAGATCCCTCTGGTGACGGCTCGACAGCAGTAGCCGGTAAGCGATGAAGGGATCTTTCTCGAGGAGCAGGTGTAGGAAAGGCGTCGTCAGCCGTTAGAGGACAAAAAGAAAAGCCCGGGTCAGTGACCCGGGCTTTTTGCTGGGAGGCATCTTACGAGAAGCAGGCCTGCAGCACGTAGAAGATGGCGATGGCCAGGATGGCGCCGGCGGGCAGGGTGATGACCCAGGAGACGACGATGTTGCGCAGCACGCCCAGGTTCAGGGCCGCGATGCCACGGGCAAGCCCCACCCCCATCACAGCACCCACCAGCGTCTGGGTGGTGGAGATGGGCAGACCGGTGCCGGAGGCGATCACCACGGTGGCGGCGGTGGCCAGCTGGGCGGCGAAGCCACGGCTCGGAGTCAGGTGAGTGATGCCGGTGCCGACGGTGGCCATCACCTTCTCGCCCATGGTGGCGAGGCCGATGACGATACCGATGCCGCCGAGGGGCAGGATCCACCAGGCGATGTGGGAGCTGCCGCCGATCTCACCACCGGCCGCGACGATGGAGGCCACCGCGGAGAGCGGGCCTATGGCGTTGGCCACGTCGTTGGAGCCGTGGGCGAAGGCCATGGCACAGGCGGTGATGATCATCAGGATGCCGAACACCTTCTCCACGTTGGCGAAGTGCATCTTGCTGTCATCCTGCGGGTTGTACTGCTGGCCGCGGATGTAGAGCCAGCCGGCAAACGCCACCGCGATGGAGATGGCGACGGAGAGCATGATCCCCTCGCCGTTGCTCAGGTGTAGGCCGACGTGGGTCAGTCCCTTCTTGATGGTGACCAAGCAGATGACCAGGGCCGTCAGGAACATGTAGAAGGGGACGTAGCGCTTGGCGTTGTTCAGGGGATCATCGGTGTTGAATATGAGCTTCTGCACGCTGATGAACATGAAGTAGGCGATCACCCCGGAGATGGCCGGCGTGACGATCCAGGAGCCGACGATGCCGCCGAACTTGTTCCACTGTACCGCCTCCGGGCCAATGCTCACCACGGCGAAGCCGACGATGGCGCCGATGATGGAGTGGGTGGTGGAGACGGGCCAGCCGAAGTAGGAGGCCAGGATCAGCCACAGACCCGCCGCCAGCAGGGAGGCTATCATGCCGAGCACCAGCAGATCCGGGGTGTCGGCGAAGGCGTTGCTGTCGATGATGCCGTTGCGGATGGTAGCGGTCACCTCGCCACCGGCCAGATAGGCACCGGCGAACTCGAAGATCATGGCGATGATGATCGCCTGACGAATGGTCAGGGATTTGGTACCGACCGATGTCCCCATGGCATTGGCGACGTCATTCGCGCCTATGCCCCAGGCCATCAAAAAGCCGAACAAGGCCGCCACGAGCACCAGGGTGGTGCCGTAATTTGCGATAATGTCCATTAGTAGTGTTTACCCAGTCAGTCGATTACGAACGAGCCAGCATCAGTTCCAGACGGGCGCCAACGCGCTCGGCCTGATCAGCCAGGTCACCTACCCATTCGAGGATCTTGTAGAGGAACATAACGTCGATCGGATTGTATTTGTGCTCAACGGCTTGCAGCTGTTGGCGCAGCCCGATCTGCATGGTGTCAGTATCGTCCTCGATGAGATCCAGCTGGTGGATCATCTCGGCAACCATTTCAACTTCACGTCCTTTAAAGCCGGTTTCGAGCAGCTCATCGAGTTCTCCGATGGCTTTTTCGGCTTGGGCGGTCGCATCGATACAACGTTTGAGATAGGCCATGAAGTCGGCACGCATCTCGGAGGGGAATTCCATTTTACGACCAAGCATGCGGCCGGAGATATCCTTGGCACGGTTGGCAATCTTGTCCTGCTGGGTCAGCATCTCGAGCAGATCGGTACGGGCGACCGGCAGAAACAGGCCGCGGGGCAGCTTGAGACGAATTTCGCGTTTGAGGATGTCCGCTTCTTTTTCCAGCTGGGCGATCTGCTGCCGGATCTTCTCGGCATCTTCCCAACGGTCTTCGGCAACGGCATCAAAGAACGGAATGAGCTGCTCGCAGCACACGTGAACCTTGACGATATGCTTCTGCAGCGGCTTGATGGGGGACTTGGCGAAAAGTCCCAGGATAGTATTTACTGGCATGGCCAAACCTGTGTCGGTGAAAAAACACTCGATACTATTTCATGAGGGGCGCATGGTAACCGAACTATGCCCTCAATAAAACCGTGAATTAATCCTGATGTTTCGCTGGCATTATATCCCCGTGGCGGGGATCATGCCCCCCAAAGTTGCCAGCCAGCCCGGAATGACTATGCAAACTGAGATCGAGATTAAATTTTTCGTAGCCACGGACATCCAGGAACAACTCTCCAACCTTCTGAATAAATTCGATATTATCTCCTCGAGCAGCACGAGTCTCGGCAACGTTTATTTCGATACCCCGGATCTCGCACTGCGCAGGCTCGACATGGGGCTGCGCATCCGCCGCAGCGATGAATTTTCCGAGCAGACCATCAAGTGTCGGGGCCAGGTGGTCGGGGGGCTGCACGCCCGTCCCGAGTACAACGCCCCCATCGACGGGGATCTGCCCACCCTGGCGAGCTTCCCCGACGCTATCTGGCCGAGCCTGGCCGCACGCGATGAAATCCAGACCCAGCTGTTGGCCCAGTTCAGCACCGATTTTGTGCGCCGCCACTGGCTGATCGCCTTTGAGGGCGCCGAGATAGAGCTGGCCTGGGACAGGGGGGAGATCGTCGGGAGCCTGGGGCGCAGCGCCATCGACGAGCTGGAGCTTGAGCTGAAAACTGGCGAGGCGAGCGCCCTCTTCGTCCTGGCGGCCGAGCTGGCCGAGCTGGGGGGCATCCGGTTGGGGGCTCAGTCCAAGGCCCAGCGCGGCTACCGGCTGGCGGGGCTCGGCAAGGCGCCGGCGCCGCAATCCCTGCCGGACCTGAGCGGGCGGGATGCCAGGGCGTGCATCATCCTCGGGCTGCAACATTGGCAGCATCACGAACAGCTCTGGTTGGAGTCTGACCAGGCTGCCAGGGCACAGGCCCTGTCTGCTCTCCTGCAAGGGGTGGCGCTGCTGAAAGAAGCGGCGACGATCCTGGTGCCGTCCCCCGTCTGGCTGCCGGCCCTGCTGGCCCAAGCTGCCCGGCTGGTGGCGTTGGCGGGCGAGGAGGACGGCGTCCTTACCCTGGTCCACAGTGCCGACTACGTGCGGCTGCAACTGGCCATCGCGGCCTGGCTGCATCTGGAGGCCTGAGAGGCCGTTCGCGCCTTCGCGGCAGTTCTGTGAGACCTAACAAAAAGGTGAGCCTGGGCTCACCTTTTTGTTTCTGCAGGGATTGGGGTTATCCCCTGAGGCGATCAGTTCACCACGGCCACGTTGATGCTGCCGTTGCCCTGAGTCATGCGAACGCGGGCACCCGGCACGAAGGTGGGGCTGGCCTTTTGCACCACCACGATGGATTCCCCGTTCTCCTTCTTGATCTCGAGCTCCACGCCGTCGACCTGGTTGAACTTGTCACCGGCCGCCTTGCCTGCCGCGGCGCCTGCGATGGCGCCCCCGGCGGCGGCGATGTCGCTGCCCCGGCCGCCACCTATGGTGCTGCCGAGCAGGCCGCCGACCACGGCGCCGCCTATGGTGCCGAGCACCGAGTTCTCATCGGCCTGGATCTTGACCGGACGGGTGGACTGTATGGTGCCATAGCTGACGGTCTGGACCTGCTTGGCACGATCCTTGGTGTAGACGTCTCCTGAGTAGACGTCGCTGTTGGCACAGCCAGTGAGGGCGGTGGTCGCGGCCAGCAGGGTGACGATGGCGATACGTTTGAACATGATGAGCCTCCTGGGCGAGCATCGGGTTAATCTTTGTGTCGTGGTTAACTTTACGCCAACCGGATCGCGCATGAAACCCGCAAAATGTAACCATTTATGTGCCGGGGGCCCGTGGCCGCGCTATCTCCTCAGGGCAGAGGCTTCTCCAGCAGCAGGCGATCCTCCCCCGGGCCGAAGTAGCCCGGCTCCTCGGCCAGCAGCTGGTAGCCGAGGCGATAGTAGAGGCGCTGGGCCGGGTTGGCCGGATCCACGGTGAGCCTGACTCGCGCCGTCTGCAGCGTCGCCAGCCCCTGCTCGACCCTCAGCATCATCCGCTCGGCGAGCCCGAAGCCACGGGCCTCCGGCAGCACGGCCAGGGAGAGCAGCCAGCCCTGCGACCGATCCTGTCCCAGTCCGCTCAGGGCATAGCCCAGCAGCCTGCCGTTCAGCTCGGCCACGATCAGCAGATCCGGCCAGAGATCCATGGCCTGGCGGAAGAAGAAGGGAGGGTAGACGTCCTCACCGAAGATCTCGGCGTCGAGTCGCCCGATGGCGTGCATGTCGGTGTGGCGGGCCACTCTCAAAAGGGGGGGCTGGTGCATCCTGGCTCCTGTCAGGGGCTTGCTGCCGGGGGGCAGTCAAAAAAGAGCCACAGGGTAGTGAGCCAGTCGGCACTATGCAAGGGGGCGGCCCGACACGGGAGTGTCGCGTCAGTTCAAACCTTGGGTGAACTAGGGCGGGAGCGGCCTGCCATGGGGGCGTCTGGGGGCCTTGCGGCGGCTGTCCAGCAGGTGACGCAGGGCGAGCCAGGGGTGGTGCCACAGCATGCGGGGGCCACTCCACTTCATGATCTGCTGGATCTGCTTGCGCATGGCGGGGGCATAACAGTGGATGTCGCACTTGGCGCAGGTGGGCTTGTGACCCAGGCCATAGCGGCAGCGGCGCAGCCGTTGGTGGGCGAAATCCCGCAGTTGTCGGCAATGCCGGCAGTCGGGATCCTGATGATGGTGGTCGCAGTAGAGACGGATCATGGCGCTGACCGTCAACTGCTCCCGTCTGAGCCTGGGGTGCTCGGGTGCCTGACTGGCACGGGCACTGCGACGAGTGCCTGGCTGTTCGGAGTTCATGGCACCATTGTCCTGACCGGGGAGGCCGGGGTCTTGATACAGGTCAAAACGGGGATGAAAAACAGGGCCCGCGGGCCCTGTGTCATCAGACAGTCTCGATTGTCTGCGATCAGATGAGGCTGGTGGCCTGCTCCAGCCAGGCGAGATCCTCGCCCTCCAGTAGCGGGCTCAGGCGGCGGAAGACCTCGACGTGGTAGTCGTTGATCCAGCGGAACTCGTCCTGGCTCAGCAGGCTGCGGTCGATGAGACGTGTATCGAACGGTACATAGGTCAGCCGCTCGAAGCCCAGCATCGGCAGCTCGCCCCGCGCCTCCAGCTCGGTCACCACCACCAGGTTTTCACAGCGGATGCCGAAGGCATTCTCACGGTAGTAGCCAGGTTCGTTGGAGAGCACCATGCCCGGCTGCAGCGCCACCAGGCTGCCCTTGGGGGCGATGCGCTGGGGACCTTCGTGCACGCTGAGGAAGTGGCCGACCCCGTGGCCGGTACCATGGTCATAGTTGTAGCCGGCCTGCCACAGGGGCATGCGGGCCAGCACGTCCAGCTGGATGCCGGCGGTGCCACGGGGGAAGCGGGCCTGATCCAGCGCGATGTGACCCTGCAGCACCCGGGTGAACATGGCCTTGTGCTCGTCGCTCACCTCGCCGACCTTGAGGGTACGGGTGATGTCGGTGGTGCCGTCCAGATACTGGGCGCCGGAGTCCACCAGATAGATGCTGTCCTGGCCGAAGGTGCGCGGCACGCCGTTGGTGTGGCGGTAGTGGCACATGGCGGCGTTGGGGCCGAGCGCGGAGATGGTGTCGAAGCTCGGCTCCACATAGTGATCCTGCTCGCGGCGGAAGGATTCCAGCCGATCCGCCAGGGTACCCTCGTCCACCCCCTCGAACTCGCCGGAGGCAACCAGACGGTCCAGCCAGGCGAGGAAGCGGGTGACGGCGACGCCATCGCGCAGGTGGGCGGCGCGCATGCCCGCCAGCTCCACCTCGTTCTTGCAGGCCTTGGGCAGCATGGTGGGATCCTGACCGGCCACCAGGATGGCGCCTGCCTCCTCCATGACGAGCTGGCTCCAGGCGTTGGCGGTGTTGGGATCGGCCAGCACCTTCTGATGGTCTTCCCCGATGCGTTGCAGCACGTCACCCAGCTTGTCGATGGGGTAGACGGAGACATCCTGCCCCACGTGCTGGGTGAAGGCGATGCAGTCGATCTTGTCGGTGTCGACGAAGAAATCCATGCTGGTGTTGGCGTAGAGCACGGCGAAGCCCAGTACCACCGGCAGGCGCTCCACGTCGCGGCCGCGCAGGTTCAGCAGCCAGTTGATGGGTTCGGCCTGGGTCAGCAGCACGGCGTCCAGCCCGCGCTTGCGCAGATCCGCTGCCAGTTGCTCGCGCTTGGACTGGCTGGACCGGCCCGCCAGTGCCTCGCTGTAGAGGATGACTGGGGTCTTGGTGGGGAGGGGGCGATCCGTCCAGAGGAGGTCTATGGGGTTCTCGTCCACCCGCACCAGTTCGATGCCGCGATCCGCCAGCACGGCCTTGGCGTTCTGGTACCAGGCCAGGCTGTGCAGGCGAGCGTCGAAGCCGACCCGGGCGCCGGCCGACAGCTGTTCCGCCAGCCACTGCACATGGGGATCCTCGTTCAGATGGAGGAATTCAAACAGCTCGGCGGGGGCCTGCATGCGGGCCTGCACCGTATAACGACCGTCGATGAACAGGGCCGCCCGCTGCGCCATGATGATGGCGAGGCCGGCGGAGCCGTTGAAACCCGTGATCCAGTCCAGACGCTCGGCATGAGCGGGAATGTACTCCCCCAGGTGCTCGTCATCGTGGGGAACGATGAAGGCGTCCAGTTCCTGGGTGGCCAGGGAGGTCCTGAGCTGGGCGACGCGGGTTTCAATAATCTCGAAATGATTCATGTCGTTACTGCCAGATTGTGGTGATGTGAGTGTTCACTGGGATTGGCTGCTCGCCAGGATCTGCTTGATCGACTGGCCAGCCGCCTCGATATGTTGCTTGAGCAGGACCACCGCCTCGTGCTTGCGGCGGGCGCGGCACAGCGCCAGCAGCTGGGCGTGCTCGCGCTCGGCCTTGTCCACACCCCCCTGGGCAAACAGCAGCTCGAAGCGCACGTAACGATCGCAGCTCAGGTTGATCTGGGCGATGAGCTCCAGCGCCTGGGGGCGGTTGGCGGCCTGATAGAGGGTGGCGTGAAAACTGTGGTTCAACTCGGCCCAGTGCTCGACCTGGGTGCCGGACTCCAGGGCCAGATCGAACTGGGCCAGGATGGCTTGCGCCTTGGCGAAGGTCTCCTCCGTCATCATGTCGACGGCGTGGAACAGGGTATCGGCTTCCAGCAGGGCCCGCAAATAAAAGAGCTCGTCGATGGCCGAGGCGTCCAGCATGGTGACCACGGCGCCGCGATGGGCCTCGAACTTCACCAGCCCCTGTGCCTCCAGCTGCATCAGGGCCTCCCGCACCGGGATGCGACTCACCGCCAGCTCCCTGGCGATAGCGTCCTGGCGCAGGGGGGCGCCGGCGGGGAACTCGCCCCGCAGGATGCGGCCGCGCAGGTTCTCCATCACCATCTGGGTGCGGGTCTTGTAGGGTGGGTTTGGGGTCACGGGGCAGGTTGCAAAATTGTATATTGTATAAAGTTTGGCTGAATCTAACGCGCCACAGCCCCCGTGGCAAGGCTTGGTGGGAGCCAAACGCCGCGCTTTGGCCAAAAAAATACCGGTCAGCTGGGCTGACCGGTATGCAATCCGGGGAAGGTGGCTGGTCGTTACAGCTGCGGACCCGCCGCCACCAGACGCTTGCCTTCGTCGTTGTCGGTGAAGCGCTCGAAGTTCTTGATGAAGCGTCCCGCCAGATCCACCGCCTTGGCGTCCCACTCGGCCTTGTCGGCGTAGGTATCGCGCGGGTCGAGGATGGCCGGGTTCACGTCATGGAGCTCGGTCGGCACTTCCAGATTGAAGATGGGCAGCACCTTGGTGGGCGCCTGCTCGATGGAACCGTCCAGGATGGCGTCTATGATGGCGCGGGTATCCTTGATGGAGATGCGCTTGCCGGTGCCGTTCCAGCCGGTGTTGACCAGGTAGGCCTCGGCCCCTGCCGCTTCCATCCGCTTCACCAGCTCCTGGCCGTACTTGGTCGGGTGCAGGCTCAGGAAGGCCGCGCCGAAGCAGGAGGAGAAGGTGGGGGTCGGCTCTGTGATGCCGCGCTCGGTACCCGCCAGCTTGGCGGTGAAGCCGGACAGGAAGTGGTACTTGGTCTGCTCCTTGGTCAGCTTGGCGACCGGGGGCAGCACACCGAAGGCATCGGCGGTCAGGAAGATCACCTTGGTGGCGTGACCCGCCTTGGAGACCGGCTTGACGATGTTCTCGATGTGATAGATGGGGTAGGAGACCCGGGTGTTCTCGGTGCGGGAGCCATCGTCGAAGTCGATGGTGCCGTCGGCGGCCACGGTGACGTTCTCCAGCAGCGCATCGCGACGGATGGCGTGGTAGATGTCCGGCTCGGCCTCCTCGGAGAGCTTGATGGTCTTGGCGTAGCAGCCCCCTTCGAAGTTGAACACGCCGTTGTCGTCCCAGCCATGCTCGTCATCGCCGATCAGCTGACGCTTGGGATCGGTGGAGAGGGTGGTCTTGCCAGTGCCGGACAGGCCGAAGAAGATGGCCACGTCGCCGTCCTGACCCACGTTGGCGGAGCAGTGCATGGAGGCGATGCCGCGCAGGGGCAGGAAGTAGTTCATCATGGAGAACATGCCCTTCTTCATCTCGCCACCGTACCAGGTGCCGCCGATGAGTTGCATCTTCTCGGTCATGTTGAAGGCGACGAAGTTCTCGGAGTTGAGACCCTGCTCCTGCCAGTTCGGGTTGGTGCACTTGGCCCCGTTCATCACCACGAAGTCCGGTTCGAACGTCTTCAGCTCCGCTTCGCTCGGGCGAATGAACATGTTCTTCACGAAGTGCGCCTGCCAGGCCACCTCTGTGATGATGCGCACCGCCAGACGGGTGTCCGGGTTGGCACCGCAGTAGCCGTCGACGACGAACAGGCGCTTGCCGGAGAGCTGTTTGGTCACCAGGGATTTCAGATGTGACCACACTTCAGGGGTAATGGCCTTGTTATCGTTCTTACCCTGGTCAGACCACCACACAGTATTCTGGGTAGTGCTGTCTTTGACGATATATTTATCTTTCGGGGAACGACCGGTGAAGATGCCGGTATTGACGTTGACGGCACCCAGCTCGGTGACGACGCCGCGTTCGAATCCTTCCAGGTCTGGGCGGGTCTCTTCGGCGAAGAGCTGCTCATAACTGGGGTTTCGAATGATTTCCTGGCTGTTTTTGATACCGTACTGGTCCAGTTTCAGTTGTTGGGCCAGGGTGGGTTCTGCCACGATAGTCATTATATTCTCCTGGGTTCAGAGGTTTGTAGGGTTCTATCTGGCGTCCATGCTACCACCTAGGTGGTAGTTTTTAGCGATCGCCATCAAACTTTATAAAATAGGGTATTTTTTTGTTATTTAAGTTAAAGGCGGGTTTTGCCCGCCTTCATTTAGTGTAACTTGTTTGCATCATTACCGGGAGCCCTGCTGAACAGGGTTTCGACGTCGATCCCATCAAATTGGTACTCGGCGCCGCAATAGTCACAATGCATGTCGATCTTGCCGAGCTCCTGCACCATGGCCACCGCCTCTTCCTTCTCTATCTGCAGCAAGGCCCCTTCGCAGCGGGCGCGGGAGCAGGTGCAGCGGAACTCGATGGCCTGGGGATCGAACACCCGCACCTTGTCCTGGTGATAGAGACGGTAGAGGATCTCCTCGGCCTCGAGACCAAACAGCTCCTCGTCCTTGATGGTGGTGGTGAGCTGTTCCAGGTGCTCGAAGTCGGCGCTGTGATCCTCGCTCTGGGCGGGCAGCTCCTGCAGCAGGATACCGGCGGCGCGGGGCTGACCCTCGTGATGACCGGTGCGGATCCAGAGCTTGGTGGCGAGCTGCTCTGACTGGGCGAAGTACTGCTCGAGGCAGCCTGCCAGGGTGTCGGCCTCGAGGGCGATGATGCCCTGATAGCGCTCACCCTGATCCGGGGTGATGGTGATCACCAGCTGGCCGTTGCCGATCAGGCTCTGCAGCTTGCCATCGTCCGGCAGCTCCCCTTCATAGCGGGCCACGCCGCGCAGTTGCTGGTTGTGATCGCCGTTGATCACCGCCAGTCGCACCGGGCCATCCCCTTGCAATTGCACCGTGATGGAGCCTTCAAACTTGAGGGTGGCGGTCAGCAGGCTGGTGGCGACCAGCAGTTCACCCAACAGCTTCTGCACCTGCACCGGGTAGCTCTGGGCTTCCACTATGTGGCGATAGGTGCGATCCAGCTGGACCAGCTCCCCGCGTACTTCGTACTCTTCGAACAGATAGCGATACAGGAGATCTTGGTTACTCATCATGCATTCCTGGGTTCTTCTTGGGGGATATGGACAAAAACATTGTTAAACAGCCGGTTAGGAACTAATTCCCCCGCCTGTCGTCATAAAAGGGCCACGAGGGCTGATTAGTATTGTTTGACCTTGATAAGCTGGCGTCGTTCCTGCTTGTCGGGGCGGCGCTCCGGGCTCGGGGCAAACTGGCTGTTGAAACGGCGGGCCTCGCTGTTCTCGGTCCGTTTCTTCAGGCTCTCGGCGGTCTCTTCATAGAGTCGCTGGGCCAGGGGCGCGGATTTGCGCTGTTCGCTCACCTCGAGTACCCGCACCTCCCGCTCGTCCTGGCCTTGCCAGAAACGGATGAGGGCGCCGACTTCGACGTGTTTGCCCGGTTTGCTGCGCTGGCCGTTGTAGTGCACCTTGCCGCCATCGATCTGATCCCGGGCCAGGGAGCGGGTCTTGTAGAAACGAGCCGCCCACAGCCACTTGTCGAGGCGGACCAAGGCGCTGGTTTCTGCTAGATTTGGCATGAATCGGCTCCGGATGGCTAAAAGGGAGCCTGATTATACCAGAGGGGAGCCCCGGGGTAGAAACAGGGGACGCCGTGGTGTGACGGAATCTGTATTTTCACCGCTCCACCTCATCCGGTCGGTTGTCTCTGGGTCCATTGCCGTACACAATAGCCAACCGATTTGGATGTCAGAACATTTTGATAAACATGACGCTACCCCCTAGGGATGACCTGCTGAACTCCCTGTTGGCCCGTTGCAAGACGGTGCCACTCGCCCGCTTGAGCCAGCCTCTGTTCTGGCTGCTGCTGCTATTGCTGGCCCAACAGTGTGCCGGTCTCACCTGGCGTCTGTTCGGCCTGACTCAACCGGTTCAATCCCAGCCCTGGCAGCCTTCGGTCACCGCCAGCCAGGGGACGGGGGCCTCCCGTCTCGATATCAGCGGTGTCAGCCGTCTCTCCCTGTTTGGCAAGGCGCCACAGATTGCCGCCGAGCAGATGGCCCAGGCGGTCGCGGCCGACGCCCCCAAGACCCAGCTCAACGCCCAGCTCAACGGGGTGCTGGCGAGTTCGGATCCCGCCAAGTCCATCGCCATCATCGCCCATAACGGGTTGCAGAATTCTTACGGTATCGGCGATTACATCGACGGCACCCAGGCCAAGATCCGCCAGGTCTTCGCGGATCGGGTCATCATAGCCCGGGATGGCCGTGACGAGACCCTGATGCTGGACGGGGAGGAGTACGGCAAACCCCTGCCCAAGGCGGCCCAGCCCCAGAACAAGCTCTCCACGGTACGCAGCGAGCTGATGAACAATCCCGGCAAGATCACCGATTATCTCAATATTTCCCCGGTACGGGTGGATGGCCGCATGGTCGGCTATCGCCTCAATCCGGGCAACAATCCTGAATTGTTCAATCAACTCGGGCTGGTCGCCAACGATCTGGCGGTCAGCATCAATGGTCTGGATCTGCGGGATAACGCTCAGGCCATGCAGGCTATGCAGCAAGTGGCGGGCGCCACTGAAATGACCGTCACCGTCGAACGGCAAGGACAGCTCTACGACGTCTATGTCGGCTTGTCAGAATAATGATTGGAGTAGCACCAAGAATGATAAATAAAGGGAAAGGCTGGCGTCTGGCCACGATCGCGGCAGCCTTGATGATGGCGGGCTCTGCCTGGGCCACCGAGTATTCCGCGAGCTTCAAGAATGCCGACATCGAAGAGTTCATCAACACGGTCGGCAAGAACCTGAACAAGACCATCATCATCGAGCCCTCGGTGCGCGGCAAGATCAACGTCCGCAGTTACGACCTGCTCAACGAGGAGCAGTACTACCAGTTCTTCCTGAGCGTGCTCGACGTCTATGGTTTCGCCGTGGTGCCCATGAACAATGGGGTGCTCAAGGTGGTGCGCTCCAAGGACGCCAAGACCTCCGCCATTCCCGTGGTGGATGACAGCAACCCCGGGGTGGGGGACGAGATGGTGACCCGGGTGGTCCCGGTGCGCAACGTCTCGGTACGTGAACTGGCGCCCCTGCTGCGTCAGCTCAACGACAACGCCGGCGGCGGCAACGTGGTGCACTACGAGCCTTCCAACGTGCTGCTCATCACGGGCCGCGCGGCTGTGGTCAACCGCCTGGTCGAGGTGGTGCGCCGGGTGGACAAGGCCGGTGACCAGGACATGGACATCATCAAGCTGAAATACGCCTCCGCCGGCGAGATAGTGCGGCTGGTGACCAACCTCAACAAGGATGGCAACAACCAGGGCGGCAACGCCCCCCTGCTGCTGGCTCCCAAGGTGGTGGCGGACGAGCGCACCAACTCCGTAGTGATCAGCGGCGAGCCCAAGGCTCGCGCCCGCATCATCCAGATGGTGCGCCAGCTCGACCGGGATCTGCAGAGCCAGGGCAACACCCGGGTCTTCTACCTGAAATATGGCAAGGCCAAGGATCTGGTGGATGTGCTCAAAGGGGTCAGCTCCAGCATCGAAGCGGACAAGAAGGGGGGCGGCGCGGCGGCCACCGGCGGCGGTGCCAGCATAGGCGGTGGCCAGCTCGCCATCTCCGCCGACGAGACCACCAACGCCCTGGTGATCACCGCTCAGCCGGACGTCATGGCCGAGCTGGAGCAGGTCATCGCCAAGCTCGACATCCGCCGTGCCCAGGTGCTGGTGGAGGCGATCATCGTCGAGGTCTCCGACGGTGATGGCCTGAACCTCGGGGTGCAGTGGGCCAACGCCAATGGCGGCGGCACCCAGTTCACCGATACCGGTCTGCCCATCGGCCCGGCCATCATCGCCGGCAAGGATTACAAGGACAACGGCAACACCGATGGCCTCGACAAGCTGCTCGGCAGCTTCAGCGGCATGGCGGCCGGCTTCTACAAGGGGGACTGGGCGGCTCTGGTGACGGCCCTCTCCACCAACACCAAGAACGACATCCTCTCGACCCCGAGCATCGTCACCATGGACAACAAGGAAGCCTCCTTCAACGTTGGCCAGGAAGTGCCGGTGCAGAGCGGCTCCCAGAGCTCCACCACCAGCGATCAGGTGTTCAACACCATAGAGCGCAAGACGGTGGGGACCAAGCTGGTGGTGACGCCCCAGATCAACGAAGGGGACTCCGTACTGCTCAACATCGAGCAGGAGGTCTCCAGCGTGGCGCAGACCCAGGCGACCGGTACCGCCAACCTGGGTCCCACCTTCGACACCCGTACCGTGAAGAACGCCGTGCTGGTCAAGAGCGGGGAAACCGTGGTGCTGGGGGGCCTGATGGACGAGAAGACCCAGGAGAAAGTCTCCAAGGTGCCGCTGCTCGGCGACATCCCCGTGCTGGGCTACCTGTTCCGCTCCACCTCCAACACCACGGCCAAGCGTAACCTCATGGTCTTCATCCGTCCCACCATATTGCGGGATGCGAACGTCTACACCGGCGTCTCCAGCAACAAGTACACCCTGTTCAGGGCCGAGCAGCTCAATCTGGCCGCCGAGGATCGCTACGCCACCTCGCCCGCCCGCCAGGTGCTGCCCGCCTACGGCCAGGACGTGATGCTGTCCCCCGAGGTGCAAAAACAGATAGAGCTGATGAAGGCGCAGCAGCAGGCCACCGCCACCGGGGTCAGAACCCAGGTGCAGCAGCCCCAGAGCCAACCCTTCGTGCAGAGCAAGCCCTGATGGCTTATCAACTGGACAACAGCGAGCTGCCGGCCGAGCTGCCCGAGCTGCCGTTCGCCTTCGCCCGCAACTTCGGGGTCATTCTGACCGAGCGCCAGGGAGAGCCTCTGCTGCTCTGCCGTCAGGGAATAAGTCCCCAGACCCTGCTGGAGGTGCGGCGGGTGGCGGGCTGCGGCTTTGCCATCGAGCAGCTCGACAACGACGAGTTCGAGACCCTGCTGATGGCCCACTATCAGCGCGACTCCTCCGAGGCGCGCCAGCTGATGGAGGATCTCGGCAACGAGATGGACTTTTTCGCCCTGGCCGAGGAGCTGCCCCAGAGTGAGGATCTGCTGGACGCCGACGACGACGCCCCCATCATCCGCCTCATCAACGCCATGTTGAGCGAGGCGATAAAAGAAGAGGCGTCCGACATCCATATCGAGACCTTCGAGCGGGCCTTGGTCATTCGCTTTCGCATCGACGGCGTGCTGCGGGAGATACTGCGGCCCCATCGCAAGCTAGCCTCCCTGCTGGTGTCGCGTATCAAGGTCATGTCCCGCATGGACATCGCCGAGAAGCGGGTGCCCCAGGATGGCCGCATCTCGTTGCGCATCGGCGGCCGGGCCGTCGACGTGCGGGTCTCCACCATGCCGTCCAGCTACGGCGAGCGGGTGGTGCTGCGACTGCTGGACAAGAACAACGTGCGCCTCGAGCTCAAGCAGCTCGGCATGACGCTGGCCAATCGCAAGGTGATCAGCGAGCTCATCCGCAAGCCCCACGGCATCATCCTGGTGACGGGGCCGACCGGCTCGGGCAAATCCACCACCCTGTATGCGGCGCTCTCCGAGATCAACTCTCGGGATCGCAACATTCTCACCGTCGAGGATCCCATCGAATATGACCTGGAAGGGGTGGGTCAGACCCAGGTCAACAGCAAGGTGGACATGACCTTCGCCCGGGGTCTGCGCGCCATACTGCGTCAGGATCCGGACGTGGTGATGGTGGGGGAGATCCGGGATCTGGAGACAGCCCAGATCGCGGTGCAGGCCTCCCTCACCGGTCACCTGGTGATGTCGACCCTGCACACCAACACCGCCATCGGCGCCATCACCCGGATGCGGGACATGGGGATAGAGCCCTTCCTGCTCTCCTCGTCGCTTCTGGCGGTGCTGGCCCAGCGGCTGGTGCGCACCCTCTGCCCGGATTGCCGCGCCCCGCGCCCCATCACCGAGCAGGAGCGGCTCGCCATGAGCATGGATCTCCCGCCGGATCAGCAGATCTGGCGCCCGGTCGGCTGCGAGCAGTGCAACCACACCGGCTATCGCGGCCGGACCGGCATTCACGAGCTGGTGGTGATCGACGACGCGGTGCGCGAGGCCATCCACGGCGCCAGCGGCGAGCTCGCCATCGAGCGGCTGATCCGGGGTCATACCCCCAGCATCCGCCGTGACGGCATCGACAAGGTGCTGCTCGGCCAGACCAGCCTCGAAGAAGTGCTGCGCGTGACCCGGGAAGACTGAGATGGCGGCGTTCGAATACAAGGCCCTGGATCCGCGGGGCAGGAACAAGTCCGGGGTGATGGAGGGGGACTCCGCCCGTCAGGTGCGCCAGCTGCTGCGGGAGCAGGGGCTGACGCCGCTCGAGGTCAACGAGACCACGGAGAAGGCGAAACGGGAGGCCAATCGCTTCGTGCTGTTTCGTCGTGGCGCCTCCACCGCCGAGCTGGCCCTCATCACCCGCCAGCTGGCGACCCTGGTGGGGGCCGGCCTCACCATAGAAGAGGCCCTCAAGGCGGTGGCGGAGCAGTGCGAGAAGGCCCATCTGCGCAGCCTGGTGGCGACAGTGCGCAGCAAGGTGGTGGAGGGCTATTCCCTCGCCGACTCCCTCGGTGCCTTCCCCCATGTGTTCGACCAGCTGTTTCGCTCCATGGTGGCGGCCGGCGAGAAGTCCGGCCACCTGGAGAAGGTGCTGAACCGGCTCGCCGACTACACGGAGCAGCGCCAGCACATGCGCACCAAGCTGCTGCAGGCGATGATCTACCCCATAGTCCTCACCTGTGTGGCCATCGGCGTCATCTCCATACTGCTCACCGCCGTGGTCCCCAAGGTGGTGGCCCAGTTCGAACACATGGGCCAGCAACTGCCCGGCACCACCCGCTTCCTCATCGGTACCAGCGAACTGTTGCAGCACTACGGCCTCTGGTTCCTGCTGCTGCTCTTCATCGGTGGCTTTGTGTGGCGCTGGTGGCTGGGGGATGACGATCGCCGTCGCCACTGGCACGCCGTGCTGCTGCGCCTGCCGGTCATAGGCCGGGTCAGCCGCGGCCTCAACACCGCCCGTTTTGCACGCACCCTGAGCATCCTCAACGCCAGCGCCGTGCCCCTGCTCGAGGGGATGAAGATAGCCGGTGAGGTGCTCTCCAACGACTTCGCCCGCCATCGCATCGGTGAGGCGACCGAGCGGGTGCGGGAGGGAACCAGCCTGCGCAAGGCGCTGGATGAAACCAAGATTTTCCCGCCCATGATGCTGCACATGATCGCCTCCGGCGAACAGAGCGGCGAGCTCGACAGCATGCTGGAGCGTGCGGCGGACAACCAGGACAGGGAGTTCGAAACCCAGGTGAACATAGCCCTGGGGGTGTTCGAGCCCATGCTGGTGGTCTCCATGGCCGGGGTGGTGCTGTTTATCGTGATGTCGATACTGCAGCCGATCCTCGAGCTCAACAACATGGTGAATCTCTGATACAGGCCGGGCGCACTCGTCTTAGGGTGAGCCCGCCGATTTGAATGCAACAACAAGGTTAATCATCGATGGCCTGCGCCATCTTATTCGTTAGGGAGTCATAGCAATGCACAATCGTCGTCAACGGGGTTTCACCCTGCTGGAAGTCATGGTGGTCATCGTGATCCTGGGGATCCTGGCCAGCCTGGTAGTGCCCAACCTGATGGGCAACAAGGAGAAGGCGGATCAGCAGAAGGCGGTCTCCGACATAGTCGCGCTGGAAAATGCCCTCGACATGTACAAGCTGGACAACAACCGTTACCCCACCACAGAGCAAGGTCTGGATGCCCTGGTCAACAAGCCGACCGCCTCCCCGGAGCCGCGCAGCTACCGGGAAGGGGGCTACATCAAGCGTCTGCCGCAGGATCCCTGGGGTAACCAGTACCAGCTGCTGAGCCCTGGCCAGTTCGGCAAGATCGACATCTTCAGCATGGGGCTGGATGGGGAAGCCGGTACCGATGACGACATCGGCAACTGGAACCTGAAGGACTTCCAATAAGTGCGTGATTGCGCCGTGCTTCAGGCTCTGTTGGCAAGACTCCCGTGAGATCCGCCTCGTCCCGCCATCGCCAGTCCGGCTTTACCCTGCTGGAGGTCTTGCTGGTTGCCATGCTGATGGGGCTTGTCGCCACCGCCGTCACCCTCAGCATGGGGGGCGCCAGGGGTGACAGGGAGCTGGACAAGCAGGCCCGCCGCTTCATGGCGACCCTGCAGCAGGCCCAGGAGTATTCGGTGATGGATGGCCGGCTGCTGGGGCTGAGGGTCGAGGATCACGGCTGGCAGTTTATGTCCCGTGCGGCCAAAGACAGAAAATGGCAGGCGCTGACCGGCGACAAGATCCTGGGGCCGGTGGAGCTGCCGGAAGAGATGACCCTGAGCATTGAGCTGGAGGGATTCAGCTGGGGGACAGATGCCGATGAGAAAGCGGAGCAGAACCGTGACGAGCGGGAACGTACGCCCCAGATCCTCATTTTCCCCGGGGGGGAGCTCACCCCCTTCGTGCTGACCCTGAGCCAGCAGGTGGATGACGAGAAGTACTTGCGCACCGTCAAGGGGGACGAGTTCGGTCGCCTCTCCCTGCAAGAAGACGAAGAGGAAGAAGAGTGAGACGCCAGGCGCCCGGAATGCGCGGCATGACGTTGCTGGAGGTCATGGTGGCACTGGCGGTGTTCGCCATCGCCGGTCTCGCCGTGATGAAGACCGCCAGCGAACACCTCTCCGGCCTCAGCTATCTGGAAGAGAAGACGCTGGCGACCTGGGTGGTGGAGAATCAGCTGGTGCAGCAGAAACTCGAGGCCAAGTGGCCGGGAGACAGCTGGGTGGAAGGGGACGAGGAGATGGCCGGCCAGACCTGGTACTGGCGCTATCGCGGCGTCGCCACCGCCGACACCAACTTCAAGGCGCTGGACATGGAGGTGCGCACCGCGCCCAAGGCCCAGAGCCCGGTGGCCATGATCAGGACCTATATCAGCCGATGAGCGGGACTCAACATATGGATGGGCGCCAGATCCAGCGGATGACGCGCCTTGCCCTCCCAGCCCGTCATGGTTGCTCTACCCGGCGCGAGGCGCCGGTTGAGGTATCGCCAGGGCGGCGTGCCGCCATGGCCCATGGCTTTACCCTGCTGGAGATGCTGGTGGCCATCGCCATCTTCGCCACCCTGAGCCTGGGGGCCTATCAGGTGCTGCAGGGGGTGCTCACCAGCGACGAGGTGGCGAAGAAGAAAGAGGAGCGGCTGTCCGAGCTGCAGCTCGCCTTTGGCCTGCTGGAGCGGGACGTCAGCCAGATGGTGCCCCGCAGCGGCCGCATCGACGGGGAGAACAACAAGGTGCTGCTGGCGGCATCCCGCTTCGGCCAGCAGAGCGATGACTGGGGCATGGCCTTCATCCGCGGCGGCTGGCTCAATCCGGACGGCATACTGCCGCGCTCCGGCCTGCAGCGGGTGGGCTGGCGCCTCAAGGATCAGACCCTGGAGCGGCTGAGCTACCTTTACCCGGATCCCGTGATAGGCACGGAGCCGCGCATCCAGCCCGTGCTCAAGGGGGTGACGGCGCTGCGCCTCTATTTCTATGACAGGGGTCAGTGGAAGGAGGAGTGGACCCAGCGCGACCAGCTGCCCCATGGGCTGGCGGTGGAGCTGGATCTGGAGGATTACGGTACCATACGCAGACAGTTCCTGATTGGGGCCGGTGGCCAGAGGGTCGAGAATGGCGGCTAAGCGTCCCTCCCGTCCCGCCCGCCAGGGGGGCATGGCCTTGCTGGTGGTGCTGCTCATCCTGTCGGTGATGGTGATCATCGCCAGCAACATGAGCGGCAGGTTGCAGCTCGAGCTGAGACGGACCAGCAACCTCACCATCGGCAAGCAGGCATGGTGGTACGCCATGTCGGCGGAGGCTCTGGTGATCAAGGTGCTCAACCAGGACTACAAGGACGATCCCGAGGTGGTGAGCCTGGGGCAGAACTGGGCGCGGGAGGACGGGGTCTTCCCGGTGGATGACGGCACCCTGTCCGGCCGGGTGCGGGATCTGCAGTCTTGCTTCAACCTCAACAGCCTGAGCGTGGCGAAGAAAGAGGGGGAGGACGGGGACAACCTGGAGACTCAGCCCTATGCGGTCAAGGCATTCCGCTCCCTGCTGGTGGCGCTGGAGGTCGAGGAGTATGAGGCGGTGCAGCTGACCGATGCCATCCGGGACTGGACCGACAAGGATACCCAGCTGGTGTCCAGCTACGGGGCCGAGGACGCCTACTACGAGGGGCTCACCCCGCCCTATCTGGTGGCCAACCAGTGGATGCTGGGCACGGATGAGCTGAGGGCGGTGCGGGGTATGACGGGGGCGCTCTATGCGAGGCTGGCTCCCTATGTCTGCACCCTGCCCACTGACAAGCTGGTGGTGAACATCAACACCATCAAGCCCGAGCGGGCAGCCCTGCTGGTCGGCCTCTACCAGGGCAAGATAGGGTTGGACGATGCCAAGCAGGTGCTGACCAGCCGCCCCAAGAAGGGGTGGAAGAGCAAGCAGGAAATGACGAGCCAGATGCAGGTGCAGCCGGGAGCCGTCAGTGGCCTCGATACCGCCCTGGACATCAAGAGCAGCTACTTCGAGGCCAGCCTGCTGGCCGAGGTGGGCGACGCGCGGGCCCGCCTGAAGTCGGTGTTCCAGCGCGGCAAGGACGGCAAACTGGTCATGTTGCGGCGTCTGAACGACGGCGCAGAATAACCGGGGAGGGCGGCCACAGGGGCGCCTTCCCCGACCCCGTATCGATACCGCAGCCCAGGCTGCGATCCCGCCCATCGATGACGATGGCGCGCACGGCAGGAGAACAATTTGTGAGCGAGAGTCTGGTCATCCGTCTGGGGACCAATGCGCAGCAGCCGGTGCACTGGCTGGTGTGGTCGACACAGGAGCAGGAGATCATCGCCTCCGGCACCCTGGCCTCGGCCCATGCCCTGGGTGAGCTGCAGGAGCGCGCCGGTGGCCGCCTCGTGGTGACCCTGGTGCCCGGCAGCGATCTCATCTTCCGGCGGGTCAGCCTGCCGGGCAAATATAACCGTCAGAGTGCGGCGGCGCTGCCCTACCTGCTGGAGGAGCAGATCGCCTCAGACGTGGATGCCCTGCACTTGGTGGTGCTCGGTCATCAGGGCAACGAGGTGGACCTGATGGCGGTGGACAAGGCCAAGATGCAGGACTGGCTAGGCTGGTTGCAGCAGGCGGGGCTCAAGACCCTGCAACTGCTGCCGGACGTGCTGGCCCTGCCCCTGGCGGCCGAGGGCTGGTCCGCCCTGCAACTGGGGGAGGAGTGGCTGCTGCGCCAGGGCCCCCGTCAGGGCATAGTGGCGGAAGAGTCCCTGCTGGCCCTGCTGCTGGGTACCCAGGCCGAGCCCGTCACCATCCACAGCCATACACCGCCACCGGCCATGGCCGGTGACAACTGGCTGCCGGCGGATCCCGAGCTGCCCATGCTGCTGCTGGCCAAGGGGGCGATCGCCTGCCAGGCGAATCTGCTGCAGGGGAAGTATCGTCCCCAGACCGAATACGCCCGTTATTGGCTGCAGTGGCGCAAGGTGGCCGTGGTGGCCGGCTTGCTGCTGGTGGTGGCTCTGACCCAGAGAGGCGTGCATCTCTATCAGCTGGCGGAGCAGGACAAGGCGCTCAAGGCCGAGATCCGGCAGGTCTATACCCGGATATTCCCGGGGGAGAGCCGGATCGTCAACGTGCGCAGCCAGATGGCCCAGCATCTCAAGCTACTGGGACAGGCACCTCAGGACGGGGTCCTGCTGCTGTTGACCGAGCTGGCTCCCGTGTTCGCCGAGGTACCCGGTCTCAAGCCCGAGGTGCTGCGCTTCGACGCGGCCAGGGGAGAACTCAGGCTGCAGGTCACCGCCCCCGGCTTCACCGAGATAGAGCGTTTCCGCGAGCTGGCGGGCAAGCACTTCGAGGTGCAGCAGGGAGAAGTGCGCAGCACAGAGGGCAAGGTCGAGGGGGCGCTGGTGCTCAAGGGTAAATCATCATGATGGACAAACTGCAAGGCTGGTGGCGTGGCATCAGCACCCGTGAACAGCGGCTGGTAGCGGTAGGGGGCGGCATCTTGCTGCTCGGGCTCTGCTACTGGGCCATCTGGCAACCTGTGGCCAATCGCATCGCCGAGCGGGAGCGGCAGGTGATCAACCAGCAGCAGACCCTGGCCTGGTTGAAGGAGAAGGGTCAGGAGGTGCTGGCGATGCAGGGCAGCCAGGGTCGTCAGATAGACACCAGCGGCACCCTGGACGGGGTGGTGAACCGCACCGCCTTCAACCAGAAGATCAAGATCGCGCGCCTGCAGCCCCAGGGGCAGGAGTTGCAGGTGTGGATCGACACGGTTCCCTTCGACGATCTGCTGCTCTGGCTCGCGACCCTGTCGGATCAGCACGGGGTACAGGTGCAGATCATCGAGGTGGCCCGGGAGAATCTGGCGCCGGGCCTGGTCAAGGTAAGACGTTTACAGCTGAGTCGTCCCGAATGAAGCATAGAGTTCTAATTCCGGCCATCTTTCTGGTGACCTATCTCGTCTTCCTGCTGGTGCAACTGCCCGCCGCCCTGGTGGTCCGTTATCTGCCGCTGCCCGCCAATCTGGTGCGGCTTGAGGGGGTGAGCGGCACACTCTGGAGCGGTCAGATAGCCCGGCTGCAATACGCCAGCGAATCCCTGACCCAGCTGCGCTGGGATCTCAACGGCTGGTCCCTGCTGCGCCTCGCCCCCGAGGCCTCTGTGCGTTTCGGGGACAGGGCCGGTCTCAACGGTCAGGGGATTATCGGCTGGAATGGCGCCGCCTTCGGCCGCGACATCACCCTCAACGCGCCTGCCCCCTGGCTGCTGGAGCGGGTGCCCATGCGCCTGCCCTTCCCGCTGACGGCGGCGGGCCAACTGCAGCTCAAGGTGGATCAGTTCGCCCAGGGCAATCCCTGGTGCGATCAGCTCTATGGCAATCTCTACTGGTACGGGGCCGAGGCCGGCACCCCGGCGGGCAAGCTGGCGCTGGGGGATCCCGAGGCCAAGCTGACCTGCCTGGATTCCCGCCTGGTGGCCGAGCTCAAGCAGGGCTCGGAGGCGGTGCAGGTGGTGGGCAAGCTGGAGCTGCAGGCCAATCGCCAGTACCTGTTCCAGGGCAGTCTCAAGCCGGGTCCTGAGCTGCCGGATCAGATGAAGCAGGGTCTGCCCTTCCTCGGTCAGCCTGACGGTCAGGGGCGTTTCCCCCTGCGCTACCAGGGCCGGATCTGAGGCGCTTCTCGATACAAAACACCCTGCTCTTGCGGGGTGTTTTGTTATGGGGCGGGGGAAGAGGTACCGGTATCCTGTGTCGGGGCCGTGATCAGATGATTGAGGAAGTAACCAAACAGCTCCCCCTGTGAGCCGATACGCAGCTTGCCGTAGAGGTGCTTGCGGTGGTTCTTCACCGTGCCGCTGCCTATCCCCAGGGTGGCGGCTATGGTCTCGGCGTCCTGCCCCAGCAGCAGCAGGGTGGCCACCTGCCGCTCCCGCCGGGTCAGCAGTTCGGCCCCCAGGCTGTCCATTCCCTCGTCGATGGCCTGCCTGAGGCTGGCGCCGTCCGGCCTGGCGCCATCGCCCTTGGCGGCGCTCTGGGCCAACCAGGGGGCCGCTTGCCGCCAGTGCTGGCGACAGAGGGCGTGCAGAAGGGGGAAGATCTCGTCCAGCCTGGCCCGCTCCCCCTGGCTCAGGGCCCGGCGTTTGGCGAGGCGGCCGAGAAACAGCACCAGGGTGAGGCCGGGGTGGATGGTCAGGACCAGCCCCACCTCCTCCTGCCAGCCGGTGGCCTCATAGAAGCGTCGGCGATAGTCGGGATCCAGCGGGCCACGGGTGACCTCGGCCAAGGTCCAGACCCCGGCACCCAGCCCGTTGCCCAGCGCCTGCATGAAGGGATCCTGGCCGAAGTGACCGGCGAGGTAGCGATCGAACAGCAGATCCCGCTGGTGGCTGAGGTTGTCGTAGAGGTAGACGGGCCGCTTCCCCACCCCGAGCAGCAGGGCGCAGTCGAATGCCACCCGCTGCTGGATGAGGCGCACCATGGCGGCCGGGAAGGCCGGGCCGTGGAGGGCCTCTATGGTGTCGGTCAGGGCGCGGGTATGGGCGGCGCTGGTCATGGCTGGGGATCTCTGCTGGGCTGGGTCCGATAGGCCCCATGCTAGCACGGCAGTGAGAAAACTGTCCCCCAAGGGACATATCCGCAGGGAGGCGCCGGAGGGAGGATAAGGGCTTTTCCTCTGCCGCTGGAGCGCCCATGACTGACTCTCACCTGCTCGATGACTTGATGGCCCGCGGGCTCGTTGCCCAGAACTCCGACCCCGAGGCCCTGGCTACCCACCTGACTGAGCCGCGCACCCTCTATTGCGGCTTCGATCCCACCGCTGGCAGCCTGCACATCGGCCATCTGGTGCCGCTCCTGATGCTGCGCCGCTTCCAGCTGGCCGGTCACAGACCGGTGGCCCTGGTGGGGGGCGCCACCGGCCTCATCGGGGATCCCAGCTTCAAGGCGACCGAGCGCACGCTCAACAGCAGCGAAACCGTGCAGGGCTGGGTCGCCAGCCTGTCGGCCCAGATAGCCGCCCTGCTGCCGGCGAGTGACGGCCTGGCGGCGCCGCAGCTGGTGAACAACGCGGACTGGATGGGGCAGATGTCGGCCCTGGATTTTCTGCGGGATGTGGGCAAACACTTCTCCGTCAACGCCATGCTGGCGCGGGAGTCGGTGCGCCAGCGTCTCGCCCGCCCGGATCAGGGTATCTCCTTCACCGAGTTCTCCTACGCCCTGCTGCAATCCCAGGACTTCGCCGTGCTGCACGAGCGGCTCGGCTGCACCCTGCAGATCGGCGGCAACGATCAGTGGGGCAACATCACCGGCGGCATGGATCTCACCCGCCGTCTGCACCGGGCCCAGGTGTTCGGCATGACCCTGCCCCTCATCACCAAGGCGGACGGCACCAAGTTCGGCAAGACGGAGGGGGGCGCCATCTGGCTGGATCCGGCCCTCACCTCGCCCTATGCCTTCTACCAGTTTTGGCTCGGCACCGCGGACGAGGATGTGTATCGCTTCCTGCGCTACTACAGCTTTATGCCGCTGGCCGAGATCGCCGCCCTGGAGGCCGAAGACGCCGGCCGCCAGGGGCGCAAGCGGGCGCCCCAGGTGCTGGCGGACGAGTTGACCGCCCTGGTGCACGGCGAGGCAGCGCTCGCCCAGGCGCGGGCCATCAGCGAACTGCTGTTCAGCGGCCGGGTGGCGGAACTCGACGAGGGGCAGCTCGCGCAGCTGGCCGCTGGCGGCCTGCCGACCACGGCCTGGCAGGTCGACGGGGATCTGGCGGCCCTGCTGGTGGCGACCGGGCTAGCCGGCTCCAGGCGGATTGCCCGCGAGCTGCTGGCCGCCGGTGCCATCAGCCTCAACGGCCGGCTGGCGGAGGGGAGCGAGCCGGTGGAGGGGGACTGGCGCTTTGGCCGCTACCTGCTGCTGCGCCGGGGCAAGAAGCAGTACCATCTGGTGCTGCGCCCCTAGGGCTGGTGGCTCCTGTTCCCTAGCTCGCGGATCGCGTTATCGGGGGTGTGTCTGATCAGGGCCGATGGGGCACTCGCTGCACCCGCTAGGGGTCGATGGCGTTTCCATTGGCTCGGGCCCACCCAGTTCGCGGATCACGTAGTCGAGGAAGTGGGTGATGAGGGCCGAGTCGGCGCGCCTCTGGGTGTAGAGGGCGTAGAAGTGCGCCCCCTTGGGCCGATAGGCGGGCAGCACCTCGCACACCGAACCCGATGCCAGCTCATCGGCCACCAGATAGCGGGGCAGGCGGGCAATGCCGAGCCCCTGAGCCATCGCCATCTGGATCGACTTCTTGTTGCTGAAGGCGAGCTCCCCGGCTACCTCCAGGAGGATCTCCTTGCCCTGGTGGAGCAGGGTCCAGTGCTCGCGGCGACCGTAGTCCTGGCTGCGGGTGATGAGGCTGTGATGTTGCAGATCCTGGGGATGCGCCAGGGGCGGATGCGCGGCCAGGTAGGCCTCGCTCGCGCAGAGCACCAGATCGTCCTGGACTATGGAACGCGCCAGATAGGGTTCACTGCGCAGCACTGTGCTGCGAAAGGCGACGTGCAGGTTGTCCCGCACCAGGTCGGCGACGTGGTTGGAGAAGTCGGCGATGATCCGCACCTCGGGGTGGCTGGCGCGAAAGCGCAGCAACACCGGGGTCAGCACCACCTCCCCCCAGAGATCCGGCGCCGTGATCCTGAGCTCGCCGCAGAGGCTATGGCGACGCCGTTGCAGACCGTCGAGCAACTCCTCGTGCAGGGCCACCATCTGATCGGCCTGCTGGCAGGCCAGCTTGCCCGCATCGGTCAGCTGTACCCGGCGGGTGGTGCGGCTGAGCAGCACGGCCCCCAGGCTCTGCTCCAGATGGCGCAGATCCTTGGAGGCCTTGCTCGGGGTGATGCCGAGGTGGCTGGCGGCCGCTGCGAAGGAGCCAAAGCGGGCGATGGCGAGCAGCAGTCGCATCAGATAGAGGGTGTCGAGCTTGTGGTTATCCATGGGATCTCTTATTGAATCCTGTTGGGAATGAGTATCTTTCTTTTCGGCCTGATTATGTCTTTAAGGGCTGGGATTATAGTGGCGTCAACGAGGCACAGATGCCAGGAGAAAGACCATGATCCCGATGTTGAATGACGAATTCCACTTTGTGCGGGCCGGGCTGCGGCTCAAGAATCGGGCCGTGCTGGCCCCGCTGACCCACAACATGAGCGCCGACAATGGGGATCCCAGCCGGGCGGAGCTCGACTGGCTGGCCCGCTGCGCCGAGGGAGGCTTTGGCTTGCTCATCGGTGCCGCGACCCAGGTGCAGACTGGGGGGCGCTGCTGGCCCGGACAACCGGCCCTGATGACGGATGCCCAGCAGTCGGCCTTTGCAAGGCTGGCGCAGAGCGCCGAGGAAAACGGCGCCCTGGCGCTGATCCAGCTTCACCACGGTGGGGTCCGTGCCCAGCCCGAGCTGAACGGCACTGCTCCGGTCGGCCCCAGCGCCATGGCCCCGGGTGGCCGCTATCCGTTCGGGGTCGAGGCACTGACGGAGGCGGATATCCTCCGGCTCATCGATGCCTTCGTGGGGGCCGCCGAGCGTGCCCATGGGGCCGGCCTGCACGGGATCGAGCTCCATGCCGCTCACAACTTCCTGCTCTGCAACTTCCTCAATCCCCTGCTGAACCGACGGGAAGATGGCTGGGGGGGCAACCTGGCCGGGCGGGCAAGGCTCCTGATCGCCATAGTGCGGGGGATCCGGGCCCGGCTGCCGAAGCGCTTCCTCATCGGGGTGCGGCTCTCACCGGAGAGCTATGCCCATATCGAGGGGATCCGGCTCGCCAACCAGCTGGCGCTGGCCGAGTTGCTGGCGGAGGAGGAGATCGACTACCTGCACTTCTCCATGGGGGACAGCTTCAAGGCGGCGAACGAGGATCCCGACGGGGGCTCCCTGCTGGCGGCGGTGCGAGCCGGGGTCGGGGGGCGGGTGCCGCTCATGGTGGCGGGCCGGATCCGGGACGCCGAGTCCGCCCGGCTGGCCCTGGCCGGCGGCGTGGATCTGGTGGCGGTGGGGGCGGCGGCCATCGGCAACCCGGATTGGATGCAGAGGGTGAGCCGGGCCCAGCCGCTGCGCCAGCCTCCCTTTGGGACGGCCCTGCTGACGGAGCTTGGCTTCACCGAACGCGCTCTGGATTACCTTGGCAGCCTGCCAGGCCTGGTGGCTCGGGCCGAGTGTGAGGAGGTGCTATGAGCGACTGGGCCCTGCTCTGGATGTTTGTCCCGACCTTCTTCCTCATCTCCGTCTCCCCCGGTCTGTGCATGATGCTGGCCATGAGTGTCGGCGCCAGTCTGGGGCTGAGGCGAACCCTCTGGGTCATCGCCGGGGAGCTGCTCGGGGTGGGTCTGATCGCGCTGACCGCCTTGCTGGGCTACACCCAGGTACTGGTGGAACACCCGGCCCTGTTGCAGGGCTTCAAGTATGGCGGTGCCCTCTATCTGCTCTGGCTGGGGGTCATGGGTCTGCGCCCTGGCCCTGGCGACGGGCCCGCCCCCGAGGTGGACAGGGGGCGAGCCGGCCTGCTGCTGCGGGGCTTCACCGTGGCCATCTCCAACCCCAAGTCCTGGCTCTTCATGATGACCCTGCTACCCCCCTTTATCAGCCCGGATCTGGATGTCGGCCGTCAGACCCTGGCCTTCGTCGCCGTGATAGTGCTCATCGAGTGTGTCAATCTGCTGCTCTACGCCTACGGCGGACAGAGCGCGCACCGCCTGTTGCAGGGGAGGGGAAGGGGCAATCTGCTCGGGCGCATCTCGGCCCTGCTGATGATGGGTATCGCCCTCTACTGGCTGCTGGGGTGAGCGAAGAGGGGGAAGCGGCCGTGCACGGCCGCTTCCCTTCAGGCCATGAGGGGCAGCAACTCGGCATAGTCCTTGAGAGCCGGGAAGCGCTGGAACTGCAGGGGCGGCATGGCGCTGTCCGGCTGGTAGATGCCGAGCTGGTGGGCTATGCCGTAGTCGGCGGAGGCGACCAGGATCCGCTCGCTGTCGTCGATGAAGAGGGTGCGGGCGGGATCGAAGGGCAGGCGTCCTGCCAGAGCCTGCCAGCAGTGCTGACTCTCCTTCGACCAGCCGAGCTCGTGGGTGCTGACGATCTCGTCTAGATGCTCATCGAGTCCGAGTCGTTCGATCTTGACCGCCAGGCTGGCCGGGTGGGCGTTGGTGAACAGGACACGGCGCTTGCCGGCGGCCTTGAGGGCGGCGAGAAACGCGATGGCGTTGGGGCGCCACTGGATCTTCTCCAGGATCTCCTGTTTCATCCCCCGGATGTCGAGCGCCAGAGTCTGGCTCCAGTAGTCCACGCAGTACCAGTCGAGGGTCCCCGCCACCGCCTCGTAGTGGGCGTCGATGCGGCGCTTCGCCTCGTCCGGTGCCAGGCCGTGGCGCTCGGCATAGCGGGCCGGCACCAGGGTTTGCCACAGATGGCTGTCAAACTGCAGGTCGATCAGGGTGCCATCCATGTCGAGCAGAACCGTGTCTATCTGGTGCCAGGGGAGGGAAGCGGGCATGGATCATCCTTCGTATCGTGTTGAAAGCGGAAAAGGCGGCATTATAACGGATTTTTCAGGCACCTTTAGCGCCCTTGCCCCGTGGTGTTCGTTCGGTGAGTCGTTTACTCTTGAAGCACGATTTTTTAACGAGCAACGCCCCCATGAGTGAGCACCACAAGAGCAAGCCCGAACACATTCGTGTGGAGATGATCGCTCACGACAAGCCCAAGCCGGCGATCCTCAAGGCCGAGATAGTGGCCGAGAGCCGGCTGTTCAAGGTGGAATCCCTGCACCTCCAGTTTTCTAACGGGGAGGAGCGCGTCTACGAGCGGATGCGCGGGGGCAACCGGGGGGCCGTCATGGTGGTGCCCATGCTGGATGCGCACACCTTGCTGCTGGTGCGCGAATACGCGGCGGGCACCCACTCCTACGAACTCGGCTTCCCCAAGGGGCTGATCGATCCGGGGGAGAACGCCCTTGAGGCGGGCAACCGTGAGCTGATGGAGGAGGCGGGCTTCGGCGCCCGCGAGCTGGTGCCCCTCAAGCAGCTCTCCCTCGCCCCCGGTTACTTCTCCAGCCGCATGGACATCTTGCTGGCACGGGATCTCTACCCCGAGCAGCGCATCGGCGACGAGCCCGAGCCCCTGGAGGTGATCCCCTGGCCCCTCGACCGGGTCGATGAATTGTTGGCGCGACCCGACTTTACCGAGTCGCGCAGCATCAGCGCCCTGCTGCTGGCCCAGAAGTGGCTGGCGGAGCAGGGAAATGAGCGCCCCTGAGGCGCAGTGTGTAGAAAACAGAGGTAGCGAGATGCAGGAGCTGTTGGCCTGGGTGCCTGGGGTCAAGGAGATAGCCCGCGAAGCGGGGCGGATCCTTCACGAAATCTATCACGGCGGTCAATTCGAGCGTCAGCTGAAGGAGGATGCGACCCCGGTCACCAGTGCCGATCTTGCTGCCGATGCCTACCTCAAACAGGCGCTGTCGGCGCTCACCCCCCATATCCCCGTGCTGACCGAAGAGGCGGCGGATGTCCCCTTCAGCCAGCGGTCGAACTGGCGCCAGTACTGGCTGGTGGATCCCCTGGACGGCACCGGTGAGTTCATCGCCGGCAGTGGCGACTTCGCCACCCTGATAGCCCTGGTGCAGGACAACGTGCCCGTGCTCGGGGTCATCTATGCGCCGGAGTCCGACGTGCTCTACTGGGCGGTGCGTGGCCACGGCGCCTTCAAGGAGGCGGGGGGGGAGGTCTATCCCATCAGCGCCATGCACCACGAACACGATCAGCCGGACGCCCTGGTGGTGGCCATCAGCCGTCGCCAGAAGCTGGAGCGACTGACCCGCCGCCTCAACCCGGCCATCAACTACGAGCTGATCCCGCTCGGTTCCAGCTCCCTCAAGTCCTGCCTGGTGGCGGAGGGGGCCGCCGACTGCTACGTGCGCCTCGGCCCCACCGGCGAGTGGGACACGGCCGCCGCCCAGTGCATCGTCGAGGCGGCCGGGGGGCGCATCCTCAGCCTGGCGCTGCAACCCCTCAGCTACAACGAAACGGAGTCGCTGGAGAACCCTGACTTCATCGTGATGGGGGATCCGGATCTCGCCTGGGGCAAGATCCTGGTCAGCTAACGGGGCCGGGATCCCGGCCCCGACATCGCAAAGGGCGACCTCGGGGTCGCCCTTTGCATTAGCGCGATCCTCTGCCGTTATCGGACTTTTACAGGGATATTCGCTGGCAAATGTGAGTCGTGGCAGTGGATCATCACACTTATCCAGGATGGAATGGTGAGTGCTTTCATGTAATTCTGTAAATGCTCATTGTGTCAAAATAAAAAATCATCCTGATCGTGAATTTTGGTTTTATGTATCGTAAAAATCCTGATATCAGGATATATGGAATTATATACTCCGATTATCCAGCCCAATCTCACTGGCTTGTCCGCGCTTTGGCAGTGAGATCTGCCAGTTCCGATTTTTGAGAATTAAATTCTGAAAGAGCACAATTATTTCAGTTTTAAATACTGACAATAAGTGAATTAACGATGAGTTTATCTGCAGAGGTCACAACGGAGCTATCCGGTTCCCGATCCGTCGTCGCCCACACCGGCTGGCGTCGTCACGACACCCACTGGGTCATCAGCCTGTTCGGCACCGCAGTCGGCGCCGGCATCCTGTTCCTGCCCATCAACCTGGGGCTCGGCGGGATCTGGCCCCTGGTCATCGTCGCCGTGCTGGCGGGTCCCATGACCTTCCTGGCCCACCGCGGTCTGGCGCGCTTCGTGCTCTCCTCCTCCCGCCCTCAGGCAGACTTCACCGAGGTGGCGGAGGAGCATTTCGGCAAGATGGCCGGCCGCCTCATCTCGGCGCTCTATTTTCTCTCCATCTTCCCCATCCTGCTCATCTACGGCGTCGGCCTGACCAACACGGTGGAGAGCTTCATGGTCAACCAGCTCGGCATGGCCACCCCGAACCGGGTCATGCTCTCCGGCGTGCTGGTGTTCGCCATGATCGCCGTGATGCTGGCCGGTGAGAAGGCCATGCTGCGCGCCTTCGCCTTCATGGTCTACCCGCTGGCGGCCATACTGGCGGCCCTCTCTGTCTACCTCATCCCCCAGTGGCACTGGCCGGAAATGGTGGCCTTCGAGGGGGGCAGCTTCCTCAACACCGTCTGGCTGGCGCTGCCGGTGACGGTATTCGCATTCAGCCACGCCGCCGCCATTTCGGGCTTTGCCAACGTGCAGCGCCGGGAGTATGGTGAGCAGGCGGAGGCCAAGAGCGGCCTGATACTACGCAACACCACAATCATGCTGGTGGGCTTCGTGTTGTTCTTCGTCTTCTCCTGCGTGCTGAGCCTCTCCCCGGCCCAGCTGGCGGAGGCCAAGGCGCAAAACGTCTCCGTGCTCTCCTATCTCGCAAATATCACAGACAACCCTGTGATAGTGACCCTGGGGCCGCTCATCGCCTTTATCGCCATCAGCTCCTCCTTCCTCGGCCACTTCCTGGGGGCCCGCGAGAGCCTCAAGACCCTGATCGCCAAGCCCACCGGCCTGTCGCTCGGGAAGGCGGACAGGATCGGCATCGCCCTGATGTTCTTCGCCATCTGGGGGGCGGCCGTCATCAACCCCGGCATCCTCGGCCTGATGGAGACCCTCTCCGGCCCCGTCATCGCCATGATCCTCTTCATCATGCCTGTGGTGGCCATCTACAAGGTGGAGGCGCTGGCTCGCTTCCGTCAGGGCTGGGCCAACGGCTTCATCCTGCTGACCGGGTCGCTGGCGGTGTCGGCGCTGCTGTTCAGCCTGCTGAAGTAACGGGCGGCCTCAGGCGGGAGGCAAACACACAAAAAGAGGCGACCCTGGGTCGCCTCTTTTTTTATATCCGGTTTGATGGTTTTGCCTGTCTCAATACCATTTCACTCAGCCCAGCTTGGCGCCGTTCTCCACCGCCCGCTCCGGGATGGCCATCACCACGGCGCCGTCCGGCCGGTAGAAGCCGGTGAGCAGAAACTCCGACTGGAAGGGGCCTATCTGCTTGGTGGGGAAGTTCACCACGGCCACTATCTGGCGGCCCACCAGATCGCCCGGTTGATAGAGGTCGGTTATCTGGGCGCTGCTCTTGCGTACCCCGATCTCGGGGCCGAAGTCCGCCCACACCTTGTAGGCGGGCTTGCGCGCCTCGGGGAAGGGTTCGACCCGCACCAGGGTGCCGACTCTCAGCTCCACCATCTCGAAATCCTGCCAGCTTATGGTCTGCATCTTGGCTCCTTATCTCGCCTGTTTAGCGCGATGCTCAGCATGCCCGATCCGCCGTCGTCTTGTCTTCGGCGCGGAGCCGATCCGTTATGGCAACTGGCCGTTTTGTTGGCGCCAGCGGGACGGGGTCAGGCCGGTCTCGGTGAGGAAGCGTTCGGCGAAGGCCCCCTGATCCTGGTAGCCGCAGCGGCAGGCTATCTCGCCGATGGGTAGGGCTGTCCGGGCCAGCAGGGTGCGGGCCAGCGTCATGCGCCGCCCCCGTATGTAGTGGGAGACGCTCATGCCCAGCTGCTGGCGAAAAGCGTGCTTGAACTGGCTCTGGCCGAGGCAGGCGAGGGCGGCGAGGCGCTCGTTGCCGAGGGGCTCGGCGAGGTGGGCCTCTATATGGCGCTGCACCCTGAGGATGCGGGGGGAGACAGGGGCGGCGGCGTTCTGGCCCTCGGCCAGCAGGTTCAGCCAGATCTGCTCCATCCCCGCCACGTGGCGACCCTGTGCCACCATCTGGCGCAGGAAGGCGAGGTAGTGGCGCTGGGGCTCGTCCAGCTCGATAAAGGGGCGCTCGGTGAGGGTGGCTGGCAGCCATTGGCTCTCCTGCACCAGGAAGGAGAGGGTCGGATCGGCGGCGTAATCGTGGCGCTCCCCAGGCGCTATGACGCAGGCAAACCCGGGGGCGAGGCGCCGACCCCTGCCCTGCACCTCTATCTCGATGGGACCGTCCAGGGGGATCACCAGCTGGGCGAAGTCGTGGCTGTGACTGCTCACATCGCGCTGATAACGGCGCAGGCTGAAGGGAAGGGGAGTGGATGACAATGACGCGGCCAGGGGCCGCGTCATTGAGGGGGGAGGACTCTTCGCCATCTGCTCGGCAGATTATTCGGCGTCGTAGTCTTCGATTTCCTTGCCGAGCGCTTCCATGATGGCGCGCGCCTCGGCAGGGACGCTGTCCGGGTGATCCTTGCGCAGATCCTCGTCACCGGGCAGCGGCTGGCCGGTAAAGGCGTGCAGGAAGGCTTCACAGAGCAGCTCGCTGTTGGTCGCATGACGCAGGTTGTTCACCTGGCGACGGGTGCGCTCATCGGTCAGCACCTTCAGCACCTTGAGCGGGATCGAGACCGTAATCTTCTTGACCTGTTCGCTCTTCTTGCCGTGTTCCGCATAGGGGCTGACGTAGTCGCCGTTCCACTCTGTTCCCATGATCCACCTGTTCTCATTTGGCCGTGAGCGCGGATTTTAACCCTTAAGGAATTCAATGGCAATCCAACAGCAAAGCCATTTAGACGTCCAGAAGTGTTGACGGCTTTTTTGTGCTGACGTAAGGTGGTTCACCATAGGCCAGCAATGGCAGGCTGGTCGTGGCAGAGGTGCGGCGGCCATCCCCCAGCGACAGTTCAAGGAGAGAGTGAGATGACCCACAAGGCCACCCTGGCGGTACGTACCGGCATTGAGACAGACACCCAGCACGGCGCCGTGGTGCCGCCCATCTACCTTTCCAGCAACTACACCTTCGCCGATTTCGGCGAGCCGCGCACCTACGATTATGCCCGCTCCGGCAACCCGACCCGCACCAACCTGGCGGACGCCCTGGCGGCCCTGGAAGGGGGCGCTGGCGCCGTGGTGACCGGCACCGGCATGGGGGCCGTGCACCTGGTGACGACCGCCCTGCTCAAGGCCGGCGATCTGCTGATCGCCCCCCACGACTGCTACGGCGGCACCTGGCGCCTGTTCGAATACCTGGCGGCCAAGGGTCACTATCGGGTGCAGTTCGTGGATCAGGGGGACGAGGTGGCGTTGGCCGAGGCGCTGACTCAGAAGCCCGCTCTTGTGTGGGTGGAGACCCCCTCCAACCCCCTGCTGCGGGTGGTGGACGTGGCCGCCATCGCCGCCGCCTCCCACGAGGTGGGCGCTCAGGTGGTGGTGGACAACACCTTCCTCTCACCCTTGTTGCAGCAGCCCCTGGCCCTGGGCGCCGATGTGGTGGTGCATTCCACCACCAAGTACATCAACGGCCACTCAGACGTGGTGGGTGGGGTCGCCATCGCCAAGGAGGCCGCCCTGGCCGAATCCCTGGTGTGGTGGGCCAACTGCCTGGGACTGACCTCGGGGGCGTTTGATTCCTACCTCACCCTGCGGGGCCTGCGCACCCTGGCGCCGCGCCTGCGCACCCATCAGGAGAACACGGACAGGATCCTCGCCTTCCTGCAGCAACAGCCCCTGGTGAAGAAGATTTATCACCCCAGCCTGCCGAGTCATCCGGGCCACGAGATTGCGCGCCGTCAACAGTCCGGCTTCGGCGCCATGCTAAGTTTTGAACTCGATTGCAACGAGGCAGGGCTGCGCGCCTTCCTGGCGGCCCTCGAGCTCTTCTCGGTGGCCGAATCCCTCGGCGGGGTGGAGAGTCTGGTGGCCCATCCCGCCAGCATGACCCACAGGGCCATGAGCCCGGCGGCGCAACAGGCGGCGGGCATCAGCGCCCAGCTGCTGCGCCTCTCGGTCGGCATAGAACACGGTGAAGACCTGGTGGCCGACCTGGCCCGGGCATTTAAACAAGCAGCACTGGCAGAACAGGTGAAGTAAATGGAACAGCAGCAAGGAGAGGTAGCGGTGGCAGCAGAAGCGGCACTGAAGCGGCGCCATGTGCACAAGTTTGGCGGCAGCAGCCTGGCGGATCCCGTCTGTTATCGCCGGGTGGCCAGCATAGTCGAGCAGCAGCCGGGTGGTCATGAGCTGATTGTGGTCTCCGCCGCCGGCAAGACCACCAACCGGCTGATCCAGCTGGTGGAGCTGGCGGAAGCAGGTGACGAGGCCGCCGGTGAAGCCATCACGGCCCTGCACGCCTACCAGCAGAGCCTGATCGATGGCCTACTGGAGGGGGATCTGCAGCTCGACTTGAGCAAGCAGCTCGCCGACGACCTGCAGCTGATCGCCAAGACCCTGGAGGGGCAATTCGATCGCTTCGAGCGCAACGGCCTGCTCGCCTTCGGCGAGGTGTGGTCCGCGCGCCTGTTGGCCGCCCTGCTCAGCAGCCGTGGCGAGCCCGCCATCTGGCTCGATGCCCGCAGCTTCCTGCGCGCGGAAGACGGCGCCCTGGTCAAGGTGGATACCGCCATCTCCAGCGAGCTGCTCAAGGCCCGCCTCGCGGAACATGCCGGCCGCATAGTCGTGACCGGCTTTATCGCTGCGGATCTGGAGGGGCGCTCCTTGCTGCTCGGTCGCAACGGCTCCGACTACAGCGCCAGCCTGTTGGCGGCGCTGGCGGATGGCGAGTCCACCACCATCTGGAGCGATGTGGCCGGGGTCTACAGCGCGGATCCGCGCCGGGTCAAGGAGGCGCGCCTGCTGGAGCGCCTGAGCCTGGCCGAGGCCAACGAGCTGGCCCGTCTCGGCTCCTCCGTGCTGCATTCGCGCACCCTGCAGCCGGTGGCCGACAGCCGCCAGCGCCTTACCCTGCGTTGCAGCTACAACCCGGACGAGGGTTGCACCCACATACTGCGCCGGGCACCGCGTTCCGGCGGGGCCCGCATCGTCTCCTCGGTGGATCAGATAGCGCTCATCGAGCTGAAGGTGTTGCCCCAGACCAGCTACGAGCAGACGGTGGAGGCCATCGAGGCCCACCTCGCCCGCCATCGCCTCAACCCGCTCACCCTGCAGCGCCAGCCGGATCGGCGGGTGCTGCGCCTCGCCTACACCCTGGAAGTGGCACAAGGGGCCTTCGAGGTGCTGCGCGACTTCCAGCTGCAAGGCAACTTCACCGGCCTCATCCAGAAGGAGGGCTTCAGCCTGGTGGCCCTGGTGGGCGCCGGGGTGACCGACAACGCCGAGCAGTGTCACCGCTTCTATCAGCTGTTGGCGGATCAACCCCTGGAGTTCGTGCAGGTGGCCAGAGACGGCCTGAGCCTGGTGGCCGTGCTGCGCCAGGTGGTGCTCGAGCCCCTGCTCATCGCCCTGCACAGCGCCCTGTTCAGCCGCCCGACCCGGGTCGGACTGGTGGTGTTCGGCAAGGGCAACATAGGCGGCCACTGGCTCAGCCTCTACGCCCGCGAGAAGGCGCGGCTCGAACATGATCTCAACCTGGCCCTCACCCTGTACGGGGTGTTCGACTCCAAGGGGGGCCTGCTGGACGAGGAGGGGCTGGATCCCCTCAAGGTGCGGGACAAGTTTGATCCCAAGCCCCTCATCTGGCCCGAGCTGCTGGGTCAGCTGGAGCAGCACGGCTTCGATACCCTGATAGCGCTCGACATGACTGCCAGCGAGACGGTGAGCCGCTACTACCCGGACTTCGCCCAGCTCGGCATCCACATCATCGCCGCCAACAAGTTCGCCGGCGCCGCCGAGAGCGAGTTCTACCAGCGCATCAAGCAGAGCTGCCGGGATCATCAGGTGCAGTGGCGCTACAACGCCACCGTGGGCGCCGGTCTGCCCATCCAGTCCAGTATCCAGATGCTGCGTCAGAGCGGCGATCGGATCCAAAGTGTGTCGGGCATCTTCTCCGGCACCCTCTCCTGGCTGTTCCAGCAGTACGACGGCAGCCGCCCCTTCTCCGAGCTGGTGGATGAGGCCTGGCAGCATGGCTTGACCGAGCCGGATCCCCGGGAAGATCTCTCCGGCCAGGATGTGCGCCGCAAGTTGCTCATCCTGGCGCGAGAGGCGGGCTTCGAGCTGGATTCCGCCGATATCGAGCTGGAGAACCTGGTGCCTGCGCCCCTGCGCAAGGTGACCACGGATCAGTTCATGGACCGCCTCAAGGAGCTGGATGCCCCCATCCAGAGTGCGTTCGAGGGCGCGCAGCGGGTCGGCAAGGTGCTGCGCTACGTGGCCCGCTTCGAGCACGACGGCAAGGCGCGGGTCGGGTTGGAGACGCTGGAGCCCCACCACCCGTTCGCGAACCTGCTGCCCTGTGACAACGTGTTCGCCATCGAGAGCGACAGCTATCGCACCAACCCCCTGGTCATTCAGGGGCCGGGGGCGGGGCGCGAGGTGACGGCGGCCGCCATCCAGTACGATCTCTGGCAGATCTGCGCCAGCCTGTGATGATTGAGAGCAATGAAGAAGAGGCGCCCCTGGGCGCCTCTTCTGTTTGTGTGGCAGATAAAATGGCAGCGGTGCGTTACCAGAGCACGCGGCCCAGCAGGGGGGCGAGCAGCACGGTCGCCATGCCGGCGATCATCATCACCATGCTGGAGACCACCCCCTCCTCGTTGCCCATCTGGTACGCCTTGGCGGTGCCGGCGCCGTGGGCGGAGGCGCCAAAACCCGCCCCCTTGCCGAGGCGGCTGCGAATGGCGAGCACCGCCAGCACGCTCTCGCCGACCGCCATGCCGATCACCCCGGTCAGCACCACGAACAGGGCGGTGAGATCGGCGTTGCCCCCCACGGAGCGGGTCGCCTCCACCGCGAAGGGGGTGGTAATGGATCGCATGGCCATGCTGCGTTGCAGCAGATCCGGCAGCTCCAGCCAGCGGGCCAGCAGCACAGTGCTGCCCACCGCCATGATGACGGAGGCGATGACTCCCACAGAGAGCGACAGCCAGTGGCGGCGCATCAGCCGGCGGTTCTCGTAGACGGGTACCGCGAAGGCGACGGTGGCGGGCCCCAGCAGCCAGAGCAGCCAGCGGGACTCGGCCATGTAGTCCTGATAGGGGATGTGGAACAGCATGACCACGGCCACCAGCAGGGCGGGGGCCAGCAGCAAGGGCATCAGCGGCAGTATGCGCTTGCGGGCATAGAGCCATTTGCTGGCGTAGTAGAACAGCAGGGTGAGGGCGAAGCAGAGCAGGCCGAGCAGGGTATCAGACATGGCGACGACTCCGGCGGGCCAGCATGAGTTCGAAGCGATAGACTCTGTCCACCACCAGGGCTGTGGTGCCAAGCACCAAGATGGTGCTGATCACCAGTACCAGCATGATGCGCCACCCCTCTTCCAGCAGCAGATCCTGATAGTTGACCACGGCCACCACGGCGGGGACGAAGAACAGCAGCATCTCCGCCAGCAGCCAGCGGGCGCCGGCGCTGAACCACTGGGCCTTGACCACCCCGAGCAGGATGCAGGCGAGCAGCAACAACATGCCGGTGAGGTTGGCGGGCAGGGGCAGGTGCAGGGTGCGCACGGCGGTGTCCGCCAGCAGCCAGATGCCGGCCAGCAGGACGATTTGGAAGAAGGTTTGCAGCCAGTTGAGGCAGAAGGTTTTCATGATGGTGGTCTGTCTGTGAATCTGATCACAGTATAAGAGGGTGGTAAACCTGCAAAAAATGAATTTAAATTATGAAAAACATGCCGATTTGGCATTAATTTAGATTCCACCACCACGAGTCCCGCCATGGATATCCGAGCCCTGCGTTACTTCGTCGAACTGGTGCGGGAGCAGAGCTTCACCCGCGCCTCCGAGAAGCTGTTCGTCACCCAGCCCACCATCAGCAAGATGATCCGCAGCATGGAGGAGGAGCTGGGGCAGCCCTTGCTCAACCGGGAGGGGCACAGCTTCACCCTGACCGACAGCGGCCAGGTGCTGTTCACCCACGGCCAGCTGGTGCTGGCCCAGATGCAGCAGCTGGAGGCGGAGCTCGCCGACTTGCAGAGCCTGCAACACGGTCGCCTCGCCCTCGGCATACCACCCATGGTGGGGCACGTCTACGCGGATCTCATCCGCGCCTATCGCAGCCGCTACCCCAGAGTCGAGCTCTCCATCGTCGAGTACGGTGGGCGGCGCATCGAGCAGGCGGTGCTGGAGGGGGAGCTGGATCTCGCCATCACCATGCTGCCGACCAAGGAGGAGGGTGCCCTGAGCGCCCTGGAGCTGGATTGCTATCCCGTCCAGGTGGTGCTGCCCGATCTGCCCCGCTGGCGAGATAGAGCCGAGATCCGGCTGGGGGATCTGAGAGAAGAGCCGTTTTTGCTCTACACCCAGGCCTTCACCCTGAGCGAGCGGCTGGAGCAGGCGTGCCAGCAGGCGGGCTTCACCCCCCAGGTGGCGGCGCGCAGCAGCCAGTGGGACTTTCTCACCGCCATGGTGCGAAGCGGCATGGGGGTCGCCTTCCTGCCCGAGCCCATCTGCCGGCGGCTGACCCCGGACGGCCTGGTGCTGAGGCCGCTGAAGCCCGAGCTCAGCTGGCGGCTCGGGGTGATCTGGCCCGCCAAACGCTACCTCTCCCGCACCGCAGAGGCCTGGCTCGCGCTGTGCCGGGAGAGTCAGGGCTAGTCTATGGTTGCATCCTGAGTCGCAAACGCGAGCATGAGGCCGCATTCTGCCTCATTGTGAGGCTGGCGGGCCGCGTCTCGCCAAGCCGCGAGACAGAGGCGCGGGGTTAGCCCCTCATCAGCTCACCCAGCCGGCGGCAGAGCCGGCGCAGGGTCTGGTTGTCGAGACAACCGAAGCCGAGCAACCAACCCTCCCGTGTCCGCTCCCCCAGGTGAAACTGACCAAGCGGGCGTAGCCCCAGCCCGAGGGCGTTGGCAGCCGCCGTCCAGCGCACCTCGCCGCCTGGGGGCAGCAGCACGGCGCACTGCAGGCCGGCGCCGCTGTGGATGGGAGTGAGCGCCGGGCAATGCTCGGCGAGTTCCCGCAGCAGCAGATCCCGCCGGCTCTGGTAGACGAGACGGCTCTGGCGCAGGTGGGCGGCGAAGTGGCCGGCGCGGATAAAGTCCGCAGTGACCGCCTGCTGCAGCTGGTTGCTGTGGCCGTCGATGGCGGCGCGGGCCCGGCCGAAGGCCTCCATCAAGGGGCGCGGCAGCACCAGATAGGCGAGGCGCAAGGAACCGAACAGCACCTTGCTGAAGGTGCCCACATAGATGACCCGCCCCTGCCCATCCAGCCCCTGCAGGGCGGGCAGTGGGCGTTGATCGTATTGATACTCCCCGTCGTAATCGTCCTCCAGCACCCAGGCCCCCTGGCGCTCGGCCTCGGCCAGCAAGGCCATGCGCCGCGGCAGGCTCATGGGCACCCCCAGAGGATACTGGTGGGCCGGGGTACAGTAGATGAGCCTGGGCTGCGGGTGCTCTCCCGCCGGGTTGAGCCCCTCCTCATCCACGGGCACGGGGTGGATGCGGGCGCCGGCGCTCTCCATGGCGGTGCGCGCCCCCGGATAGCCGGGATCCTCCACCCAGACGCAGTCCCCTGCATCGATCAGCAGCTGGGTCGCCAGCATGATGCCCTGCTGGGAGCTGGTGAGGATCAGGATCTGATCCGATTCGCACACCACGCCCCTGGACTGCACCAGGTAGCTGCTGATGGCCTGGCGCAGCTCAGGCAACCCTTGCGGATCCCCGTAGTTCATCCAGTCGCCGGCGCGCTGGCGCCACTGCTGCTGCATCAAGCGGCCCCAGAGCTGTTGGGGGAAGAGGCGGGGATCCGGCTGGCTGGAGGCAAAGGAGCTGCCCACTTCTGGCACTTCCTCGCAGGCGCCTCCCGCCGCCATCTCCTGACCACGGCGAGAGAGCCCCGCCGCCGATTGGGGTGGGCGCGGCACTGGCCGCACCGCCGCCAGCGCTACGAAGCTGCCGGCTCCCACCCTGCGCACCAGATAGCCTTCCGATTCCAGCCGACCGTAGGCGAGCTCCACCGTGCTGCGGGAGATGCCGAGATCGCTCGCCAGCAGGCGGCTTGCGGGCAAGCGGCTGTGCTGGGGCAGGTGGCCCGCGAGTATGGCTTCCCGCAGGGTGCGCACCAGCTGTTCATGGAGAGGAAGGTCACTGTGCTGCTGGTGGGCGAATAATGTCGGCAGGACCGTCATGGTTGGCTCCCATCGGCTTCCCGTCGGGTGCGTGCCGAGTGCTCATGGAGGGGCAGATCGGTTTGCTGCTGATGGGCGAACAGGGTTGGAAGGACTGTCATGGCGCTCTCCCAATGGAGGGGAAGGATCGTAATTGGTCTGCTTATATTGGCAAAATTGGTCGGGGTGGCAAGGCCATTCTCTCGCTACAGTGAAGTCAGCGTTCAGGCCTTAAGCATCACAAGGAGTCGGTATGTCGGAGTTTGGCGCCATCATCAGCTGGCAGCGGGGGGAGGATGAGCCCTTCGTGGATCAGCGTTACAGTCGGGCCCACAGCTGGGCGTTTGACGGCGGCGTGCGGGTGCCCGCCTCCTCTTCCCCCCATGTGGTGCCCTTGCCCTATTCGGTGGCCGAGAATGTCGACCCCGAGGAGGCCTTCGTCGCGGCGCTCTCCAGCTGCCATATGCTCACCTTCCTCTGGCTGGCGGCCAAGGCGCGCTATCGGGTGGAGAGCTATCAGGACGAGGCGCTCGGCATCATGGAGGCGGACGAGCGCGGTCGCCAGTCCATCACCCGGGTCAGGCTGCGCCCCCGCATCGTCTTCGGTGGCGAGCGGCAGCCGACGTTGCCTGAGCTGGAGCAGCTGCATCATCAGGCCCACGAGGAGTGCTTTATCGCGAACTCGGTGCGAACCGTCGTCACCACTGAGATCAGAACCTAATCGGGGCGGACGGTTGTCACTACCGAGATCAGGCCCTAATCAGGGTGGACGGTTATCACCATAGAAATGAGGCATTAATCGGTGGTGTGAACCCTAGTCACCACCGAAATTAGAAACGAGTCGCAAGGAGCATCAGGATGAGTCAGGTATTGAGTACAGGGGTGGCGAGCCCGGTGGAGGCCAGCGCGTTTTTCGAGGCCCAGCTGAAATATCGCACCGATCCGGCGGATCTGGCCGCGGATCTGCTGAGCGGAGAGGCGGGTGAGGGCGGGAAGATAGTGGTCATCGACACCCGCTCCCCCGCCCACTACGCCGAGGGCCATATTCCGGGGGCGGTTTCTTTCCCCCATCGCACCATGAATGCTGCCAGCACGGCGGCCCTGCCGCGAGACAAGGTCTATGTCTGTTACTGCGATGGCATCGGCTGCAACGGTTCGACCCAGGGGGCCTACAAGCTGGCGACTCTGGGCTTTCAGGTAAAAGAGTTGATCGGTGGCCTGCACTGGTGGCGTCAGGACGGCTTCGCCGTCGCCACTGGCAGCGAGGCCGGGGTTTTGCAAAAAGAGATGTTGGAAGGAGGGATCGCCTGTGCCTGCTAAGCCGCTTGTTACCCATATTACGAACGAGTTCGATCAGCCCGTTGGCGCCGAGGTGCCGGGTTGGGCGGGGGCCGAGTTCCCTCCCAAGGCGGTCATGAGCGGTTGGGGCTGCCGGCTGGAGCCGCTGGATCCCGCGCGTCACTGCGGCTCGCTCTGGCAGGCATTTGGTGCCGACAGCGGGGCCATGTGGACTTATCTCACCAGCGGTCCCTTCGAGGATGAGGCGGCCATGCTGGCCTGGCTGCAACAGAGCGCCGCCAAGGCGGATCCCCAGTTCTATGCGATCGTGGACGAGGCGAGCGGCCAGGCACTGGGGCTCGCCAGCTATCTGCGTATCGACCCCGCCGCCGGCAGCATAGAGGTGGGTTGGCTGCACTTCTCCCCCACCATGCAGCGCACCCGCCTCTCGACTGCGGCCATGGCGCTGATGATGGGCAACGCCTTCGCGCTCGGCTACCGGCGCTACGAGTGGAAGTGCAACGATCTCAACTGGCCCTCCCGCCAGGCGGCGCTGCGCCTCGGCTTCAGCTATGAGGGCACCTTCCGCCAGGCGCGGGTGGACAAGGGGCGCTCCCGAGATACGGCCTGGTTCTCGGTGATCGACGGCGAATGGCCGGCCCTGAAAACGGCCTTCGAGTGCTGGCTGGCGGATGAGAACTTCGATGGGCAGGGGCGCCAGATATTGCGGCTCTCCGATCTCCGCCTGCCGCGCCAAGACTGACCAGGCTAGGCCCATAAGACTAAGCCCATAAAACGAGAGAGGCCCCGAGTTGCGGGGCCTCTCTCATTCAATCTGCGGCTTAGTCGTGATGATCGCCAATGGGGGCGGCGATCCACTTCATCAGGGTCAGCATATCCTGGGGCGCCACGCCCACCGAGAGGCCGCGCTTGCCGCCGCTCACCAGGATCTCGTCATACTGCATGGCGGAGTCGTCCAGCACGGTGGGCAGCAGCTTCTTCTGGGCCAGCGGGCTTATCCCCCCCACCTTGTAACCGGTCAGCTTCTCGGCCTCTGCCGGCTTCATCATCTCCACCTTCTTGAGTCCTGCTGCCTTGGCGAGCTGCTTCAGGCTGCACAGGCCGGAGGAGGGCACTATGGCCACCACAGCCTGCTTGTCGTGATGGGCGATCAGAGTCTTGAACACCTGCGCCTCCGGCAGGCCGAGCTGGGTTGCGGCATGCTTGCCGAAATCGTCGTGGGCCTCGCACTCGTAGGGGTAGAGCTTATGGGGGATCTTCAGCTTTTTCAGCAGGTTGATAGCGGGGGTCATCAGATTTCCTCGAGCCGGGACAAGGCCAGACAGTCTGCGCCCGAGACGCTGGCATGGCAAGGGGCGCGGTCAATTCGCCCCATGGCGCAGAGCGCTTGCGAGGACGCGGCCCCCGGATCCCGCCTATGCTCTGAGGGCTAAACCCTGCATGCCTATACTGGATGCGTCGCAATGTTGGCAAGGGAGAGGGATCCTAACCCGTGAGTAGCTCAGTGATGAACCTGCCGAGTACCGAGCCTTTCGGCCGCCATGACGCCTTGGCGCGGTTGACCGCCCTCGACCGTGCCTACGGCATCGTCGAGTTCGATCTCGCCGGTCGCATGGTCGCGGCCAACCCCTTGTTCTGCTCCATCCTGGGGTACAGCCTGCAGGATCTGCTCGGCCAGTCTCACCGTCTGCTGGTGCCACCGGAGCTGCAGGAGGGGCACGCCGCCTTCTGGCAGGGGGTGCTCAGCGGCGAGATCCACGGTGGGGCCTTTCGCCGTGTCCTGCGGGACGGCAGCAACCTCTGGATCCACGCCACCTATACCCCGATCACCGACGAGACGGGTACTCCCCTAGGGGTGATCAAGCTCATCCACGACATCACCCAGGAGGTGCTGGCGGAGCAGCGCGTCGAGCTGCAGAGCCAGATGTTCGACATCATAGTGGCCGCCCACCAGAGTTTTCTGCTGGATCGCAACCTGGGATCGGCCTGCGACACCATCTTCGAGCGCTTGCTGAGCGTGAGCCAGAGTGCCTACGGTTTCATCGGCATAGTCCAGCATGAAGAGGGCCAGCCCAGCCTCTATGTGCCCTCCATCTCCAATCTCTCCTGGGACGAGGCCACCCACGCCTGGTACGAACAGCAGCGCCAGAGTCGGGGAGGCCTCATCTTCAGCAAGCTCGACAACCTGTTCGGCCATGTGGTGACCCACAACGAGCTGGTGTGCAGCAACGATCTGCCGAGCCATCCGGCGAGTCGCGGCTCATCCCCCCGCGGCCATCCCCGGCTGTACAGCTTCCTCGGTATCCCCATTCGCCACAAGGGGGAGGCCATCGGCATGATAGCCCTGGCCAACCGTCCCGGTGGTTTTGACGAGAGTCTGGTGAGCCTGCTCGAGCCCCTCACCACGGCCCTCGGCACCTTGATCCATGCTCGCAACCTGGAGGAGGAGCGCAGCCGGATGGAGCAGGTGTTGCGTTTCAACGCCGAGCACGACTTCCTGACCCGCCTGCCCAATCGCAGCCGTTTCTTCAGCCAGGCCAATCTGCTGCTGGCCCATCTGCTGCTGCATCCGGAAGAAAGGAACTGCTGCCTGGCCCTGATCGATATCGATTTCTTCAAACAGATCAACGATGAGTACGGCCATCTCGCCGGCGATGCGGTGTTGCGGGAGCTGGCCCAGTTGCTGATGCAGGGGGTGCAGGGCAGGGATCTGGTGGCTCGTTTCGGCGGGGAGGAGTTCATCCTGCTGCTGCGCGGCGTCGACCCTGAGGAGGCGAGATCTCTCATGGAGCGCATCCGCATGGCGATCGAGCGGCACAGCTTCCGCCATCAGGGGGGGCTCATCCCCGTGACCATCAGCGTCGGTCTGACCCCCTTTCGGCCTGATTACCACTCCATGGATGACTGGATCCAGTGCGTGGATCTGCACCTCTATGAGGCCAAGCGTCTCGGTCGTAACCGTATTGCCTAGGGTTGCCGGATACCGGAAATAGAAAAGGGCGCCACAATGGCGCCCTCTAACTGAGCCTATCAGATGTTCCAACGAGACAAGGTCAAGTACTCAGCCCATCCAAGGGAGTGGATACAGTTGATAATGATGGGTTTATGGATTCTGGAGACGATCGATAATACCGCCTAGTCAGAGTCTATTGGGCTCGAACATCCCATTATATGGCTATTGCTTTTATCAGAGCTGACAGCATCATTCGTTCCATGCAACTTGAATCAATCCGGTTGGGTGGACAGTCAATGGAAGGGAAAATCCTGAAGCGCTATTGGTATAGTCCAAATAACCATGAATACTTCCCATCTTCTGATCGAGATACTTAGTATCTGCTATTACAAGTATTTTATACTTTCCACTTTCGGGGAATTTCCCTGTAATGGTCTGAACAGCGGGTGTACCTTCTTTTTTAATTTCTACGGGAGTACCATCAGGGGAAAATATAAATGAATCGGCTAAAACAGCCCATTTTCTGAAACCAAGACAGTCACAAAGAGAAGCTACCGTGATAGAGAAATTGGAGTTTTCCACTCCATTTAATTCAACAACTTCAAAGTATTCAATTCTGCCCTCTCTTTCTATCTTAGGGGAGGCTTCTGCATCAATATTTATATTTTTAAAATCACCTTTTTTCACATCTAGAACTGAGGATGTATTTTCCACTGCGTCAGAAATATTATGAAAAGTGTCAACGTCTGTTGATTTATTCCTAGTATTACCCATCATGCTAGCACATCCACTCAATAACAGCAGCATTGAGAGCATCACGAGAGACTTATAATTCATTATGATCACCTATTATTATATTGGGACACGCCGGAGACATTCATATGAGAGTTAAGGTTTATACCTGATAAACATTATTAACCCCTAAAACACTATGTTATGTAATTTGTTAGTAACTGGCTTGGTATAAAAATATAGCCAATACACCTGTAGGTTCTCATTGGAAACTATTTTGGTCAAGCAAGTGTTGTCGAGAATGTACCTGATATCACAGTTCATTTTTAATGTGTGTTTTATTTTTATGCCTCGAACATTTGGTTTGATAACGTTCAAGTAAAAGGGCGCCACAATGGCGCCCTTTTTGCGTTTGATACCAGACCAGTTATCAACCCGTGTTGCGCATACCGGCGGCTATACCGGCTATGGTGACCATCAGCGCCTGATCCAGCTCTGGATGCAGGGTCTCGGGGTGGTTGCGGGAGCGGCCAAGCAGCTCGACCTGCAGCACGTTGAGGGGATCCGTGTAGGGGTTGCGCAACTTGATGGACTCCTTGATCCAGGGCTGATCGTCCAGCAGGTCGCCCTGTGGACGCAGCTCCAGCACCACCTGGATGGAATCGGAGAGCTCCTGACGCAGCTGTTTGCCCAGGGCCCACAGCTCGGTCGGTACCAGACGGGTGTCATAGTACTCGGCGAGCCAGAGGTCGGCCTTGAGGAACACCATCTCCAGCATCTCGAGGCGGGTGCGGAAGAAGGGCCATTGGCGGCTCATCTCGTCCAGCACGGCCTTGTGGCCGTCGTCGATGGCCTGTTGCAGCCCCTTGTGGGCACCGAGCCAGGCCGGCAGCATCAGCCGGTTCTGGGTCCAGGCGAAGATCCAGGGGATGGCGCGCAGGCTCTCGACGCCGCCGTTGGGCTTGCGCTTGGCGGGACGGGAACCGAGCGGCAGCTTGCCGAGCTCCATCTCCGGGGTGGCGGCACGGAAGTAGGGAACGAAGTCCTGATGGCCACGGACGATGGAGCGGTAGTGCTCGCAGGAGGACTCGGCGACCTGCTCGATCACGGCGCGCCAGCTCTCCTTCGGCTTGGGCGGTGGCAGCAAGTTCCCCTCCAGCACGGCGCTGGTGTAGAGGTTCAAGCTGTTGATGGCGACCTTGGGCAGGCCGAACTTGAAGCGGATCATCTCCCCTTGCTCGGTCACCCGCAGGCCGCCGCGCAGGGATCCCGGCGGTTGGGACAGGATCGCCTGGTGGGCGGGGGCACCACCACGACCGACGGTGCCGCCACGGCCGTGGAACAGGGTCAGGCGCAGGTTGTTGGATTCGGCCAGCGCCACCAGGGATTCCATGGCGGCGTATTGGGCCCAGCCGGCGGCCATCATGCCCGCGTCCTTGGCGGAATCCGAGTAGCCGATCATCACGTACTGACGGCCCTGGATGTAGCCGCGATACCAGTCCACCGACAGCAGGCGCTCCATCACGGCGGTGCCCGCCATCAGGTCTTCCTGGGTCTCGAACAGCGGTGCCACTGGCATGCGGAACTTGCAACCGGCTTCCTTGAGCAGCAGCTGCACCGCCAGCACGTCGGAGGGGGCGCCGGCCATGGAGATGATGTAGATGCCGAACGCATCCGGGTCGTGCTGGGCGATCACCCGACAGGTGTCTATGGTCTCGCGCGTCTCGGCGCTCGGTTCCCAGTCGGTCGGGATCAGCGGGCGGCGGGAGTTCAGTTCGTTGAGCAGGAAGGCCTGCTTGTCGTCCTCGCTCCACTCGGCGTAGTCACCCATGCCGAGATAGCGGGTCAGTTCGGAGAAGACCTGACCGTGGCGCTCACCGTCCTGGCGGATGTCGAGCTTGACCAGATGGATGCCGAAGCAGGCGAGTTTGCGCAGCACGTCCAACAGCATGCCGTCGGCTATGTTGCCCATGCCGCAGGCGTGCAACGAGTGGTAGCAGAGCTCAAGGGGCTCGCGCAGCTGGGCCGTGGTCTTGACCAGATCCCGGCTCTCGCTCACCTGGCCCTGCACCTTGGCGGTCAGGTACTCCTGGGTCTCGCGCAGCTGTTCGCGCAGCTCGCGCACCAGGGCGCGGTAGGGTTCCGGGTTGTCACCCACCAGTTTGCGCAGATCCTCGGTGCAGTCGGCCATGGAGAGCTCGGAGGTGAGCTCCTTGATGTCGCGGTAGAAGAGGTTCACCGCCATCCAGCGGCCCAGCTCCAGCACCTCGGCGGTCACCTTGGCGGTGACGAAGGGGTTGCCGTCACGGTCACCGCCCATCCAGGAGGTGAACTTGACCGGCGCGGCATCTAGGGGCAGGCGCACACCCAGGTGGTGTTGCAGGCGCTCGTCCAGGTGGCGCATGAATTCGGGAATGGCGGGCCAGAGGCTGTTTTCCACCACGGCGAAGCCCCATTTGGCCTCGTCCACCGGGGTGGGGCGCTGCTCGCGGATCTCGTTGGTGTGCCAGGCCTGATTGACCAGCTGTTCGATGCGATTGAGGATCTTGTCCCGCTCACGGGGCAGCAGATCGGAGAGCTCCAGCGCTTCCAGGCAGTCGTTGAGTTGCACGTGCTTGTGGATCAGGGTGCGACGGGTCACCTCGGTGGGGTGAGCGGTCAGCACCAGATCGATGTCCAGCTCGCGCACGGCCTGGATGATGGCCTCCTGGGACAGGTTGGAAGCTTTCAGCTTGTCAAACATCTGCTCCAGGGGATCCGGGGTGCAGACCTGCTCTTCGCAGCGGCGGGAGATGGTGTGGAACTGTTCCGCCACGTTGGCCAGATTGAGGAACTGGCTGAAAGCGCGGGCCACGGGCAGCAGCTCGTCATCGGAGAGGGTGCGCAGGGTCTCGAGCAGGCGTTCCCTGTCTGCCTCATTGCCCTTGCGGGAGGATTTGGCCAGTTGGCGAATGGTCTCGATCTTGTCGAGGAAGGCCTGTCCCTGATGATCCTTGATGGACTTGCCCAGCAACTGGCCCAGCATGCCTACGTTGGCGCGTAGAGCGGCGTACTTTTCGTTCATTCCACATCCTTATTTTTGTTGGTGCCTCCTGACCTTCCTAGGCGAGAGGCAGCCCCACTTATTGTTGTGCGATTACAACATATGCTCCGTCATCTTAGGGGGACAATCTACCCAGATTGTCTGCGCAAGGTCAAATAACAGGCCGATTCAGAACATGTATTTCCCTCACCTGTCCCGCCCCGGCATGTCATGTAACTTACTTACATTCTGCCCCTGTCAGATGCAGAAACGCCGGACCAGGTGCTGCAATACCGCCGTGGTCGGTTTGACGAACGACAGATCCAGATACTCATCCGGCTGGTGGGCCTGGGCGATATGGCCAGGGCCCAGCACTATGGTTTCACAACCGAGCAGCTGGATGAAGGGGGCCTCGGTGCAATAGTTTACGGATTGCGCGGCCTGGCCGCTCGCCAACTCAGCTTCCCGCACCAGATCCGAGTCATCCTTGCAGGCATAGGCGGGGATGGGCTCGTGCAGGTGCTGCAGGTGCAGGCAGCCCGGCTGGTGGACTTCGATGGGGGAGAGGGCTTCTTTCAGCATGCCCATCAGCTCGTCCGGCCCCACCTGCGGAGTGGGCCGCATGTCGATGTGCAGCTCGCAGCAGCCGCAGATCCGGTTCGGGCTGTCGCCCCCTTGGATGTAACCCAGGTTCAGGGTGGGCTGGGGCACGGCGAATCTATGGTCCGAGTATTTGTCCTTCAGATCTTGCTGCAGTTTCAGCACCTGGCCCATGGCTTTATGCATGATCTCCATGGCGTTGACCCCGTTGGCGGGATCCGAGCTGTGGCCGCTCTTGCCCGTGATGCGGATCGCCTCGGACATGTGCCCCTTGTGGGCCACCACGGGTACCAGGCCGGTGGGTTCGCCTATCACGGCATAGTCCGGCTTGAGCTCGGCGGCATCGGCGATGGCGCGGGCCCCCGCCATGGTGGTCTCCTCGTCGGCGGTGGCCAGGATGCGCAGGGGCTTGTTGAGGGTGGTCAGATCTATATCTTTCAGCGCCTCAACGATAAAGGCGAAGAAGCCCTTCATGTCGATGGTGCCCAGGCCATAGAGGCGGTTGCCCTCCTCGGTCACCCTGAAGGGATCCTTGCTCCAGCCCCCCTCATCGAAGGGCACGGTATCCGTGTGGCCCGCCAGCAGCAGGCCTCCCTCACCTTGGCCGATCGTCGCCACCAGGTTGAACTTGCCCGGCAGATCCGGCAGGGCCGTCACCTCGCAATGAAACCCCAGCTGACCGAACCAGTCCGCCAGCAGACGGATCACCCCCTCGTTGCTCTGATCCCAGCGGGGATCCGTGCTGCTGATGGAGGGAATCGCAATAATATTCTTATAAAGTGAAAAAAAATCCAGATTGGCCATCAGCTCCTCCTTGCGTCCCCGGAATCTTTCTGTTAGAAAATACAAATGCAAAGTGAGTGCATGAATATTCTTTTCGAGTGCTCATCGACAAGGCTTCTAGTTGTAAGGGAAAGTTAATGTTCTGTCACCTGATCTGTAACCGACGACACAACCCCGCCTGAATTGCCCCTCCGCACACAGAGTGTCAAAGGGGCGATAGCTGACCCTTTGTGCTACAGCATCGCGCTGTGAACTTCAAACCCAGACTTGGAATACTCAACAATGCTTAACACCGTTATCGTCGGTGCCAGTGGCTACGCGGGAGCCGAACTGGCCGCACTGGTCCAGAACCATCCACAACTCAAGCTGTTCGGCCTCTACGTCTCTGCCGGCAGCCAGGACGCGCACAAGCGCTTCTCCTCCCTCCATCCCCAGTGGGTCGGCGCGCTGGATCAGCCCCTGCTGCCCCTGGACGAGGATGGCATGACCCGGATCCTGACCCAGGCCGATCTGGTGCTGCTGGCCACCGCCCACGAGGTGAGCGCCGAGCTGGCGCCCAAATTCCTGGCCAAGGGGCTGCCGGTGTTCGATCTCTCCGGCGCCTTCCGGGTCAAGGATCAGCAGTTCTACTCCTCCTTCTACGGTTTCACCCACGAGAGCGAGCAGTGGCTGGATCAGGCGGTCTACGGCCTCGCCGAGTGGAACGCCAATGCCATTCAGGGCGCCCAGCTCATCGCCGTGCCCGGCTGCTATCCGACGGCGTCCCTGTGCGCCCTCAAGCCCCTGCAGCAGGCGGGCCTGATCGCCAAGGATTGGCAGCCCATCATCAACGCGGTCTCCGGCGTCTCCGGGGCCGGTCGCAAGGCGGCCATCAACACCAGTTTCTGCGAGGTGAGCCTGAACCCTTACGGCACCTTCAATCACAGACACCAGCCGGAGATCAGTCACCACCTCGGCAAGGGGGTGCTGTTCCAGCCCCACCTCGGCAACTATGTGCGCGGCATCCTGGCCACCATCTATGTGCAGCTGGCGGACGGCGTGACTCAGGTCCAGGTGGATCAGGCCTACCTCAAGGCTTACGAAGGCAAGCCGCTGGTGCGCCTCACCGGCCAGATGCCCTCCATTCGCGGGGTGGCAGGCACCCCATACTGCGACCTCGCCTGGCAGCAGCAGGGCAACATGCTGGTGGTGGTCTCTGCCATCGACAACCTGCTCAAGGGCGCCGCTTCCCAGGCCATGCAGTGCATAAATATCAAATTCGGGTTTGAACCGGCCACCGGCCTGATTTAAGGAAGGATCGAGACATGGACAAGCAGACACTGGTTATCAAGTTGGGTGGGGCGCTTATCGAGAACGACGAGGCGCTGACCGCCCTGTTCGCCACCCTGAAGACATTCCTGGACGAGCAACACAGACCTCTGGTGCTGGTGCACGGTGGCGGCTGTCTGGTGGACGACCTGCTCAAGGGGCTGGGTCTCACCTCCACCAAGAAGAACGGCCTGCGGGTCACCCCGTTCGACCAGATCCCCTTCATCGCCGGCGCCCTGGCGGGCACGGCGAACAAGATGATGATGGCCAAGGCCATCGCCACCGGCACCCCGGCGGTGGGGCTCTGCCTCGCCGACGGCGGCCTCTGTCAGGTGACCCAGCTCGACCCGGATCTCGGCGCGGTCGGTGACTGCCAGCCGGGCAACCCGGCCCTGGTGCAAGGGATCCTGAGCCAGAATTTCCTGCCTGTGGTGAGCTCCATCGGCATCACCGCCGAGGGCCAGCTGATGAATGTCAACGCGGATCAGGCGGCCACCGCCATCGCCGAGGCGCTGGGCGCGGATCTGGTGATGCTGTCCGACGTGAGCGGCATCCTGGATGGCAAGGGCAAGCTGGTGCCGCAGCTGGACAAGCAGAGCGCCCTGGATCTGATGGAGAAGGGGGTCATCCGGGATGGCATGGCGGTCAAGGTGAAGGCGGCCCTGCACGCCGCCGAGACCCTGGGCAAGCCGGTCTGCGTCGCCAGCTGGCGCTACCCGGATCAGCTGCTCAAGCTGCTGGCGGGCGGCGCCGTCGGCACCCAGGTCACTCTCTAAATCAGCCGGGAAAAGGATAATCCGATGCAACATCTTCTGAAAGACAGCGATTTAAACAAGGCCCAGATCGAGGCGCTGATCGCGCTGGGCAAATCGGTCAAGGCGGATCCCAAGAAGTACAGCCAGGCCCTGGCGGGCAAGAGCGTAGTCACCCTGTTCGAGAAACCGTCCCTGCGCACCCGGGTCACTTTCGACATCGGCATCGCCCGCCTCGGCGGTCACAGCGTCTATCTGGATCAGCAGAACGGGGCGCTCGGCAAGCGCGAATCCGTGCAGGACTTCGCCGCCAACCTGTCCCGCTGGTGTGACGCCATAGTCGCGCGGGTGTTCGACCACCAGACGCTGGTTGGACTCGCCGAACACGGCACAGTGCCCGTGGTGAACAGCCTGTGCAACCTTTACCACCCCTGCCAGGGGCTGGCGGACTTCATGACCATCGCCGAGCACTACGCCGATTTGTCGAAGGTGAAGCTCGCCTACCTCGGTGATGGCAACAACGTCAGCCACTCCCTGCTGCTGCTGGGAGCGACCCTGGGCACAGACGTGACCCTGGTCTGCCCCAAGGGTCATGGTCCGGACACCCAGATCTTCCTGCAGGCCCAGGCCCTGGCGGCCCAGTCCGGCGCGCACATCCATATCAGCGACGACGTGGGCGCCATCGAGGGCTTCGACGTGGTTTATACCGACACCTGGGTCTCCATGGGTGACAACACGCCAATGGAGCAGGTAAAAGATATCTTTATGCCTTATCAGATCAACCAGGCCCTGCTCGACCGGACCGGCATCCAGCACGTGCTGCACTGCCAGCCGGCGCACCGGGAGCTGGAGATCACCTCGGAGGTCATGGACGGCCCAGCCTCCCTCATCCTGGATGAGGCAGAAAACCGGATGCATATCCAGAACGCCGTGCTGCTGACCCTGCTCGGGCACAAGTGACGCGGCAACCGACCCTGAATCAAACACCTTATCGAATCATCATGGAGAGAAGTAAATGAGCGGAATCAACAAGATAGTACTGGCTTACTCGGGCGGACTGGATACCTCGGCCATCATTCCCTGGCTGAAAGAAAACTACGATGCGGAGATCGTCGCCTTCGTCGCTGACGTCGGTCAGGAGCGTGACGATCTGGAAGGGATCGAGCAGAAGGCCATCGCCTCCGGCGCCACCAAGTGCATCGTCAAAGACCTGCGGGAAGAGTTCGTCAAAGAGTACGTCTACCCGACCCTGAAGACAGGGGCCGTCTACGAAGGCACTTATCTGCTGGGTACCTCCATGGCTCGTCCCATCATCGCCAAGGCCATGGTGGAAGCGGCCCTGGCGGAAGGCGCCGATGCCATCTCCCACGGTTGCACCGGCAAGGGCAACGATCAGGTGCGTTTCGAAGGGGCCGTGGCCGCCCTGGCGCCGCAACTGAAGGTGATCGCCCCCTGGCGTCTGTGGGACATGCGCTCGCGGGAAGATCTGCTGGCCTATCTGGAAGCCCGCGACATCCCCTGCAAGGCGACCCTGAAGAAGATCTACAGCCGCGACGCCAACGCCTGGCACATCTCCACCGAGGGTGGCGAGCTGGAGAGCACCTGGAACGAGCCGTCCGAAGCGGTCTGGCAGTGGACAGTGTCTGCCGAGCAGGCACCGAACGAGCCGGAATACGTCAAGCTGACCGTGGCCCAAGGCGAAGTGGTCGCGGTCGACGATCAGCCGCTGAGCCCGCACCAGATCCTGATGACCCTGAACGAGCGTGCCGGCAAGCACGGCGTCGGTCGCATCGACATCACAGAGAACCGCATGGTGGGCATGAAGTCCCGCGGCTGCTACGAGACCCCGGGTGGTACCGTCATGGTCGCCGCGCTGCGCGCCGTGGAAGAGCTGGTGCTGGACAGGCCGACCCGCGCCTGGCGCGAGAAGCTGGGTGCCGAATTCTCCCACCTGGTCTATGACGGTCGCTGGTTCACCCCGCTGTGCAAGGCCATTGTCGCCTCCGCCAACGCCATCGCCGAGGATCTCGACGGCGAAGTGGTGCTGAAGATGTACAAGGGCCAGGTCACCGCGGTGCAGAAGAAGTCGCCGAATAGCCTCTACTCCGAAGACTTCGCCACCTTCGGCGCCGACGAGGTGTACGACCAGAGCCACGCCGAAGGCTTCATCCGTCTCTACACCCTGGCCAGCCGTATCCGCGCCATGAAGGAGCAGCATCAGGCCATCGGTGGGGATCACACCCACGGCTAAGCCTTGAGGTTTCAAGCCGCAGAAAATCGGTGAGGGGGCTTGGCCCCCTCACTTATAAGCGGCGGTATGTGACGAAAGCGGCAGCGCCTTGGCCGCGGCTGTGAGATAAGACTCTGTCAGACGAGAGACTCGCAGCCAAGCAAGGCAAGATTTCAGCGCGCAGGCCAAGGGGCCGCGCCAGTGCGGCAGGCGCAAAGGCGCCTACCGGCAACGCATTCAAGGAGAGCAGTATGGCACTTTGGGGTGGACGCTTCAGTCAGGGCGCAGACAGCAGGTTCAAGCAGTTCAACGACTCGTTGCGCTTCGATTACCGGTTGGCGGAGCAGGATATCCAGGGCTCCATGGCCTGGGCCCGCGCCCTGGTCAAGGTCGGCGTTCTGACCGGCGATGAACAGGCGCAGCTGCAACAGGCGATGGAAGTGCTGCTGGCCTCGGTGCAGCAGGATCCCCAGCAGATCCTGAGTTCGGACGCCGAAGACATCCACTCCTGGGTCGAGGGCAAGCTGATCGACGCCGTGGGGACCCTCGGCAAGAAGCTGCACACAGGGCGTTCCCGCAATGATCAGGTCGCCACCGACCTGAAGCTCTGGTGCAAGGCGCAAGGGGAGCTGCTGCTCGCCTCCATCACAGGGCTGCAACAGGGGTTGGTGGCGTCGGCCCGTGCCAATCAGGCCGCCGTGTTGCCCGGCTACACCCATTTGCAGCGTGCCCAGCCGGTCACCTACGCCCACTGGGCCCTGGCCTATGTGGAGATGCTGGAGCGGGATCACTCCCGTCTGCAGGATGCGCTCAGGCGCCTCGATACCAGCCCCCTCGGTTGCGGCGCCCTGGCGGGTACCGCCTACGCCATCGACCGGGAGGCGCTGGCGCTGGACATGGGCTTTAGCGGCGCTACCCGCAACAGCCTGGATTCGGTGTCGGACCGGGATCACGTGGTGGAGCTGATGCACGTGGCGTCCCTCTCCATGGCACACCTGTCCCGCTTCGCTGAGGATCTTATCTTCTACAACACCGGCGAGGCGGGCTTCGTCGAGTTGTCCGATGCGGTGACTTCCGGCTCCTCCCTGATGCCCCAGAAGAAGAACCCGGATGCGCTCGAGCTGATCCGTGGCAAGACCGGCCGGGTGGTTGGCGCCCAGATGGGCATGCTGATGAGCCTCAAGGCGCTGCCGCTGGCCTACAACAAGGATATGCAGGAAGACAAGGAAGGGCTGTTCGATGCCCTCGATACCTGGCACGACTGCCTCGACATGGCGGCGCTGGTGCTGATCGACTTGAAGGTCAACGGTGAGCGCACCAAGGCGGCAGCCCAGGGCGGTTACGCCAACGCCACCGAGCTGGCGGACTATCTGGTTGCCAGGGGCATCCCCTTCCGTGAGGCGCACCATATCGTCGGCGAGACAGTGGTCTATGCCATCCAGGTGAAGAAACCCCTGGAGGAGCTGTCTCTGGAGGAGTTCCAGCGCTTCAGCCCCGTGGTGGGTGAAGATGTGTATCCTAACCTGGAGCTGGAGGCGACCCTGGCCAAGCGGGTCGCCAAGGGCGGCGTCGCCCGGGAGCAGATCGAAGGCGCCCTGGTCGCCGCCGAAGCCTGGCTGGCCAAGCGCGGCTGATTGCCGGGCTGAATGCAACGAAGAGGGCCTTGGCCCTCTTTTTTATTTCTGTGTCATCGCCTGCCGACCCCGATTGCGTGAGAATGGGCAGGTGCACGGACGCACCGCCATCCATCAAGGAGTTCCTATGTATCTGCCGCCCCACTTCGCCGTCACCGAGCCCGAGGCGCTGCACGCGCTGATGCGGGCCCATCCGCTGGGGGCCCTGATCACTCATGGGGAAGGGGGGCTGGATGCGAACCATCTGCCGTTCGAATTCGATGCGGAGGAAGGGGTGCATGGCGTTTTGCGTGCCCATGTGGCGCGCAACAACCCGCTCTGGCAAGAGGTGACGGATGGGCAGGAGGTGCTGGTGATCTTCAAGGCCGCCGACGGTTATGTCTCCCCGAACTGGTATCCGAGCAAGCAGGAACATCACAAGCAGGTGCCGACCTGGAACTATGCCGTGGTCCATGCCCACGGCCGCATCCGGGTGCGAGACGACGCCCGCTTCGTGCGCCGCCTGCTGGCGAACCTGACGAGGGTCCACGAGGCCGCCGAGCCCAAACCCTGGAAGATGGCGGACGCGCCGCGAGACTATCTCGAGGCCATGGTGGCGGCCGTGGTCGGCATCGAAATCGAGATAAGCGGGCTGGTGGGCAAGTTCAAGCTGAGCCAGAACAAGGAGGCGGCGGATCGGCAGGGGGTCGTCGATGCCCTGCAGGCAAAGGGCAAGCTGGCGCTGGCGGAGGCGATGCAGGCGCCACCCTCGTCGGTGCCGCGCTAAGGCAGCCACTCGCCCCAAAACGAGAAACGGCAACCCTGGTTGCCGTTTCCATTGCTGCCTCGCCGGGTTCACAGATCCCTGAACGGTTTGCGCTTCTCCTGCTCGAGCACTATGGCCTCCAGGTTGGCGACCCGCTCCTGCAGCTCCCTGATGATCATGTCCTGCTTGCCGAGGCGGTCGGTGATGCGAACATCCCCCAGCTGGTAGCGGGCGCGCTTGCCGAGGTAGCCGAACAACACGCTGATAAAGACGATCAGGACTATGCCTGTCCACATGGTCATACACGACTCCTTGCCGATGCATAAACGAGAGGATCCATCTCGCTGGCTATCGTTGTCTCACAGCCGCCGGCGGGCGGCAATACCCGTCTGGACGCCGGCTCAGGGGCCCTGCCAGAGCGGCCTGCCGACCCAGAGTCCCCAGAGGGTCAAATGCAGCAGCACGATAAACCAGAACACCAGCCGGTAACTGCCCTTCTGGGTCTTGTGGCGCAGCCAGTGGCGGGCGAGCAGGGCGCCGGGCCAGCCGCCGAGCAACTCCAGCAGATGCAGACGGGCTTCCGGCACGCGCCAACCGCCGCGCACGGCCTGGCGCTTGTCATGGGCGTAGGCCAGGGCCGTCAACAGGCTCATGGTGGTGATGAGGACCAGTGGCCACCAGTTGGCGTCCACCATGCCGAGCCAGCCGCCCCACAGCAGGGGCAACAGGGCGAGCCAGATCATGATGTCAGTTCCAGAGCTCGCGGCTCATCCGGGCTGAGTGTGCGGATGACTTTGGCCGGGTTGCCGACGGCCAGTGAATCGGCCGGGATGTCGCGGGTGACCACGGCGCCGGCTCCTATGATGGATCTCGGCCCTATGGTGACGCCGGGGCAGATGATGGCGCCGCCGCCAATCCAGCAGTCATCGCCGATGCGCACCGGCTTGTTGTAGGCGGTCCAGTTGCGGCGCTCCAGGTGGTTCAGGCTGTGGGTGGCGGTGTAGATCTGCACGTTCGGGGCCAGCAAGACGTTGTTGCCTATGTGCACCTCGCCCACGTCCAGTATGGTGACGTTGAAGTTGAAGAAGGTCTTCTCGCCGATGTGGATGTTGCGGCCAAATTCACAGGTGAAGGGGGTGCTGATCCAGCAGGAGTCCGGGCAGTGGCCGAACAGCTCGCCACACAGGCGCTGGCGCAGGAGGTGATCCCCGGAGGGAGAGGCGTTGAACTGTGCCAGCAGTGCCTGGCCGCGGATGCGGTCGTTGGCTATCTCCTCGGTCTGGGTGAGGGGGCCACCCGCCAGAATTCCATCCCAATCGCTTGCCATGCTCTCATCTCCTCATGTGCCAAGAGGCGCCAGTATACGCAACTTGTCAGGAGGCGTCAGGAGGCTCTCATCTGAGACTGATGATCCCGTCAATAAAAAAGGCGTCACCCAAGCGGGGACGCCTGCAAAACCAAACCTTGCGGTTTGCGGACCAACGGAACCAAAGATCACACACACTCAGCACTTCTGCGGGATGGCGGGGATCAACCCTGCCACTTGCCTCCTTCCACTATCACGTCGTTGGGATTTGTGTCGGCGCTCAACTTCTCACGCACATATTCGTCATACAGCTTGAGCAGGTATTTCTCTTCCCCCAGCTTGGCGAGGCGGTCGTTGACCCAGTCACGCAGCTCGATATTGCCCTTCTTCACCGCCGGCGCGATCGGGTCTTCCGAACCCAGCTTCTGGGGCAGCACGCGGTAGCCCGGATTCTCCTTGGCCCAGCTGAACAGCACCAGGTTGTCCTGGGCGTAGGCATCGCCACGGCCCTGGGCCAGTGCCTGCAGGGATTCTGAGTTCTTCTCGAACTTGAGCACCTTCCAGTCCGGGTGGTTGCGGGTCAGCCAGATGTCGGCCGTGGTGCCCGTGGTGACGATCAGGGTCTTGTCCGCCAGATCGTCCAGCCCCTTGGCGGCGCTCTTCTCCGGCACCAGCACCTGCACTGCCACCTTGAGGTTCGGGTTGGTGAAGTCCACCACCTCGCGCCGCTCCGGGGTCACCGTCATGTTGGCGAGGATGAGATCCACCTTGTCGCTCTGCAGGAAGGGGATACGACTGGCGGGCTCGACCGCCACGAATTCGATCTTGTTCTCGTCCCCCAGCAGATCCTTGGCGAAGCGGCGGCCGAGATCGGTGTCGAAGCCCACGTAGCGCCCCTTCTCATCCACAAATCCGAAGGGGGGCTTGTCGGTGAAGACCCCGACGATGAGCTTGTCGCGGGCCTTGATCTTGTCGAGGGAACCGTCCGCCGCCTGGGCGGCGCCGCTGGCGATGCCCAGGCCGATGAGGGCACTAAACAATACCGAGGTAATTTTCTTCATGCTGACTCCTTTCGTTTGATGACATTTGTATAAGAAAACTTGGCGAGGAACTGGCGCGCACGCTGGCTGCGTGGGTTATCGAAAAACTGGCGGGGGCTGGCCTGCTCCAGGATGTGGCCCTCCTCCATGAAGACGATGCGATCCGCCACCGCCTGGGCGAACGCCAGCTCGTGGGTGACGATGAGCAGCGTCATGCCGCTGCCCGCGAGATCCCGGATCACCTCCAGCACCTCCTGCACCATCTCGGGATCCAGGGCGGCGGTGACCTCGTCAAACAGCATCACCTGGGGGTTCATGCACAGGGCCCGCACTATGGCGATGCGCTGCTGCTGGCCGCCGGAGAGCTCGCGCGGATAGGCGTGGCGCTTCTCCCACAGGCCCACCCGGGTCAACAACTGCTCCGCCTGCAGCAGGGCCTCGGCCCGCTCCCGTTTTTGCACCTGAAGGGGCCCGAGCTGCACGTTCTCCAGCACGTTCAGGTTCGGGAACAGGTGATAACTCTGGAACACCATGCCGATACGCTGGCGCAGCCGCTGCCAGTCGGTGGCGGCATCCAGGAGTTGGCCATCGAAGCGGATCTCGCCGCCCTGAATGGGTTCAAGCCCGTTGAGGGTGCGCAGCAAGGTGCTCTTGCCGCAGCCGCTTGGCCCCAGGATGACGATCACCTCCCCGGGGGTTATGGCGAGGCTGACCCCGTCCAGTACCCGGTTTTGGCCGAATTGTTTGCTGACAGCATTGAGTTCAAGCAGAGGCGTCATACCGCATTACCCCATTTTTGCTCGAGCCGGCGCGAGGCGAGCGAGAGCGGATAGCAGACCAAAAAGAAGAACAGGAACAGCAGGCCGTAGATAAGCAGGGAGGCATAGGTGCGCTCTATGATCTGCTGGCCCACCTTGATCACCTCCACCACCCCGATCAGCACCGCTAGGGAGCTGGTCTTGATGATGCGGGTGTGAATGTTGATGGTCGGTGGCGTCAGCCGTTGCAGTGCCTGGGGCAGCAGCACGTGGCGATAAAGCTGCCAGCGGGAGAGGCCGAGGGCCAGCCCGGCCTCCTGCTGACCACGGGCGAGGGACCCCAGGCCACCGCGCACCACTTCCCCCACCTCGCTCGCCCCCCACAGGGAGAGCACCAGCACGGCGCACCAGAAGGCCGGAATATCGAGGCTGAAGACGATGGGCAGCCCGAAGAAGAACAGATAGAGCCACACCAGCACGGGCACCACCCGAAACAGCTCCAGATACAGCCGCAGCACGCCCTGGGTCAGGCGGCCGCCCTGCTGGGCCAGCACGCCGTAACCCAGGCCCCCTAAGGTGGCGAACAGGATGGCGAGCAACGAGATGGCGAGGGTCTGGCCCGCGCCGACCACCAGCAGGGGCAGGGCCTGGCCCAGTAACTCAGAAACCGGAGTGGTCATAATCATCCCTCCCTTCCAATGTGTGCAGGGCAGGTGACGGCAGCGGCAGAAAGATCCGTGCCCACATGGGAGTCCGCGACTGCATCAGCGACTCAATGACCGAACTGACCATATTGCAGCCTCCTTTCAACGACGCGCAGGGCGAGGGACAGCGGCAGGAAGATGAGTACGCACATCAATGTCAGCACCGCCAGCATCTCGTAGGTCTTGTAGTAGAGGGCGATGTAGTTCTTGGTGGTGTAGAGCAGTTCGGGTACCGCCACCGCCGAGGCGACCGTGGTCTCTTTGAGCAGGAAGATGAAGTTGGCAAAGAGCGCCGGCAGGCTGGCAAGCCAGGCCTGGGGCAGCTGTACGTGGCGCAGCAGTTGCCAGCGGGAGAGGCCGATGGCCTGGCCCGCCTCCAGCTGGCTGTGAGGTACCGCCGCCACCCCGGCCCGCAACGCCTCGGTGAGATAACCGCCGCCCAAGAAGGTCATGGCGATGACCGCAGTGGCAAAGCCCGACAGCGACAGCCCGAGCGCCGGCAGCCCGAAGTAGAGGAAGAACAGCTGGATCAAGAGCGGCGTGTTGCGGGCCAGCTCCACATAGCCGCGGATCACCGCGCTCAGCAGTGGCCTGTGCAGGCCGAGCAGCGCAACATTGAGCAGGGCCACCGCGAGGGAGGTCGTGATGACGATGGCGCCGAGCTGCAAGGTGACCCAGACCGATTTGCCGAAGGCGGGCAGGGTGGCGACGATAAAGGCCCAGTCGAAGGTCATGCGGGGATCCTCCCGTCACGGCGCAGGCGCTGGGGCACGACTGTGATGGCGTCCGGGTACTTGATGCCGGCGCCCGTGTTGAGCACCACCACCCGCTCCCCTCCTTTTATCCAGCCCGATTCCCGCAGCTGGCGGGCGGCGGCGAAGGCGGCGGCCCCCTCCGGGCAGACGAAGCTGCCTTCCTGGGAGGCGAGCTGGCGAATTTCGCTCTGGATGGCCCTGTCGTCCGCCGCGATGGCGCAGCCCTCGGTGCGATAGAGGGCGTCGAGCACCAGAAAGTCCCCCAGCGCCTTGGGTACATTGATGCCAAAGGCCAGGGTCTGGGAGTCGGGCCAGAAGGTCGATTCTGACGCTCCTTGCTGCCAGGCCTGCACTATGGGGGCGCAGCCGCTCGACTGCACCGCCACCAGCCGGGGCAGGTCACCCTTGACCCAGCCCAGCTCCTGCAACTCCCGCAGCGCCTTGTAGATGCCGATGAGGCCGACGCCGCCACCTGTGGGGTAGAGGATCACGTCCGGCAGGGTCCAGCCGAACTGCTCGGCGATCTCCAGCCCCATGGTCTTCTTGCCCTCGATGCGGTAGGGCTCCTTCAGGGTGGAGGCGTCGAACAGGGACTGCTCCGCCACCGCCTGTGCCACCTGGCGACCGGCGTCGCTGATGAGACCATCCACCAGATAGAGGCGGGCACCGGCGAGGGAAGTCTCCAGCCTGGTGATGGCGGGGGCCGCCTGTGGCATGACGATGGTGCTGCGCAGGCCGGCGCGGGCACCGTACAGGGCCCAGGCTGCGCCTGCATTGCCGTTGGTGGGCATGGCGAAATGGGCGATGCCGAGCTCGCGGGCACGGGAGAGGCCGACCGCGGCGCCACGGGCCTTGAAGGAGCCGGTGGGGATGATGCTTTCATCCTTCATCCAGAGATCCGGAATGCCTATCTGCTTGCCGAGCTTGGGCAGCGGCAACAGCGGGGTGAAGCCTTCCCCCAGGGTCACCACCTGGGCGGGATCGCGCACCGGCAGCAGCTCGTGGTAGCGCCACAGGCTGGCGGGACGACCCAGCAGGGCCGCAGGGTGCCAGTCCTTCTTCAGGGCCTCGAGATCATAGCTGGCCAGCAGTGGCGCCCCGACCCGGCTCAGTTGCTGGGGCTGGTCGGCATCATGGATTTCGCCTGTCTTGCTGCAGCGCAAATGGGAGAGATAGCTATAGGGCATGGATTATCCTGAGCGGGTCGTCTGGGCTGGTCGGTTATGCCATCCTGTGACCCAAGTGCCGGATAACAAACAAAATAAAGCGGCAAACTTAAGCGAAAAGATGGCTATGGCAAGGGGCCGCTCTGGCACAGGGACGTGCTCGCCTGAGTCAGGTCTCCCCTGGGGGGTTGGGGGCCATGCCACTCTTTGCTAACCTGCCTGCTTCATTCGAACCGCAGGGAGTTGCCTCGATGCGATCCATTGTCTGTCTGCTGGCCCTGACATTGCTCGGTGCCTGCAGTGGTCACTCAACTCAAGAGGATGCCATGTCAGGGAAAACGCGCCTTCATTACCCCATCACCCGCCAGGGCGAGCAGGTGGATCACTACTTCGGTCAGGCCGTGGCCGACCCCTATCGCTGGCTGGAAGACGACCGCAGCCCCGAGACCGAGGCCTGGGTCAAGGCACAGAACGCCGTGACCCAGGATTACCTGGCCAGGATCCCGTTTCGGGAGACGATAAAGAGCAAGCTCGCCGCCTCCTGGAACTATGCCAAGGAGGGGGCGCCGTTTCGCGAGGGGCGCTACCACTACTTCTTCAAGAACGACGGCCTGCAAAACCAGAACGTGCTGTGGCGCCAGGCCCCGGGCAAGCCCGCCGAGGTGTTCCTCGATCCCAATACCCTCAGCCCCGATGGCACCACGGCGCTGGATCAGCTGAGCTTCTCCCGGGACGGCAAGCGGCTGGCCTACTCCTTGTCGCTGGCCGGCAGCGACTGGCGCGAGATCCACCTGATGGATGTGGAGAGCAAACAGCCACTGGAGGCGCCCCTCAAGGACGTGAAGTTCAGCGGCATCAGCTGGCTCGGCAACGAGGGCTTCTTCTACTCGAGCTATGACAAGCCGGACGGCAGCGAGCTGTCGGCCAAGACGGATCAGCACAAGGTCTACTTCCATCGCCTCGGCACGGCGCAGGAAGATGATCGGTTGGTGTTTGGCGCCATCCCGGCCCAGAAACACCGCTACGTGGGGGCCAGCGTCACCGAGGATGATCGCTACCTGCTCATCTCGGCGGCGAACTCCACCTCGGGCAATCGCCTCTATGTGAAGGATCTGACCGAGGACAACGCGCCGCTGTTGACGGTGCAGGGGGATCTGGATGCGGATGTGAGCCTGGTGGACAACCGGGGCAGCACGCTTTACCTGCAGACCAATCGCGGTGCCCCCAATGGCCGGCTGGTGACGGTGGATGCGAGCAATCCGGGCCCTAAACACTGGCGTGACCTCATCCCGGAGCGGCCCCAGGTGCTGTCGGTGCACAGCGGCGCCGGCTATCTGTTCGCGGAATATATGGTGGACGCCACCGCCCGGGTCGAGCAGTTTGATTATGAGGGCAACAAGGTGCGGGACATTGCACTGCCTGGTCCCGGCAGCGTCAGCGGCTTCAATGGCAAGCACGACGACCCCGAGATCTACTTCGGCTTCGAGAACTATGCCCAGCCGCCGACCCTCTATAGGCTGGCCCCCAAGAGCGGCGAGATCAGCCTCTACCGCGCCTCGGCGGTGCCGTTCAATCCCGCAGATTATGTCTCGGAGCAGCGCTTCTACCAGAGCAAGGACGGCACCCGGGTGCCGCTCATCATCAGCTATCGCAAGGGGCTGAAACGCGATGGCAGCAATCCCACCATCCTCTATGGCTACGGCGGCTTCGACGTCAGTCTGACCCCGAGCTTCAGCGTGTCGGTGGCGAACTGGTTGGATCTGGGGGGTGTCTACGCGGTGGCGAACCTGCGTGGGGGCGGCGAGTATGGCCAGGCCTGGCACCTGGCGGGCACCCAGATGAACAAGCAGAACGTGTTCGACGACTTCATCGCAGCGGCCGAGTACCTGAAGGCCGAAGGCTACACCAGTACCGACAAGCTGGCGGTGCGCGGCGGTTCCAACGGTGGCCTGCTGGTGGGGGCCGTCATGACCCAGCGCCCGGATCTGATGCGGGTCGCCCTGCCGGCGGTGGGGGTGCTCGACATGCTGCGTTACCACACCTTTACCGCCGGGGCGGGCTGGGCCTATGACTACGGCACCAGCGCCGACAGCGAGGCCATGTTCGTGTATCTGAAGGGCTACTCGCCCCTGCACAACCTGCGTGAGGGGGTGAGCTATCCCTCGACCCTGATAACCACGGCGGATCACGACGATCGTGTGGTGCCGGCCCACTCCTTCAAGTTTGCAGCCACCCTGCAGGCGGACAACGAGGGCCCTCATCCCCAGCTGATCCGCATCGAGACCAATGCGGGGCACGGAGCAGGCACGCCGGTCACCAAGCTTATCGAGCAGAGCGCGGATCTCTATGCCTTCACCCTCTACGAGATGGGCTACCGGCAACTGCCGTTGCAGCCCTGACCAGGGTGAAAGGGCTAGTATCAGCCGCGCCGATCATGATCAAGGGCCCCACGGGGCCCTTTTCGTTGTCTGGGCCCCGTTCAGGGGCTGGGCACGACCATCCCTGTCTCGCCATTTGCCGGTTTTGGCTCCGCCTTGCCCTCTGCTATCCCCCCGGTGGTATAGTCAGCCGCAGGATCTGCATTGAGGAAGTCATCGTGAAGAAGATCGTCTACATACTGCTGGGGCTGGCGCTGGCCGCCCTGGTGGCCATCGTTGCCCTGGTCAGCCTGATCGACCCGAATCAGTTCAAGCCCCAGCTGGTGGAGCAGGTGAAGAAGAACACGGGCCGCGAGCTGGTGATGGAGGGGGATATCGGCTGGCGCTTCTGGCCGAGCCTGGGGCTCTCCCTCGAGAAGGTGGCCTTGCGCAACCCAGCCGGCTTTGCCGAGCCGGATCTTATCCGGGTCGAGAAGGGGGAGGCCTCGGTGGCACTCTTGCCCCTGCTCTCCCATCGGCTGGAGATAGGCGAGGTGACCCTGAGCGGTGCCCACCTCTTCATCCAGACCAAGTCTGACGGCAGCAGCAACCTGACGGATCTGGTCAAGGATGAGGGCAAGGAGGTCGGTGCGAGCGAAGCGGCCCCCGCCAGCCCTGCCGACGAGTCTCAGCCCTGGCAAGTCACCCTCAAGGGGGTCTCCCTCGAGCAGGCCAGCGCACTGGTGCAGGACGATCGCAGCGGCGTCAGCTCTCGTCTCGAGCGCCTGGATCTCAACCTGGGTCAGCTGACCCTGGGGGAGTGGGTGCCGGTGACCCTGGCCGCCAAAGGGGCACGGGGTGAGCTGGCCTTCGACATCAAGGGCCAGGCCGAGATCAAGCTGGCCCGGGATGAGAAGGAGAGCGAGCTCAAGGATCTGTCGCTCAGCGGCAGCCTGAGCGACCCCAAGCAGCGGCTGGATGACTTCTCCCTCAAGGCGGATCGCCTGGCGCTGGGGGAGTGGAGCAGCCTGACTCTGAGTCTGAACGGTGCCCAGGGGGAGGTGGCCAAGCCGACTCTGGCCGGTACGCTGGATGGCACCCTCAAGGCGAAGGTCGACGAGAGCCTGCAACTGGTAGAGGTCTCGGATGCTGTGCTGGCCGCCAAGCTGAGCGGGGAGGGTCTGCCACGCTCGCCCCTCTCCCTCAAGCTGGCGGGCTTCGCCCGCGCCGAGCTGGACAAGCAGACCGTCACCCTGACCAACCTGGTGATGGGGGCCGATGATGCCTTGTTGAGTGGCAATGGCGTGGTGACACTCGGTGCCGTGCCCAGGGTCGAGTTCGATCTCAAGGGAGACAAGCTGGATCTCGACGCCTGGCTCGGCAAGCAGGACGGGGCCAAGACTGCCGCATCTTCTGCCGCACCGGCCACAGTGTCGGCGGGTGAGCAGGGCGCAGCGGCCAAGTCAGCCCCCTCGGCTCAGTCCCTGTCCACGGCAGAGCCGGACTTGAGTGCCCTCAAGCTGGTCGATCTGGCGGGTCGACTGCAACTGGGCAGCCTGAAGGTGAAGGGGCTGGATTTGAGCGCCGTCGACCTGCAACTGGCCCTGGGCGGCGGTGAGCTCAATCTCAAGCAGTTCAGTGCCGGCGTGGCCGGTGGTCAGGTGAGTGCAAGCGGAGTGCTCGATGCCCGCCAGCAACCCGCCAGCTACCGGGTGCACAAGCAGATCCAGGGGGTGGAGATACGCCCGCTGCTGCAGACCCTGGGCCAGAACGACCGACTGGAGGGCAAGGGGGATCTGGACATCCAGGTGCAGGGGCGCGGTCTCTCCGAGCAGGCCCTGCGCAGTCAGATGCAGGGCACAATGAGCCTGAAGCTGAGCGACGGTGCCCTGCATGGCATCAACCTGGCCCAGATGATCCGCGAGGCGCGGGCCACCCTCACTGGCAAGGGCGCCGAGCAGGTGAACGAGGCGCGCAAGACCGACTTCAGCGATCTCAGCGCCCGCTTCCAGATAGCGAATGGCATCGCCCGCAGCGACGACATCCGGCTGGCGGCTCCGGCCCTGCGGGTACAGGGTCAGGGTCAGACCGCCCTGGTGCCCGAGACCCTCGACTTCCTGTTCCTCACCTCTGTGGTGGAGAGCAGCAAGGGCCAGGGGGGCAAGACGGTGGATGAGCTCAACGACATCACCATCCCGGTGCACATCGGCGGCCACTGGCAGGCGCCCAGCTACAAGCTGGATGTGAAGGCGCTGCTCAACAACAACAAGGTGCTGGAGGAGAAGGCCAAGAAGGAGGCCGAGCGCGGTCTCAAAAAGTTGTTGGGGGACAAGGCCAACGACGAGGGGATCAAGGGGGCGGCGGATCAGCTGCTCAAGGGGCTGTTCAAGTAGCCTGGCTTCGCATCACGCATTCATGACAACGGGCCCTTGGGCCCGTTTTTTGTGCCAAGGGTCAATCCTGCCGAAATCCGCCGATCAGCCCCTCGGCCAGCCAGAGCTGCAGGAAGCAGCCGGCCCGAAAGGCGGCCACCTCTTCCCCGAGTCGCTCTCCCAGGTGCAGGCAGAGGCTGGCGAAGGTCTCCCGCCGAAACAGATCCTGCACCGCCGTGGCCTCGTCGAGCTCCAGGCTGCGATAACGGCTCAGGCGCTCGCCGTCTCGCCAGATGAGGCAGAGGCTCGGATGCGCCTGATACTGGGGGGGAGGCGGCGCCTGCTCGTCCTTGAGCGCCTTCCAGACCGCCAGGGTATTGAAATGCTGGGGATGCAGGTCGGCCGACGGCACAGGGACGAAGCGCATGCCGGGCCAGGACTCGGCGGGTTGGCGCTGGATCTCGCTCAGGGTCAGAGGCTTTGCATCGGCGGCGTCGAAGGCGGCGCGAAGGCGCCACTCGAAGTCGGCGAGTTCCGCCACCTGGGGATGTTCGGCGAGGGCCTGTTCGAGGTAGTGGGGGAAGCTCGCCCCCAGTGCCCGCAGGGTCCAGCTACGGGGCGGGTGCTGCGCCAGATAGCCGAGGCAGCACTGCTCGAACAGCTCATCTCCCACATAGGCCCAGGTCTGCTCGAAATCCTCCTGCAGACACTCCAGCAGCCGGCTCTGGTAGGCGTTGGCATAGATCTGCCAGCGCAGTTCGGCGGACAGGTGGCCTGCGACAAGGGGAACGGGTGGAGAGTCGGGTTGTTGCAACAGGCCCTGCATGAAGGCCTGCTGCAGGGCTTGCAGTTCAGCGGGCACTGGCATGGGGCACTTCGCGATGGACCTTGCCGGTGGGCCAGTGGGGGGAGGCGATGCGCCTGGCCTGGTTCAGCTCCGCCACCAGCTCAGCGAAGGGGGGGATGTGATCGTCGCGCTCTATCATGGTGCTGACGGGGCCGAAGCGGCGCACCGCCCGCTCGAACAGGGACCAGACCGGATCGACTATGGGGTGGTCATGGGTATCGATGACGTAGTCGCCATAGTCGCTGTGGCCGGCGAGGTGGAACTGTACCACGGCCTGGGTATCTATCTCGTCCAGATAAGCGTTGGCATCGAAGCCGTGGTTGCGGCTGCTCACATAGATGTTGTTGATGTCGAGCAGCAGCTTGCATCCGCTCTGCCGACTGAGCTGGTTGAGAAAGCCCTGCTCCAGATACTCGTCCCCCGGGAAGGCGAGGTAGGTGGAGGCGTTCTCCAGCACCAGGGGACGACCGAGGTAGTTCTGCACCCCATCGATGCGATCGATCAGGTGGGTCAGCACTGCATCCGTCAGGGGGAGGGGGAGCAGATCATGGCTGCTCTGGCCGCCCGCACCGGTCCAGCAGAGGTGATCCGACAGCCAGACGGGCTCTATGCTGCGCATCAGCTCCCGCAGGCGGGCGAGGTAGTCCATGTCGAGGGGGTCGGTGGAGCCTATGTTCATGGAGACCCCGTGCATGACGATGGGGTAATCGGCGCGCACGCGATCGAGATAATGGCGCGGCTTGCCCCCCGCTACCATGAAGTTCTCCGACAGGATCTCGAACCAGTCGACGCCTTTTGCGCCATCCAGTACATCCTGAAAGTGGGGGGGCCTGAGCCCGAGACCGAAGCCAAGCCAGGGGAAGTGGTGCATCCAGACTCCTTGGTTGAGAGGCCTTAAAAAACAGGCCGGTAACCCCTCGCAGGGACCGGCCATGGCAAGAGCTAGTGGTCAGCTTAGCGAGTTTTCCCGCCCTTGGCGTTGCACTCTTCCCGGGTCATGCTGAGGAAGCCCTGGCCCTTGCAGGCGCCCTGTCCCTTGCAGCTGTTCTTGGCGGTCTTGCAGTCGTTGTGGCCCTTGCAGCTGTTCACTCCCCAGCACTGCACCTGATCTTCACCGTGTTGTCCGGTATTGGCGGCCATGGCGGCACCGGAGAGGGAGACGGCGGCCATGGCCAGAGCGGCACCGGCCAGACAGTTGAGGGTTTTGCGGGTTGCGTGCATCTTGTTCTCCTTGGTCATGTCGTCACTCTGCCCGTATTGGCCGAGTGTCCGTGTGACGTCATCGGGTGAGGCGCGGCCTCCGGTACTGCACTCAGGGAGGTGTGGCTCACTGACCCTATTACGATCCGGTTCGAACCCTTGGATCACTCTGGGCCCCGATGACGACGCTCATTGAACAAGACCGTGGCGAGCGCGATTTACATTCAAATTGCATGCATCTTTTTTGCGCGTCAGAGTGAGACGTCCGTTAGCCATGGGCTGGCACGGCGGTGCTCATGGTCTGATCGATCCCCATTTCACCCGTTGCGCACCAGATCTGCCGGGGTAGTATCTGGGCAGGCCATGAGAGCCATAAACAGGGAGGTGAGATGAGCAAGCGAGTATTGATCACCGGCGGCAGCCGGGGGATAGGGGCGGCGACAGCCCGTCATCTGGCGAGGCAGGGCTATGATCTCTGCCTCAACTATCGCCAGGGCCGTGAAACTGCCGAGGCGCTGATGGCGGAGATCCGCGAGCATCATGGGGTGGCCTGCATAGCATTGCAGGCGGACGTCAGCATCGAGGCCGAGGTGATGCGGCTGTTCGAGGAGATGGATGAGCGGCTCGGCCCCATCACCCATCTGGTGAACAACGCCGGCATCTTGCAGCCACAGATGCGGGTGCTGGAGATGAGCGCCGAGCGCATCAACAAGACCCTGACCACCAATGTCACCAGTTATTTCCTCTGCTGCCGGGAGGCGGTGCGCCGGATGACGGCCGGGGGCGCCATCGTCAACGTCTCCTCCGCTGCCGCGCGCCTCGGCTCCGCCGGTGAGTATGTGGATTATGCCGCCTCCAAGGGGGCCATCGACGTGCTGACCAAGGGCTTGTCTCTGGAGGTGGCAGCCCAGGGGATCCGGGTCAACGGGGTGAGGCCCGGGTTTATCTACACCGACATGCACGGCGATGGCGGTGAACCCGGCCGGGTGGATCGCATCAAGGGAAATATTCCACTGCTACGAGGTGGTCAGCCCGCGGAGGTCGCTGCCGCCATCGCCTGGCTGTTGTCGGATGAGGCCTCCTACGCCACCGGCACCTTTATCGATGTGGCGGGCGGGCGCTGAGAGGTGTGGGGAAGGCTGATCTTCCCCAAACACTGAGGGCTCATAGATGAGGGCCATCAGTCGTTGATCCGCAAAGATCACTATTTCACGACTGACGCTATGGGGTGTCTGGTCTCTTGTTTGTTCTCAACGGTTTGTTCGCCACAAGCAGCCCCATGTCTGCTCGGCATTGAGGTGTCGTCTGCACAGTGATTGAGTCAGACCCTCGTTCAGTTGAAATGAGTGCGAGTCAGGTTACTGCCTGACTCGCACCCTGGGACTGGCGGGCAATCAAACAAACTTGGCCAGGGGATCGGCGGCGGCAAAGGCCTCGTCGCGATTAGGCTTGGGCGGATAAATCAGCTCGTTGGTGATGGCGATCTTGAGTTTCTTCGCCTCTTCGCGAACCAGTTTCACCTGCTGATCCCAGCCTTCGGTATAGACGGCGCCCCAGGCCCCCAGATCAAGGCAGGTCACATAGTTGACCTGGCGATAAGGCAGCGCAGTGACGCCTAGCAGACTGGCAGCGACGTTGTGTCCGGCGAATTTCCCCAACTGGATGGCGTGCTGGCAGGTCACCAGCGCCGTGTTGCCGAGGTCATCCGTCTTGGCATGGGCCATGTCGCCCGTGGCGTAAATATTCGGATGACCCGGGATCTGCAGCTCCGGCGTGACGATGAAACGCCCCTGCGCATCGCGCTCGGCGGCGATGGATTCCCCCAGTGAACTGGCCTTGACCCCGGCGGTCCAGATCACGGTAGCCGCGTCAATCCGGCTGCCATCTTGCAGCGTCACCCCGGTTGCATCCACCACTTCCACGCCCGTATTCAGTCGCCACTCCACACCCAGCTCATCGCAGGCGTTGCGGATCACCTCGCGCAGCGCTTCACTGTACTGGCCACCGACGACAGTACCACGCTCTACTACGATCACTTTGGTATTCGTATTGACGCCTAATAGGGCCTTAAGTCGTGAAGGCAGTTCGGTGGCCAGCTCGATCCCGGTAAAGCCACCGCCACAGACCACGACAGTGTTGCGTGCCGGACTGTCTGGCTGGGTTGGCAGGGCGTTCAGATGCACTTCGAGGCGCTGCGCCGTCTCCAGCTGATCGATGTCGAATCCATATTCGGCGATGCCCTTGACGCCGAATCTGTGCAACTGGCTGCCGCCGGCGAGCACCAGACGATCGTAGGCAATGCAGGTCATCTCGGCTTGAGCATTGCGATACCAGACCCGGTTTTCCTGGCACTCCACCCGGTCAGCACTGCCGACAATGAAACGGATATCGAGGGCCTCGAACAGGGGCCTCAGATCGGCGGTCAGCGAGGCTACATTCGCCTCATAGAAACGTGGCCTGACCCGTAGTTCGGGCTGGGGGGAGAGCACGGCTATCTCCAGCTCATGGCTACCCTGAAGATGTGCCAGGCGGGCGGCACCGACGGCGGCCCACATGCCGGCAAAACCACTGCCGATGATAAGAATACGTTGCTTCATGTTTTTCCCTTCCAAAGGTACAGGCTGATTTGTCTCGATATCTACGACTATACTTATCCGAGTTAACTGCGACAAGATCTTTCTGAGTATCTGCTGTACCATCAGCAGGACGAACGAGATGGAGCAAGCAATGGCGTTTTACAGTTCTGGTGTGGAATACGGCATTCACAGCCTGATGAGCATGGTCGATGCGAAAGGCAACGAGCGTGAGCTGAGCGTGCGCGAAATGGCAGAATTGCAGAATGTGCCGTACGACTATCTGGCCAAGATCTTTACCCGCCTCTCCCGGGCGGGGTTGGTGGTGAGCTCGGAAGGCAAGGGGGGGGGATTTCGACTCGCCCGGGCCAGCGAGCTGATCACAGTGTTGGATGTGGTGCAGGCCATCGACGGGGACAAGTCGCTATTTGAATGTCGCGAGATCCGCCAGCGACTGGCCCTGTTTGACGAGACTCCCCCCGCCTGGGCCTGCGACGGCCCCTGCGGTGTTCGCGCCGTCATGGATGGCGCCCAACAGCGCATGGAGGAAGAGCTGGCGCGGTGCAGTATCCTCGACCTGGTGTGCAAGATGTACCGCAAAGCCCCCGATACCTTCACCATCGAGGTGAAACAGTGGATCAGCGATCGTCGCAGCAAGGCCGCCACCCCTGAACGGGAGTGACCTGTTTGAGGGCATCTCTCGCCAAGGCAGCCTTGAGGGGAACCGAGAGATCGCCTTGAGGTAAAGTTCTGTCAGTCTTGGGCTTTGGGGTCCAACGTTATAGCTCTGCCGCCACCAGGGATTGGAAGGCCACTTGAAACAGGACCCCACCATGAGGGCTCCATGGATCCCTAGGCCTTTCAACACCAGCTGCCTCTCTTCCCATGACTGACCTTGTACCAGCGCCCTGTTGCTCAACATGAGCTGGTCGTCCCCCATCCGATGGCTTCATTGATCACCCGGTTGCCGGCATGTCGTTGCTGCCAGCACCCGGCTATCCGCGTCGATGTGGCACAGTTTGACTCCCTTTGTCAGCCCCCCAGCCTGGGCTGTCATCGTCCTGTCCGTCGGGCGCGCTGTGTGGAGCACCCTCGCCAGCACAAAGCTCCGTCAGCCTCCCTCGAACCGGCGCAGTAGACAGCAGATCCTGCAGTTGCCCCCACCGGACGGGGGGGTGGCCACATCAGATGGGCAAATCCACGCGCATCCCCCCTTGGCTAGACTGGGCCAGTCGTCTTATGACACCCATTTGGCACATTTGCCCGCAACTCTATCTGGAAGGATCCGATATGAAACCCTTGTTGACCGCCCTATTGCTCCCCCTGCTCCCCTTCGCCGCGCAAGCCGCCGAACCCGTCTGGATCACGGTCGGTGCCGACAGCGGCGTCGAACTCAAGCAGGTCAAGGCCAAGCTGACCCCATTGTTCAGCGCCAGCGGCGCCCCGATCCAGCTGGCCCAGGTCGAGGCTAGCGAACTCGGCACCCTCTCCCACCTGATGCACGAAGGTCACCAGCGCTGCGGCGGCTACGTGGTGCACAGCACCCTGGCCGACGCCCTGCAGAGCATGGCCCAGCCCATCAGCCAGAACCTGTTCAACGCCCCGCCGCTGACCCAGGGAGCCAGCGTCAACCGGCTGTTGCCCTATCTGGATCAGGGCAACATAGTCGGCACCATCAGCCAGCTGGCCAGCTGGCGCAACCGCTACTACACCACCACCACAGGGGTACAGTCGGCCGACTGGGTGGCCGGCCAGTGGCAGAGTCTGAGCGCCGCCCTGCCCTGGGCCAGCGTCAGCAGGGTCAAGCACAGCGGCTATCCGCAGCAATCCGTGGTGCTGACCCTCAAGGGCAGCCGCTACCCGGACGAAGTGGTGGTGCTCGGCGGTCACCTCGACTCCACCGCGGGCTCCGCCCCCAACAGCCGCACCCTGGCGCCGGGCGCCGACGACGATGCCTCCGGCATCGCCACCCTGACCGAGGTGTTGCGGGTCATCGCCGAGCAGGGCCGCCAGCCGGAGCGCACCCTGCAGTTCATCGGCTATGCGGCGGAAGAAGTGGGGCTGCGCGGCTCCAAGGACATCGCCACCCGCTACAAGGCAGCCAACACCAAGGTGCTGGCGGCGCTGCAGCTGGATATGACCAACTACCAGGGATCGGCGGAAGACATCGTCTTCATGACCGACTACACCGACAAGGGGCTGACCGGCTATCTGGCCCAGCTGCTCGACGCCTATCTGCCCCAGATCCGCTATGGATACGACAGCTGTGGTTACGGCTGCTCGGATCACGCCTCCTGGCACAATCAGGGCTACCCGGCCGCCATGCCGTTCGAGTCGCGCTTCAACGACTACAACCCCAACATCCACACCGCCCAGGACACCTTGCAGAACTCGGATCCCTCGGCCGCCCATGCCCTCAAGTTCGCCCAGCTGGCCACCAGCTTTGCCATCGAGATGGGCAAGATAAACTGAGACGCCAGGGGGAGATGAGCCACGCAATGAAAGGCTCTGTCCCCATCAGGTGTGAGGGGACAGTTCAGCAAAAGAGGGCGCCAAGGCGCCCTCTTTTTATTGTTCAAACCGGGGTGATTTCACACCCCCAGCAGTTGCTGCCAGACCCCCTCGACCAGGCCGCGCTCGGGCAGCAGCTGGTCATCGCTGACCTTGCGGGAGATCTCCGACAGGTTGAGGCGATGGCCGAGGTTGCGGATCTCCAGATAGGCGTGTTTGAGCCCCTCTGCCTGCTCCAGGGTCAAGACCCCCGTCAGCACGCACTCATCGAAGATGCGCACGTTATCGGACCAGCGGGTCAGGGTATCCGGCTCGCCGCTGGCGTGGGCCAGCACCAGGTACTGGGCGATGAATTCGATGTCCACCATGCCGCCGGGGGACTGCTTGAGGTCGAACTCCCCCTCGCCGGCTTTCAGCAGGTGATCCCGCATCTTCTGGCGCATCTCGCGCACTTCCCTGGCCAGGGTCGGCAGGTCCCGATCCTTTGCGAGCACGGCCCGGCGGATGCGGGCAAATTCGGCCACCACGGTTTCGTCCCCATAGATGGGGCGGGCCCGCACCAGCGCCTGATGCTCCCAGGTCCAGGCCTCCTGCTGCTGGTACTGCTCGTAGGCGGCTAGGGATGAGACCAGGAGCCCCGAGTCGCCGGAGGGGCGCAGCCGCATGTCGATCTCATAGAGGATGCCGGATGGGGTGCGGGTGCTGAACAGGTGCAGGATGCGCTGGGCCAGGCGCAGGTAGAACTGGCGGCTGTCGATGGGCTTGCGACCATCGGTATAGCCGTTGGGATCGCCGCCGTGCAGGAAGACGAGATCCAGATCAGAGCCGTAGCCGAGCTCGATACCGCCGAGCTTGCCGTAGGCCACCACGGCGAAGCCGCGCCGGTCGCTGGTAACCTCGGGGGGAACGCCGTAACGCTCGCTCATCTGGGTCCAGGCCTGATTGACCACCTCTTCCGTGATGGCCTCCGCCAGCCAGGTGAGGTGATCGCTCACCTTCATCAGCGGCAGGGCGCCGGCGATGTCGGCCGCCACTATGCGCAAGAGTTGCACCTGCTTGAACTGGCGCAGGGCCTCCATCTGCTGCTCCACGTCCTCCTCCGGGATGCGCAGCAGGAACTGGCGCAGCTGGGGCTTGTACTGATCCAGGGGGGTGGGGTGGTAGAGGTGCTGGGGATCCAGCAGCTCGTCCAGCAGTATGGGGTAGCGGGCGAGCTGCTCGCTCACCAGGTGGCTGGCGTCGCAGAGCCGCACCAGTTGGCGCAGGGCGGCGGGGTTTTCCGCCAGCAGTTGCAGGTAGGCGCTGCGGGTGAAGATGCGGGTCAGCAGGGTGCAGACCCGCTCGAACAGGCGGGCGGGCTCCTGGCTCGCCACCACCAGCCGCAGCAGCTCGGGCATCAGCCAGTCCAGGGCGATCCGCCCCTGGGGGCCGACCTGGCGGCGCTTGTACTCTTCTTTGAAGCGCAGCAGGGCGGCGCAGAGCGGAGCCGGATCGCTTACCCCCTGGCTGGACAGCAAGGCCTCCAGTTCGCTGGCGTCCAGCTCGGTGCGCCAGAGATCGAGCCAGAGTTGCTCCAGGTGGGCGGGGGCCTCCTTCTCTTCCCCCACCACGGCGACGAACTCCAGGTGGACGGCGGCCATCTCCTCATCGAGGTGGGCCATGAAGGTGGGCCAGTCGGTGAAGCCGAGGGAGGCTATCAGCCGTTGGCGATCCCGCTCCTCGGTGGGCAGGGTCTGGGTCTGCTGATCCCCTATCTCCTGCAGTATGTTCTCGACCCGGCGCAGGAAGCGGTAGGCGCCGAGCAGCCTCTCGGTGCGCTCGGGTTCCAGGGCACCGCTCTGGGCGATGGCGGCCAGGGCCTCGGGCAGGTGGCGCACCCGCAGGGCAGGCTCACGGCCGCCGCGAATGAGCTGCAGCGCCTGGGCGATGAATTCCACCTCGCGGATGCCGCCGGCGCCGAGCTTGATGTTGCCCTCCAGCCCCTTGCGGCGCACCTCGGCGGCGATCATCGCCTTCATCTGGCGCAAGCCGTCGATGACCCCGAAGTCGATGTAGCGGCGAAACACGAAGGGGCGCAGCAGCTCGGTGAGGGCCTGGGCGTGCTCGCATTGGGGCCCCAGCACCCGCGCCTTGACCATGGCGTAGCGCTCCCAGTTGCGGCCGTGGTGCTGGTAGTAATCCTCCATGGCGGCAAACGAGATGGCGAGCGGCCCCGCCTCGCCGAACGGGCGCAGCCGCATGTCGACTCTAAACACCTGGCCGTCGACCGTGCTCTGATGCAGCGCGTTGATCAGGCGCTGGCCGAGCTTGATGAAGAACTGCTGGTTCGCGAGTTCCCGCCGCCCGCCGACGGTATAGCCGTTCTCCGGGAAGGTGAAGATGAGGTCGATGTCGGAGCTGAAGTTCAGCTCGCCGCCGCCGAGCTTGCCCATGCCAAGGATCAGCAGGGGCTGGGGATCCCCGTTGCCATCCACCGGGGTGCCGAGCTCGGCGCACTGTTTGGCGTAGAGCCAGTCACGGGCGCCGCAGATCAGCGTATCCGCCAACTTGGTCAGGTGGACGAAACTCTCCTCCACCTCGGCATGCCCCAGCAGCTCGCGCCAGGCGATCACCAGCATGCGGCTGCGCCTGAACTGGCGCAGGATGCGCTTGAGCGCCTCCTCGTCTTCCACCCCGGCGAGTAGGGCCGCCAGATCCGGCTCATAGGCGGGCCAGCGCTCGGGTTGTTCCAGCGCCCCCGAGGCCAGCGTTTCGGCCAGCAGCGCCGGCTGCTTGATCAGGCAGTCGGCGACAAAGTCGGAGAGACCGAGCAAGACGAGCAGGGTCTGCTGCTCATTGGGCAGATCCCCATAGGCTGGGCTCAGGTCGAGCAGCCGTTGCCACTGGCGCTGGGCCTGCTCTTGCAACAAGGGCGGGAGAAGGGGGAGAGACGCTGGGGTGAGAGATGCATGCTGGGCCACGGTAGCCGTCCTTGTGATTCACGGGTCTGCAGAAAAAAGAGAAAACGCCGGCAGCCAATCTATCATCGCCGCGCAGCCCCGTCACAGGTCCGGGGCGAGAAGCTTGATCCGGCGAGGGAAAAGGATGGTCGGCGTGGCTCAGGGGCGCTGGTAGATCTCGGGATCGTATTTCTCCATCAGGCTCTCCGGGCGGGCAGGGGACGCGAAGCCAAAGCCGGCGTAGAGCCCATGGGCATCGGCGGTGGCCAACATGAGACGGCGCAGCCCCTGCAACTCGGGGTGGGCGAGGATGGCGCCGATCAACGCCTTGCTGTGACCCCGGCCACGATGGGCAGGCAGCACGAATACGTCGGAAAGATAGCCGAAGGTGGCCCTGTCCGTGATGACCCGGGCGAAGGCGATCTGCTGGCCCGCCAGATAGCCGCCGAAGCAGAGGGAATGGTTGATGGCCCGTTGCACGGTGGCAAATGGAATGCCGGGGCTCCAGTAGGCCTCCTCGGACAGGAAGCGGTGGATGAGCGGCACGTCGAGCCGCCCCTTGTCGTCGCTGATCTCAAGCGCAAGTTCTGTGGTCTGCATCCTGGCTCCTTGCCGTGGCATCAATAAGAAAGGCCCCTTGTGGGGCCTTCAGCGTACCAGATTGATGCCGTCAGGCCAGCTTGAAGGCCTGGATATGCGTGTCCAGGGTCTGGCTGTGGTGCTCCACCAGTTGGGAGGCCTCCTGCAGCTCCCGCAACACCACCACGGATCCTTCCACCACCTGCTTGACCTGCTCCAGGTTGGCGCTCATCTCCTCGGCCACCGAGCTCTGCTGCTCGGAGGCGGCGGCGATCTGGCGGTTCATGTCCGCCACACCCTGTACCCGCTGCACTATGGTGGCGAGCTGATCGCCGGCCTGGGTGACCTGTTCCACCCCCTTGTCCGCCTGTTGCACGCTCTCGGCCATCAGGCCGACGGCCTGGCGGGCGTTGCCCTGCAACTGCTCGATCATCTTCTGGATCTCGACGGTGGCGGCCTGGGCCCGGTTTGCGAGCTCCCGCACCTCGGAGGCGACCACGGCGAAACCGCGTCCCGCCTCACCGGCACGGGCGGCCTCGATGGCAGCGTTCAGGGCCAGCAGGTTGGTCTGCTCGGAGATGCCGCGGATGGTGTCCACCACCGAGCCGATGCGATCCACCCCGTGTTCCACCTCGTTGACCACGGTGGAGGAGCGCTGGATGTTGCCGGACAGGGTATCGATGGTGTTGACGGTGGCGGCCACGCAGCGGCTGCCCTCCTCGGCCAGCGCGCTGGCGTCGGCGGTGGCGTGGGAGGCCTGCTCCGCATGGGCCGCCACCTCGCGAATGGCGCCGACCATCTGGCTCATGGCGCTCGCCAGCTGTTCTATCTGGGTGAACTCCTCGTTGATCGCCTCGTTCGCCTCCTCCATGCAGAGGGTCACCTGGGAGGCGATGTCGTTGAGCTCCTTGCAGGCGACGCGCTGGGTGCCGAACACCTCCTTGAGGTTATCCTGGGAGTGGGCGACCGCCTTGGCGATGTCACCGAACTCGTCGCGGGACTTGAGCAGCACGCTGTGGCTGAGATCCTTGCGGGCGAAACGCTCGAGCAGCCCCACCAGGTAGTGCACCTGTTTGACCATGAGGCGGGAGCCGGTCAGCAGCAGGATGACGAAGAGCACCCCCATCAGGGCCGTCTCCATCAGCCCGGTCCAGAGCAGGCGATCGGAGATGGCATTGGCCTTGGTGGCCTCTATGCCCTCGGCCAGCAGGGTGGCCTCCAGATTGCTGGCATCGAACCAGAGTTTGACCAGCAACAGGAGGGTGCTGAACACCATGAGCAACACCACCTTGGGCACCAGACGGATATTGCTCATGCGCCGTTCCAGCAAGTTCAACTGCATAATCTTTCTCCTTTCAACGTCCATTTTTCCTTTGTCGTCATGGCTATCGGCATTATCTTCCTTTTTGTTACTTGGCACTGCGTTTAAAGTTGGAAATTGTATGCGACATCACTTAAGTCACCTGCGCGCCATGGATCTGCTGATGGCGTTTCTGTCGGTGATCTCCGTCACCCTGGTCTGCGCCCGTTGGTGGGGGCATGGGGATCTGAGCCCCCAGACCCGGCAGCTGTTCTATGACCTCGACAGCCTCATCTGCTATTTCTTCCTCGCCCACTTCGCCTATGGCTGGGTGCGGGCCCCGGATCGGATGGCCTTCTTCAAGGCGAACTGGTTCTATCTGCCGGGCAGCCTGCCCATGGTGGAGCAGCTGCGCTGGGCGCGGTTGATCCAGCTGTGGCGGGTCTATCAACTCATCCGCAACGGGCCGGATCTGCTCGGCATGTTCCGCCGCGAGCGCAACGAGACCACCCTGTCCGGCATACTGTTCCTGTTCTTCCTGCTGCTGGGGGTGGGATCCGGCGTCATCTACTGGCTGGAGGCGGGCCATCCGGGCAGCGAGATCCAGACGCCCTACGACGCCTTCTGGTGGACGCTCGTCACCCTATCTACCGTGGGGTACGGGGATCTGGTGCCCAAGACGGAGGAGGGGCGTTTCGCCGCCAGCCTGCTCATCCTGTTCGGGGTCGGCCTGTTCGGTGCCATCAGCGGTTTCATGGCCAGCCTGTTCGTGCGCCCGGGCAAGACGAGCGATGAGGAGGGTCAGTGGCAGCGCAGGCAGATCGAGCAGCAGGATCAGTTGCTGCAAGAGCTCAAGGCGCTGCGGGAAGAGGTCAGGGCGCTGAGGCAGCGCTAGGGGTTGCCATCGGCGTCAGTGGAGGCCTGCTCTTCGGCTGGCGCCCGCGGCGGCGTCTGGAATGGTCGCGTGGCGGTGAGGGCAAGATGCGAGCCAGCTCGCAGGGCGGGGGAGGGCAGCTTTCTTTGCTTGTCCTTTGACCCGCCAGCAGCTTAACATTCCGCCTGTCACCTAACTCAACGAAGAGAATCGATCGACCATGCGCGCCCTTCTCGGGATTTTGATCTGCTTGTGTGCCCAACAGGCACTGGCCGATACCCGTTATGTTTCAGACAACATCTTTACCTATATCCACAACGGCCCGGGCACCCAGTACCGGATCCTCGGCAGCGTCAAGGCCGGTGAGCCCCTGGAGGTCAAGACGGTCAACAACGAGGCTGGCTTCACCCAGGTGGTGGACGGTCGTGGCCGCGAAGGCTGGATCAAGAACAGCGAGCTGCAGGGCCAGATCAGCCTGCGCGAGCGCCTGCCCCAGGTGGAAAAAGAGCTGGAAGAGGCCAAGGCCCGTCTGCTGAACCTCAACGGCGACAACGAGCGTCGTTTCGCCGAGAAGGATGGCAAGATCGCTGAGCAGACCCAGGAGATCGCCAGCCTGAAGGCGAAGCTCAACAGCCAGGGCAGCGAGATCGGGGACCTCAAGGAGCAGAACGAGGCCCTGACTCAGAGCTACGACAACCAGGAGCACGACATGCAGATGGACTGGTTCATCCGCGGTGGTGCCATGGTGGGGGGTGGCATCCTGCTGGGCATCTTGCTGCCAATGTTGCCGCGTCGTCGCAAGAGCAGCGAACGCTGGATGAACTGATCCGGCTGGATATTTGAAGAGAAAGGGTCGCCATGGCGGCCCTTTTTGTATGGCGCATCCTCCGGGGCGCTGCCTTCCCGTACCATGTCGGGGGTCGCCATGAGGGGCGCCCGGTCGTAAGATAAAGCCCACTTGTCCGTGCCTCGCACGCCCTTCTCAACGAGAGTCTTCACCTTATGTCATCGACCGAACAGGCCCGCTGGTTCGTGCTGGGGGGCGATCACCTCGTCCTGTTGGATCCACAGGGGCAGATCCCGCAAGGCCTTCGCAGCCAGCTTCCCACCCCGTTGCAGGACGCGCCGTTCGAGCGCTTCGACGACTGGGATGGCGAACCCTGCTACCTGCTGGATCTGGGGGAAGAGGCCGACACCTCGGCCATGACGGGTCTGCGCCAGCTGATGGTGGCCGGGGACGAGGAGGGCTTTCGCCTCGCGGGCCGCGCCTGGCAACTCGCCACCTTCCGCCGCAGCCACCGCTTCTGCGGCGAGTGCGGTGCCCCCATGACCCCGAAGGCGGGGGAGTGGGCCCAAGGGTGCGGGCAGGGGCACCTGGTTTACCCGCGCATCTCCCCCTGCATCATAGTCGCGGTGCGCAAGGGGCCGGCCATCCTGCTGGCGGCTCACCGTCGCCACTATCAGGCGGACGATCCCATGTATACGGTGCTGGCCGGATTCGTGGAGGCCGGGGAGAACCTGGAGCAGTGCGTGGCGCGGGAGGTGTTCGAGGAGAGCGGCATACGGGTGCACAACGTGCGCTACGTGGCGAGCCAGCCCTGGCCCTTCCCCCACAGCCTGATGATGGGCTTCACCGCCGACTACCAGAGCGGCGAGATCAAGGTACAGGACGAGGAGCTGGTGGCAGCCGATTTCTTCGAGGCCAACCGGCTACCCCGCCTGCCGCCCCACGGCACAATCGCGCGCCGGTTGATCGAGCTGTGCCTCGCAGACGAGGTGTAAGAGGCAAGAGGATCAAGGGGTTGTTCGTGCGGTGCCGCGCCGAATGAGACGGTGTGACAGGCGAGGGGATCAAGGGGATGGGGGGCGCTTGTTTGCGCCCCTTCACATCTTTGTGCTCCGATGGCGTCGCCGCGCGTTTGGGCCGCCCTAAGCCCCACACAAAGTGGTATCATATCCGCCATTTTATGCGTGAGATGAGCCAGGAACTGGGATGAAAGAGCTGAAAAACGATCGATACCTGCGCGCCCTGCTGCGCCAGGAAGTGGACATGACCCCGGTATGGATGATGCGTCAGGCCGGCCGCTACCTGCCGGAATACAAGGCGACCCGCGCCGTCGCGGGGGACTTCATGTCCCTGTGCCGCAACGCCGAGCTGGCCTGCGAGGTCACCCTGCAGCCCCTGCGCCGCTATCCGCTCGATGCCGCCATCCTCTTCTCCGACATCCTGACCGTACCCGACGCCATGGGGCTCGGCCTCTACTTCGAGCACGGCGAAGGCCCGCGCTTCGAGCGCCCCATCAAATCCATGGCTGACGTGCAGGCCCTGCCCATTCCGGATCCGGAAGACGAGCTCGGCTACGTGATGAATGCTGTGCGCACCATACGCCGCGAGCTCAAGGGCGAGGTGCCGCTGATCGGTTTCTCCGGCAGCCCCTGGACCCTGGCCACCTACATGGTGGAGGGGGGCAGCTCCAAGGCGTTCACCAAGATCAAGCAGATGATGTACGCCGAGCCCCTGACCCTGCACCTCTTGCTGGACAAGCTGGCTGACAGCGTGATCGCGTATCTGAACGCCCAGATCAAAGCCGGCGCCCAGTCGGTCATGGTGTTCGACACCTGGGGCGGCGTGCTGACCCCGCGGGATTACCGCGACTTCTCCCTGCAGTACATGCACAAGATCGTCGATGGTCTTATTCGCGAGCACGACGGTCGCCGGGTGCCGGTGACTCTGTTCACCAAGAACGGCGGCCAGTGGCTGGAGCAGATCGCCGCCACAGGTTGCGATGCCCTTGGCCTGGACTGGACCACGGACATCGCCGATGCCAAGCGCCGGGTCGGCGACAAGGTGGCGCTGCAGGGCAACATGGACCCCTCCATGCTCTACGCCGCCCCTGAGCGCATTCGCGAAGAGGTCGCCACCATCCTCGCCGGTTTCGGTCAGGGCAATGGCCACGTCTTCAACCTGGGCCACGGCATCCATCAGGATGTGGATCCTGAGCACGCCGGCGTGTTTGTGAACGCTGTGCACGAGCTGTCCGCCCAGTACCACGGCCGCTAAGGCGATAAATCTGTATGACGACGGGGCCTGCTGGCCCCGTTTTGCTGTCCGCAGGGAAGAGCCGATGGGGGGCGTCGTTCGTGGGGATTACGCCCGGGCCCTGGCTCGGGTTACACTGCTGCACCGGTGACCCGGGGTCACACACAAGACAAGCCGGCTAGCCCTGATTGGGGGGAGCCCGGACATGGCAGGAGGCAGAATGAGCAAGGGTTCTTGGGATTGGGGCATCGACCTTGGCGGGACCAAGTGCGAGTGCGTGGTGCTGGACGGTGACGAGGTGCTGTTGCGACATCGCATCCCCACCGAACGCCGCGGCGGCTATCAGCACATGATCGGCCAGATTGCCAAGCTGGTGGACGAGTGTGCCGAGAAACTCGGCCAGCGCCCCACCGTCATCGGCATGGGCACCCCGGGGGCGCGGGATCCCCAGACCGGGTTGATGAAGAACTGCAACACCACCGAGCTCAACGACAAGCCGTTCAAGGAAGATCTGGAACGCAAGCTGGGCATTCCCGTGCTGATCGCCAACGACGCTAACTGCTTCGCCCTGGCGGAGACCCACCTCGGGGCTGTGCGCCAGCACCATCCCGATGCCAAGGTGGTGTTCGGCATCATCATGGGCACGGGTGTCGGCTCCGGCATCGTCATCAATGGCCAGATCCTCAACGGCCACCACGGCATCGCCGGGGAGTGGGGTCACAACGTGCTCTCCCCCGACGGCCCCGAGTGCTACTGCGGCAAGCGCGGCTGCGTCGAGACCTTCATCAGCGGCCCGGCGCTGGAGGCCTGGTACGAGGCCAAGGCCAAGCGCCATCTGTCGCTGGCCCAGATAGCGGCGGCGAGCGCCCACGATCACGTGGCCAAACTCACCATAGACAGACTGCACCTGCTGTTTGGCCAGGCCCTGGCCAACGTGGTCAACATCCTGGATCCGGATGTGATCGTCATCGGCGGCGGGGTCGGCAATGTGCAGAGCCTCTACAGCGTGGGCCGTCAGACCGTGCAGCCCTTCCTGTTCAACCCCCGCTTCGCCACCCCCATCATAGCGCCGGCCCTGGGGGACAGCGCCGGGGTGTTCGGGGCGGCGCTGCTGGCCCGAGGCGTCTTCAAGGATGCCCTGCTGTCGTGAGCCAGCCATCGACCTCATCCCCTGTCGCCGTCAAAGACACGGAGTTTTCATGATCAAGATTGCCATCAACGGGTACGGCCGCATCGGCCGCAACGTACTGCGGGCCCTCTACGAGAGCGGCCGCGACAACAACATCAAGATAGTGGCCATCAACGAGCTGGCGGCCCCCGAGGCCATGGTGCACCTCACCCGCTTCGACACCAGCCACGGCCGCTTCCACCATCCGGTGCAGCTCGCGGGCCACAGCATGCTGGTGGGGGAGGATCTCATTCCGCTGTTCGCCGAGCGGGATCCGGCCAAGCTGCCCTGGCGGGCGCTGGGGGTGGACGTGGTGCTCGATTGCACCGGGGTCTTCGGCTCAAGGGCGGATGCGGAACTGCATCTGGCGGCGGGGGCCCGCAAGGTGCTCTTCTCCCATCCGGCGGATGCGGACGTGGATGCCACCATAGTCTACGGGGTGAATCACCAGACCCTGACGGGGCGGGAGCGGATCGTTTCCAACGCCTCCTGCACCACCAACTGCGTGGTGCCGGTGATAGAAACATTGCATCGAGAATTCGAGATCAATTGTGGTACTATTACGACAATTCATTCGGCCATGCACGATCAGCAAGTCATCGACGCCTACCACAGTGACTTGCGCAGAACGCGAGCCGCCAGCCAGTCCATCATCCCGGTGGACACCAAGCTGGCAAAGGGGTTGGAGCGTATCCTTCCCCACTTCGCCGGCAAGTTCGAGGCGATCGCGGTGCGGGTGCCGACCATTAACGTCACGGCGATGGATCTCAGCATCACTGTTCGTAAAAAAGTGACAGTTAGTGACGTAAATCAAGCCCTGCAACGGGCATCCAGAGGTACATTAAGCGGTATTCTGGATTACACGGAAGAGCCTTTGGTCTCCGTAGACTTTAATCATGATGCACACTCCTGCATCATCGATGGTACCCAGACCCGGGTGAGCGATGCCAACCTCGTCAAGATGTTGATGTGGTGTGATAACGAATGGGGCTTCGCGAATCGGATGCTGGATACCACCCGGGCCATGATGGCCGCAGGCTGAGAGCCTGCACGGGTGCAAGGTTACTGTTTTTTTAACATTACCTGAAAATATAGAGGACTGAATATGTCTGTTATCAAGATGACCGACCTGGATCTGGCGGGTAAACGCGTCCTGATCCGTGCTGACCTGAACGTGCCGGTAAAAGACGGCAAGGTCACTTCCGATGCACGTATCGTCGCTACCCTGCCGACCATCAAGCTGGCTCTGGAAAAGGGCGCCAAGCTGATGATCACCTCCCACCTGGGTCGTCCGACCGAGGGTGAATACAACGAAGAATTCTCCCTGGCTCCGGTTGTCAACTATCTGAAAGACGCACTGTCCTGCCCGGTCCGTCTGGCCAAAGATTACCTGGATGGCGTAGAAGTCGCCGCCGGTGAGCTGGTTGTGCTGGAAAACTGCCGCTTCAACAAGGGCGAGAAGAAGAACACCGAAGAGCTGGCCAAAAAATACGCCGCCCTGTGTGACGTCTTCGTAATGGATGCATTCGGTACCGCTCACCGAGCCGAAGGTTCCACCTACGGTGTGGCCCAGTTCGCCCCCGTTGCCTGTGCTGGCCCCCTGCTGGCCGGTGAACTGGAAGCGCTCGGCAAGGCCATGCTGAAGCCCGAGCGCCCCATGGTCGCCATCGTCGGCGGCTCCAAGGTCTCCACCAAGCTGACCGTGCTGGAATCCCTCTCCAAGATCGCTGACCAGCTGGTGGTCGGTGGTGGCATCGCCAACACCTTCATCGCCGCTGCCGGTCACAACGTCGGCAAGTCCCTGTGCGAGCACGATCTGATCGACACCGCCAAGAAGCTGGCCGCCGAGACCAACATCCCGGTGACCACAGACGTGGTCGTGGGTGCCGAGTTCTCCGAATCCACTCCGGCCACCATCAAGTCCGTCGCTGACGTGACCGATGGCGACATGATCTTCGACATCGGCCCGGATTCCGCCAAGGCCCTGGCCGACATCATCATGAACGCCAAGACCATTCTGTGGAACGGCCCGGTCGGCGTGTTCGAGTTCGACCAGTTCGCCGCAGGCACCAAGGTGATCGCCGAAGCCATCGCCGCTTCCCCGGCCTTCTCCATCGCTGGCGGTGGTGACACCCTGGCCGCCATCGACAAGTTCGGCATCGCCGACAAGGTCTCCTACATCTCCACCGGTGGCGGCGCCTTCCTGGAGTTCGTAGAAGGCAAGGTACTGCCGGCCGTGGCGATTCTGGAACAGCGCGCCAAAGCCTAATTGACCCGGAACGGGGGGCAAAAGCCTCCCGTTTCGTTTATCATGTGACCGCTGTGCCGGTTCGTGATGAACCCCCATTTTTTATTAACGGCATACGAGACAGGACGATTTAACATGTCTAAGAAAATTTTCGACTTCGTGAAACCCGGTGTACTGACCGGTGATGACGTACAAAAAGTGTTCGCCATCGCCAAAGAGAACGGCTTCGCTCTGCCAGCCGTCAACTGCGTCGGTACTGACTCTGTCAACGCTGTACTGGAAGCGGCCGCCAAGGTCAAAGCGCCGGTCATCGTTCAGTTCTCCAACGGGGGTGCCGTATTCACCGCCGGTAAGGGCCTGAAGCTGGAAGGCCAGCAAGCTGCCATCCTGGGTGCCATCTCCGGCGCCAAGCACGTGCACGCCGTTGCCGAAGCCTACGGTGTCCCCGTGATCCTGCACACCGACCACGCCGCCAAGAAGCTGCTGCCGTGGATCGACGGTCTGCTGGATGCCGGCGAGAAGCACTTCGCCGAAACCGGCAAGCCGCTGTTCTCCTCCCACATGCTGGATCTGTCCGAAGAGTCCCTGGAAGAGAACATCGACATCTGCTGTGAGTACCTGGTACGCATGGCCAAGATGAACATGACTCTGGAGCTGGAACTGGGTTGCACCGGCGGCGAAGAAGACGGTGTGGACAACAGCCACATGGATCAGTCCGCTCTGTACACCCAGCCGGAAGACGTGGCCTACGCCTACGAGCGTCTGTCCAAGATCAGCCCGCGCTTCACCATCGCTGCCTCCTTCGGCAACGTGCACGGTGTCTACAAGCCGGGTAACGTCAAGCTGACCCCGTCCATCCTGGACGCTTCCCAGAAATACGTTTCCGAGAAGTTCGGTCTGCCGGCCAAGTCCCTGGACTTCGTATTCCACGGTGGTTCAGGTTCCACCCTGGAAGAGATCCGCGAATCCATCTCCTACGGCGTGGTGAAGATGAACATCGATACCGACACCCAGTGGGCGACCTGGGAAGGCATTCTGGGCTTCTACAAGACCAACGAAGCCTACCTGCAGGGTCAGCTGGGCAACCCGGAAGGCGCCGACAAGCCGAACAAGAAGTTCTACGATCCGCGCGTATGGCTGCGTGCCGGTCAGACTTCCATGATCGCGCGTCTGGAGAAAGCCTTCTCCGACCTGAACGCCATCAACGTACTGTAATCAGTACCGAGATCGCAGAAAAAGGCGCCTCATGGCGCCTTTTTTATTGCGCGGTGGGCAGGATGGATCGCGGATGGCCGGCCTCGCACAAAGGTGTCCTTCGGGACACCTTTTGCATTTCTGTGATCCGGGCGGGCTGGCATGGCACTCTGGGGCTGGGTATTATCGATGACGAAACGTTTAATTTAGTAAACGAATGCAACCAAGGCAGGATGCTGAGCATGCAGACAGGAAGACATGGACATCAGGAGCACGTGGCCTCCTATTACGCGGCGACCCGCAACGATCATCAGCAGTGGCCCGAACTCGGCGGCGAGCTGGATGCCGATGTCTGCATCATCGGTGGCGGCTTCACCGGCCTCAACACCGCCATCAACTTGGCCGAAGCGGGCTACAAGGTGGCCCTGCTGGAGGCCAACCGCATCGGCTGGGGGGCCTCCGGTCGCAACGGGGGTCAGCTCATCCGCGGCATCGGCCACGACACCAGCCAGTTTGCCCGCTGGATAGGGGAAGAGGGGGTGCGGGAGCTGGATCTGATGGGGCTGGAGGCGGTGCAACTGGTGCGCCAGCGCATCGAGCGCTTCAACATCGACTGCGACCTGCGCTGGGGCTATTGCGATCTCGCCACCAAGGCGCGCCACCTGGCAGGCTTCGAGGAGGAGCTGGCTCATCTGGCTAGCCTGGGTTACCAGCATGAGACCAGGCTGGTGCCCAAGGGCGATATGCACTCTGTGGTGGGGTCGGATCGCTACATCGGCGGCATGATCGACATGGGCTCTGGCCACCTGCATCCCCTCAACCTGGCCCTCGGCGAGGCGCGTGCCGCCGCCGGCCTGGGGGTCTCCCTGTTCGAGCACTCCAGGGTGATCAACATCGAGTACGGGGACAAGGCGCAGGTCACCACGGCCCACGGCCGGATCAGCGCCCGCTATCTGGTGATCGGTTGCAACGCCTATCTCAATGATCTCAACCCCGAGCTGGGGGGCAAGGTACTGCCGGCGGGTTCCTACATCCTCGCCACCGAGGTGCTGGAGAAGCGGCTTCGCCAGCGGCTGTTGCCACAGAACATGGCGGTGTGCGATCAGAATGTGGCGCTGGACTACTACCGGCTCTCCGCCGACGGTCGCCTGTTGTTTGGGGGCGCCTGCAACTATTCCGGCCGTGACCCCCGCGATATAAAGGCCTTTATGTTGCCCAAGCTGCTGCGGGTCTTCCCGGAGCTCACGGGTACCGCCATCGAGTTCCAGTGGGGGGGCATGATAGGCATAGGGGCCAACCGATTGCCCCAGATAGGGCGACTGCAGAGCCACCCCAATGTGTTCTACGCCCAGGCTTATTCGGGGCACGGTCTCAACGCCACCCATATGGCGGCCAAGCTGGTGGCGGAGGCGATCAAGGGGGAGAGCCGGGGGGTCGACCTGTTCAGCCGGGTTCCCCACATGACCTTCCCGGGGGGGCCTTCCCTGCGCTCGCCGCTGCTGGCGCTGGGGATGCTCTGGTACCGGCTGAAGGATCTGCTGTAAGGGGGCTCAGGAGGCGGGGCTGTCCTGGGTCTGGCCGGGCTCGGCCAGGCGCCAGCCCTGCTCCGTCTTCATCATCCAGATCTCGCGCTCCTGCGCCAGAGCCTGACCGGCCTCGAACTCGCCGTATTTGCGCTCAAGTTCCATCAGCCCCATCTCCTGCTGAAAGGGGCCGACTCTGTCGTAGATGAGATCTTCGTCGTGCAGGATCTGCAACTGCTCCAGCCCCTGCTTGAAGTGCAGCTGGTAGCCCACCCGGACCAGATAGACCCCCTCCATCCGTTCTTCCTTGCCGAGCACGGCGAAGTCACTGATATCAAACAAATTGGTGTCGGTATCGGCCTGGAGTTTGGCGGTCACCTGACTCTGGATAGCCTCTTCACCTGGACCCGCATCACAGCCATAGAGCCAGCAGGCGAGCAGGGGGATGAACCACTTTTTCATCGAAACTCCGGATGATGCGAGACAGGAGGGGCAAAGTTTGCCACGGCGCCGGACAGATACAAGGGATGCTCAGAAAAATCGGCGGCCAGGGTGAAGCGCCGCCCCGGCTCAGGGGCATGAAATGGCGCGGTTCATGACCAGGGTATCGCCGCTGAACCCGGCGATCCGCTTGCTGTCCACCTGCTGGAAGCCGTGCCTGGTCCAAAAATGCAGTGCGGGCAGGTTGGTCTCGATGACTCCGAGTCGCATGGCGGTGCAACCCCAGTTGGCCGCCATCTCAATGAGACGCTGGACCAGCTCGCTGCCGATCCCTCGTCCCTGCCAGGATTCTTTCAAGAGCAGCAGACCGAGATAGGCCGTCTGCTCATCGGGGTAACCGCGGACAAGATCGACGCAGCCCAGCAGTTCCTCCCCCTCCAGCACCGCCAGTACGAACTTGTCGTCTTCCCCTATGCCCGGCGGGCAGACCCTGAGTATCTCCGGGGCGTCGGCAGGGTCAGGGGCCCTGCCCTCGGTCAGCCAGCTGTAGGCGGGGGCCGCCAGCACGACCTCCTCCAGCCACAATATGTGACTCGGATTGACCGATGTCAGGCGCAGCAGCTCCATCTAGCGCAGCTTGTCGAGCTGGCCCAGGAACTCGCTCGGCCCCATGAAGCCGGTCACCCGTTGGCCGCTCACCTCATTGCCGTCCCGATCGAAGAAGATCAGGGTCGGCAGCCCCAGCACGTTCAGGCCGTTGAGCAGTTCGACGTCGGCGTCGTCGTTGGCGGTGACATCCGCCTGCAGCAGCACCATGTCGGCGAAGCGCGCTCGCACCTCGGGATCCCTGAAGGTCTTGTGTTCGAACTCCTTGCAGGCCACGCACCAGTCGGCATAGAGATCCAGCAGCACCGGCTTGCCGCGGGCGGCACCGAGCTGGCTCTTGAGGTCATCCAGGGTCTTGATGCGGATAAACTGCGCCGCCTCGGCTTTGGGGCTGGCCGAGGCGTGTTGGCCCGGCAGCAGCAGATCCCTGGCCACCACCACGGCCCCCATCATGGCCAACAGCAGGGCGAAGCCGCACAGGCTCTTGCCCACCGAGTGGGCGCGATGCTGGTTGTGGTGATAGAGGTAGGCGCACAGCGCCAGTCCCCACACCAGCCAGGCCAGGGTCGTTAGATCGTCGCTCCACAGCCGGGAGAGCAGCAGCACAGGCACCGCCAGCAGGGCAAAGCCGAACAGCTGCTTGATCACATCCATCCAGGCGCCGGCCCTGGGCAGCAGCTTGCCTCCCGAGGTGCCGAGCAGCAACAGGGGGAGCCCCATGCCCAAGGAGAGGGCGTAGAGGGCGGCGGCGCCGAGCCAGAGATCGCCGCTCTGGGCCACGTAGATGAGGGCGCCGGAGAGCGGCGCCGTGGTACAGGGGGAGCAGACCAGGCCTGAGATCATGCCCATGATGCCGACACCGACCACGGATCCCCCCTGCTGGCGGTTGGAGAGGCCGGAGAGCCGGGTCTGCAGGCTGCTCGGCAGCTGCAGGGTATAGAGCCCGAACATGGAGAGGGCCAGCAGCACGAACATGATGGATAGACCGATCAGCACATAAGGGTGCTGCAGGGCGGCCTGGAACTGCAAGCCCGCCGAGGCGACCACCAGGCCGAGCAATGTGTAGGTGATGGCCATGCCCTGCACATAGACGAAGGAGAGCAGGAAGGCGCGGCGGGTGGAGAGGCGCTCACCGGCGCCGGCTATGATGCCGGTCAGTATGGGGTACATGGGGAAGACGCAGGGGGTGAAGGCGAGCCCCAGCCCCAGGGCGAAGAAGGCGGCGATGCTGAGCCAGAAGCCCTGGTTGCCGAGGGCGGCCGCCAGCTGATCCTGCTGGCTGCTGGCGGGGGCGCTGGCGACGTCGGCACCTGTCCCGCCCATATCGGTGACGGTGCTGGCTGCCAAGGGTTGCACCTCGACCCGCTGGTCGGTCGGCGGATAACAGAGCCCCTCGGTGCAACCCTGATAGCTGACGGTGAGTCTGGCCCCCTGGCCCGCCTCGGTCAGGGTGAGGGGGATCTGCACCTCCTGGTAATAGACCCGGGTCTTGCCGAAGAAGTCGTCCTCGTGCTCGGTACCGGCGGGCAGTTCGGGCTCCTGGAAGTTGAGGTTCTCCCCCTTGAAGCTGAAGCGGTGGCGATAGAGGTAGTAGCCATCGGCGATGTGCAGGGTCAGCCGCAGCTGGTTGCCCTGCTGGGAGCTCTGGAGGCTGAAGGCCTCATCGACTTTCAGAAACTTGGGGGGGGAACCCGCCTCGATGCCGAGGCTGCTCAGCAGGTCCTGGCTGGCGGCCTCGGCCGGGCTGGCCAGCAGGCTGAGCAGGAGCAGCAGGGGGGTGAGCAGGGATGTCAGCTTCATGCCGTCTCTCCGGCCAGCCAGTCGAGATAGGGCTGATGGCCGAGACTGACGGGCAGCGCCAGGATCTCCGGCACCTCGTAGGGGTGCAGCTCGAGGATGCAGTGGCGCAGGGGCTCGAACAGGGCGGCGCTGGACTTGATGATGAGCTGGATCTCCCGGGCACGTTCGATCTGCCCCTGCCAGCGATAGACGGAGGTGAGCCCGGGCAGTTGATTGATGCAGGCGGCGAGGCGTCGGCTCAACAGCTGATCGCAGATACGGTCGGCGCTGGCCTCATCTGGACAGGTGCAGAGCACTAAAATAGCGTCGGTCATGGCGTGAAAATCTCGTTTTAAGGGGGTGAAACAGGCCCATAAACCAGCAGTTACTATACCTAGCACCGGCATAAATAGCACCCGCCGTGCATGTCCCGATGCGGGAGAAAATAAGTGTTCTGTCCGAGATAGACGCTGTGAAAAGGAGAGGGCAAAATGGGCTGGCTTATTCCCATTTTACGTAAGGAAATGTATGACCCAACAGAATGAGCAGCAGAGAAACCGCATGTTGAGCCTGTTGCGTGAGGGCGAGCGCCGCATGCTGGTGCAACTGTCCGGTCTGCTGCGTACCAGCGTCGATGAGATCAACGCCGAGCTGGAGAAAGAGGAGCTGCTGTCTGCTCTGGAACAGCCCATCACGGTGGAGTATCTGAACGGCGTGGTGCAGCATCATCTGTTCGAGCGCCTGCACAAGGGTGACATGGTGGCGGCTCAGCGCATGCTGAACCAGTACCAGAGCGATCTCGAGGCCATGCTGAAACAGGAAGCGGGGCAAGACGAGACCCCCGTCGAAGAGGCGAAGGCCGGGGCCTGATCCCCACCCGACCCCCATCAGCACCATCATGCCTGCCGCATGATGGTGCCTCGTTACCTCATTGGAAATGCCCCTCTCAGTTCATCACCCGCTGCGCCGGCTGGCCCGGGATGGGGAACACCTTGTCATAGCTCCAGTTGTAGACGAAGGCATAGACCAGGTAGAAGAGCACGAAGCCCATATCCAGCACCAGGGCCTCCAGCAGGCCGATGTTGAGCCACCAGCACATCACCGGCAGGGCCACGATCAGCAGACCCCCTTCGAAACCGAGCGTATGCACGACCCGCTGCCACAGCACCTTGTGGGTATGGCCCTGATAACGCAGCAGTAATTTGTCCACCCCTAGGTTGTAGACATAGTTCCAGACGGTGGCGACCACCGAGAAGAACAGGGCCAGGGGCCCCATGTGGTTGAGGCCGACGCCGGTGACCCAGCTTGCCAGGGGGGCGGCGATCAACAGACCGATCAATTCGAAGCCGATGGCGTGGCGCAGACGATCGCGAGTGTTACGCATGGATAGTCCCTCTGTGTTGGTACGTGATGGCGGCTACTATATTCGCGAAAAGCCATAGATGCTCGTTAGTATATATCGCTAAAATAGATACATCGACGAGGAGCATGGCAGATGAACCTGTCACTGGAACAACTCAAGGCGCTGCTGGCGGCGGCGGAAACGGGCTCGTTTTCCGGGGCCGCCCGCCGTCTGGGCAAGGCACAATCCGTGGTGAGCACCGCCATCGCGAACCTGGAGATCGATCTCGGCCTCGAGCTGTTCGATCGCAGCGGCCGTTACCCCGTGCTGACGGAGGCGGGCCGGCGGATCCGGCAGGAGGCGCTGATCCTGCTGGCCCAGAGCGAGCGGCTGCAGGCCATCGCCGGTGAGCTGGCGGTGGGGGTGGAGTCGCGCCTCACCCTGGCCATCGACGATGATTCTCACCTGCCCTGGCTCGGCGCCGTGCTGGAGGAGTTTGCCACCCGTTATCCCATGGTGGAGCTGGAGCTGCTGTTCCCCCTGATGGAGGATCTGACCGAGATGCTGACCAGCGGCCGCGCCCAGCTCGGCATCAGTTACCAGAAGGAGCACCCTGTGCGGGAGCTGGTTGCCCGGTCGTTGGGGGGGGTCTCCATGCCGTTGGTGGTCTCCCCGGATCACCCCCTCGCCCACAAGGTGCCGCTGCACGAGAGCGATCTGCAGGGGGCTCGCCAGCTGATGGTGACGGGGCGGCGGGAGGGGACGGAGCGCAACCGCTTCCGCCTCTCTTCCCAGGTGTGGTGGGTGGAGGGGGATCTGGGGATCCTGGAGCTGGTGAAGCTGGGGTTGGGGTGGGCATCCGTGCCGGATTTCCTGCTGCACCGGCCCCTGGCACGGGGGGAGGTGGTGGTGCTGGAGCCGGACTTCATCACCCAGCCGGAGCTGGCGCTGGAGCTGCAGTGGCACCGCGCCCGCCCGCTCGGGCAGGCGGGGGCCTGGCTGAAAGAGGCACTGCTGGCGCGGGTGCCTCGCTAATCAAGATGGCGGATCAGTCGGCGAGGGAGTAGGGCAGGGGTTGCAGGAGGAGATGGGCGCTCTCATCCTGCTTGAGGCGAAACTCGGCATCGGCCTCGGTGTCCTTGGGCAGCACGGCGGTGAGCCAGATCTGGCCATCCCGCTGCCAGGCGTTCAGCACCATGCCGCTGCGGCGCCAGTTGTCACCGAGGCGGATCTCCAGAGTGTCGCCGCTGGCCACCGGGGCACCGGCGGAGCCCGCCAGCACGAAGAGGGCGCGGTTGTTGGCGCCGCGATACTTGGCGCGGGCCACTATCTCCTGACCCATGTAGCAGCCCTTGGTGAAGCTGATGCCATCCAGGGCCTGCAGGTTCAGCATCTGGGGGATGTACTCCCCCTGATGCACTGCTTCCAGGTGCGGGATGCCGGCCTTGATGTCCAGACCCCACCAGAGGGATTCATCGGCTGCGGGCAGGGCGATGGAGAGGGGCTGCTCGCTCACCAGCAGCCAGCGATCGGCCTCAACGCGTACCGCCATGCCCCCCGGGATGAGGCCGGTCTCCTGCAGGCCGAATTGGGCCGAGATCCAGGCATCGCTGCCCTGACCTGCCACGCCCGCCACCTGACCCGGGTAGCCGTCTATCTCCACTTTGGCAAATACCGCAAACTTCTTGAGCTCCGGAAGCTGGCGTACCAGCACCGAGGGCTTGGTCAGCAGCAGCAGGGACTCTTCCAGGCAGAGCAGGCGAAAGTCGCTCCACAGCTTGCCCTTGGGATCGCAGTGACCGCCGAGGGTGCTCTGGCCCGGTTGCAGGGCGTTGACGTCGCAGGTGACCTGGCCTTGCAGATACTTGGCGCGATCGAGGCCGCGCAAACGGGTGATGGCGAGATCGTTTAGGGAGAAGAGGCTTGGCTCGGCAGGCAGAACAGGGGTCGACAGGCTCACTGTGGTCGTCCAAAGGCATAAAGTATGTGACCTGCATGGTAAAGACGTAAGGAATGTTTGTCAGCCGGAAAATCCAGCTGCTACCATTCCCGAGTCTTTGTAAGGAGAGTTCCATGTTGAGCCCAATTGAAAAGTCCCGCCTGAAGTGGGCCTGCCGCCGCGGCATGCTCGAGCTGGATGTCATCTTTATGCCCTTTTTCGAACACGAGTTCGACAGCCTGAGCGACGAGCAGCAGCAGACCTTCATTCGCCTGCTGGAGCGCGAGGATCCCGAGCTGTTTCGCTGGAGCATGGGCCACGGCGTGCCGGAAGATCCGGCCTTCGCCGCCATGATCCCGCTGATCCTGGAGCGCAACCAGGCCCGTCACGACCGCCAGGGCTGATCTCCTCATGCGGGTGTGCATGCCCGTACTCGTCTCCCGCCGGCAGCCGTGTCTGCTGGCCATTCTCTTCTCGTTGCTGCTCTGGCCCGCCGCCAGCCTGATCCAGGGCTGGCAGTGGGGGCTGTTCCTGCCTTGCTGGCTACTCGGACTCTGGCTCGCCTGGCGGCGGGCCCAGGGGGTCTGCGGTGAACTGATCCTGGATGGGGAGTGGCTGGATTGGCAGGGGCGGCGCTACCGGCTGGACCCACGCAGCCGCATCCTGCCCGGGGTTCTCTGGCTGTGCCTCACCGCAGAGGGGATGCCCGAGACCCGGCTCTGGCTCTTCGCCGATGCCCTGGCCCCCGAGCACTACCGTACCCTGGCCCGCGCCATCCACCTCGCGCCGCCCCGCTGATCGCGTTTTCCCGCAGCCCATAAACAGTTAACCCCGCCGGGGCGGGGTTAACTTGGTCATTTGCAGTAGGGAGGATTAATCCCTGTCCGGGGTCAGCACGGTCGGTTTGGAGTCCGGCTGCATGTCTGGGTAGTCCAGGTTGTAGTGCAGGCCACGGGACTCCTTGCGCTGCAGGGCGCAGTTGACGATGAGCTCGGCCACCTGCAACAGGTTGCGCAGCTCCAGCAGGTTGTTGGAGACCCGGAAGTTCGCGTAGTACTCCTGTACCTCCTGCTTGAGCAGATCGATGCGGCGCTTGGCGCGGGCGAGGCGCTTGTTGGTGCGCACTATGCCCACATAGTCCCACATCATCAGCCGCAACTCGTGCCAGTTGTGCTGGATCACCACCTGCTCGTCCGAGTCGTCCACCTGGCTCTCGTCCCAGGCCGGCAGCCTCGGCGGCTCCACGCTCATGGGTAGCTTGGCCAGGATGTCGGCCCCGGCCTGATGGGCGAAAACCACGCATTCCAGCAGGGAGTTGGAGGCCATGCGGTTGGCGCCGTGCAGGCCCGTGTAGGTCACCTCGCCGATGGCATAGAGGCCCGGGATATCGGTCTGGCCGTTGCCATCTATCATGACGCCACCGCAGGTGTAGTGGGCGGCAGGGACGATGGGCATGGCTTCCTTGGTGATGTCGATGCCCACCGCGAGGCAGCGTTCATGGATGGTGGGGAAGTGCTTGACGATGAAGTCCGCCGGCTTGTGGCTGATGTCCAGATACATGCAGTCGGCGCCGAGCCGCTTCATCTCGTGGTCGATGGCACGGGCGACTATGTCGCGGGGGGCCAGTTCGGCGCGCTCGTCGAAGTCCGGCATAAAGCGGCTGCCGTCCGGGCGGCGCAGATAAGCCCCTTCACCGCGCAGGGCTTCGGTCAGCAGGAAGTTGGGATCGTCCGGGTGGAACAGGCTGGTGGGGTGGAACTGGTTGAACTCCAGGTTCGCCACCCGGCAGCCGGCGCGCCAGGCCATGGCGATACCATCGCCTGAACTCACGTCCGGATTGGAGGTGTATTGATACACCTTGGAGGCGCCACCTGTGGCCAGCGCCACGAAGCGGGCGCGGATCACCTCGACCTGCTCGACGTTGCGATTCCAGACATAGGCCCCCAGCACCTTGTTGCCCGGTAGATTCAGCTTGCGGGTGGTGATGAGATCCACCGCGTTGAAGCGCTCCATCAGCCGAATGTTGGGATGGGCGCGCACCTGATCGATCAGGGTTAGTTGCACCGCTTTGCCGGTGGCATCGGCCGCGTGGAAGATGCGGCGATGGCTGTGGCCACCCTCACGGGTCAGGTGATAGTGAGATTCCCCCTCGGCGTCCTCTTCCTGATCGAAGGGGACCCCTTGCTGGATCAGCCACTGAATGGACTCGCGGGCGTTGCGGGCGGTGAACTCCACCACGGCGGGGTCACACAACCCGGCCCCGGCGTTGAGCGTGTCGCTCACGTGGGATTCGATGCTGTCGGTCTCGTCGAACACGGCAGCGATGCCTCCTTGCGCATAGAGAGTGGCCCCCTCACTGATGGGCCCCTTGCTCAGAACCAGGACTTTGGCCTGGTCTGCCAATCGCAACGCGAGGGACAAACCGGCGGCACCGCTGCCAATGATGAGTACGTCGCAAAGGTATTCAACACTTGCTTTCATAAGTATCATTGGCCTGGATTAAGAACTGGCCCCATGGTAGCCCAAGGGGGGGTTGTGATGCAGCTCGCATCACATTTTTTTCGATACAAGCGAACTTTCTCTGATTCCTCCTGTCTGAACTTGTGCGCTTAGGAAGGGCCGGAAAAGAAAAACGATAACCTGATGGGGGTTTTACGGCTCTGATGAGCGACCAGAATCTACTGGACGAACAGCTGGTTGAACGGGTCCAGCGTGGCGATAAAAATGCATTCAACCTGCTGGTAAAGAAATACCAGCATAAGGTGGTCAATCTGGTGGCCAGGTATGTCAACAATCCGGGCGATGTGCCGGATGTGGCGCAGGAGGCTTTCATCAAGGCTTACCGTGCGTTGCCGACATTCCGTGGCGAGAGCGCGTTTTACACCTGGTTGTACCGGATCGCCGTCAATACGGCCAAAAATTACCTGACCTCACAGGGGCGCAGACCGCCCAGTAGTGATGTCGAAGCCGATGAGGCTGAATACTATGGTGGGGGCGAAGCCTTGCAAGAGGTGGCTACCCCGGAGAACCTGACGCTGACCGATGAGATCAAGCGCACCGTGTTCACCGCCATAGAAGCCTTGCCGGAAGACTTGAGAACAGCGATCACCCTTCGTGAACTGGAAGGGCTGAGCTACGAAGAGATTGCAGAGATCATGGATTGTCCGGTGGGAACGGTGAGATCCCGTATCTTCCGGGCGAGGGAAGCAATCGACAAAAAGCTGCAACCTCTGATCGAGAATTAAACTGGGGAAAGACAGGCAAACTTATGGCAAATAAAGAGCAAATCTCAGCCCTGATGGATGGCGACCTGAGCGAGATAAAGGTACTGAATGAGCTGGGAACGGATCCCGCCATGCAAGATACCTGGTCTCGTTACCATCTGATCGGTGATGCCATGCGGGGTGACCTGCCGGTCAATCTGCAACTGGATCTCAGCGACAGCATCATGCTGGCACTGGAAGACGAACCCACCATACTGGCTCCCGCGTCGGCACCTTCAACCGCTCCCGGGGTGAAAACCGGTGCCAAGGTGATACCGCTGCTTCGCCGCTTCGGCCAGCAGGTGGGGCAATATGCCATCGCCGCTTCCGTGGCTGCCGCCGTCATCTTCGGGGTGCAGCAGTACCAGGGGCAGGACGGTGTGCCGAACAACCCCGTGCTCAACACTATCCCCGTTGGTGGCAGCGCCACGCCCGTCAGCGTCCACTATCCGCAAGAGGGAAATCGCGCCACGACTCGCCAGCAAGGGCTGAACGAGCAGCAGATGCAAGAGCAGCGCGAGCGAGTCAATGCCTTCCTGCGGGATCACCAGTTGCAACAACGTCTGCTGCAAGACAAGCAGATCCAAGAATAACGCATTTTTAGGGATCAGACCGTGCGACAGTCCAGCCGTATCCTGCTGGCCTCTCTTCTGTTGATTTGTGCCAAGGCCTCGGCCGACGATCAGTCGGCCGAGGCCTTGTTGCAGCAGATGCAGAGTGCCGTTTCACAACAGAACTTCGAGTTATCCATGGTCAAGGCCCGCCAGGGTCGCCTCGAACCCATCCGCATCAGCCATGGGGTCATCGATGGCAAGGAGGTGGCTCATCTGAGCTATCTCGACGGCAAGACGGTGGAATACCTGCAGCGCCAGAACGAGTACACCTTCTTCGAGAACACCCACGAGCCCTACACCCTGAAAGGCGCCCGTTTCCCCGGCGTCTGGTCGACCCTGGTGAAGATGCCGCTGTCCAGGGTGCTGGAGAGCTATGATCCCGTGCTGGCGGGTCGCAGCCGGGTCGCCGGCCTGGTGGCCCAGGTGGTGAGGCTGGTCCCGAAAGAGGCGGACAAGTACGGTTTCGTGCTCTGGATTGACGAGCAGAGCCATCTGCTGCTGCGCATCGACATGGTCGATCGGGAAGGCAATCTGGTGGAGCAGGTGCTGGGGGTGGATCTGGACAGGCAGTCGGCACCGGCCCCCTGGCTGGTGACCCTGGCCAAGAGCAAATTGCCGGAGGCGCTGACCCTGGAGGATGCCTATCCGACGCCCCAGCAGACCCTGGCCTGGCACCTCACCTGGCTGCCGAGTGGCTTCAAGGTGCTCTCTCAGGATAGGCACCAGCTGGTTAGTACCAGTTTGCCTGTGGACTACATGATGCTCTCGGATGGCGTGGTGGACCTCTCCGTCTACGTCGCCCGGGTCGACCCCAAGCAGGCGGTGCGCCAGCAGCTTATTCGGCAGGGGGCCACCTCATTGGTGAGCTATGTCAACGAGGTGGGGGTGGAGATCACCGTGGTGGGTGAGGTGCCGGCCGAGACCGCCAAACGCATCGCCGAGTCGGTGCAACCCCTGGCCCGCAACGAGGCCGTGCAGTAATCCCCATGGCGAGTCGTTCTCATTCCACTTGCCGAGGCGAGGCGGGCGTGTTCAGATTGGATAAATCCATGGCTGTTAATCTGGAGTCGTCAGGTGAGTAACATGAGCGAAGAGCTGGCGACAGTCGTGGCCATCGAAGGGGCCTATGCCTGGGTGGAGTGCGAACGGCGCTCCGCCTGCAGCGGTTGCCACCAGCAGTCCAACTGCGGCACAGGTACCGTGGCCAAGGCTTTTCCGATGAAGTCACAGCGACTCAAGGTGGCTCTCAATGGGGAGGTGATGGTCGGCCAGCAGATCCGCCTCGGCATCCCCCAGGCGAGCATCTTGCGCGGGGCCGCCCTGGTCTATGTGCTGCCGCTGTTCTGCCTGCTGCTGGGGGCCCTGCTGGGTCAAATCTGGTTGGCACCCTTGCTCTCGGCGGGGGAAGGAGTCACCATCCTCAGCTGCCTGCTGGGTGGAACCCTGGGTTTTTTACTGGTTCGTTACTTTTCCGCAAGGCTGGAGCAGGGGGAATATGGCCCCCGCATGCTCGGTGTGGTGCTCAGCACCCGCCACCTCTCCTGACTGGCAAGTTTTACTGCGGCTCCTGGCCCTGGCGCGATAAATGGTCGCCAGGGCGCTATTTCCGGGCCTTCGTCGACTAAAGATTGGCCGTCGACCGGGTTATCCAGTAAAATCCTGCCCTCATATCCGACCCTAACTTAATTTTGAGTGATTCTTGCTCGATGAAACACATTCGTAACTTCTCGATTATTGCGCACATCGACCACGGTAAATCGACCCTGTCGGACCGTCTGATCCAGACTTGTGGCGGCCTGTCCGACCGCGAGATGCAGGCTCAGGTGCTGGACTCCATGGACCTGGAGCGCGAGCGCGGCATTACCATCAAGGCACAGAGTGTGACCCTGAACTACCAGGCACAAGACGGTAACACCTATCAGCTGAACTTTATCGACACCCCGGGCCACGTGGATTTCTCCTACGAGGTTTCTCGCTCCCTGGCTGCCTGTGAAGGGGCGCTGCTGGTGGTGGATGCCGGTCAGGGGGTTGAGGCACAGACTCTGGCCAACTGCTACACCGCCATGGAAATGGATCTGGAAGTGGTGCCGGTGCTGAACAAGATCGACCTGCCGGCCGCCGAGCCCGAGCGGGTCGCCGAAGAGATCGAAGACATCGTCGGCATCGATGCGGTGGACGCGGTGCGCTGCTCCGCCAAGACCGGCCTCGGCGTGGATCTGGTGCTCGAAGAGATCGTGGCCCGCATCCCGGCGCCGGAAGGGGATCCCGATGCCCCGCTGCAGGCGTTGATCATCGACTCCTGGTTCGACTCCTACCTGGGCGTCGTCTCCCTGGTGCGGATCAAGAACGGTTCCCTCAAGAAGAACGACAAGATCAAGGTCATGAGCACCGGTCAGGTGTGGGGCGTGGATCGCATCGGTATCTTCACCCCCAAGCAGGTGGATACCCAGGGCCTGGGCTGTGGCGAGGTAGGTTGGGTCGTCTGCGGCATCAAGGACATCCACGGCGCCCCTGTGGGGGATACCCTGACCCTGGCCAAGCACGGTGCCGACAAGGCGCTGGCGGGCTTCAAGAAGGTGAAGCCTCAGGTCTATGCGGGTCTGTTCCCCATCTCCAGCGACGACTACGAGTCCTTCCGTGACGCCCTGGAGAAACTCTCCCTGAACGATGCCTCCCTGTTCTATGAACCGGAGAGCTCCACCGCGCTCGGCTTCGGCTTCCGTTGTGGCTTCCTCGGCATGCTGCACATGGAGATCATCCAGGAGCGGCTGGAGCGGGAGTACGATCTGGACCTCATCACCACGGCCCCGACCGTGGTCTACCAGATCGAGCTGAACAACGGCGAGACCATCCATATCGACAGCCCGGCCCAGATGCCGGCGGTCAACAACATCAAAGAGATGCGCGAGCCCATCGCCGAGTGCAACATCTTGCTGCCCCAGGAGTACATGGGCAACGTCATCACCCTCTGTATCGAGAAGCGTGGCGTGCAGACCAACATGGTCTATCACGGCAAGCAGGTGGCGCTGACCTACGAAATCCCCATGGCGGAAGTGGTGCTCGACTTCTTCGACCGCCTGAAGTCCACCAGCCGCGGCTACGCCTCCCTGGACTACGGCTTCAAGCGCTTCGAAACCTCCGACATGGTGCGCCTCGACATCATGATCAACGGTGAGCGGGTCGACGCCCTGGCCATCATCACCCACAAGGAGAACGCCCAGTTCCGCGGTCGTCAGGTGGTGGAGAAGATGCGTGAGCTGATCCCGCGCCAGATGTTCGATATCGCGATTCAGGCCTCTATCGGCAACCAGATCATCGCCCGCAGCACGGTCAAGGCCCTGCGCAAGGACGTGACTGCCAAGTGCTACGGCGGTGACGTGAGCCGTAAGAAGAAGCTGCTGAACAAGCAGAAAGAAGGCAAGAAGCGGATGAAGTCCCTCGGCCGTGTCGACGTGCCGCAAGAGGCCTTCCTCGCTATCCTCCACGTAGGCAAGGACTAATCGATGGCAAGCACCTTTTCCCTGATCCTCGTCGTCGTCACTATCCTGACCGGTATCATCTGGACCGTCGACAAGCTGGTCTGGTCCAAGCAACGGGCGGCCAAGATAGCGGCGGCCCGTGCCAATGCCGGCCCGAACGTGGACGAGAAGACCCTGGCCAAGGTGGCCCCCATGCCGGTCTGGATCGAACAGACCGGCGGTGTCTTCCCGGTCATCGCCCTAGTGCTGATCCTGCGCTCCTTCATCTTCGAGCCGTTCCAGATCCCTTCTGGCTCCATGATGCCCACCCTGCTGGTGGGGGACTTCATCCTGGTTGAGAAGTTTGCCTATGGCTTGCGGGATCCGGTGAGCAACACCAAGTTCCTCGAGACCGGTGAGCCCAAGCGCGGGGATGTGGTGGTGTTCAAGTATCCGCTGGATACCCGCGTCGACTACATCAAGCGCGTGGTCGGCATGCCGGGGGACAGGGTCATCTATCGCAACAAGGAGCTGATGATCCGGCCCAAGTGCGATGAGCAGGCAGGGAAAACGTGCCCGGGCTTCAAGAAGCTCGACGTCAAGTTTGAACAGCGTGGTGAGTTCAGCCAGATGGGGATCCCGCTGGATCGTTACACGGAGCAGCTGGGGGACGTCTCTCACGAAACCCTGCGCAATCCGCTCATGCCGGATCTGGTGGATCGCTACTATCGCCAGCCGGGTACCTACCCCGATGAGTGGGTGGTACCGGAAGGCCACTACTTCGTGATGGGCGACAACCGCGACAACAGCACCGACAGTCGCTTCTGGGGTTTCGTGCCCGAGGAGAACCTGGTGGGCAAGGCGGTCGCCATCTGGATCAGTTTCGAATTCGAGCGCGAGGAAGGTTCCAGCTTGCCAAGCTGGGTGCCGACCGGTGTGCGCTTCAACCGCATTGGCGGAATCAAGTAAATGAATATCAAGATGAACAGACTGCAGTCCCGTCTCGGGCATGTCTTTCAGGATCAAGAACGACTGACCCGGGCGCTGACTCACCGCAGCGCCGGTTCCCGTCACAACGAGCGACTGGAATTCCTGGGTGACTCCATCCTGAGTCTGGTGATTGCCGATGACCTCTTCCACCGCTTCCCGCAAGCGGCGGAAGGGGATCTCAGCCGGATGCGCGCCACCCTGGTGCGGGAGAAGACCCTGGCCGAACTCGGCCGGGAGTTCGATCTCGGGGATCACCTGATCCTGGGGCCGGGTGAGCTCAAGAGTGGCGGTTTTCGCCGCGAGTCGATCCTGGCCGACACGGTCGAGGCGGTGATCGGCGCCATCTATCTGGACACGGATCTGGAGCGGGTGCGCAGCCTCCTGCTCGGCTGGTACGCCACCCGCCTGGAGGAGATCAAACCGGGCATAGAGCAGAAGGATCCCAAGACCCGTCTGCAGGAGATCTTGCAGGGAAGCCGCAAATCCCTGCCGACCTACACAGTGACCAACGTCAAGGGCGAGGCCCACAACCAGGAGTTCACCGTCCAGTGCGAGGTGGATGGTCTGGATGGTCCGCTGGTCGGAGTCGGCACCAGTCGCCGCAAGGCCGAGCAGGCCGCGGCGCAGCAAGCATTGGAAAGATTGTCATGACAGATACTACCTACTGCGGCTTTGTCGCCATCGTGGGCCGCCCCAACGTGGGCAAGTCCACCCTGCTGAACAAGCTGCTTGGCCAGAAGGTCAGCATCACCTCGAAGAAACCCCAGACCACCCGTCACCGGATTTTGGGGATCGACACCGAGGAGAACTACCAGACCATCTACGTCGATACCCCTGGTCTGCACATCGAAGAGAAGCGGGCCATCAACCGCCTGATGAACCGCGCCGCCACCAGCTCCCTCGGGGACGTGGCCATGGTGGTGTTCATGGTGGACGGGACCCACTGGACCAAGGACGACGAGATGGTGCTCGGCAAGTTGCGCCACCTCAAGTGCCCCGTGGTGCTGGCGGTCAACAAGATCGACAACGTCAAGGAGAAGGAGGAGCTGCTCCCCCACCTGGAGTGGCTGGGCCAGCAGATGAACTTCGCCCACATCCTGCCCATCAGCGCCGAGAAGGGCACCAACGTGGAGAAGATCCGCGAGTGGGCCAAGGATCTGCTGCCGGAAAACGTGCACTTCTTCCCGGAAGACTACGTGACCGACCGTTCCTCCCGCTTCATGGCCTCCGAGATCATCCGTGAGAAGCTGATGCGTTTCACTGGTGAGGAGCTGCCCTACTCGGTGACCGTGGAGATCGAACGCTTCAAGGTGGAGGAGAACGGTCTCTACCATATCCACGGCCTGATCCTGGTGGAGCGAGATGGTCAGAAGAAGATGGTCATCGGCAACAAGGGTGAGAAGATCAAGACCATAGGCACAGAGGCTCGCCTCGACATGGAGCGTCTGTTCCAGAACAAGGTACACCTGGAGCTCTGGGTCAAGGTCAAATCCGGCTGGGCCGACGACGAGCGCGCCCTGCGCAGTCTCGGTTACGGCGACGATTAAGTGGCTCTGAGCGATTGCTGAGTCCGGCTTTCGTCATCCACAGCCGGCCCTATCGGGAGACCAGCCAGCTGGTCGAGGTCTTTACCCAGGATTGTGGCCGTTTTACTCTGGTGGCCCGCGGTTCCCGCGGGCCACGCTCGCCTCTGAAGGGGCTGTTGCAGCCCTTTACCCTGCTCACCATCGCCTGGCGTGGCAAGGGGGATCTCAAGAATCTCACCCAAGTGGAATGCCCGGATCACTCATTGCGTCTCGGCGGCGATCGCCTGTTCTACGGCCTCTACCTCAACGAGCTGGTCTACTACCTGCTCGAAGCCCATACCCCGTTTCCCGAGGTGTTCGACGCCTATGCCCGCGCCATCATGGCCCTGGCGGACGGTGAGACCCCGGAGCTGCCCCTGCGCCGCTTCGAGTTCCTGCTGCTGCAGGCGCTCGGCTATGCGGTGGACTTCGAATACGCCGCCGACGACGAGTCCCCCATCCAGCCCGAGCTGCTCTACGGCTTCGAGCGGGAGCTCGGCTTTGTCGCTTGCGAGCGGGCGCCGGATCCCCGTACCCTGTTCCTCGGCGCCCACCTGCTGGCCTTCGCCGAGGGGCGCTTCGACAGCCCTCCCTTGCTGCAGGCGGCCAAGCGTTTCAGCCGGCTGGCGCTGCAACCCTATCTGGGGAAGCGCCAGTTGAAGAGTCGGGAACTGTTTTTAAAGCGAAAGGCGAGTGCATGAGGCTAATATCGGCTGGCGTTGCAGCCGCCCATGTTTCTGGGAACAGGCCAGCTGAAGGGTCGGGGGCTGTTTTTAAAACGCAGAGCCAGCACGCGAGGCTGACATACGGATATCGGAGCTGGCGCCGAGGCGACAGCCGCACAGTTAACAGACGTATTTTCAAGGAGTAAGCAATGAGCGAGATCTACCTGGGCGTGAACATCGACCATATCGCCACCCTGCGCAATGCCCGCGGCACCCAGTACCCGGATCCGGTACAGGCCGCCTTCGTGGCCGAGCAGGCCGGTGCCGATGGCATCACGGTTCACCTGCGGGAAGATCGCCGCCACATCACCGACCGGGACGTGGAGATCCTGCGCCAGACCATCCAGACCAGGATGAATCTGGAGATGGCGGTGACCGAGGAGATGATCGGCATCGCCTGCCGCATCCAGCCCCAGTTCGTCTGCCTGGTGCCGGAGAAGCGCACCGAGGTGACCACCGAAGGCGGTCTGGACGTGGCCGGTCAGTTGGACAAGGTGACGGATGCGGTGACTCGTCTGGCCGCCGTCGGTGCCCAGGTGTCCCTGTTTATCGATGCGGATCCGCTGCAGATCGATGCGGCCGCCGCGAGTGGCGCCCCCTTCATCGAGATCCACACCGGTCGCTACGCCGATGCCACCACGGATGCAGAGCGCAACGCCGAATTCAAGCGCATCGCCGCCGGCGCCTCCTATGCCGCCGGCAAGGGTCTGAAGGTGAATGCCGGCCACGGTCTGCACTACCACAACGTCAAGGCCATCGCCGCCATCCCCGAGCTCTATGAGCTCAACATTGGTCACGCCATCATAGGCCGTGCCGCCTTCGACGGTCTGGCCAAGGCGGTGAGCGACATGCGTCTGCTGATGCAGGAAGCCCGCCAGGGGATCTGATGTCTGCTCGTCAGACCGAGACAAACAAGGGACGCCGCGGCGTCCCTTGTTGTTTCTGGGGCTTGGGGTCTATTCGGGATAATACCGCTCCAGCAGGGCCATCAGGATGGCCTGAGATTCCTCATCCGGCTCGCCGCTGACTAGGCTGGGGCGGAAGTGGAGCTGGAAGGCGCACAGTACGGCACGGCTCTGCTCATCCCAGCGTCCGCTTGGAGTGATGCCATAGCCGTAGCGGGCGAGCCGTTGCTGCCACAGGAGAGCATCCCAGGCGGGTAGCGACTGGCGCAGGGCCGCGACCCTGGCCTCGTCGGGCCAGGCGCCGACCCCGTAGTCCAGGGCGAGCTCGCGCCAGGGGAAGAGGGGGCCGGGATCCTGCTTGCGCTCGGGGGCGATATCGCTGTGGGCCAGCACCTGGGTCGGGGGGATGTCGTAACGCCGGACCAGATCCCGAGCCAGGGCACCGACGGCGGCGATCTGGGCCCGGGTGAAGGACTGCCAGTGACGCAGGTGGGCGGGGAGGGCCGCCTCCTTCTCGTCATAGCCGAGATTCACTATCTCTATGCCCAGCGAGCTGGCGTTGAGTCCGGCGTACTGATGCCAGCGGCTGCGGCCGGCATGCCAGGCGCGCTGGCTGTCCGGCACCAGCTGGTAGACCGGCAGCGGGTGCTGGTCGGTATCGCGCGGCACCAGGTAGTGGGCACTCACTTTGTATCGGGGCTCGGTCAGCAGGCGCAGGGAGTGGGCATCGTCCTCGTCCGTGTAGTGCAGGATCAGGAAGGCGATGCGCCCGTTCTGACTGGCGCTGGCATGACGGGTATCGAGGCGATAGGGGGAGGGCTGACAGGCGGTCAGCAGCAGAAGCAACAGGCAGAGCGACCAGCGCAGCTCACCGGCCATCCTGATGAGGGCAGAGGGTGAGCGGGGGCGCTGGTCCATGGCTCAGGCGCGGCTTATGTCAAGCGCGATGCTTGGCGGTGAGGCCGATCAGGAAGTTGCGCAGGATCTGATCCCCGCAGTCCTGGTAGTGCTTGTGATCCCTGGCGCGGAACAGGGCGCTCAGCTCGGACTTGGAGAGGTTGAAGTTCGCGAGCTTGAGGGTGCCCAGCATGTCCTCTTCCTTGTAGTTCAGGCCGATGCGCAGCTTGCGCAGGATCAGGTTGTTGTTGATCCGGTTCGGGATCACCTGGGGCGGTGCATCCTCACGCACGCCACGCCGGATGGCGATGAAGCCGTCGAGGAACTGGCTCAGCGCCGCATCCGGACAGGCCACGAAGCCCGGATCTTGCGCTTCCCCCTCCGCCGCCTCTTTCAGCAACCAGCCGTGCAGCTGGGCATGGGTGACGGTCAGGTTGCCCTTGGCAAACATCTCGACCATCTGATCGTTGCTGATGGTGAGGGCGTAGCGCAGACGGCGCAGAATATCGTTGTTGGTCATGCTGACTCCTGTAAAAAACGGCGCAACTCTACCATTTACCGGACTGTGCGTCAGAAAAAGCGCGTCAGCCACTCGTCTCGAGATAGCGGGGCGCCTCCTGGCGCACCTGCTCCAGCGCATCCTGCAGCTCCAGCAACTCGGGCTCCAGCTCGCTCACCGGCACGCCATCCCGCAGCTGTTGCTCCAGCTGGGAGAGCAGGCGTTGCAGTCCTGGGACCCCCGAGTAGGCACAGCCACCGTTGAGACGGTGGAGCTGGGCCAGCACTTCGGCATCGTCGGCCTCTCCCGCCAGCGCGGACTCCAGCAGGGGCTCCACCTCCTCGAAGCTGGCCAGCAGCATGGTCAGCATCTCCTGGGCCAGCTCCGTCTTGCCGGCGGCCTGGCGCACGGCGAGGGACCAGTCTATCTGCCCATCCCCGTGATTCTGGTGGCGGCGATGAGCGAAGTCGGTGATGAGCTGCAGCAGCATGCTCTCGTCGATGGGTTTGGCCAGATAGTCGTCCATGCCCTGGCGGATCAGCCGCTCCCGTTCCCCCGGTATGGCGTGGGCGGTGACCGCGACGATCGGGGTTTCCATGTTGAGGGAGTGGCGACGAATGGCCTGGGTCGCGCTGATGCCATCCATGATGGGCATCTGTATGTCCATGAAGATGATGTCGAACGGCTGGCTCTGGGCCAGGCTGACCGCCTCCTTGCCGTTCTTGCACACCACCACCTGGCTCACCATCTCCTTGAGCATGGCGGCGATGAGCTTGAGGTTAGCGGCGTTGTCGTCCACCGCCAGCACCTTGATCGCCTGCACCTTGATCTCCGGCTCGGGGGCAACCGAGGGGGCGGGCAGCTGGGCGCTTCTGGCCGTCTCGGGGGTGAGCAGGGCGTGCAGCAGCTTGCGGTGGTTGATGGGTTTGGAGAGGCAGTGCTGGGCGCCGTGGGCCTGCATGGCGTCATACAGGGCGGGCTCGTGGCTGCTCAGCACCACTATGGTGTTCTGGGCTCCGTCGAGGCCATCGAGGCGGGCGATCACCTGCTGGGGGGGGTGCTGGGTGCTGCTGCCGATGATCACCAGATCCTGGCTGCTCATCTCGGGCCAGTCGTCGTCCATGCCGAGGGAGTGCACGTCCAGCTGCCACTCGGCCAGCAGGGCGTGCAACGAGGCGTGGGCGAAGGGATCCGGCTCCAGCAGCCAGACCCGCTTGCCCTGGATGCGATCCAGCGGCAGTCGCTCGGTCTGGGGCAGGGGAGAGATGTCGAGCTCCAGGTTGAAGGAGAAGATGGAGCCCTTGCCGAGCTCGGACTCGAAACGGATCTGCCCCCCCATCTGCTGCACCAGCTTCTGGGTGATGACGAGGCCGAGGCCGGTGCCGCCATAGCGGCGGGAGATGGACGAATCGGCCTGGTTGAAGGCCTGGAACAGCTGGCGCTGCTGCTCCTCCGAGATGCCGATGCCGGTGTCGTGGATCAGCACCCTGAGCCGCACCTTCTTGCCGCCATGGTGGCCAGCACCGGTGTCGAGCTGCTCGATGCGCACGTCCACGTTGCCGCGTTCGGTGAACTTGATGGCATTGCCGGTGAGGTTGGTCAGCACCTGCTGCAGGCGCATGGGGTCGCCGGTGAGGTAGTCCGGCACCTCGGCATCCACCTGCAAGGAGAGCTCCAGCTGCTTGTCGTGGGCGCTCGGGCCCAGCAGGTGCATGGTCTCGTTCAGGGTGTCCCGCAGGCTGAAGGGGATGTGCTCGAGCTGCAGTTTGCCCGCCTCCAGCTTGGAGAAGTCGAGGATGTCGTTGATGATGCCGAGCAGGTTGCGCGCCGACTTCTCGATGGTCTGCATGTAGTCGGTCTGGCTCGGGGTCAGGCTGGTCTTGAGCAGCTGACGGGTGAAGCCGATGACGCCGTTGAGCGGGGTGCGCAGCTCGTGGGACATGTTGGCCAGGAACTCGGACTTGACCCGTGCCGCCTCCTGGGCCCGTTTCTTCGCCATGTCGAGCTCGACGTTCTGGATCTCTATCTGTTCGAGGGTCTCCCGCAGATCCGAGGTGGCCTGATCGATGTTCTGCTGCATCTCCTCGTGATATTCGGAGAGCGCCTTGGCCATGGCGTTGATGCCGTTTTTCAGCATGTCCAGCTCGCCGGTGAGCTGGCCGCTGACCCGGGTGTCGAGCCGCCCCTCCCTGATCCGGTGCACCGCCTGCACCATATCGGTGATGGGCTGGGTCACGCTCTTGACCAACCGGAAGCCGAACAGGGTGCTGATGGCCAGGCCGATGAGCACCATGACCACGGCGAAGAAGGCGTCTCTGTATTGCAGGACTATGGCCCTGTCGGTGGCGAGCTGCATGGAGATGTAGCCGATCACCGGCGGCTCCAGATCGCTCGGCAGCGGGAAGCCGTCCAGGCTGGTCTCCGCCTGGATGGGGGTGCGCAATATGATGTCATCGCCGTTGAAGGAGACGCTGGTGAGCTCGGGGACGGCGCTGCCATCGGGCAGGCGCAGCTGACCGAAGTCCCTGTGATAGTTGGAGGTGACGAACAGCTGGTTGTCCTGGGTGAAGACGGCGATGGACTTGATGAAGGGGGAATTCTTGCGATGGGTGAGCCCGATCAGCCGCTTGAGGGACTCGCGGCTGTGCTGGGTCATGCCGTATTCACTGGCGATGGCCAGGGGTTCTATGATGTTGATGCCCTGATCGATCAGGCTGCTTTCCAGTTGCTGATAGCGGTGGAAGGTGAAGTAACCGGCTATCAGGCCGCCGATGATGAGGGTGGGCAATATGGTGAAGGCCAGTACCCTGGCTCTGAGGCCATATCTGGTCATGCTGATACCCCGTTGGGGATGAGGGCGGATACGAGGGTCATTGCCGCATGGGCGTGAGGGCCATATCTGGTCATGCTGATCAACCGCCGACGAAGAAGACTGACATTAGGGTAAGGTCATGGCAGCACGGGCCCCGAGGCCGCATTTGGTCATACTATTATTCTTGTGGGACAATGGCCTGCTGCAGACCCCACAATCATGACATAGCCACCTATAGGCACCAAGTTTTATGGCCCAGTTTTTCAAGCCCCAAAAGAAATCCACCCAGCCCCAACGTATTGAATTTACGGTAGACAGTCTGGACCACCACTGTGTTGGCGTAGGCCGTCATCAGGGCAAGGCGATCTTCGTCGAAGGGGCGCTGCCCGGTGAGCGGGTCAAGGTTCGCATCCTGGATGACAAGAAGCAGTACGCCCACGGTGTCCTGCAGCAGATAGTGACCCCGGCGGCCAATCGCATCGCCCCCTTCTGCCCCCATTATCGCGAATGCGGCGGCTGCAGCGCCCAGCACCTGTCCGAGGCGGATCAGCAAGGGGCCAAGGAAGCCGGACTGGTCAGCCTGTTCGAGCGTCTCGGCAACATCCAGGCGCCCCCCCTCGAGCCCGTCCTCAAGGGGGAGTCCCGCAGCTACCGCCGGGTCTGCCGCCTGGCCATCAAGTTTGACAAGAATGGCCGTTGCACCCGAGTCGGTTTCCGTCGCCGCCAGTCCAATGACCTGGTGGAGATCCAGGGCTGCCCTGTGCTGGCCGAGCCGCTCTCCGACCTCATCAATCCGCTGCGGGACTGCCTCAATCGCCTCAAGAGCCAGCGTGAGCTGGGCCATGCGGAGCTCATCCAGGCCGAGCAGGGGATCATGATGCTGCTGCGCCACACCGGCCGGCCGAACGAAACCGACAGGGCCATGCTGATCGAGTTCGCGCAAGCGCAGGGGATCGATCTCTACCTGCAGGCGGCGGACGAGCAGATAGAACCCCTGCGTCAGCAATTCCAGCCGAGTTATGCCCTCGATGGCCTGTCTCTTGCATTTGCCCCCGGGGATTTCATCCAGGTCAACGGCCCCATCAACCAGAGCATGGTGAACCAGGCCCTGGCCTGGCTCGACGCCACCCGGGATGACAAGGTGCTGGATCTGTTCTGCGGCATCGGCAACTTCACCCTGCCCCTGGCCCGTCAGGCCCGGGAAGTGGTGGGGGTCGAGGGGGATCTGGCCATGGTGGAGCGGGCCCAGGAGAACGCCCGTCGCAACGGCATCGACAACGCCCGCTTCTACAAGGCGGACCTCAGCGGTGACATCGTCGGGATGTCCTGGGCGCGGGAGGGTTTCGACCTGGTGCTGCTGGATCCGGCTCGCCCCGGCGCCCTGGAGGTGATGGGCCACGTGGCGGCACTTTCCCCGAAACGGGTGGTCTATGTCTCCTGTAACCCGGTCACCCTGGCCCGCGACAGCCAGGTGCTGGTGAAACAGGGTTATCGACTAACTCGCCTGGGGATGTTGGACATGTTCCCCCACACAGGCCATCTGGAGTCCATGGCGTTGTTCGAGCGGAAGTAACCGAAAGGCTCCCATATAGCGGCCGTCTGGAGTCCATGGCGCTGTTCGAGCGGAAGTAACCGAAAGGTTCCCATATAGCGGCCATCTGGAGTTAATGGCGCTGTTTGAACGGGGCTGAGTGGCCGCGACCGGGAAGGGGAGATGGGGATTTATCTCCCTTTTCCTGAATGCCTGGTGCTGTGTGAGCGGGGGGATTAGGGTAATCTAGAGCGTCGAAAATTGGCCGGATAGGTGGGAGGCTCCTGTTGCCCTGATGGGTGATATGCCTTGAAAAGTCGACCATTTATCCCCATTTGAGGCAATCGTCAGCTGATGAGGGGCGCACGGCTTTTGGCCCCACACTTTTAAGGATTGATACCATGGTTGCGGTACGCGATATTCATTTGAAGGACAACTTCACCCTCGAAGAGTGGGTCAATTCACTCGGGTTGAGTGAAAGCGACAAGAATCAGCTGCGAACCGTCTACCAGTTTTGCCTGACCCTAGGCGACGAGGGGCTCACCAACCGATTGCTGGTGCGTGGCGTCGAGATGGTGGGCATTCTGCTGATGCTCAGCATGGATCTCGCCACCCTCAAGGCCGCCATCCTCTATCCCTTCGTCGAAGCCGGTCTCATCAAGCAGGAGAAGGTGGAGGAGGACTTCGGCCCCAAGATCGCCAAGCTGGTGGAAGGGGTGCTGGAGATGGAAGCCATCCGCTCCCTGCAGACCCTGCACCGCAGCGAGACCTCGCCGGAACAGGTAGACAACGTGCGCCGCATGCTGCTCGCCATGGTCGAGGACGTGCGCGCCGTGGTGATCAAGCTGGCGGAGCGGATCGCCTGCCTGCGGGAGGCCAAGAAGGCGGATGAGGAGACCCGGGTGCTGATGGCCCAGGAGATCACCAACATCTACGCCCCGCTGGCGAACCGTCTCGGCATCGGTCAGCTCAAGTGGGAGCTCGAAGATCTCGCCTTCCGTTACCTGCACCCGGACACCTACAAGCAGATCGCCAAGCAGCTTGACGAGAAACGCCTCGATCGGGAGCGCTACATCCGCGAGTTCGTGCAGTCCCTGCGGGATGCGCTGGCGGAGGCCGGGGTCGAGGCCGAGGTCTATGGCCGACCGAAACACATCTACAGCATCTGGCGCAAGATGCAGAAGAAGCACCTCGAATTCAACGAGCTGTTCGACGTGCGCGCGGTGCGGGTGGTGACCAAGCGACTGCAGGATTGCTACGCGGCGCTCGGCATAGTGCACACCCACTTCCACCACATCCCCCGTGAATTCGACGACTATGTCGCCAACCCCAAGCCCAACGGCTACCAGTCCATCCATACCGTGGTGGTGGGGGAAGAGGGCAAGACGGTGGAGATCCAGATCCGCACCGAGCAGATGCATCAGGATGCGGAGCTCGGCGTCGCCGCCCACTGGCGCTACAAGGAGGGGGCCCAGGCCGCCGCCAAGACCAGCAACTTCGAGGACAAGATCGAGTGGCTGCGCAAGCTCCTCGCCTGGCAGGAGGATCTCTCCGAGAGCGGCTCCCTGCTGGACGATCTGCGCAGTCAGGTGTTCGAGGACAGGGTCTATGTCTTCACCCCCAAGGGGGATGTGATCGATCTGCCTGCCGGTGCCACCCCGCTCGACTTCGCCTATCACGTCCACAGCATGATCGGCCACCGCTGCATCGGCACCAAGATAGACGGCCGCATCGTCCCCTTCACCTATACCCTGCAGACCGGTGACCAGGTGGAGGTCATCACCCAGAAGGAGCCGAACCCGAGTCGTGACTGGATGAACCCGAACGCCGGCTTCCTGCGCTCCAGCCGGGCGCGAGCCAAGGTGGCGACCTGGTTCAGGAAGCTGGATCGGGACAAGAACATCGCCGCCGGCAAGGAGCTGCTGGAGAAGGAGCTGGACAGGCACAACCTCACCCTCTCCAAGGTGGACAAGGTGGTGCTGGAGCGTTTCCATGCGGAGGAGCTGGAGGATCTGCTGGCGGGTATCGGCAGCGGCGACATCCGCATCAACCAGCTGCTGAACTACCTGGACACCCGCTACAACAAGCCGACGGCGGAGGAAGAGGATCGCCGCCTGCTGGAGAAGCTGGAGCAGAAGGCCAACGTGCCGTTCCGCCCCAAGCCCAAGGATCACATCGTGGTGGAAGGGGTCGGTAACCTGATGACCCACATCGCCCGCTGCTGCCAGCCCATCCCGGGGGATAGCATCCAGGGCTTCATCACCATGGGGCGTGGCGTTTCCATCCACAGGGACGACTGCGAGCAGTTGAAAGAACTGACCCGCCGCAACCCGGAGCGCCTCATCGATGCGGTCTGGGGGGAGAACTACTCCGGCGGTTACGGCCTCACCATCCGCATCCTCTCCAATGACAGATCCGGCTTGCTGCGTGACATCACGACCGTACTCGCCAACGAGAAGATCAACGTCATGGGGGTGCGCTCGCGCTCCAACGTGCGCGAGCAGACCGCCGAGATCGACATGGAGCTGGAGATCTACAACATCAACGCCTTCAACCGGGCGCTCGCCAAGCTCAGCCAGCTCAACGACGTGATCAGCGCCAAGCGCCTGTGATATCGACCGACCGGCCCCTGTGGCCGGTTGTTTTTGATGACCCTTTTCAACGAATCGAAAGTGAAGATCCCATGACCCAGCGCTACGACCTCCCCCAACTGCTCGATATCATGGCCCGCCTGCGGGATCCGCAAGGGGGCTGCCCCTGGGATCTCAAGCAGAGCTTCCAGACCATAGTGCCTCACACCCTGGAGGAGGCCTACGAGGTGGCCGATGCCATCGAGACCCGGGATTGGGAAGGGTTGAAAGGGGAACTCGGCGATCTGCTGTTCCAGGTGGTGTTCTACGCCCAGCTCGGCAAGGAACAGGGACTGTTCGATTTCGCGGACATCGTCGACACCGTGAGCGAGAAGCTCATTCGTCGCCATCCCCATGTGTTCTCCGACGCAGATCTGGGCGACGAACAGGCGGTGAAACAGAACTGGGAGGCGGAGAAGGCCAGGGAGCGGGCGGCGCTCGATAAAGAGAGCGTGCTGGACGACATCCCGCTGGCGCTGCCGGCCCTGACCCGGGCCGCCAAGATCCAGAAGCGTTGCGCCACCGTCGGTTTCGACTGGAAGACCCTCGGCCCCGTGGTGGACAAGATCCACGAGGAGATCGACGAGGTGATGGAAGAGGCGCTGATGGTCGATGTGGACGAGGGGCGGGTGAGCGACGAGCTCGGCGACCTGCTGTTTGCCACCGTCAACCTGGTGCGGCATCTGGGCAAGGATCCCGAGCAGGTGCTGCGGGCCGCCAACGCCAAGTTCGAGCGTCGTTTTCGACAGGTTGAGCAGTTTATTGCCGCTGAAGGGCTGAAAATGACCGATTGCACCCTGGAGAAGCTGGACGCCGCCTGGGACAGGGCCAAAGAAACCGAACAAAGTTGATTTGGCGCAAGACGGGGGGGCGGGGAGCCTGATAGATTTTTGTTCATTGTTTGGGAGAGGGGGTTTTGGTATACTGTTTCCCCGTCCTGCTTCATCCCCGAAGCACCCCTTAAAATTCCCTAAACTTCTTTCAGGTTCAGCATGACGACCAAATATATTTTTGTGACTGGTGGCGTTGTTTCATCCCTCGGCAAAGGCATTGCCGCAGCTTCTCTGGCAGCCATTCTGGAAGCCCGTGGTCTGGATGTGACCATCATGAAACTGGACCCCTATATCAACGTGGATCCGGGTACCATGAGCCCGACCCAGCATGGTGAAGTGTTCGTAACCGAGGACGGGGCCGAGACCGATCTGGATCTGGGTCACTACGAGCGTTTCATCCGCACCAAGATGACCCGCCGCAACAACTTCACCACCGGCCGCATCTATGCCGACGTGCTGCGCAAAGAGCGTCGTGGTGACTACCTGGGCGCCACCATCCAGGTGATCCCGCACATCACCAACGCCATCAAGGAGCGGGTGATTGCCGGTGCCGAAGGCCATCAGGTTGCCATCGTCGAAGTGGGCGGTACCGTGGGCGACATCGAGTCCCTGCCGTTCCTCGAGGCCATCCGTCAGCTGGCGGCCGAAGTGGGTCGCAACAACGCCATGTTCATGCACCTGACCCTGGTTCCCTACCTGGCCGCCGCTGGCGAGGTGAAGACCAAGCCGACCCAGCACTCCGTGAAGGAGCTGCTCTCCATCGGGATCCAGCCGGACGTGCTGATCTGCCGCTCCGATCGCGCCATCCCGGCCAATGAGCGCGCCAAGATCGCCCTGTTCTGCAACGTACCGGAGCGCGCCGTCATCTCCATGAAGGACGTGGACTCCATCTACAAGATCCCGGCCCTGCTGAAGTCCCAGAACCTGGACTCCTACTTCACCGAGCGCTTCGGTCTGGAGTGCAAGGAAGCGGATCTGTCCGAGTGGGAGCAGGTGGTCTTCGAAGAGGCCAACCCGACCGCGGAAGTGACCATCGGCATGGTGGGCAAGTATGTCTCCCTGCCGGATGCCTACAAGTCCGTCAACGAAGCCTTGAAGCACGGCGGCCTCAAGACCCGTCTGTCCGTCAGCATCAAGTACATCGACTCCCAGGACATCGAGACCCGTGGCTCCGAGCTGCTGGAAGGCCTGGACGCCATCCTGGTACCGGGTGGCTTCGGCGAGCGCGGTGTGGAAGGCAAGATCCTGGCCGCCCAGTACGCCCGTGAGAACAAGATCCCCTACCTGGGTATCTGCCTCGGCATGCAGGTCGCCATGATCGAGTTCGCCCGCAACGTGGCCGGCATGACTGGTGCACACTCCTCCGAATTCAAGAAAGACTCTCCGTTCCCCGTGGTCGGCCTCATCACCGAGTGGGTGGATGAGGAAGGCAACGTCGAGACCCGTAGCGAGAAGTCCGATCTGGGGGGCACCATGCGTCTGGGCTCCCAGCTCTGCCACCTGGTGGAAGGCTCCAAGGTGCGTCAGATGTACGGTTCCCCGACCATTTACGAGCGTCACCGTCACCGTTATGAGGTGAACAACAAGCTGTTGCCGCAGATCGAAGCGGCCGGTTTGCAGGTGACCGGTCTCTCCGCCGACAAGAAACTGGTGGAAATTATCGAGATCCCGGATCACCCTTGGTTTGTAGCGGCGCAGTTCCACCCGGAGTTCACCTCGACTCCTCGCGATGGACACGCCCTGTTCGCCGGCTTCGTGAAGGCCGCCGGCGAGTATCAGAAGCGTAATCTGAAGTAATTGAAAATAAATGCGGTTGAGGCCCTGTGCCGCAGCCGCTTTTTTTGGCATATTTTTGTTGTTTTTTTACGAAACCTGAGGAAATACACATGTCCAAGATCGTTAAAGTGATCGGTCGTGAAATCATCGACTCCCGTGGTAACCCGACCGTTGAGGCCGAAGTTCACCTGGAAGGTGGTTTTGTTGGTATGGCAGCCGCTCCGTCTGGCGCGTCCACCGGTTCCCGCGAAGCGCTGGAACTGCGTGACGGCGACAAGAGCCGTTTCCTGGGTAAGGGCGTGCTGAAAGCCGTCGACGCCGTCAACGGCCCGATCGCTCAGGCTCTGCTGGGCAAAGATGCCAAGGACCAGGCCACTCTGGACCAGATCATGATCGATCTGGACGGTACCGAGAACAAATCCAAGTTTGGCGCCAACGCCATCCTGGCCGTCTCCCTGGCTGCCGCCAAGGCTGCTGCCGCCTCCAAGGGCCTGCCGCTGTACGCTCACATCGCCGAGCTGAATGGTACCCCGGGTGTCTACTCCATGCCGCTGCCCATGATGAACATCATCAACGGTGGTGAGCACGCCGACAACAACGTCGACATCCAGGAGTTCATGATCCAGCCGGTTGGCGCCAAGACCCTGAAAGAAGCCATCCGCATGGGTGCCGAAGTGTTCCACAACTTGGCCAAGGTACTGAAGGCCAAGGGCTACGCTACCGCCGTGGGTGACGAAGGTGGCTTCGCGCCCAACCTGAAGTCCAACGCCGAAGCGCTGGAAGTGATCGCCGAAGCCGTTGCCGCTGCCGGTTACAAGCTGGGCACCGACATCACCCTGGCCATGGACTGTGCCGCGTCCGAGTTCTACGACGCCGAGAAGAAAGAGTACAACCTGAAGGGCGAGGGTCGTACCTTCACCTCCAACGAGTTCTCCGACTACCTGGCCGACCTGACCACCAAGTTCCCGATCGTCTCCATCGAAGATGGCCTGGACGAATCCGACTGGGAAGGCTTTGCCTACCAGACCAAGGAACTGGGCAGCAAGATCCAGATCGTGGGTGACGACCTGTTCGTAACCAACACCAAGATCCTGAAGCGTGGCATCGACAACGGCATCGCCAACTCCATCCTGATCAAGTTCAACCAGATCGGTTCCCTGACCGAAACCCTGAACGCCATCAAGATGGCCAAAGACGCTGGCTATACCGCCGTCATCTCCCACCGCTCCGGTGAGACCGAAGACGCGACCATCGCCGACCTGGCTGTGGGTACCGCTGCTGGCCAGATCAAGACCGGTTCCATGAGCCGTTCTGACCGTGTTGCCAAGTACAACCAGCTGATCCGTATCGAAGAAGCCCTGGGTGCCAAGGCTCCGTTCCGCGGTCTGAAAGAAGTGAAGAACCAGGCCTAATGCCTGACTGCACTTGAGCTGTTGAAAGCCCCGCCACTTCGGCGGGGCTTTTTTATATCCACTGCTGCCGCCCCCTTCTCGCCATTCGTCGTATTTTTTATTCCGAGCCAGCCCGTCTGGAACACAGGCTTTCTTTTGTCTTGCCTGCGAATATGGGAAACTAGGCCGCTTGAAGGAGACTCAGTGCATGCGGCTACTCACTCTAATCCTGCTCCTCCTGTTGGGAGGGCTGCAATATGACTTCTGGCTGGGGAAGAACGGCCTCTCCGACTATCGGGAGCTCTCCAACGCCATCGATCGGCAGCAGCAGGACAATCTGGTTCTCAAGGACCGCAACAACCTGATTTATCGTGAGATCGACGATCTGACCTCGGGCCTCGAGGCCATCGAGGAGCTGTCTCGCAACGATCTTGGCTACATCAAGCAGGGTGAGACCTTCTATCGGATCATTCCCAAGGAAAAAGAGCAGGGGACTGAGCCGGATGGGGAGCCCTATGACGACTGATCCGGCCGTCGGTCTGACCGCCATAGTCCCGGCCGCCGGCATCGGCAGCCGGATGGGCGCCGACTGCCCGAAGCAATACTTGCCGCTGGCAGACAAGACCATACTCGAGCACACCCTAGGTGTTTTATTGTGCCACCCTGCGATTGAGCGGGTCATCGTCGCCGTCTCCCCCCAGGATCACTGGTTCGAACGACTGCCGGTGGCGGCGGACCCGCGCATCCTGCGGGTCGAAGGGGGGGCCGAGCGCGCCTATTCGGTGCTCAATGCCCTGCGAGTCGTCAAGACGCCCTGGGTGCTGGTGCACGATGCCGCCCGTCCCTGCCTGCGCCACGCCGATCTCGATGCCCTGATCGCCACCGCCATGGCGTGCGATGGCGCCATCCTCGGCAGCCGGGTGCGGGACACCATGAAGCGCACCGACGCCGCCGGCAACATAGTGGCGACGGTGGAGCGCGAGCAGCTCTGGCATGCCCTGACCCCCCAGATGTTCCCTACCGCCCCCTTGACGCGGGCGCTGGAGGAGGGGCTGGCCCTGGGGGCCGCCATCACAGACGAGGCCTCCGCCATGGAGCGGGCGGGTTTCACGGTGCGCATGGTGGAAGGGCGGGCCGACAACATCAAGGTGACCCGGCCCGAGGATCTCGCCCTGGCCGGGCTGTTTATAAGTCAGCAGGCATAATCCGTTTTTGCGACGAAAGTGACGTAGAGGAGCAGACATGATCCGCATTGGTCATGGTTTTGATGTACACAAGTTTGGCGGGGTCGGCCCCTGCATGCTGGGCGGCGTCGCCGTCCCGTACGAGCAGGGTCTGCTGGCCCACTCCGATGGTGACGTGGTGCTGCACGCGGTGAGCGACGCCCTGCTCGGCGCCATCGGTGCCGGCGACATCGGCCGCCACTTCCCCGATACCGCCGCCGAGTTCAAGGGGATCGACAGCCGCATCCTGCTGCGGGATGTCTATGCCCGGGTACAGCGGGCGGGTTACGCCATCGGCAACCTGGACGTGACCATCATCGCCCAGGCCCCCAAGATGGCTCCCCATATCGAGGCCATGTGCGCCGTGCTGGCGGCGGATCTGCAATGTGAATTGAACCGGGTGAATGTCAAGGCGACCACCACGGAACAGCTTGGGTTCACGGGGCGCAAGGAAGGGATCGCCACCGAAGCCGTCGTCTTACTGGTGAAACAATGATGCTGGAACAGCTTAGCTATCTGCACGGGGTGCCGACCGCCCGCGGTATTCTCAAGGCCGAGGCCAGCGACTTCGTGGTGGTCGAGGATCTCGGCTTCGAGCCCTGCGGCGAGGGGGAACACATCTTCGTGCGGGTGCGCAAGACCGGCGAGAACACCGCCTGGGTGGCGGGCCTGCTGGCGGATGCCGCCGGGGTTGCCCGCAATGCGGTGACCTGGGCGGGCCTCAAGGATCGCCATGCTGTGACCGAGCAGTGGTTCGGCATCCACCTGCCGGGCAAGGGGGAGCCGGATCTCTCTGTCATCCAGAGTGACAGCATCCAGATCCTTCAAGCCAAGCGTCACAATAAGAAGTTGCGGGTCGGCTACCTCAAGGGCAACCACTTCCGTCTGCGCCTCACCGGGCTCGAACAACCCGAGGGGCTGGAGTCCCGCCTGCAGGCCATCGCTGCCCAGGGGGTGCCGAACTACTACGGCGAACAGCGTTTCGGTCGGGGTGGCAACAATCTGGAGGCGGCCAAGGCGATGTTCGCCGGCAAGCGGATCAAGGATCGCAACAAGCGCTCTCTCTACCTCTCCGCCGCCCGCAGCATGTTGTTCAATGCCATCGTCAGCGCCCGTATCGAGCAGGGGCTGGCCCATCGGTTGCTGGCCGGCGACTGCGTGATGCTCAAGGGAAGCCACTCTATCTTCAGCGAAGAGACGCTGACTCCGGAGCTGGAGGCGCGTCTGGCCTCTGGCGATGTGCAGCTCACCGCTCCCCAGTGGGGCCGTGGTCGCCTGGCGAGCCAAGGCGCCGCCGCCGAGTTCGAGCAAGGGGTGTTGGCTCTCTATAGCGAGTGGTGTGAGGGATTGGAGAAGGCCGGGCTGGATCAGGACAGGCGCCCGCTGCTGCTCAAGCCACAAGCCATGGAATGGAGTCTGGAAGCCGGGGTGCTGACCCTGTCGTTCTTCCTGCCGGCCGGTGCCTTTGCCACCAGCCTGGTGCGCGAGTTAATGCAGGCCAAAGAGGCCGATCACGGTTTCAGGGATCCCACCGATGCGAATTCTGGTCAGTAATGACGATGGAGTACACGCCGAGGGCATTCGTGCCCTCAGCACGGCGCTGGCGGCCTGTGGCGAGGTCATCGTGGTGGCGCCGGATCGCAACCGCAGCGGGGCGAGTCACTCCCTGACGCTGGAAGTGCCGCTGCGGGTCACCCGCATCAGCGAGACCGGGTATTATACGGTCAAGGGCACGCCGACGGACTGCGTCCACCTAGCGGTCAACGAGTTGGTGCGCCCGGAGCCCGACATGGTGGTGGCCGGCATCAACCACGGCGCCAACCTGGGGGATGACGTCATCTACTCCGGTACCGTGGCGGCGGCGACCGAGGGACGCCACCTGGGCTTCCCGTCCCTCGCCATCTCCCTGGTGGGCAAGACCCACTTCGCCACGGCGGCCCACTATGCGGCCCAGCTGGTGCGGGGCCTGATGGTGCACCCCTTGCCAGCGGATCAGATCCTCAACGTCAACGTACCTGACTTGCCCCTCGAGCAGATCAAGGGGATCCGGGTGACCCGGCTCGGCAATCGCCACCGGGCCGAGTCGGTGATCCGCGCCGAGGATCCCCGTGGCCAGCCCATCTACTGGATCGGCCCGCCGGGCAGCCAGCAGGATGCGGGGGAGGGGACGGACTTTGCCGCCATCGAGCAGGGTTATGTCTCCATCACCCCCTTGACCATCGACATGACCGCCTACAGCAGTCTGGCCGGTCTGGGTGCCTGGCTGGATCTGCAGGGATGATGCTGTGATAGTTCAGCGCCTGTTAAATCAGCTGATCGCCCAGGACGTGCGGGATTTTCGCGTGCTCGCGGCGATCGCCAAGGTGCCACGCCAGCTGTTCGTGGATGAGGCCATGGCCCACAAGGCCTGGGACAACACGGCCCTGCCCATCGGCCACGGCCAGACCATCTCGCAGCCCTACATGGTGGCGCGGATGACCGAACTGTTGATCCAGAACGATCCGGCCCATGTGCTGGAGATAGGCACCGGCTCGGGTTATCAGACCGCCGTGCTGGCCCACCTGGTGGAGCACGTCTACACGGTGGAGCGGATCAAGTCCCTGCAGTTCCAGGCCAGGCGTCGGCTGCGCCAGCTCGACCTGCACAATGTGTCGGCCAAGCACGGCAACGGCTGGCTGGGTTGGCCCAACAAGGGCCCCTTCGACGCCATCCTGGTGACGGCGGCGGCGAGCGAGGTCCCCAAGGCCCTGACCGATCAGCTGGCCGACGGCGGCCGTCTGGTGCTGCCGGTGGGTGACAGCCAGCAGACTTTGCAGCTGATCGAGCGTTCAGGCTCCCAGCTGACCAGCCGGATCCTGGAGCCGGTGCGTTTCGTTCCCCTTATCGACGGAGATGTTGAGTGAAGTTGTTTTCCCGCCTCTATGTGTTGGTGATGCAGTGGGCTCGCCACAAATATGCCCCCTGGTATCTCGCCATCACCGCCTTCATCGAATCCATCTTCTGGCCCATTCCGGTGGATGTGATGCTGGCGCCCATGGCGCTCGGCAAGCCCAAGCGGGCCTGGCACTACGCCGGCCTCGCAACCTTCTTCTCCGTACTTGGGGCCCTGTTTGGCTATCTGCTTGGCTATGCCCTCTGGGATCCCGTGGTGCAACCCCTGGTGGTCTCGGTCGGCTATGAGGACAAGATCGCCCTGGCCGAGCAATGGTTTGAGCAGTGGGGGATCTGGGTGATTTTTATTGCCAGTTTCACGCCGATCCCCTACAAGGTGTTTACCGTCACGGCGGGACTGCTCCACATGGCGCTGTTGCCCTTCATCCTGACCTCTCTGATCGGTCGCGGCATGCGCTTCTTCCTGGTGGCGGGCCTGATGCGCTGGGGCGGTGAGAAGATGGAGCGCAAGCTGATGCACTATGTGGATGTGCTGGGTTGGCTCTGTATTGGTTTGGCCGTTGCGGCCTATTTCTGGTTTAGTCGTTAAGGATCCACTATGCGTTCGCGTGTTTGGCAAGGTAGCAGTGTCGTCGTGTTGTCATGGCTGCTGCTTGCCTGCTCTTCCAGCAAGACAGCTGCCCCGGTGCAGAGTCTGGGCAATGACCCCATTGCCTCGACCATACCGACCCGTCAGGCCATGGCCAAGCCGGGCATTCAGGGCGGCAGTTACACTGTGGTCAGGGGGGACACCCTCTACTCCATCGCCTTCCGCTCCGGCATGGACGTCGCATCGCTGACCAGCCTCAACGGCATCAGCCCGCCCTACAACATCTACCCGGGCCAGCAGCTCCGGCTGGATGGCTCCTCCGGCGCCGTGGCCAGCACCGGTATGGCGATCAGCCGCCCGGTCGCCACCGGCAATGGCACCTATGAGGTGCGCCGTGGTGACACCCTGAGCAGCATAGGCCGCCAGTTCAATGTCTCCAACCAGACCCTGGCCCAGCGCAACAATCTGCAGGCTCCGTATGGTCTTCATGTGGGTCAGGTATTGAGCGTGCCGACGGCGGCCAGCACGGGTGGCAGCCAGATGGTGGCGAGCACGGCCGTGACCAGTTCGGGGCCCAAACCTCTGGCCACCGCACCGGCAGGTACGACCACTCCATTCATCTCGCAAAAAAGCATTGCTCCGGCATCTTCAACAGCATACGCTCAGGCGAAAGAACAAAAAACCAGCAGCTCCTCGTCGACACTCGCGTGGCACTGGCCGACCCAAGGGCGGATCGTCGAAGGTTTCTCTGTTGCGGAACAGGGTAACAAGGGCATCGATATCTCGGGTCAGAAGGGGCAACCCATCTACGCCGCAAGCGGTGGCAAGGTGGTTTACGCGGGCAGTGCACTGCGAGGTTACGGCAAGCTGATCATTCTGAAGCACAACGATGACTACCTCTCCGCCTATGCCCACAACGACGAGTTGCGGGTGAAGGAGGGAGACTCCGTCAAGGGCGGATCTGTCATCGCGAATATGGGTAGCACGGATGCACCGGATGTGCGCTTGCACTTTGAAATCCGGTACAAAGGCAAGTCAATCAACCCAATGGGTTATTTGCCAAAGCGTTAACCCAGAGAGCTAGGTCTTACTCTGGTTCAGTTCAGGGAGACATATCATGAGCCAAGAACAACTGGTAATGCAGGATGCAGAGTTAGAGTTCGACGAAGAGCTGGAGGCCCAGGAGGAAGAAGAGGTTCAGGAGGTGACCGCAGAAGCCGAGGAGACTATCTCCGACGAGCTGCTGGTGCCCGAACTGAACAAGGTCATGGACGCCACCCAGCTCTATCTGGGGGAGATCGGATTCTCCCCCTTGCTCACGGCCGAAGAGGAAGTCTACTACGCTCGCCGTGCCTTGCGGGGTGATAAAGCCGCCCGCAAGCGCATGATCGAATCCAACCTGCGTCTGGTGGTGAAGATAGCCAGACGCTACAACAATCGCGGCCTGGTGCTGCTGGATCTCATCGAAGAGGGCAACCTCGGTCTCATCCGCGCGGTCGAGAAATTCGACCCGGAGCGCGGCTTCCGTTTCTCCACCTATGCCACCTGGTGGATCCGCCAGACCATAGAGCGGGCCATCATGAACCAGACCCGCACCATCCGTCTGCCCATCCATGTGGTCAAGGAGCTGAACGTCTATCTGCGTACCGCCCGGGAGCTCTCCCACCGCCTCGATCACGAACCCACCGCCGAAGACATCGCCCATGCGCTGGATCGCTCGGTGGACGACGTGAACCGCATGCTCAAGCTCAACGAGAAGATCACCTCGGTGGATACCCCCATCGGTGGCGATCGGGACAAGGCGCTGCTGGACGTGCTCTCCGACGAGCGCGGCATGGGCCCGGAGCTGGAGTCTCAGGACGACGACATGCGCGCCAGCATAGTGCACTGGCTGGAGGAGCTGAATCCCAAGCAACGCGAGGTACTGGCCCGCCGCTTCGGCCTGCTCGGCTATGAGCCGGCGACCCTGGAGGACGTGGGGGCCGAGATCGGGCTGACCCGGGAGCGGGTGCGCCAGATCCAGGTGGAGGGGCTACGCCGTCTGCGGGAGATCCTGCTGGGGCAGGGGCTCTCCATCGAAGCGCTGTTCCGTACCAACTAGGAGAGTCAGAAACAACAAAAAGGGGCCAGAGGCCCCTTTTTTATGTGGCAATGGATCCTGTGGATCACACCGGATCCAGGGTGTCCAGCGGCCAGCGCGGCACCGCCTTGACCACCAGAGGTTCGAACACCCCGGCCTTCAGACGCTGCATGCCGGCGTAGGCGATCATGGCACCGTTGTCGGTGCAGTACTCGGTGCGCGGGTAGAATACCTCGCCGTGCAAACTTTCCATCAGCTCCGCCAGCTGGGCGCGCAGGTGACGGTTGGCACTGACGCCACCGGCCACCACCAGGCGGTTGAGGCCGGTTTCCTTCAGGGCGCGGCGGCACTTGATGGCCAGCGTATCGACCACCGCGTCCTCGAAGGCGCGGGCGATGTCGGCACGGGTCTGCTCATCGTCGCCGTTGGCGGCTATGGTGTTGGCGGCAAACGTCTTGAGGCCGGAGAAGCTCATGTCTAAGCCCGGTCTGTCAGTCATGGGACGGGGGAAGGTGAAGCGCCCCTTGGTGCCCTTCTCCGCCAGGCGGGAGAGCAGGGGACCCCCCGGGTAGTCCAGCCCCATCAGCTTGGCGGTCTTGTCGAAGGCCTCGCCGGCGGCGTCATCGATGGACTCTCCCAGCAGCTGATAGCTGCCGATGCCGTCGACCCCTACCAGCATGGAGTGACCGCCAGAGACCAGCAGTGCCACGAAGGGAAACTCGGGGGCCCGCTCTTCCAGCATGGGGGCCAGCAGGTGGCCCTCCATGTGGTGCACGGCCACCGCCGGTTTGTTCCAGGCCATGGCCAGGGAGCGACCTATGGTGGCCCCCACCAGGATGGCGCCAACCAGGCCCGGACCTGCGGTATAGGCGATGCCGTCGATGTCATCCTTGCTGAGTCCCGCCTCCTTCAAGGCGGCCTGGATCAAGGGGATCGTCTTGCGCACATGATCCCGGCTGGCGAGCTCGGGAACCACGCCGCCGTAGTCCGCATGCAGCTTGACCTGGCTGTATAACTGATGGGAAAGGATCCCTTTTTGATCGTCGAAGATCGCGATCCCGGTTTCGTCACAGGATGTCTCTATGCCCAATACACGCATTGCTAAAAAATTTCACTGCTAAAATGAGACGGCTATGGTAACCTTCGCGGGTTTTTTAAACCAGAGCGATCTCTGCGGGTTTACTTTCATTCCCTGTCCAGAGTATAATTTCGCACCATTTTAAGACATGCTGATCGATTGAAGGTCAGCTAACCAAATATCACTGAGGTGAAAGGCACATGCCAGTAATCAAAGTCCGTGAAAATGAGCCGTTTGACGTTGCTCTGCGTCGCTTCAAGCGTTCTTGCGAAAAGGCCGGTATCCTGTCCGAAGTTCGTAGCCGTGAGTTCTACGAGAAGCCGACTACCATTCGCAAGCGCGCCAAAGCGTCCGCCGTCAAGCGTCACGCCAAGAAGCTGTCCCGCGAAAACGCACGTCGTATCCGCCTGTACTAATCGGGGGAGCATGCCGTGTCTCTGAAGGATCAACTCAAGGATCAACAAAAGCTCGCCATGCTGGCCAAAGACAAGGCCCGGCTGGGAGCGATCCGTCTGTTGATGGCCGAGATCAAGCAGCGTGAAGTCGATACCCGTGTCGAGCTCAATGATGAGGATATCCTCGCTGTGGTGACCAAGATGGTCAAACAGCGCCGCGATTCCATCAGCCAATTTGAAGCTGCCGGTCGTCAGGATCTTGCCGACAAAGAGTCCGCCGAGATCCTGGTGCTGCAGGAATTCCTGCCGCAACAGCTGACCGCAGACGAGATTGCCAGCCTGATCGAGCAAGCCATCGCGCAAAGCGGTGCTGCCGTCATGGCCGATATGGGTAAAGTCATGGCTGTCTTGAAGCCGAAAATTCAGGGGCGTGCCGATGTCGGCGCCGTCAGTGCGCAGGTGAAAACCCGCTTGGCGTAACAGGCATTTCTCTTGTTAGTCGAAAGAAGCCGTGCTTCCCTGTGAATGCGCGGCTTTTTTATTTTCAATGAAACAGGACGGTTATGGCAGGCAGGATCCCACAATCCTTTATCGATGATCTGCTCGCACGCACAGACATCGTCGAGCTGATCGACTCGCGAGTGCGGCTGAAGAAAGCCGGCAAGAACTATCAGGCTTGCTGCCCGTTTCATAACGAAAAGAGCCCCTCTTTCACCGTCAGCCAGGAAAAGCAGTTCTATCATTGCTTCGGTTGTGGCGCCCACGGCAATGCCATCGGCTTCGTCATGGAGTACGACGGTCTCGAATTTCCCGATGCCATCGAAGAGCTCGCCAACCTGCAGGGGATGCAGGTGCCTCGCGAGCAGAATGCGGGTGGCGGCAAGGCTCAGCCGGCCGTCAGCAAGGATCTCTATGAGCTGATGAGCCAGATCGCCCGCTTCTACGAGAGCAACCTCAAGAGTGCCCCCCTGGCGGTGGAGTACCTCAAGGGGCGCGGCCTGACCGGTGAAGTGGTCAAGCGCTTCAACATCGGCTATGCCCCGGGTGACTGGGATCAGGTAAGACGGCGCTTTGGCAGCAGCCGGGATCACGAGCAATTGCTCATCTCCGGCGGCATGCTGATCCCCCGCGACAGCGGCCCCGGCAGCTACGATCGTTTCCGCGATCGCATCATGTTCCCCATTCGCGACAAGCGTGGCCGGGTCATCGGCTTCGGCGGCCGGGTGCTGGGGGACGGTACGCCCAAGTACCTGAACTCGCCGGAGACCCCCATCTTCCACAAAGGCAGGGAGCTGTTCGGTCTCTATGAGGTGAAGCAGGCGCACAAGGATCCTCGCCGGATCCTGGTGGTGGAAGGCTATATGGACGTGGTGGCGCTCGGCCAGTACGACATCGACTATGCGGTGGCGGCGCTGGGCACCGCGACCACCAGCGACCACATCCACACCCTGTTTCGCACCACGGCCGAGGTGGTCTGCTGCTATGACGGCGACAACGCCGGTCGCGAGGCTGCCTGGCGTGCGCTGGACAACGCGCTCTCCCACCTGCAGGACGGGCGCGAGCTCAAGTTCGTGTTCCTGCCTGACGGCGAGGATCCGGATTCCCTGGTGCGCCAGATCGGCAAGGAGGGCTTCGAGGCGTTGCTGGACCAGGCGCAACCCTTCGCCGACTTCATGTTCGAGCGTCTCGGGCGGGATGCGGCGCTCTCCGGCGAGGCGGGCAAGTTTGAGGTGGCGAATAAGGCTGCCGAGCTGATCCGCCGGGTACCGGAGGGCTTCACCCGGGAGGGGCTAATCACCCGGCTCTCCAGCATGATGCGCTGGGGGGAGAACAAGCAGCGCATTGCCGAGCTGTTCGCCCGCAGCGCTCAGCCGAAGGCCGAGGTCAACAAGCCCAAGGCCGCCAAGCTGACCCCCATACGCCGGGCGCTGGCGCTGATGCTGCAATACCCGGCGGTGACGGCCGAGCTGCCGGCCATGCCGGAGCTCGCCGGATTGCGGGTACAGGGCATCCAGTTCCTGCTGCAGCTGCATCAGCAGATCCTCTCCCAGCCCGGCATCACCACCGGCATCCTGCTGGAGCACTGGCGTGGCACCAAGGAGGGGGAGATCCTGGCCCAACTGGCGATGCATGACTTGTTCGAGGAGATCAAGCTCGATCAGGAGCCGGACATTCTGGGGGAGTTGCAGGATACCTTCGTCGGTTTCATCAACCAGTTTCTCAAGCAGCGGATCGAGGAGTTGCAGGCCAAGGTGGCCCAGCAAGGGCTCAGCAGCGAAGAGACTCAGGAGCTGATGATGCTGATCAGAGAGGTACAGATTGGAGAAAAGAAATGAGACTGGGGCTTGATATTTGAGTGATTAGTCTCAATATAAATACCGTTGCCCGAATGGACGGGATTAAAAGCAAACACTTTATAACCGCCTGGCCCCGACAATACTGCGGGCAGGGGTTTCTCATGACCGACGCCGCAACCAGACATAGCATGTCTGGCGGTTTTCTATTAGAATTGGCTATTTGCGCAGCAGCGCACTGTACGCGCAACCTAGCAACACCAACCGGATGAGTTCTATGGAGCAAACCCCGCAGTCTCAGCTTAAACTCCTCGTTGCCAAAGGTAAAGAACAGGGCTACCTGACCTATGCCGAGGTGAACGATCACCTCCCGCAAGACATCGTCGACTCCGACCAGATCGAAGACATCATCCAGATGATCAACGATATGGGTATCCAGGTGGTGGAAAACGCCCCGGATGCCGATGACCTGATCATGGCTGAAGGTGGCACCGCCGATGAGGACGCTGCCGAAGCAGCGGCCCAGGCTCTGGCATCTGTTGAATCTGAGATTGGTCGCACGACCGATCCCGTCCGCATGTACATGCGGGAAATGGGTACCGTCGAACTGCTGACCCGTGAAGGCGAAATCGACATCGCCAAGCGGATCGAAGACGGTATCAACCAGGTACAAAGCTCCGTCGCCGAGTACCCCGAAGCCATCACTTACCTGCTCGAACAGTACGACAAGTACGAAGCCGAGCAGCTGCGTCTGTCCGACATCATCTCCGGCTTTATCGACCCCAATGAAACGGACGATGTGGCGCCGACCGCCACTCACATCGGTTCCGAGCTCAGCGAAGATGATCTGGCTGACGAAGACGAAGATGAAGACGAAGACGAAGACGAAGACGGCGACAGCGATGACGACGGCGACGGTGGTCCGGATCCCGAAGTCGCCCGCGAGAAATTCGGTGAGCTGCGTGCCCAGTACGAAGTCACCCGTCTCTCCATTCAGAAGAATGGCCGTGCCCACGACGACACCCAGGCCGCGATTGCCCAGCTGGCCGATGTGTTCCGTCAATTCCGCCTGATGCCCAAGCAGTTCGATCGCCTGGTCAACAACATGCGCGAGATGATGGAGCGGGTCCGCGTGCAGGAACGCATCATCATGAAACTCTGCGTTGAGCAGGCCAAGATGCCGAAGAAAACCTTCGTCGCGGCCTTCACCAACAACGAGTGCGAAACTGCCTGGTTCGAATACCAGAAACAGGCCGGCAAGGCGTGGTCTCCCCGTCTGCTGGAGATGGACGAAGAGATCCTGCGCTCCATCGGCAAGCTGCAGCAGATCGAAGAGGAAACCGGCCTCTCCATCGCCCAGATCAAGGACATCAACCGTCGCATGAGCATCGGCGAGGCCAAGGCCCGTCGTGCGAAGAAAGAGATGGTCGAGGCGAACCTGCGTCTGGTTATCTCCATCGCCAAGAAATACACCAACCGCGGCCTGCAGTTCCTGGATCTGATCCAGGAGGGCAACATCGGTCTGATGAAGGCGGTGGACAAGTTTGAATACCGTCGTGGCTACAAGTTCTCGACCTATGCCACCTGGTGGATCCGTCAGGCCATTACCCGCTCCATCGCGGATCAGGCCCGTACCATCCGTATACCGGTGCACATGATCGAGACCATCAACAAGCTCAACCGTATCTCCCGTCAGATGCTGCAGGAGATGGGTCGTGAACCGAACCCGGAAGAGCTGGCCATGCGCATGGGCATGCCGGAAGACAAGATCCGCAAGGTATTGAAGATCGCCAAGGAGCCCATCTCCATGGAGACGCCCATCGGTGATGATGAAGACTCCCACTTGGGCGACTTCATCGAAGATACCACGCTCGCCCTGCCGGCGGATGCGGCCACCAGCGAGAGCCTGCGCAACGCGACCCGCGAAGTGCTGGCCGGCCTGACCGCCCGTGAGGCCAAGGTGCTGCGCATGCGTTTCGGTATCGACATGAACACCGACCACACCCTAGAGGAAGTGGGCAAGCAGTTCGACGTCACCCGTGAGCGTATTCGTCAGATCGAAGCCAAGGCCCTGCGCAAACTGCGTCACCCGAGCCGCTCGGAAGTGCTGCGCAGCTTCCTGGACGAATAGTCCTGAAAGTCGCCGACAAGCCTTGTCCAAAAGCCCCGCCATGCGGGGCTTTGTTTTATGGGGGATTGAAGCCTTGACGGAGATGGGCAAGGTTGGACAAAAACTCGGCAAGTGGTTGATCTGCCTATGGACGAGCCCTGCCGCATCCCCTATAATCCACGCCGCAAAACCAAGATTCTGGCCCCTTAGCTCAGTTGGTTAGAGCAGTCGACTCATAATCGATTGGTCGCCCGTTCAAGTCGGGCAGGGGCCACCACATTCAGACAAAGCCGCTCATCATGAGCGGCTTTGTCGTTTCTGGGGTTTACCAGCGCCGGTCCAGATCCTCGGCATAGAGGGCCATGGCGCGTTTGTAGGTGACGAGGGCGGGATCCGCCGTGGTCTCGGCCAGCACCGCCAGCAGGCTCTCCATCCCCTCCTTGTGCTGCCCCAGGTTGTAGCGGGCCATGGCGCCGAACACCCTGAACTCATTGGCGTCGGGGAAGCGGGCCAGGCCCTGCTCGAAGGCGGCCAACGCCTCGGCATACTGACCGATGCAGCGATAAGAGCTGCCGAGGCCGAGCCAGGCCCCACGCAGCGAGGCCTCACTCAACCCGAGCGCTATGGCTTTCTGATACAGGGGGATGGCCTGAGACTCGCGCCCCAGCATGTCGTGCAGGCTGGCCACCTCGTAATGCAGCTCGGCGTGCTGCGGATGTTCCGTTATCTGCAGCAATCCGTGTTGCCTGGCCTCTTCAATCCTTCCCTCGGCCTTGAGGGCTTCCAGCTGTTTCATATGCGCTCCTGCATGGGATCCGGGATCCAGTATGCCTGTGAGTCGGCGGCCGGGAAATGGGGGCGAGAAAGGCCGTCACGGCGCAGCAGCGGCTCGAGCGGTGGCTGGAATAGGAAGGGAAGCGAGCATAAAGTGCCACCGGGCCGGGAACCCGGCGGCACGGTTTTATCATGGTGGGTCAGATAGGCTCCGGCGGCGGGCGGTATGGGAGTTCACCGCCGAAGCCTTATCCCCCGAGGCTTATTGGGCGCTCAGGCTGTAGGCCAGGGTCTGGTCGTTGAAGCGCACCAGATAGGTGCCGACCACTGCGGTGGTGATGTCGGTGCCGGTCTGCTCGGCCACCCCGTCCTTGTTGCTGTCGCCGTAGTTCTGAGTCCAGTCGCCCTTGACGTCGAACTTGAAGCGTTGGCCCCCGCTGGCGTCACCTGCCCCGGTGAAGGTGACGCTGGCCTGCCACAGGTGATCGGCCACCAGGGTCATGGGGGTAGAGCCCCAGTTGTTGGGGGTGCCGCGCAGGTTCAGGCTGGGGAAGGTCTTCGCGTAGCCGACGCTGACCGGGGTCAGGCTGTAGGCCAGGGTCTGGTCGTTGAAGCGCACCCGATACTGGCCGATGACGGCGGTGAGGATGTCATTGCCGGCGAGCTCGGCCACCCCATCCTTGTTGTTGTCACCGTAGTTCTGGCTCCAGTCGCCCTTGACGTCGAACTTGAAGCGCTGATTGGCCTGACCGTCGAAGCTGACCAGCGCCTCCCACTGGTTGTCGGCGACCAGCGTCATGGCCAGCGTCCCCCAGCCGTTGGGGGTGCCACGCAGGTGCAGGGTGGGCAGCACGCTGGCGTAAGCGCCATTGCTGTCGGTGACGTTCACGGTGGCGCTGGCACTGGCGCTCAGCCCCTCGGCGTCGGTGACGGTCACGGTGACGGTGTGGGTGCCCAAGGTATCGAACAACACAGTCTCCGTCTTGCCGCTGCCACCGGTGGACCAGGCGTAGCTCGTCACGCCGACGTCGTCGTTGGAGGCGGAGGCGTCGAACACCAGGCTCTCACCCAGCTTGGCGTTGATGAACTTGGGCGAGATGACCGCGACCGGCGCCTGGTTGCTGGCAAGTGGAGTCAGACTGTAGCTGAGATCGCTCTCCTTGAGGGCGACGCGATACTGGCCGGCGCCGCTGAACAAGATGTCCTTGCTGCTGCCCTTGTCGGCGATGCCATCCCCCTCGTTGTCGCCGTAGTTCTCGGTCCAGTTGCCAAAGACGTCGAACTTGAAGCGCTGGGCTCCGCTCGCGTCACCGGTGCCGCTGAAGGTGATGGTGGCAGACCAGACGCGGTTGGCATCGACTGTCATGGGAGTATTGCCCCAGGCATTGTGGGTGCCGCGAATGTTCAAGCTGCTGAACTTGTTGCCCGGCAGTGTGGTGCCGCCGCAGGGACTGGTCTTGGTGCAACCGGCCAGGATGGCGGCGGCCTTCATGCCCGCCAGGTTCAGGCCGGCCTTGCCGCTGGCGTCGACCGTGATGTAGGAGCCGCTGCAATAGTCACTGCCGCTGAGGATGTTGCAGTACTCGCCGGCAGGCAGGCCGGTCGGGAGCGAGGCAACCAGGTTACCGCTCTCGTTGTTGATGGTGACGAAGCCCTTGTCCCCCCGGCTGAAGGCGATCTGGTTGTTGCCGTTATCCCACCAGTTGCTGACCGCAGTGCCCTCGGTGCGGTTGTGGAACAGGGCCATGTTCATGATCTGTGGGCGGCGCTGCTCGCAGTTCCACTGGCTGTCGGAGCAGGGCGTGCTGGCCGGGGCTCCCTTGTCGGTCTCGTACTTGCCCATGTCGGCGAAGCGGTAGCCGGACATCAGCTGCTTCCAGCCATAGGGCCAGGCCATCATGAAGACGTTGGCCAGCTCATAGCGGGCGCCGTTCATGAAGGTGAGCATGCCGCCGCCCCCGTGGCCGCGCTCGCGGTCGTGGTTGACCACGAAGATGAAGGACTTGTCGGAGGGGAGCAGGCCCCAGCTCTCGCCGAGGGTCTTGAGGTTCTTGATCTGGCCGTTGAAGTTGGCGGCCAAATCGGTGCCGTACTTGAAGTCGGTGACTCTGTCGATATAGGTGTAGCGATTGGGCTGGATGTCGGCGGATTCACCGCCTGCGCCTATCACCTCCAGGTAGGCCTTGGGGCTGCCGGCCTTGTCGAGGATCGCCTTCACCTCGCTCGGGGCCATGTGCTTGGCCGCGTCGATGCGAAAACCGGCGACGCCCCAGCCGAGCAGGGTCTTCATGTAGGTGGCTATCTGATCCTGCACATAGGCGGAGCCGGTGTTGAGATCCGGCATGCCGTAGAGGGCGCCGTTCCAGACGTTGTTGCTGTCACCGTAGTTGGTGATGTCGCCGCTGTGGTGGAAGTCGTTGTAGCCGAACTGGGGATACTGGAACTGGCCCGAGTTGTAGCTGCCGCCGCCGGTGGCTGTGCCCGTGCCCGAGGCAAGCTGGTTGAAGACGGCATCGGCGTAGATCTTGACCCCGGCGGCGTTGCAACGGGCGATCATGCTCCTGAGCTCCGCCTCGCTACCGCCGAAGCTGTTGAAGTTCTTGAAGCTGACCGGTTGGTAGACGGTCCACCAGTACTCGCTCCCCTGCTTGTGCTCGGCCGGCGGGGTGATCTGGACACCCCCGAACCCCTTGGGGCCGAGCACTGTCTCGCACTCGTTGGCGACGTCGTTGAACTTCCATTGGAACAGGTGAACCATGACCCCTTCGGCGCTGGCGCTCTGGCTGAATGGGCCGAGCACCGCGGCGAGCAGGGCGGTTCGAAACAGTGTGTTGTGCATGACGATTTTCCCTTCGATGTTGTTATTGGTTATCACTGCCTGCATATCGAACGGACGACGAACAACCTCGTTCGGCCAGTAGCATTGATGAAATCCAGGTGGTTGAAAATCGAGCAGGCGAATTTAATTAAAAATTGTGAATGAAAATGTTTTCATATAAGGCCGTCTAATCAGCCGGTACGAGGGCGAGTTGCGAGGGGGTGAGAGGCAGGGACAGAGGGAATGGCCGGACCATGAAAAGCAAGACGGGCACCCTGGGTGCCCGTCTGCTCAAAGGTTTGGCTCCTGCCGCACCGGGTTGCCGCCGCGGCGCAGTGGCAACATGCGCGCCAGCAGGTTGCTGCGCTGGCGCCAAGAGGTGAGGGCGATGGCGCACAGGTGCAGGGCTATCATGGCTTGCAGCGCCCAGGTGCACCACTCGTGCCAGTCATCGGCGCCGAGTTCGAACCCCATCTCGGTGTTCTGGAACCAGCCGGTGCCGGCGGTGGCGAGTATGATGAGCCAGAGCGCCCAGACCGCCAGCTTGCCGCTGCCGTGATGGCCGGGGGAGGCGGGGGCGCGCTCGCGCAGGGCCTGGCTCTGCCGGGAGAATTCGTTTCGCGTCGGGATGAGGGCGCTCAGGCGGGCGTGGCCCTTCGCAAAGGAGAGGCCCCAGCCGAGGCGGACGCTGATCAGTATGATGGCCAGGTAACCGAGTCGCTCGTGCCAGGTCTCCCCCGCCTCGTTGAACCAGAGGTTGGCGACACAGGCGGCCGCCACACCCCAGTGGGTGAGGCGGACCAGGTTATCCCAGCGAAAGGGTTCAGCCTTTCTGCTTGGCATAGGTGTGATACTCCTTCTTCAGGTCATTGACCTTGGCCAGGTGGGCGCGGGCCTTCTCCTGATCGCCGGCCTGCAGGGCCGCCAGGCTGGCGTCCAGCTCACCTTGCACCTCGTTCATGCCTTCCAGGAACTTGGCCTTCTTGGCTTCCGGCATCTTCTTCTCTTTGGCGACGTCGAGCTGGGCCTTCATCTCCTTGATGTGCTTCTCCATGGTGGCGGCATCGTCAGCCTTGAGGGCCTGCTTGTAGTTGAAGCCGATCTTCTTCATGGGCTGCTCCAGCTCACCGGCCAAGGCGGGCAGGGTCAGCAGGCCGAACATCAGGGGCAACAGCAGGGGGCGCACGGTTTTCAACATGGGATTTCCTTATGAAACGACGACATTGTGGGTTCTTATGGCACTCATTTGAGTGCGTTATCATACAGCATGATGCCACGAAAGCAGGGCAATTGTATGAATAAAGTGCGACCAATTGTGACGAAATGTGCCCATTGTGCTGATGATTTGTAGCCAGCCAGTGAGGATGTGCTGGTGGATGGGGAGCGGGATCCCCGAAGAATGGACAGCAAAAAGGGCCCGCAGGCCCTGATGGTAAAGATGCTGTGACGAGCCCGGTTTTTATTGGGCCTGCTCGCGCAGGATGGCACGCCAGCCGATGTCCTTGCGATAGAAGACGCCGTCCCACTGAATGCGGGCCGCGAGCTGGTAGGCCCGCTTCTGCGCCTCGGCGACGGTGTGACCCAGGGCGGTGGCACAGAGCACTCGGCCACCGGCGGTGACCACGGTGTCTCCCACCAGGCGGGAGCCGGCGTGGAACACCTTTTCGCCGCTCGCCTCTTCCACCGGCAGGCCGCTGATGGCCTTGCCCTGCTGGTAGTCACCGGGGTAGCCGCCGGCCGCCAGCACCACGCCGATGGCGACGCGGGGGTCGTAGATGGCTTCCACCTGATCCAGCTTGCCGGCGCAGGCGGCCAGGCAGAGCTCCACCAGATCGGAGCGCATGCGCAGCATGATGGGCTGGGTCTCGGGATCGCCGAAGCGGCAGTTGAACTCGATCACCTTGGGGTTGCCCTGCTCGTCGATCATCAGACCGGCGTAGAGGAAACCGGTGTAGACGTTGCCCTCGGCGGCCATGCCACGCACGGTGGGCATGATCACCTGCTCCATCACCTTCTTGTGTACCGCATCGGTCACCACGGGGGCGGGGGAGTATGCCCCCATGCCGCCGGTGTTGAGGCCGGTATCGCCGTCGCCGACCCGCTTGTGATCCTGGCTGGTGGCCATGGGCAGCACGTGCTCGCCGTCCACCATGACGATGAAGCTCGCCTCTTCCCCGCCGAGGAACTCCTCGATCACCACCCGGGCGCCGGCATCACCGAACGCATTGCCGGACAGCATGTCCTGCACCGCTTCCTCGGCTTCTGCCAGGGTCATGGCGACGATGACCCCCTTGCCGGCGGCCAGGCCGTCGGCCTTGATGACGATGGGAGCACCCTTCTCGCGCAGGTAGGCCAGGGCTGGCTCTACCTCGGTGAAGTTCTGATACTCGGCGGTGGGGATGGCGTGGCGGGCCAGGAAGTCCTTCGCGAACGCCTTGGAGCCTTCCAGCTGGGCGGCGGCGGCGGTCGGGCCGAAGATGGCCAGCCCCTCGGCACGGAACGCATCCACCACCCCTTTCACCAGGGGCGCTTCCGGCCCGACTATGGTGAGGCCGATGCGCTGCTCCTTGGCAAAGGCGAGCAGGGACTGAATGTCGGTGGGTTCTATGGCAACGTTCTCGATGCTGCCTTCGTGGGCGGTGCCGGCATTGCCGGGGGCGACGAACACCCGGGTCACCAGGGGGGATTGCTTGGCCTTCCAGGCCAGGGCGTGTTCACGACCGCCATTGCCAATGATCAGTACTTTCATCCTGTTCCTCGCTGCTGTTCGTGCTGACCGGCCGCGCCTGTGAGGGCGGCCGGTTGAAAAGAGTCCGTTGAAGGAAGGGCCGCACGGCGCGGCCCCAAGTATCAGTGACGGAAGTGGCGCATGTTGGTGAACAGCATGCACATGCCGTGCTCGTCGGCGGCGTCGATCACTTCCTGATCCCGCATGGAGCCACCCGGCTGGATGACGCAGGCGATGCCGGCGGCAGCGGCGGCATCGATGCCGTCGCGGAACGGGAAGAAGGCATCGGAGGCCATGACGGAGCCCGCCACTGTCAGCCCTTCATCCTCGGCCTTGATGCCGGCTATCTTGGCGGAGTAGACCCGGCTCATCTGGCCGGCGCCGACGCCTATAGTCTGGCCGTCTTTGGCGTAGACGATGGCGTTGGACTTGACGAACTTGGCGACCTTCCAGCAGAACAGCAGGTCTTTGAGTTCCGCTTCGGTGGGTTGACGCTTGCTGACGACCTTCAGATCCCCGAGGGTCACCATGCCGAGATCCCGCTCCTGCACCAGCAGGCCGCCGTTGACACGTTTGAGGTCAAAGCCTTGCGCCGGGGCCGTCCACTGGCCGCACTCCAGCAGACGCACGTTCTGCTTGGCGGCGACGGCGGCGCGAGCCTCTTCGCTGACGCTCGGGGCGATGATGACTTCCACGAACTGACGATCGACGATGGCCTTGGCGGTGGCGCCGTCCAGTTCACGGTTGAAGGCGATGATGCCGCCAAACGCCGAGGTGGGGTCGGTCTGCCAGGCGCGCTCGTAGGCCGCCAGTAGATCGGTGCCGACGGCCACGCCACAGGGGTTGGCGTGCTTGACGATGACGCAGGCGGGTTCATCGAACTCTTTCACGCACTCGAGCGCCGCGTCAGTATCGGCGATGTTGTTGTAGGAGAGCGCCTTGCCCTGCAGCTGGGTGGCGCTCGCCACCGAACCAGGGGCGGCCTGCTCCTCGGCGTAGAAGGCGGCGGCCTGATGGCTGTTCTCGCCGTAGCGCATGTCCTGCTTCTTGATGAACTGGCTGTTGAAGGTGCGCGGGAAGCGGGACTCGGCGTAGCCTTCCTTGTTGTCACCGTAAGAGGGGACCAGGGTACCGAAGTAGTTCGCGATCATGCCATCGTAGGCGGCGGTGTGTTCGAAGGCTGCGATGGCGAGATCGAAGCGGGTAGCAAGAGTCAGGCTGTTGCCGTTGCCATCCATCTCGGCGATCACCCGGCCGTAGTCGGCGGCCTTGACGACGATGGTCACGTCTTTGTGGTTCTTGGCGGCGGAGCGCACCATGGTCGGGCCACCGATGTCGATGTTCTCGACCGCATCGGCCAGGGTGCAGCCCGGCTTGGCGACGGTGGCGGCGAAGGGATAGAGGTTGACGACGACCATGTCGATGGGGGAGATAGCGTGCTGGGCCATGATGGCGTCATCCAGATCGCGACGGCCGAGGATGCCGCCGTGCACCTTGGGATGCAGGGTCTTGACGCGACCATCCATCATCTCGGGGAATCCGGTGTAATCGGAGACCTCGGTCACCGGCAGACCCGCCTCGGCAAGCAGCTTGGCGGTGCCGCCCGTGGAGAGCAGGGCGACGCCACGTTCGTTGAGGGCCTTGGCAAATTCCAGGATGCCAGTCTTGTCAGACACACTCAGCAGTGCACGGCGAATGGGTCGAGCTTGTTCCATCACACTATCGTCCTCAGCATAACGGGGACAGGTCCATGAGAGGCGAGGCTCACCACAGAGAGTCCCCAAATAAATGGAAGTGGGGGATTTCACAAACCACTCTCGCCAGGCCCCGGGCCGGCAACAGCATTTTAGGAAATGCCCGTTTGATGTGACGCTCTCTTGTGGGCGCGTATTCTACACAAAAAATATGAGCCGTGGTGGATTTTTTAAGATGACAAAGCCTTGTATGGCGCGGTGTTAAACGTTTTCTGGTCAAATTTTGTGAAACGTTTGTCTTTTCAGTGTATTGGCAGGGAAAACCGCTCCGGCCTCCCCTTGTCTGCCCCTTTTCTGCCTTTGGCTGGCAATCGGCGGGCAAAGGGGTGATAGTGGAGGCCGGTTTATTTTGAGTACCAACTCCAGCAGGAGAGTGATGATGTATCGCATCGGAGAACTGGCCAAGGTGTGCGGGGTGAAGGCGGATACCTTGCGTTTTTACGAGAAGAACGGGCTGCTCTCGCCGGGCCTGCGCAATGACTCCGGCTATCGCGTCTACGGCGAGCAGGACAGGCGGCGGTTGGAGTTCATCATCCGTGCCAAGTCGGTGGGTTTCTCCCTGGCCGACATCGGCGAGCTGCTGGATCTCGACACCAACAAGGCCAGGGTCACCTGCCAGGAGGTCAAGGCGGTGGCCGATGCCAAGCTCAGCCAGGTGGAACAGAAGATCCTCGAGCTGACACGCTTTCGCGAGAACCTGAAGGAGCTCTCCAACATCTGTTGCGGCGGCCCGCGCTCGGCGGAGCACTGCGCCATCCTGGAGACCCTGGAATCCGGCGCCCCGTCCCGCCATGAGCACCACGATCATGAGCACTGAGCGCCCCCGGGTTTCGGCCTTCTTGGCCCTCTCCCTCGACGGCTTTATCGCCGGGGAGGGCGGCGATCTTGGGTGGCTCGAGCCCTATGGCGGCGACTCTCAGGAGGAGACGGGGTACAGCGCCCTGATGGCGAGCGCGGATGCGCTGCTGATGGGCCGCAACAGCTATGAGACGGTACGCGCCTTCCCGGACTGGCCCTACGGCGACAAGCCGGTGGTGGTGCTGACCCATAGAACGGCCGAGCCGGATGCCAGGGTCTCCTTCCGCCAAGGGGAGCTGGGGCCGATGCTGGCGAGTCTGTGGCGAGAGGGGGCACGGCATCTCTATCTGGACGGGGGCATCATGGTGCGTCAGGGGCTGCAGGCCGGGCTGGTGGATGAGCTGATCCTGTTCTGGGTACCCGTGGTGCTGGGCAAGGGGGTCTCGCTGTTTGGTGGCGAGCCCCTGCCCGGGCGGCTTGTCCCGGTTTCCAGTGCCGTGCTGGCGAGCGGCCTGGTGCGGGTGATCTACCGGCCCGCCCCCTGATCCAGGCCTACCCGCTGCTGACCCCTTGCACTCGGGGGCCGGGAGGCGCACAATCGGCGCGTTTTTACTTACCTTGGCGTATTTTTAGCCAATCATGACGACACAGACAGGAGCCAATATGGCCAAGAAGAAGTTGGTCGATATCGTCGACCAGGCCCACGATCATGGGCGGGGCATCATTCAGGACAATCATCTGAAGGCGCTGGTCACCTCCACCCTGTTCCAGGCCAGGGTCGAGCCGAGCAAGAAGGGCAAGGGCAGTTATCAGCGCAAGGCCAAGCATGGCAAGCGGTGGGAGCCCGGCCAACAGCGGATGCAAGGCGTCTGCTGCTGAGCGGGTTTCTGCCCCTTTGAGTGAAAACAATCAGGGCGCCCATGGGCGCCCTGATTGTTTTGTAGAAACACGGTTTTACAAAACTGGCTCACGACCTGTCGCGAGAAGCTGTCAGCAAGGTGAAGAGCAGCGCAGGAACCGGAGCGTATAGACATACGTGAGGATTCCGAGCAGTGCATGAACCTTGATCACGGCTTCGCAGCAAGATCGTGAACACGTTTTCACTCGTCCATAAAGAGCTCGAGCAGCACGTTCAGATAGCGATGGCCGAGGGAGGTGAGCTGCCAGCTGTCGCCAAGATCCTCGATCAGCTCCTTGGTCTGGGCGATGGCGAGCATGGTCTCCACCCGCTCAAGGGGCAGGCCGGTATAGGCCTCGAACTCCGCCTTGGGGGCGGGCTCGAACAGCCGGAACCGGTTCATAAAGTATTCGAGCGGCAGATCGTCCTCGGTCACCGTCCACTGGCTGTCCAGATAGGGGCGGGCTGGATCCAGGTAGCCCTTGGGGTGCTTCACCTTGGCGGTGCGCAGGATCTGCTGTCGGGCAAGGTCCGTCACCTTGCCGTGGGCGCCGCAGCCGATGCCGAGGTAGTCACCGAAGCGCCAGTAGTTGAGGTTGTGGCGACACTGATAGCCAGGCTTGGCGTAGGCGGAGATCTCGTACTGCTGGTAACCCTGGGCGGTCAGCATGGCGTGGCCCTGCTCGTAGATGTCCCATAGGGTGTCATCCTCCGGCAGCTTGGGGGGCTTGGAGGCGAACGCCGTGTTCGGCTCTATGGTGAGCTGATACCAGGACAGATGCGGCGGCGCGCAGTCGATGGCCTGCTGCAGGTCGTAGAGCGCATCCTCCAGGCTCTGATCCGGCAGGCCGTGCATCAGATCCAGGTTGAAGGTGGGCAGCGCTATGGCGTGAGCGAGCTCGGCGGCTTTGCGTGCCTCCTCCGGCCCGTGGATGCGGCCGAGGCGGGTCAATTTCTCCTGCTGGAAGCTCTGCACCCCGATGGAGATGCGGTTGATGCCCGCCTTCTGGAAACCGGCGAACTTGTCCGCCTCCACCGTACCTGGGTTCGCCTCCATGGTGATCTCGCAATCCGGGGTCAGGGGGATGCGTGCGCGCACCCCGTCCAGCAGGGCCTGCATGGCTGTCACGCTCAGCAGGCTGGGGGTACCGCCGCCGATAAAGATGGAGGAGAGCGGGCGCCCCTGGGCCCAGTGCAGATCCTGCTCCAGATCCTCCAGCAGGGCGGCCACATACTCGAGGTGCGGTAGCTCCCCCTTCTGGGCGTGGGAGTTGAAGTCGCAGTAGGGGCACTTCTGGACGCACCAGGGCACATGGATATAGAGGGAGAGAGGCGGCAGTTGCAGCATGGGGCTTCCAGTAATCAAAGCGGGGAGCAATGGGGCTGACCCCGTTATAAATGACAATGCGTATCTGTTGGTCAGCGGTGCATTAAGCACAATGGGGGCCGACGGCCCCCATTGTAAATGAAATGCGCGCCGGCGTATGCCGGCGATCTGCGCTGTAGACTCAGTGGGCTGCGGCCAGGGCGGCCTTCAGCTTGGCCAGGGCCTGACCCCGGTGGCTGAGCTGGTTCTTCAGCTCGCTCGGCATCTGGGCAGAGGTGCAGTCCTGATCCGGTACGAAGAACACGGGATCATAGCCAAAGCCGTGCTGACCGCGGGGCTCGTCCAGGATCATCCCCTCCCAGCTCGCCTGGCAGATGATGGGGGTGGGGTCGTCGGCGTGACGCATGTAGACCAGCACGCACCAGAAGCGGGCGCTCTTGAGGTAGTCGGGGGCGCCCTTGAGCTCCGCCAGCAGCTTGTCGATGTTGTCCTTGTCGCTGGCACCGATCCCGGCGAAACGGGCGGAGTAGACGCCGGGGCGGCCGTGCAGCAGGTCCACTTCCAGGCCGGAGTCGTCGGCGACGGCGGGCAGGCCGGTGACGCGGGCGGCGTGGCGGGCCTTGATGATGGCATTCTCGACGAAGGTGGTGCCGGTCTCCTCGGCATCGGTGACGGCGAACTCACTCTGGGGGATCACCTGGATCTTCATATCGGCCAGCATGGCGGCCAATTCCTTCACCTTCTTCTGGTTACCTGTTGCCAGGACAAGCTTGCTCATCACGCACCTCCGCAAAATTAATCTGCGCATTCTATGCGGGGCAGGCGTTTAGGCAAAGCGCTGATTACCCCTCGCCGGGGCCGGCGCGGCGAGAGGGCGGGCTGCTCGGAGCTGTGGGAAAGATACATCTTTCCTCACAGGAATAACCAAAGTGATTAAATGCCATTTCAATTCATTACTCTGAGCCAGTAGACTCGCGCACCAATCAAATTCCCCCTGGTCTTGAGGTGACTGATGCCATTGATCCTTCTGCTCGTACTCCTGGTGTTGTTCAGTCCGCTGGCCATCGACATCTATCTGCCCGCCATTCCGCAGATGGCCGAACAACTCGGCGCCGAGGTGACCCTGATGCAGGGCACCATCACCTGGTTCCTGTTCAGCATGGGGCTGGGCCAGTTGTTGGTGGGGCCGCTCGCCGATCGCTACGGCCGCAAGCCCATCGCGCTCGGTGGCGTGTTGCTCTACGGCCTGAGCGCTTTGGCCGCGGGCTTTGCCGCCAGCCTGGGCGAGCTGATGCTGGCGCGGGTGCTGCAGGGCTTCGGCGCCTGCGCCACCTCGGTGGCCGCCTTCTCCGTGGTGCGTGACAGCTATGGCCCCAAGAAGAGCGGTCAGATGATCTCCTACCTCAATGGCGCCATCTGCTTCATCCCCGCTCTGGCCCCTCTGCTGGGGGGCTGGCTCACCGCCAAGGCGGGCTGGTCGGCGAACTTCTGGTTTATGGCAGGGTACGCCCTGATCGTCGGTAGCTGGTTGCTGTGGCGCATGCCGGAGACCCGCCCTGAGGAGACCAGCAGCGCCGGTCCGCTCATCAGCTGGTCCCGCTACAGCCCTGTGCTGCGCTCCCCGAACTTCTTGTTCAACGCCAGCCTCTGCATGCTGTCGATGGCGGTGATCCTGGCCTATGTCACCGCAGCACCCGTGCAGCTGATGGTCAAGCTGGGTCTGGACATGAACGGCTTCAGCTACTGGTTCACCGCCAATGCGGCCCTGAATATCCTGGCCTGCTTCCTGGCGCCGCGCTTCATCGCCAGAGTGGGTCCGAGACGCACCCTGCGCATCGGCCTGCTGGTGATCTCGCTGTCGGCCATCGCCCTGACCCTGGTGCAACACATCGAGCATCCGCTCGCCATGATGGGTCCCGTGTTCTTCTCCAGCATCGGCTTCGCCATGGTGCTGGGGGCCGCAGCCGGCATGGCGCTGGCGCCGTTCGGCCACTGCGCCGGTACGGCGGCGGCTCTGCTCGGCCTGTTCCAGATGAGCGGTTCCGGCGCCCTGGTGGGGCTTACCGGGGTCCTGGTTTCGGATCCCCTCAACCAGCTGGCGCTGCACATGTGGCTGCTGCTGCCTCCCCTGCTGCTGTTGCTGACCCGTCACGGCCGCCGGCTCTGCCTGCAACCTTGATGCCAAGGGGCGTTATCCTTGATGGATAACGCCCCTTGTACTGACGATAAATCCTGTGCTCTGATGGGCACAATCAGGGGGCCTTGAGCCCCCTTTCTTCTTGGGGTAATACGCACCTGTGCCCCTCTCTACGGACTATCTCAGCGGAGAACAGCGGATGAGCCACACAATCAACGCCGCCCTGGTGGGCTATGGCTTTGCGGGCCAAACCTTTCATGCCCCCTTCCTGGCAACGACCCCGGGACTGACCCTGCGCTGGGTGGTGAGCCGGGATGCCGCCAAGGTGCAGGCCGAGCTGCCCGGTTGCCTGGTCGGCTCGCTGGAGCTGGTGCTGGCGGACGAGAGCGTGGATCTGGTGGTCATCGCCACCCCGAACGATACCCATGCCCCCATCGCCCGTCAGGCCCTGCTGGCCGGCAAGCACGTGGTGATCGACAAGCCGTTTGCGCTGGACCTGGCAGAAGCCGAAGCCCTAGTGGAGCTGGCCGAGAAGCAGCAACGGCTGCTCAGCATCTTCCACAACCGGCGCTGGGACGGGGACTTCCTCACGGTACGCCGGCTGCTGGCCGAGAGTGCCCTTGGGGAAGTGGCACAGTTCGAGTCTCACTTTGACCGTTATCGTCCCGAGGTGCGCCAGCGCTGGCGGGAGGCGGGGGGCCCGGGTTCAGGTCTCTGGTTCGATCTCGGCCCCCACATCCTCGACCAGTCGCTGCAGCTGTTTGGCCAGCCGGACTGGATCCAGGCCGATCTCGCCCAGCAGCGCCCCGGCGCCCTGAGCGATGACTATTTCCACGTGGTGCTGGGCTACGGCCAGCTTAGAGTGATACTGCACGGCAGCTGCCTGGTGTCCGCCACCATGCCTCGTTTCGTCATCCACGGCAGCACTGGCTCCTTCATCAAGTTCGGCATGGATGTGCAGGAAGAGCAGCTCAAGGCCGGTCTGCGGCCGCCGGTGGCGGGCTGGGGTCGGGATCCGGATCTGGGTCAGCTCAGCCGAGTGGTGGATGGCCAGTCTCAGTCCCAGCCGGTGAACGGCGAGGCGGGAGACTATGGCGCCTACTATCGCGGGGTTTGCGCCGCCATCAAGGGGGAGGGGGCCAATCCGGTGCCGGCCCAGGAGGCGCTGGCGGTGATGGCGCTGCTGGATCTCGCCCGCGAGAGCCACAGCCAGGGTAAACGGCTGAGCTGTCAGAAGCTGTCTGACTGATCCCGAACTTTCAGGCAGAGTCAGGCGGTATTCAATAGCAACCAGTGACTGATAATTGGCACTTTTATGGATGATTATTGTGCCACGATGCGTCCAAGGTTGGGTTTTGTATTAATTTCTGTCGCTATAGTAGTTATTTTTATCCAGGCAACGAGAAAATATCATTGTGATACGCGTTTTCATTGGCTGGGTATGGCGTTATATTTCGCGCGTCTCTTGGCTCCCGCTCTGATGGATTTTCCACGGGAACAAGATGCTCAGTGATGGCCCTGACGGCCGTCTCTCCATCTTTATTTGAGGATATGTACATGAACAAAGTACTGGTAGCCGGTATCCTGGGTCTGATGTTGACCGCCTGTGGTCAGAAAGAAGAAGCCGCCGCTCCGGCCGCTACTCCGGCCGCCGACGTTGCTGCAACCGTTGAGAAGGCTGCTTCCGACGCTTCCGCAACCGTAGAGAAGGCTGCTTCTGAAGCGTCTGCTACCGTTGAGAAAGCTGCCGAAGACGTGGCCACCAAGGTCGACGCTGCAGTGAGCGATGCCAAGGCCAACTAAGCCTGCACCTCATCTGAAAACGGGCCCGGCATTGATGCCGGGCCCGTTTTTTTATGGCCATTTTTAAGTGCAGCGAGTGCCCGGATCCACCGTATGAGTCAGCTTAGGCCAGCGGCTCCACCAGCAGGATATGGGAGTCGGCGCCGACCACTCTCACCTTGCTGCCCGCCGGCAGGGCTACCTCACAGCGCACCGTCCAGACGGAGTCGTCAAGGCGCACCCGGCTCATGCCCTGGCTCACCTCGTCGAGCAGGGTCAGCTCCCGCCCCAGATAGCTCTGCATCCGCTCGTTGATGGGGGCCGCGGCGTCCTGCTGCGAGCGATCCCGCCTGTGCTGCCAGCGCCACCAGGCCCAGGTGGTGAGCAGGGACTGCACCGCAAACAGCAGCAGTTGCGCCTGCCAGCCGAAGGGCCAGAGCAGCAGCAGGATCCCGACTTCCAAGGCGGCGATGCCGGTCCAGAGCAGGAAGCCCACCGAGCCCAGCACCTCGATGGCCAGCAGGGCGAAGCCCAGCCCCAGCCAGTGCCAGTGGGTCAGCCCCTCCAGCAGCTCTGTCATGATTTGCCGCCCTTGCCATCCTTGAACAGCTCGGCCACACCGGCAACAGACCCGATCAGGCTGCCCGCTTCCAGCGGCATCATGATGATCTTGCTGTTCGGGCCTTCCCCGATGCGGGCCAGCGCCTCTGTGTATTTCTGTGCCACGAAGTAGTTGATGGCCTGCATATCCCCGGCGGCGATAGCCTGGGAGACCATATGGGTTGCCTTGGCTTCCGCCTCGGCGGCCCGCTCCCGCGCCTCGGCGGCGAGGAAGGCGGCCTGACGCTCACCCTCGGCCTTCAGGATCTGGGACTGCTTCTCCCCCTCGGCTTTCAGGATCTTGGACTGGCGCACCCCTTCGGCCTCCAGCACCTCGGCCCGCTTCTGCCGCTCGGCCTTCATCTGGGCGTTCATGGCATCGATCAGCGCCATGGGTGGGCGCACATCCTTGATCTCGATCCGGGTCACCTTGATGCCCCAGGGGGCGGTGGCGGCGTCCATGGTGCGCAGCAGCTTCTCATTGATGGTGTCGCGCTGGGAGAGCATCTCGTCCAGCTCCATGGCGCCAAGCACGGTCCGCATGTTGGTCATGGTCAGGTTGCGGATGGCGCTGGTGAGATCGTTGACCTCGTAGCCCGCCTTACGTGCATCCACCACCTGCACGAAGCTGATGGCGTCTATGGTGACGTTGGCGTTGTCCCGGGAGATCACCTCCTGGGCCGGGATGTCGAGCACCTGCTCCATCATGATGATCTTGTGGCCAACCCTGTCCACATAGGGAATAAGCAGGTTGAGGCCGGGGGAGAGGGTGCGGGTATAGCGGCCGAAGCGCTCCACCGTCCAGTTAAACCCCTGGGGCACTATCTTGATGCCTGCGCTCAGGGTGGCGAGCACCAGGAACACGAAGATCCCCAATACAATCAATGACTCATTCATTATTAAGCTCCTTATGAAACACTTTCACTAGCCTAGAGTCTGGTGCGCAGCACCACAAGGACATTCACTCGCCTTTGCCATTGTGCAGGTTTACTAATTACCAAAACGCATTAAAGAGCATTTTTTATTATTTTGAAGGAATAAGCAGCCTGCCTATAGTCGCCCCAGTTGTCGTCGTATGCCGAGGAATGGGCCGAAATGGATTATTTACCTATGTTTGCCAAGTTGGAAGGCCGCCCGGTACTGCTAGTAGGCGGGGGCGAGGTAGCCCTGCGCAAGGCGCGCCTGCTGCTGGCCGCCGGTGCCCGCCTGACCCTGGTTTCCCCGACCATCGACGCCGCCTTCAACGAATTCCATGGCCGCTTCACCCATCTGGCGGCGCGTTTCACCTCCGATCATCTGGTCGGTCATATCCTGGTGGTGGCCGCCACCGACGATCTCGAAGTCAATGCCCTGGTCTACCAGAGCGCCAACCAGCGCGGACTGTTCGTCAATGTAGTGGACGATCCGGTGCGCTCCAGCTTTATCTTCCCCTCCATCATAGACAGATCCCCTGTGGTGGTGGCCGTCTCCAGCGGTGGCAAGGCGCCCGTGCTGGTGCGCCTACTGCGCGAGCGGCTGGAGAGCCTGCTCCCCCGCCATCTCGGCGGCCTGGCTGAACTCTCCGGTCGGGTGCGCGGCAAGGCCAAGCAAGTGCTGGTGTCGCTGTCCGATCGTCGCCGCTTCTGGGAGCGGGCGTTTGCCTCCAACACCCTCGGCAGCCTGATCGAGAAGCAGGACTGGCAGGGGGCAGAGCATTGGCTGAACGAGGGGCTGGACAAGGCCCAGACCGAAGTGGGCGAAGTGGTACTGGTCGGCGCCGGCCCCGGCGATCCGGGTCTGTTGACCCTCAAGGCGCTGCAACAGATCCAGCAGGCGGAGGTGGTGCTTTACGATCAGCTGGTCTCCCCCGAGATCCTGGAGCTGGTGCGCCGGGATGCAACCCTAGTATCGGTCGGCAAGAAGGCGGGTGCCCACAGCGTGCCCCAGGAAGAGACCAACCGCCTGCTGGTGGAATACGCCAGGGCCGGCAACCGGGTGGTGCGCCTCAAGGGGGGCGATCCCTTCATGTTTGGCCGCGGTGGCGAGGAGCTGGAAGTGCTGGCCGCCGAGGGTATTCCCTTCTCGGTGGTGCCGGGTATCACGGCCGCTGCCGGTGCCACCGCCTATGCAGGCATCCCGCTCACTCATCGTGACTATGCGCAAAGTGCGGTCTTTATCACGGGCCACTGCCAGAGCGATGGCAAGGAGCCGGACTGGCAGCAGCTCGCCGCCACTGATCAGACCCTGGTTATCTACATGGGGCTGATGCGCTCCGAGCACATTCAACAGCAGCTGGTAAGCCATGGCCGCAGCGGCGCAACTCCCCTCGCCATCATAGAGAGAGGCACCCAGGCCAGTCAGCGAGTGCTGACCGGCACCCTGAATGAGTTGGCGACTCTGGCGGCGCAAGCCGAGAGCCCATCCCTTATCGTCATCGGCGAGGTGGTTTCCTTACGCGAGCAGCTCGCCTGGTTTGGTGAGCAGGGGAGTGCGCTGAGCGATGAGTTCGGCAGCACGGATCTGAAACTGGTCAGCCTGGCCTGAACGGCTTATCTGGCAGAGCACAACCAATTTGACGCTGTCGCCACTGCGGCCGCGAACTGAACCACCATCGCGCCCTGACCAAGCGCGTTAGCAATGACTGAGGACCAAGACATGGATCGTGAAAGATTGACCCACCTGCAGCAGTTGGAAGCCGAGAGCATCCACATCATCCGCGAGGTGGCTGCAGAATTTGAAAACCCGGTGATGATGTACTCCATCGGCAAGGACTCCTCCGTCATGCTGCACCTGGCCCGCAAGGCCTTCTACCCGGGCAAGATCCCCTTCCCGCTGCTGCATGTTGACACCAACTGGAAGTTCAAGGAGATGATCAAGTTCCGGGACGAGACCGCCGCCAAGTACGGGCTGGATCTCATCGTCCACAAAAACCCGGACGGCCTGGCCATGAACATCAACCCCTTCGTGCACGGCAGTGGCAAGCACACCGACATCATGAAGACAGAGGGGCTCAAGCAGGCGCTGAACAAGTACGGCTTCGACGCCGCCTTCGGTGGCGCCCGTCGGGACGAGGAGAAGTCCCGTGCCAAGGAGCGGGTCTACTCCTTCCGTGATAAGTCCCACCGCTGGGATCCCAAGAACCAGAGACCCGAGCTGTGGCGGGTCTACAACGGCCAGGTCAACAAGGGGGAGAGCATACGGGTGTTCCCGCTCTCCAACTGGACCGAGCTCGACATCTGGCAATACATCTACCTGGAAAACATCGACATAGTGCCACTCTACTTCGCGGCCATGCGCCCAGTGGTGGAGCGGGGCGGCATCAAGATCATGGTGGATGACGAGCGCATGCCCATTGGCCCGGAAGACGAGGTGAAGCAGGAGCTGGTGCGCTTCCGTACCCTCGGCTGCTACCCGCTGACCGGGGCCATCGAATCCAGTGCCACCACCCTGACCGAGATCATCGAGGAGATGCTGGTGACCACCTCCAGCGAGCGGCAAGGGCGATTGATCGACCACGATCAGGCGGGCTCCATGGAGCAGAAGAAGCGTCAGGGATATTTCTAAGGAATCGACACATGAACAACCATATTCAAACCGCCATCACGGAACAGGGCATCGAAGCCTACCTGCACGCCCAGCAGCACAAGAGCCTGCTGCGCTTTCTTACCTGCGGCAGCGTGGATGACGGCAAGAGCACCCTGATCGGCCGCCTGCTGCACGACTCCCAGCAGATCTATGAAGATCAGCTCAAGGCCCTGGAGTCCGACAGCCAGAAGCTCGGCACCGCGGGTGAGAAGCTGGATCTGGCGCTCTTGGTGGACGGCCTGCAGGCCGAGCGCGAGCAAGGCATCACCATAGATGTGGCCTACCGTTATTTCTCCACGGCCAAGCGCAAATTTATCATCTCGGACACCCCGGGCCACGAGCAGTACACCCGCAACATGGCCACCGGCGCCTCCACCTGCGATCTCGCCATCATATTGATCGATGCCCGCAAGGGGGTGCTGGATCAGACCCGTCGCCACAGCTTTATCGCCAGTCTGCTGGGGATAAAACAGTGTGTGGTGGCGGTCAACAAGATGGATCTGGTGGAGTTCAGCCAGGCCGTGTTCGAGCGCATCAGCGCCGAATATCGCGAATTCGCCAAGAAGCTCAGCGTCGACAACATCCACATCGTGCCGGTCTCGGCGCTGGATGGTGACAACGTGGTCAACCAAAGCGACAAGCTGGCCTGGTATCAGGGCGAAACCCTGCTCTCCCTGCTGGAGTCTGCGGAAGTGGAGCGTGAGCTGGAGCGCCATCCGGTGCGCCTGCCGGTGCAATATGTGAACCGCCCGAACCTGGATTTTCGCGGCTTCGCGGGCACCCTGGCCTCCGGTGTGCTGCGGGTGGGTGACACCCTGGCGGTGCTGCCGTCCGGCAAGCAGAGCAAGGTGACCCGCATCGTCACCTTTGACGGAGATCTGGACTACGCCCTGCCGGGTCAGGCCATCACGGTGACGTTTGCCGACGAGATCGACATCAGCCGAGGCGACCTGCTGGTGGATGCCGCTCGCCAGCCCCAGGTGACCCAGAACGTGCTGGCTCACATCGTCTGGATGGGGGAAGAGTCCCTGCAGCCGGGCCGGGTCTACGACGTCAAGCTGGCCACCAAGAAGAGCCGCGGCCAGGTGGAGGCCATCCGCCACCGCGTCGAGATCAACAGGCTGGACGAGCTGGCGGCCTCCGAGCTCAAGCTCAACGAGATCGGTCTGTGCGAACTGAGCCTGACCGACCCCGTGGCCTTCGACCCCTACCAGGAGATCCGCGATACCGGCAGCTTCATCCTGATCGACCGGCTGACCAACGTCACCGTCGGTGCCGGTATGATAGTGGAAGGGCTGGCGGCCAAGGCAGTGAAAGGGCAATACAGCGAGTTCGAAATAGAGCTCAACGCCCTGGTGCGCAAGCACTTCCCTCACTGGCAGGCGCTGACCATCGGTAACGGCGCAAGCAAGGAATAAGCCCATGACCTGGCAACAATCCCTGGTGCTGGGTCTGCTGGCTGCCCTCGTCGTCCTGCTGATCCAGGGCAAACTCCGGCCGGCGCTGCTCTTCTCGGGCGCCGTGCTCATCACCTATCTGAGCGGCCTGGCGGACATCAACGCCGTGGTGGCGGGCTACACCAACAGCGCCCTGCTGACCCTGGTGCTGCTGTTACTGGTGTCGCTCGCGGTGGAGAAGACCCGGATCATGAGCTGGTTCGCCAACCTGGTGGGCACGGGCTCGTTCAACAAGGTACTGGTGAAGGTGTGGTTCTCCACCGCCTTCCTGTCGGCCTTCGTCAACAACACCGCCGTGGTGGCCTCCATGTTGGGGGCGGTCAAACGCAACCCCAACCATGCTCCCTCCCGGCTGTTGCTGCCCATGTGCTTCGCGGCGACCTTCGGCGGCGTGCTGACCCTGATCGGCACCTCCACCAACCTCATCGTCAACAGCTTCCTCATCAAGATGGGAGCCGAGCCCCTCGGCATGTTCGACTTCTTTATGGTGGGGGCGGGGACCCTGCTGGCCGGTCTGGTGGCCGTACTGCTGTTTGCCCGCCACTTGCCGGAGCAGGATACCGAGATGAGCCGGGAATCCGGCTACTTTCTCGAGGCCAAGGTGGGCCCCGGCTCGCCCCTGGCCGGGCGCAGCGTCAAGGAGAACGGCCTGCGCAGCCTGAAAAGCCTCTATCTTGCCGAGATCATCCGCGGCAATCAGGTGATCTGCCCGGTGCAGCCGGAGCACGAGTTGCACGAGGGGGACATGCTGCTGTTTTGCGGCGACGTGGAGAGCGTCGGCGTGCTGCAGGAGCTCAAGGGGCTGGATCTCTACGGTCAGCATCGCCTCAACGGCCAGCACCTGGTGGAGGTGATCGTCAGCCACAGCTCGCGGTTGGTGGGGCAATCCATCAAGGATGCGGAGTTTCGCACCCACTTCGATGCCGTGGTGCTGGCGGTGCGCCGGGGCGAGACCCAGCTCACCGGCGGCCTCGGCCAGATTGAGCTGCATGCGGGGGATACCCTGCTGCTGGCGCCTGGCCCCAAGTTTGCCGGCAACAAGTCCCTCGCCCGGGAGTTCGTGGTGGTGAGCGGGCTGGAGGCTTCCACCCGCCTCGATGGCAACCGCAGCGCCGCCGTGATCCTGGGTTTTCTCGGGGTGTTGGCCCTGTCGGTATTCGATCTGGTGCCGCTGTTCAAGGGGCTGCTGGTGATGCTGGTGGTGCTGCTGTTCTCCCGCATCCTGACCCTGGACGAGATCCGCCGCCGCTTTCCGCTGGATATCTGGCTGGTGGTGGGCGGGGCGCTCGCCATCGCCGATCAGCTGGAGCGAAGTGGCTTGGCCCGCCTTATCGCCGACTGGTTAATGGGGGAGTTCGACGGTGCCAGCCCCTTCATCGCCTTCCTCGGCATCTACTTGTTCACCCTGGTGCTGACCGAGTTGATGAGCAACAACGCGGCGGCGGCCCTGGCCTTCCCCATGGGCTATCAGCTGGCGCTGAGCATGGACGTCTCCACCATGCCGTTTATCCTGGCGGTGTTGTTTGGGGCCAGCTCCAGTTTCATACTGCCCTACGGCTACCAGACCAATCTCATGGTCTATGCGGCGGGCAACTACAGGATGCCGGACTATCTCAAGCTGGCCCTGCCGGTCTCCCTGGCTTACAGCCTGGGGGTGATCTGCATGGTGCCCCTGCTGTTCCCGTTCTAAAGCTGCGCCACCTGGGTGTTTAGCCGGGAAGATTAATAGACGACGGCCTAGTTACCCGTCAGTGGCTGGTAACTTGGCCGGGCTCCAAGGAGTCAGAGAGTTTCAGCATTGAGGCGCGAGCGCCAAGCAAGGAGTGTGAATGAGCAATATCGTGTGGCACGACCATGCCGTCGACAAGCGGAGCCGGGCCGAATTGAAAGGGCAAAAGCCCCTGGTGATCTGGTTCACCGGCCTCTCCGGGGCGGGCAAGTCCACCCTGGCGGGAGCGCTGGAGCAGGCGCTGGCCGCCTCGGGCAAGCACACCTATCTGCTGGATGGGGACAATGTGCGCCACGGTCTGTGCGGCGATCTCGGCTTCGATGACGCCGCCCGCCAGGAGAATATCCGCCGGGTTGGGGAAGTGGCGAAATTAATGGTGGATGCGGGCCTCATCGTCCTCACCGCCTTTATCTCGCCGTTCCGCGCCGAGCGGGACCTGGTGCGCAATCTCGTGGGTGAAGGGGAGTTTGTCGAGGTATTCGTCGATGCGCCCCTCGCCGTCTGTGAAGAGCGCGATCCCAAGGGGCTCTATAAAAAAGCGCGGGCGGGGGAGATCCGCAACTTTACCGGAATTGACTCAGCCTACGAGGCACCGGAGCAGCCGGAAATCCATCTGCTTAACGCCGTCAAGCCGGTGGAAGCGCTGGTGGATGAGTTGTTGACCGCACTGCGTAAGCGTGGACTGATCGACTGAGGACGTTGGTCTGTGCGAGTATTCATATTCGAGGGGGCGTTTGCCCCCTTGTTTATTACCTACCCACTATTCCCCTTGTTGTCGGTGGTTAACGGCTTAATGGGGTGTTTAACATGGTGATCAAAGGAGGATTCCTTCTGACTAACGTCAAGTTTTGGGGCGGCTGAAGCACAGCGGAAGCCACCCCAGCCACGTAAGTGGCGACCATCGCACCTTGTTATAAGCAATTAACCACCAAACTCTCGGCTGATAATTTTTGTGGGGACAACATTCTCGGGTAAATCACTAGACACTTTTTGAGCAAAATCACCTGCCAAACCAAATGCTTTGTCAACCGGTTCTACTTTCAATCCGCTTTCAACGGCTAACTCCATAAGCTTCTTACCAATATCATTGCAAGTACCAATCCAGTTTTCTGGCAGCTCCCCCATAGTGACCTTAGGCTGGCAGATCAGTTGAAAAGTTTTTTTACCTTCTTGTACTTGAATTGAAACATCAACAAATTCACTTTTATATGGGTTGGCTAACACACTTGAACTAAGTGCAAAAACTGCCCCAATAAATAATTTTCTCATAACACTTCCTTGTGATTTATAACGCGGGACATATCCAGTAAAATCTAGGTCGCCCACCAATTTGACCGCAGCGTAGCATGCTGCTTCGTATGATGGATAACCAGTTGAGGAGAAAGATGGTAGGTGCACTAATAGTTGAGTTAAACAAAAACATAGTGAAAGTTTAATATGCTGTGACTTTTGTTGGAATGTTTGTTATATACGTACAACTTTCTTTGATAGGACTGCCAATAAATCCGTATTTAACGGATCTTTGTACGTTTTCTCAAATAGACTGAATGTGGGTTGGTCATACTGCTGTAAATAGCGGAAGCTTTTCTTTGAGCCTAGATACCACAAGTCGCGCATTTCAAAATATATCTCTAGAAGGTCATGCTGAAGCCAGGTACGACGATAATGACTATCTATGTTTTTATCATGCACACGCTCCAACATTTTCATTACCCACTGTTGAAGGTGTGCCTTATCCATTTCCGATGTTGCCGGTTTACCATCTGCGAGCTTCTGCTTAATGCGAGCCAGGTAGCTGCTCCCTAGACCTTGTGTATCATAAATGACTTTTCCGTCACCGAAGCGAAGGGCTTCTTCGGGAATTGAACTTAGATAATCGGTTGGGTAAACCCATACATCAAGATGAATGCCGTGAAATAACCTTGCATCTTTTTGTTCGCTCGGACTATCGCAAAAACAGGCTATGTCGATATCACTGGTTTCGGTTGCCTCATTGCGGGCATAAGAACCATAAAGAATGATTGTATGAGGTGCATATTTCTCTTTCAGCTCTTCCATTGCTAAATCTAGAATGTTGTCCATTTCTACTCCGAGCATATAACAGCTAATAATTTTTCCCTGACAACACAGCAATCCTTGCTACATCTCTACTCGGAAAATCAGGGTCGACATACACGTACATGCGGCTTATCAGCGAGCCTGTAAATTCAAATACACTACAAAAACGGCCCATGGAGATATTATTATCCGGCCAAGAGGTACCATCACTCATTACTCCCCCCTCTTGTCCCTCAACAATCACAGTGTTGCCAGCAGTCGTTATCTTAAAGCCATCTATGTCATGCCAGATACTGGTGAGCGAGCTACCAATTCTATTGCCAAACTCAACCAATGCATCCTTTCCTTTAGCCTGGCCAAATTTGGGGAAGAAAAAATCAACATTCTCCGAGAAGAGGTCAAGATAACTGGGATCACCTGCATCTACTCTCTTGAAATACTCAATCGCTATCTCAACTAAACTTTCCTGTTCCATTACCATTTCTATATCTCTATTAGTTGTTCGCATAACCGTGATTGGAAGGAGGGGGGGGACTGATGAGTGACGCCTCTTTATGACTCCACTCCATCCTGGTCGTCGTTATAAAAAGCGTTAAATCAATGCATCATAAGCAAGCCTAAATCAGTGGGGATTGAACTTCTTCGGGTCGCCTAGCTTGGACTGTAACCATATATTCATATCCTTTACTACCTCTTTGCGCTGACTTTTCCCGTCACTATTTTTTAGTCCATGATCGAGTTCTTCGTAACGCCGATACTCGATATTGTTCTTCCCGAGTTCTTTAAAGTGCTGCATCAGCTCATCTGTTTTTTGCGGTGATATCGCAGTGTCCCTCCCACCCTGCACGACCAGCAAAGGAGATTTTATTTTTTTCAGGGTATCCAGCTGATCGATGGAGAGCATCTGCTGCCACCAATGATAACCATGCCCGCTCACATCAAGCTCAAAGGGTTTGCTGTTAAGAACATGCTCGGCAAACCCTTTAAAGTCATCGACCTCTTTTCTCACCGCTTCGGGGTTTTTATGCTTTGTCGCGATGCTGTGTGAAACGTCATCAATAAACCAGCGGCCACCTCCATTGAAGGAGATCGTGGCATCAATAAAATCAACATCTGCGGTCACCAGGTTGGCGATAACGGCTCCTTCACTGCCGCCCAAGAGGATAATTTTCTTGTATTTCCCATCTTTTCGAACGATATCGAGTACAACCTTGATATCTGCTACCCGCTGCGCAGGGCTGTCCTTTTCAAGGTACTGAGCAGGGCAATCCTTGCGTGCCGGATCGGTACTGTATTTTAATTTGCGATAGATGCCGTACTTTTCGACCAGCAGAACATCAGCTTCTGGCCAAACATCTTTATAGTCTGAAAGTATCGAATCAATGTTAAGCACACTGTTGCAATCAGAGCCTTGCAGAATCAACAGCAGTGTATCTACATCATGGGAATGTTGGGCCAGATAATAGGAGATAGGCGAGCCATCATCCCTGTTGGCTGTGCGAGTGGTGATATCTTCTGCGTTACTAGTGAGTGTCAAAAAGAGCAAAAGTAAAAATATCGCTCGGATTTTCATCTTGGCCTCTGACAGTGATGAGATTAAAGATATTACTTATCCGATAATCCGACCGTTTAAATAATTTTTATCACTTTTATGGCGGTGGTCTGAGAACTCACGCTCTCTGGTATCAGAATGTATTTGTATTGCCACTCGTTTATCTATTTCATCAGGCAAGGCTACCGCCCCTGAATTCCAGCCTCCAGCCTGCTGCTTGTTACCTGTGGTGTTGCTCTGGTCTGGTACATGGCTGACTCCGACAAGAGATGTTCCTGATGGTTATGTTACCGAACGGAGCCGGTTAGGGAAGGGCGAGATGGTCGTTTCTCGGGCAAGATCAATAAATTAAGCGGTCAGCGGGTTGTGTTCGAAGAGGGGATGATATGGTGATGGGTGTCCTAACTCTCTCAAGGCTCGACGGTATCGGGCGGGGCAGTGAAATTGGGGCAGCCACCCTGTTGAGTGCAGTGTCGTGCAACCGTCATTTAGAGAGCAGCAAAGGCAAGCTGTGGTGCGGGCGGATCAGCGGCTGGCCGCCTTGTGGGGTCGGGGTCTGATATAGAGATCCCAGCCCCGTAATGTCGATGGGCCCGTCTCGTGAGAGACGGGCCCATGCTTTTTTGTGTTAGCGCACGGTCTTTAATGGCTTCTGGTTTCCTCCGTGAAGGCTCAGCGGGCGAGCAGGGGGTGGCCGTCAGGCAAGGGCGTACTGGCTGCATGGGGGGAGGGGCGTTGTTGGAACTGGCGCACCAGCCGTTCCAGTTCGCCGAGTTGCCGCACCAAGGCCATGACCCCTTGCACCGCGTGCTGGCTGCCCTGACTGGAGTCGTCGGCGAGGCGCTTGATGCTGAGCACGCTGCGGTCTATGTCGGCCGTGACTTGGGATTGCTCCTGCACCGCCTGGGCTATCTGGTTGCTGCCGGCGGTCACCTGCAGCAGGCGATCGCTTATCTGTTGCAGCACGTCGCCGGTGGCGGAGGCCTTGAGACGGCAACTGGCGGAGAGTCGCTCCCCTTGCGCCATGGCCTGCTCCGCATCTCCGGCACTGCCCTGCAAGAGGCTGATCATCTTCTGGATCTCGCCGGTGGAGGATTGGGTCTTGATGGCCAGCGATCGGATCTCGTCCGCCACCACGGAGAAGCCTCGGCCCGCCTCGCCGGCGCGGGCGGCCTCGATGGCGGCGTTGAGGGCCAGCAGGTTGGTTTGATTGGCGATGCTGTTGATCACATCCAGGATGCCGTCGATGGCCCGGCACTGGGTGGCGAGCGTATTGATCACCCCCTTGGAGGTGACCAGCTCACTGTGCATCCCTTCCACCTCTTCGATGGTTTCCTGCACGCGGAGGTTACCCTCCTTGAAGAGATCTGCGGTCTCGTCCAGCCGATCGGAGGAGGCGGTGGAGCTTTGGGACACCTCGCGGATGGACTGGGCCATCTGGGTGATGGCGGTGGCGACCTGATTGGTCTGGGCCTGCTGTTGCTGCAGGTTGTCGGTGATGGTCTCGGCGTTGTGCAAGTCCGTCTGTGCGGATGTCAGGATCTGCTGGCAGGTCTGCTGGGTGCGGGCCAGCACGGCGTTGAACTCGGCCTGGTTCATCTTCATGGCGAGCTCGACGGCGGCGAGCCGATCGACCCGGCCCGTGTAGAGCAGCTGCATCAGCGGATTGTCAAAGCGGTTGCGGGCAAGCTCGCCGAGCTTGCCAAGGCGCCGGCCAAGGGCGTTCACCACCAGGAGGGCGCCGATAAGGGGCAGGGTGGCGAGCCCGGCCAGCCAGCCGGACTCATGGCCATAGCCGAGGCCAAGCAGGGCGACGAGGGCGAGCAGCAGGCAGCCATTGAGCACCAGCATGTGGGAGAAGGCCGGCAGACGCAGAGCCAGGGGTGCTTGTCCCTCTCTTAGGCCAGCGTAGACCTTCTCGGCCCGCCCCTTGAGCGCCTCGTCCGGCGCGGTGCGCACCGACTGATACTCCACCACCTTGCCGCTCGCATCCTGAATGGGGGTGACGAAGGCGTTGACCCAGTAGTGATCCCCGTTCTTGCAGCGATTCTTGACCGGTCCCATCCAGCTCTTGCCTTCCCGGATATGGCCCCACATATCGGCGAAGGCCTGAGTCGGCATATCGGGGTGGCGTACCAGGTTGTGGGGGGTGCCCTGCAACTCCGCCAGGGTGAAGCCGGCAATCTGGCAGAACTCCTCGTTGGCAAAGGTGATGCGGCTCTCCAGATCCGTGGTGGAGATGAGATTCTGATGCGCCGGGTAGAGGCGCTCACGCTGGGTAACGGGCTGGTTGACTCTCATGGGGGCGTCCGACAATGGGAATGATGAGTCCTGACTGCAAACCGCGCACCAGAGTGTCGATAGACGCTTAAAATGCGTTCGACATGTATGTTTTCTGGCCAAGGTACGTGGATTGCCGAAAACGGCCAAGGCCAGCGCGGCGACTAGCTGAATCGATTCGCTTTTTGGGAGCCGTTTTGGCAATAGGGGTGTCGGTTTCGCAATTTGGCAAGCAACAAAGCGGGAGCTCGCTCGGGCTCCCGGCTGATTCAGGCGGGGATATCCGGTGCGCCGGCGGGGGGCTGGGTCAGGGTCTCGATCTGCAGGTTGGTGGAGAGCAGGGTCTTGAGATCCTGCAGGTACTCCTCCAGCGGCGGCTCTTCCAGCAATTGGGCGAGCTCGTTGCCCACCGGGGTGAGGCGGTAGTAGAGCAGGGTGAGGTGACTCTGGCGCTGGCGTAGTCGCCAGTGTTGATTGCCGAACGCAAGCTCCACCCCATCGGCGGGCAGGGGGCCGGATTCGAGCTCCCCTCGGTGCAGCAGACCGAGATCGAACAGCAGCAGCAGGGCGCTGTAGGGCACCCGGTACTTGCCGAGCCCCATGCGGGTGACTCTGGCGCGACTCAGCAGGCTGGCCCCCTTGTGCATGCCGAGCAGCAGGCGCTGCTCATCGCTCCCCTCGTAGTGGCAGCAGAGGGCGCAGATGCGCTGGAACAGCTGGGCCTCGCGCTGGGTCATCTCCTTGAGGGTGCTGAGGGCCCGGATGGAGAAGCGACCCGGGGTCGCCACTTCCAGGGCGAAGATACGCCCCCACAGCTGCTGCATGGGTACCATGCTGATCTCTTCGGCCAGCTGCAGGAAGCGGGTCAGCCAGTCGCTGTCCATCTCGCCGCCGGCGGCCGTCTCCTCACAGTGGCGGGAGGCCATCACCATGATGGATTCCAGATTGCGCTGGCGGGCGGCCTGTTCCGCCAGTTGGCGGAAGGTGGCGCGCTGCTCGAAGGTGCTGTCGCTGTTGCGGGTCAGCATGCCGTCGATGCCGCGGCTGCGGGCCAGGCGCAGGGTCTGCTCCTGGCTGCTCAGGATGGAACTCTCTTTCTTGGGGGGCGGCAGATCGGCCATGCTGGCTCCGTGCTGGCTGAGGGGATTCAGGCTGGTATTGAATGTTACCCCAACCGGGCGGACGAGCAATCCCTCAGGCGGGCCTGGGCCCAGATGTGCAGGCTGGATAACAAAAAGGCCTCCCGGGGGAGGCCATTTTGATTGCGTATCAAGGCAATAGACGCGGCGGCTTACTCCTCGTAGACGCTGACGTCGGTCGCCTCTATGGAGTAGGAGGCGGTAGCCATCTCGTGGCTGGAACTGACGGTGCGCATCTTGCCCTTCACCCAGATGGCGTCCCAGAGATCGTCCACAGGCGCGCCCTTGGGGTAGCTCACATAGATCACCTGGTTGGTGGGGGGCGGTGGCACGTGGATGCAGGCGCCGAAGTAGGGCACCAGCAGGAAGGCGGTGACCTTCTTGGCATTCCCCTCCAGCGGCACCACGAAGCCCGGGATGCGCAGATCCTGGTTGTCCAGCTTCTTGTTGACCCCGCCGACCGGTTGCGGCACCGAGGCAAGGTTGCCGTCGTGGCTGACCTGGGGCGGTGGCAGCAGTTTTTCACCCTCTGGAATGAGCACATCCCAGTCGATTGTCTTGTAATCAACGGCATGGGCAGGCAAAGCCAACACACCCAACAGCACGGTCAGCACTCGCCACATCGTCATCTTCCCTCTTGTCATCGTCATATCCGGATACTCATGCCATCGCTCAGGCTGTAGCGATACGCGCGGGCCGCAGGCAGCAGCCCTATCACCATGCCTGCCAGCCACACCAGTCCCAGCAGCTGCCATTCGTAGGCACTCGGCAGGCCCAGGCCCAGTTGCAGGCCATAGTGGCTGAGCAGCCAGGGGGTGGCAAGCAGTTGTCCGAGGTAGAGGGCCCCGACCCCGAGGGCGATGCCGAGGGTGGTGAGGGCCATGGCCTCCAGCGCCAGCAGCAGGAACAGGTGAGACGGGCCGGCGCCGAGGGAGCGCAGGATGGCGAGTTCACGACGTCGCTCGTTGAGCCCCGCCAGCAATGTGGTCAGCATGCCGATGAGGCCCGCCACTACCACGAAGCCGGCGATGACGGTGAGCGCCGTCTCCATCACGCTCATCATGCCCCACAGCTCCTGCAATGCGGCCCCCGGCAAGATGGCCATCAGGGGTTCGCCCGTGTAGGTGTTGATGCCGCGCTGCAGCTGGAAGGCCAATATGCGATTGCTCAGGCCCACCATAAAGGCGGTGATGGTCTTGGGGGTGAGATCTTGCGCCAGCGCCTGCTCGGCGGTGACGTTCTTGCTGTGACGGCCGGTGTCCCAGCCGAGGTGGATGGCCTCGATACCCGCCAGCGGTACATGCACGGTGCGATCGACCGGGGTACCGGTCGGCGCCAGTATCCCCACCACCTTGAACGGCAGGTTGTCGTGCTGGCTGAAGGAGGTGTTGCCGGCGCCGTGGGCGATGATGATGGACTGATCCAGCTTGTAACCGAGCTTCTCGGCCACCTGGGCACCGAGCACCGCCTCGAACGGCGTCTCGAACGGACGCCCTTCCCGCATCTGCAGAGACTGCTGCTGGCCGTATTTCAGGTGGGTGAAATAGTCGCCGTTGGTGCCGAGTACCCGGAAGCCCTTGTGGGAGTCTCCGAGGGAGAGGGGAATGGTCCAGGCGATGCCGGGGCGCTGCTTGATGGCCTGATAGGTGTCCCAGCCCACGTTGTTGGTGGGGTTGCCGATGCGAAACACGGAGTAGAGCATGAGGTTCACCTGGCCGGAGCGGGCACCGACGATGAGATCCGTGCCGGAGACCGTATTGGCGAAGCTCTCGCGCGCCTCGGTGCGCACCCGCTCCACCCCGAGCAGCAGGGTGACGCTGATGGCCACGGCCAGCAGGGTGAGCCCGGCGGTGAGGCGGCGGGCCCAGAGACTTTGCAGGGCGAGTTTCAGCATGGCGACCTCCGCGTCCTGAATGGCTGGCAGCCTGCCTGCGCGGGCGCGCAGAGGTTCTGGTTATCCGATCTCATCATGCAGCCCTCCGGTTGAGCCGTTGCAGGTTCTCCACCCGGGGGAAGAGGGGTTCGAGGTAGGGGTCGTGGCTGACGAAGATGAGGGTCGAGCCCTGCTTGTCGCACTCCTCGAACAACAGCTTGATGAAGGCGGCCCTGTTGTCGGTATCGAGCGCCGAGGTGGGTTCATCGGCGATCACCAGGGGCGGTGAGCCGATCAGCGCCCGGGCGGCGGCGACCCGCTGCTGCTGACCGATGCTCAAGGCATGGACCGGCCTGTGCAACGCCTCGTCCGGTAACTGCAATTCGCCCAACAGGCGGCGGGCTTCCTGCTCCGGACTGGCGAGCAAGCGGGAGCGTTTCTGGGGGGAGAAGGTGAGCGCCGCGGTGACGTTGTCCAGCACGGATAAAAAGGGCAGCAGATTGAACTGCTGGAAGATGTAGCCCAGATTGGCCGCCCGGAAGTGGTCACGGGCGCGGCCGGAGAGCTGGGCCAAGGGCTGGCCCAGCACCTCCAGGGTGCCGTGGTTGGCGGTCTGGATCCCGGCCAACAGCCCGAGCAGGGTCGACTTGCCGGAACCCGATGGGCCCTTGATGAATACCCGCTCCCCCTGCGCGATGCGCAGGGCGGGCAGATCGAGTACAGCCTCGCCACCTGGCCAGGCGAAGGCCAGATCGCGGATCTCAACCACGGCGTTTGTCATGGGATCACCAGCTCAGTTTGTAGGCAGATGGAGTCAGTTCGGCGGCGGTCTGACCGGCGGGCAGGATGCCTTGCACGCTCAGCTTCTCCAGGCTCGGGTAGAGACTGAACAGGGTGGCTTCCAGCCCGGTCAGCTTGGCTGGTGTCTGGCAGTTGTAGGTGTACATGGCGCCCATGTCGGCGTGACCGTCTTCGTGGTGATGTTCGTCGTGATCGGCGTCGGCCTTGTCATGGTCATGGTCGTGATCATGATCTTCCTTGGGAGCATTGATCTCCTGCTGGGCCAGGGTGCAACCGGCGGCGGGATCGAGGCGGAACAGGGCATCCGGCTGCTTGAGCTGGGCCATGGCCTTGGCGAATTGCACCTTCTCGGCATCCGTCTTGGCGGCGTGCTCGAAGCCCACCAGATCGGCGGCGGGAGCCTGCAGCTCGATCATCAGCTGGTTGCCATCGAGCACCAGGTTGAGGTGGCCGTGGCCATGCTCGTGAGCGCCGTGGCCGTGGCTCTCGTGTTCATCGTGGTTGGCTTGCACGCCAAAGGCGGCGACCGCCAGGAACAGGGTGGCAGCTTTCATCGTTAATCCTTTCAAAATTATTGATAAATAATGGAAATATTTAAACGGACAGACGATGAATGGCGGGCGGTGCACGGATGCTGTAGTGGGGGCTGTACAGACGCGAGACGCGGGTGATCTCGGTGGAGAGGGGCGGGTAGGCGACAAAGGGCTGGGCTGGGGCCAGGGCGCCGGGGGTCAGGGCCAGCTTGCCATCCAGGTGGAGGGCGCAGATCAGGCAATGGTGGCTATGGCCGGGCAGGTCCGCTTCCAGCGGATGCTGCGCCAGTGCCGGTTGCAACCACAACCAGCCCAGCAGCAACAACCCGATTTTCAGCTTGGAACGCACCATAAGCCCCTGTGGAAAGGGCGCCATCAGCGCCCTTCTCTCTGATTCAGAGATGGGACTTGATGAGCCCCATCACCTTGGTGATATCGGTGGCATCGAGCTGGCCATCTTTGGCGAACAGCACCTTGCCTTCTTTATCCAGCAATATGATGGCCGAACTCTCCGGGGTCAGATCCCAGGCGTTGCGGGCCATGCCCTTGGCATCCAGTATCATGGCGGACCAGGGGAACTCCTTCTTGCTGTCTTCGGCGCTGCTCTTCACAAAGCCGGAGGTGCCCCAGATGGCGTCATTGCTGTTGATGATGGTGACCGTCTGATACTGATCATGGGGCAGCTTGGCGGCCTTGATCGCCTCGATCATGGGGCCGTTGAGCTCCTTGGCGCTGGAGCGACCCGCGATGTGCTGGATCAAGAATACCTTGCCGGTCAGCACCTTGCTCTGCCAGGGCTGGTAGCTTATCTCCTTGTCCTTCAACACCAGTTCGCCCTTGTCGGCGATATTGACCAGGGGAACCTGGGCGGATTCCTTGATGTTGTGGGCCATGACCAGGCTCGGCAGCAGCGCCAGAGTAAGTACGAGATGTTTCATCCGTATGACACTCCTTTGTTATGTTATAACGACTTGTGGTTGAGGGAAAGAGGCACCCCACATCCTAAACTGATCGGATCTGTTTAAAAAGTGTTAAATGTTATCGCCTTGTGGATCCTGCCGGCGCGGCCATCTGTAGCGCGGCCCCCTGGCAAGGGCCGCTAGAATCGCATGCAGCCGATAAAGATCAACCGCTTATCAACTGGTTTGAGGAGTGGATTCTAGTAAAGGGGTTCACTGATCAGCGGGATCTGGGCCATGGTCATCTGCTGGGCCAGCAGGGGAGAGCCGGTCAGCAGCACGTGGCGCTGATTGCCGATCACCACCGTATCCCCCTCGAGGCCGCTGTCCGCCGTGATGGCGAGCCAGGCGGGGGAGACGCTGCCGATGCTGATATTGGGGTAGATGATGCTGAGCATGTACTGGGGGGCCAGCTCAGCCAGCAGGCTGGCCATCAGGAGCGCCTTCTCGTCGCTGTCGGCCTTGTTGTCCTGCAGGGCCTGCAGGGGGGGGGAGAAGTGATCCATCTGCTCGGGGGGAGTGGGGATGGCGTTCAGCCACTCCTGCAGCAGATGCACGCTGGTGGCCAGATCCTTGGCGGAAAACTGCTGGGCCAGGGGCTTGAGATCCCCCTTGAACTGGTAGAACAGCTGGGAGTAGTTGGGCCTCACGCAGGGCAGCTTGATGTTGGCCGGATGCACGCAGGGGGAGACCCGCATCTGGTAGAAGGCATCCTCCTGGTATTGCCGGTAGGCCTGCCAGAACTGGGTCGACTCCAGGCTGTTGTCGTGCAGGGTAAAGGCCTGCTCCAGATTGCGAAACTTGGTGGCGGTCTCCGGGCTGCTCTGGTTGATCTGGTTGATGCTGCTGTAGAGGCGCGGGCTGATGTAGGAGTAGAGCGTCTCGAGGGGATAGTTGAGGGAGGCATCGAGCTGGGTCATCTCGTGGCGACTGGCGGAGAGAATGCGTTCGTCCGTGCTCAGTTGCAGGTGCTTCTGCTGGCCATCGGCAGAGAGCCACTGCCAGCTGAAACTGACCTCCTGAGCGCAAGAGGTGCCAACCATCAGACTCCACAGCAGAGCTTGTGCCAGTTTCATGGGGATGCTTCCTGCGCCGGTTGATATTAAACAACTAGGTGAGGGAGCGGGATTTGGATTGCTCCAATGAGGCTTTAGTTGGTAATTACTTGATAAAGCTTTAAATTTAATTTTGAAAATATTCGATTTGGAGGACGACCATGAAAGCTGGTGCCATGTTCCTGCTGCTCTTGACCACCCTGCCGGCGGCGGCGGGCCAGGTGATCGTCAATCAGGGGCTCTCCCCGGCGGACACCTTTGCCCTGCGGGACAGGCTGGCGCGCGAACACGAGTGGCAGGAGTGGCTGCGCTTCCAGCAGGCGGTGAAGTGGCTGGAGGTGTTGCCGGTGAACTGCGATCTGGTGGGCAGTGCGGGCGGGGAGTACCGCTGCGGTGACGACTACTACCGCCCCTATCGCGACAACGGCCGCGACATCTATATCCAGGGGGATCCCCCGGATCGTCAGCCACGGACAAATAAAAAGGCGCCATAAGGCGCCTTTTTATCGCGAGCTGACACTTACTTGGCAGCGTAACGCTCGGCGGAAGTCAGGATCTCGGCTTCGGCGGCGGCCTTGTCGCCCCAACCTTCCACCTTGACCCACTTGCCCGCTTCCAGCTCTTTGTAACGCTCGAAGAAGTGCTGGATCTGGGCTTTCAGCAGCTCGGGCAGATCGTTCACATCCTTGATGTGGTCGTATTGCTTGGTCAGCTTGGAGTGCGGCACGGCCACGATCTTGGCATCTTCGCCAGACTCGTCGGTCATCTTCAGCACGCCGACCGGGCGGCAGCGAATGACGGAGCCGGCCAGCAGGGGGTAGGGAGTCGGAACCAGCACGTCGACGGGATCCCCATCCAGGGACAGGGTGGCGTTCACGTAGCCGTAGTTGCACGGGTAGAACATCGGAGTGGACATGAAGCGATCAACGAAGATGGCACCGCTGTCCTTGTCGACTTCGTATTTGATCGGGTCGGCGTTCTGCGGGATTTCGATGATGACGTAGATGTCGTCGGGCAGGCTCTTGCCAGCCGGTACCAGGTTCAGGCTCATGACATTTCCTTTAGCATGTTGGAGTCGAGTTTGCAGGCCGACATTATAGCGATGTCCCGTCAAATGACCATATTTCGCGGCCACTGCGACAGCCTTGGTACCACAGTGGCAGCTTGGGTCTGCCAAATTCCGGTGACCTTGGTAGAATGTCCACTCCCTTCATTGGACAAGGCAGTGGTATGCACATTCATATTCTCGGGATCTGCGGCACCTTCATGGGTGGTCTGGCGGTGTTGGCGAAGCAGCTCGGCTATCGGGTGACCGGCTCCGATGCCAATGTCTACCCCCCCATGAGCACCCAGCTCGAGCAGCAGGGCATCGAATTGACCGAGGGTTATGATCCGTCCCAGCTCGCTCCCGCGCCGGATCTGGTGGTGGTCGGCAACGCCATGAGCCGTGGCAACCCCTGCGTGGAATATGTGCTGGATCGCAACCTGCCTTATATCTCGGGCCCCCAGTGGCTGCTCGAACACGTGTTGAAAGATCGCTGGGTGCTGGCCGTGGCGGGCACCCATGGCAAGACCACCACCGCCAGCATGCTGGCCTGGGTGCTGGAGTATGCCAAGCTGGAACCCGGTTTCCTCATCGGCGGCGTGCCGGGCAACTTCCCTGTCTCCGCTCGCCTGGGCTCCGCCCCCTTCTTCGTCATCGAGGCGGACGAGTATGACTGCGCCTTCTTCGACAAGCGCTCCAAGTTCGTTCATTACCATCCCCGCACCTTGATCATGAACAACCTGGAGTTCGACCACGCGGACATCTTCCCGGATCTCGCCGCCATCCAGCGCCAGTTCCATCACCTGATGCGCACCGTGCCGAGCAACGGCCGGGTGCTGTTCCCGCAGGCCGATCACAACCTCGGTGCCGTGCGCGAGATGGGGTGCTGGAGCGAGGTTGAGCTGGTGGGCCAGGACGATGCCAAGTGGAAGGCGGTCAAGCTGGCGGACGACGGCTCGGTGTTCGAGGTGTGGCTGGACGGTGTCAAGCAGGGGGAGGTGCGCTGGGAGTGCATCGGCGAGCACAACGTCAACAACGGCCTGATGGCCATCGCCGCCGCCCGCCACGCCGGCGTCATGGTGGAGCACGGGATCAAAGCCCTGTGTCAGTTCAAGTCGCCGAAGCGGCGCATGGAGCTCAAAGGTGAGGTGGCCGGCGTCAGCGTCTATGACGACTTCGCCCACCACCCGACCGCCATCGAGACAACCCTCGGCGGCCTGCGCGCCAGGGTTGATGGGATCGGAGGCAAGGCCCGCATCCTGGCGGTGCTGGAGCCCCGCTCCAACACCATGAAACTCGGGGTGCACAAGGAGGAGCTGGCCGGCTGCTTCGACGGTGCCGACGAGGTGTTCTTCTTCCAGCCGCCGAACATCGGTTGGGATCTCGGCGATGTGACCGCTCACATGCGCCGTCCGGCCCAGGTGTTCGGGGAGCTGGATGCCCTGATCGACGCCCTGGTGGCCGAGAGTCATCCGGGGGATCATATTCTGATCATGAGCAACGGCGGCTTCGGCGGCATCCATGACAAGCTGCTCGCCCGCCTCCAGCAGAAGATCGCGAGTTAACATGGATAAACAGATCACCTTGGCGCTGACGGGGGCTTCCGGTGCCCCTTATGCACTGCGTTTGCTCGAGTGCCTGGTACAAGCCGATTACAGGGTCTATCTGCTGGCCTCCTCGGCCGCCCGGGTGGTGCTCAAGACCGAGCAGCAGGTAGATTGGCCGGGCAGCCCCAAGGAGCTGTCTGCCTACCTCTGCCGCCAATACGGCGCGAGGGAGGGGCAGATAGTGGCCTGTGGCAAGGAGGAGTGGTTCTCGCCGGTGGCCTCCGGCTCGGCGGCCCCCAGGCAGATGGTGGTCTGTCCCTGCTCCATGGGCACAGTCTCGGCCATCGCCAACGGCACCTCGGACAACCTGCTGGAGCGGGCGGCGGACGTGGTGATCAAGGAGCGGGGCCAGCTCATCCTGGTACCCCGCGAGAGCCCGTTTTCCGCCATCCATCTGGAGAACATGCTGAAACTGGCGCGGCTCGGGGTGACCATCATGCCGGCGGCGCCCGGTTTCTACCATGAGCCCAAGAGCATCGAGGATCTGGTGGACTTCATGGTGGCGCGGCTCCTGGATCACCTGGGCATCGAGCAGGTGCTGACCCAGCGCTGGGGTTATGCCAAGCCCTGAATCCTCACAACCAGGCAAACAAAAGCGGCGCCGGACTCATCGTC
>NZ_JBOFLJ010000018.1:0-1289 GCF_051657805.1 Aeromonas sp. | reverse complement strand
ACATGGGTGACAACTTCTTTCCATTTTGATGGGTTAATGCAAGGAGGGCGATAGGGGTCTTCGGTGGGGTGACCGAAAAGCACGTAAGCTGCATAGACGCTGGCCACGGCGGATTCGATGAAGAATTTGATGATGTGCGCGATGCCGGTGTCATCCACAAAGACGGGTTGGTGGCGCTCGATGGTGCCGTCTGGGCGAAGGATGATGCCCTGGTTGAGAGAGTCAGCGGTAGCCCGTGCGAAAGTGGCAACAACGTCGGGTGGTGCTGATTTGGGGAGCTGGATCCGCTGGATGAGGGGCTCCTCAAGGGCTTGCTGCGGGACGTCCATGACATTAGCGAAGTAGGCTCGCAATTCGCCGTATAACATGTAGAGGCTGGAGGATGCCCTCCAGCCAAAGATGGCGGACACGGGGAGAACCAGCCAGCACCGCCAGACTGTGGCGAAGGCTGGACCCATGTCGGGATGATAGAGGACGCGATGGAAGGCGGCGGAGATATCGTCAGTGGACTGCACTATCTCTTCGTCTGGGAATGAAATGTGAAGGTTCCAAAGCCAGGAGCGGTAACGCTGGAAGGCTGTGCCGTAGTAAATCGTCGGGTTTTGGTCCTCGTCAACACCCGGGGCTGGGCATTGTGCGTTTACGTTGCCGGTGTCGGAAGGGGTGAGAGTTGTGGAAGGATCGACACATCGGCGAGGTTTGGGGTCGCCGTAGCGGTAGGCGACCCGGAATAGAGCGAGAAGCAGGCCTGAGAAGAAGCGCCAGAGGAATCTGGGCAAGATGATGTGATAGGAAAGTTTCTCCTCCTTGCGGAGCGTCTCGTCCACATCACTAGCGTTTTCGGTGACGTTGGGTGATGGGGGAGCTGCGTTGCGGAAATGGCAGGATGTGTTGCTGGACTTGTAGGAAGCTTTCAGAGGGACGCCTTCCAAGCAAGCTTTATGGGCCCGTTCAAAATCGGGTGTGGGAAAGGAGTGGGGAGGTGGCCGATCGGGAATTCTGTTGATCTCGGCAAAAGTCTCGTCCCAGTTGCGATGGGTGCCTGTGTATGGGCCACGGAGCCAGCGAATAAGGTCACCATAGTCACAGTTGAAGCGCAGGAAAGCGCAGGCCATAAGATGGACTCTACTGGGGTCCACCCGGAGGCCGAGGTGCTAAGAGGGGGGTGAGATCAGCAGCGGACGCGTGTGCTCGCAGGAGGGCATATTGGGACATGACAGGGCTTAGTTGAGTTATGTGTAGGCGGTCGAGAGGCTGTAAGAAATCCCATGCAAGATGCCAGATGAGAT
>NZ_JBOFLJ010000017.1:0-1360 GCF_051657805.1 Aeromonas sp. | reverse complement strand
TGCTCGAATGTATTTTGAGCCGGCTATCACCAAGGACCGGGCCTCAGCCCTGGTCCCGAAGACACCTGACTTGCTGTACTTTCCCCTGGCCACTCCGTACCAGAACTGGACGGCCGCGGAGTCCTCTGACTCAGACTCGTGTCGACTCGGCTTCGCCTTGGGCTTGCCTCGGGGTTTGGGAGCCACCGACTCTTCTGAATCCGAGTCTTCCCGGACGGGGGGCGGCTTCTGTTTGCTTCGAGACTGGGAGGACTTGGACTGGCCCGCGTAAGGCTTGCCTCCAGTTGTCTGTTGGTTACCGCGGGGGGTGCCTCCCTTCGGCTTGCTGGTGGTTCTTGCTTGTCCGCTGGGGGTCTGACCTAGTTCCCCTTTTAGACTGGCCACCAGTCGCTCGAGCTCCATGATTTTCTGGTCTGCGGCACTGGGGAGAGAGGCCACCGCCTTGGCCTTGGACGGCATGGAGACGGGGGACGTGAACTGGACGTTGGCGGAGCGCGTACTGCGGGTCGCGGCGGGTTTCTTGTTGGCCGAAGAGGACTGTCTGGGAGCCTCTTCCCTCGTGTCGCCGTAGATCATACCGGTGACTCCCTGCAGGCCCAGTGTCTTGGACCAGCTGGACTGGGCTCGCGCCTCGGTAGGGACCGGAGTTCCTGCCGCGGCCGTGGCATAGTCCTCAAGGTCAGCGGCGTCTTCGGCTTCTTCCCCTCGGATCATGGTGAGATAATCTGCAGGGCTCAGCTCGGTGTCTTCGGCCAAGTCGCGTCTTCCCTGAGTGGATTTCTGCAAGATGTAGTAAAATCCGACAGTTCCACCGCGTTCGCTCTTGCGATGCTTGGGGCGGCTGCATACTCCAGCCGCTTCACAGCAGATGAAGACCCGACCGTTGCTCCCTTTTGGGGAGAAAGCTGCGCCGCACATGACCGTCGGCCCCAGGTACTGGGTGAACATCGGAGGGCGTCCCTGACTCGAGGCACGGCTGGACCGGCTGTCGTGGCTGCGCTCAGTGTGGTTGCTCCCCACACTCTCCGCGTCGTCGAAGAAAGCGTCGCTTTGTTCGGTCATCATGGTTTGAGAGGCAGCGGCACTTGGAAAGAAAGGGTAGATGCTCGGAAGTCTGAATGTCGGGCGCGAGAGGGCAGGCAAACAACAACAAGGTTAAAAGGTATTGTCTTTCAAGGATAGGAGGAACGAACACAAGGTTGCTTTAAAGCCTGTGTTATTGCGACGGTAGTACGAGAGGAACTCGAACAAACTCAAACTCAAATTACCCCTAGTCAAAGTAATTAATTTGTTTGTTTGTTTTTCTGGAAAAGTGAGTGGTTCCTGTGTACAATCTACATGCTTTCTTCATGCAGTTGCA
>NZ_JBOFLJ010000016.1:0-85147 GCF_051657805.1 Aeromonas sp. | reverse complement strand
TCAATGAATTGCTGAATTAACTGCTGCAACTAAAAGTTGCTTTGGTCACTTCATCAGACATTGAAAATCAAAAATTGTTTTTGATGCTCGATGCTGTGAGTGCCCACACAGATTGCTTGATTCAAATTGTTAAAGAGCGTGGCGCTTGTCGCGCTGAGGTGGCGTATAATACCTACCTCACTTCGAAAGTCAAGCGCTTGTTTTCGCTTTTCTTTCGGCGCTGGCTTCACCAGGAAGCGAGCTCATCAGTTTGGCGTGTTCCGCCGTGCTGGTAGGGGCGCATTATAGGGAGCCGCGCCGGGATGACAAGGGCTTTTTGTGAAAAGGATCTCGTTTGCTGAAAAAGCAGGCGAAGGGCGCAAAAGTTCACCTTCCGCCCCCATTCATGCGGATTTTTTGTTCAGCTCTTCACGCTGGGTCTCGATATAGTTGACCCAGCTGGTCGCTCGCTGTGCCCAGTTGCCTTCCTTTTGCAGTTCGAGCGCTAGTTCCAGCGCCTGGGCATACTGCTGCTTGCTGAGATGAGCCTGCACCAACAACGCCTTGGCACGATTGCCCTGCTCACCCTTCGTGGACTTGAGAACCGCCAGCTGAGTCATGGCGGCATCCATCTTGCCCTGCTGCAGCATCAGCTCGGCGGCGCGCATGCCCGCCTTGGGGTGACCATACTGTTTGGCGAGCAGCTGCCAGCTGTCGACGGCCCTTGGCCACTCCCGTGCCCCTTCCCACAGTTGGGCCAGCAATTGCTGGTTTTCGGCGCTCTGCTTCATCTGCCCTTTCGCCATGGCGGTTTCCAGCAGACGGGCACCGCGATAGGGCAACCCCTGCCAGGCATAGAGTCGGATCAGCTGACCGCGCGCGGCCACGTCATCCATCACCTGACGATCGATGGCGGTCTGCAACAAGGCCAGCGCCTGATCCCCCCGCTTGGCGGATAGATTCAGCGAGACAGCCTGCTGCCACCACTTGCTCTCCTTCGGCTCGCGACGAACGAGATCCTGTGCCTGATCGGCAGCCAGGGCGTAACGCTGCTGGGCGGTGAGGGCGGAGAGGCGAATGATGGCCGCCTGCTTGTTCCAACCCTTCTTGAGCAACTGTTCGCTCTGGCTGGCCGCTTCGCCGTATTGCTTGTTGTGGTAATAGAGACCCGCCAGACGCAACCTCAGGCTGTCGTCGGCCTTGAGCGCCAGGGCAGCCTTGTAGCTGGCGATGGCGCCAGACCAGTTGGATTGCTGGGCCTGGATGTCACCACGCAGGCGCAGCAGCTGAAGCTGTTGCTCCTGTGGCCACTCCTTATAGGCCAATGCCTGCTCCACATAACGGCTCGCCTGAGTCGTCTGTTGCAGATTGGCCGCCAGCGATGCTTGCAGCTGGGCCAGCCAGGCGCGCTCACCATCGGACTGTGGCTTGAGCTCGGACGCCCGGTTCTGGGCCTGTTGCCATTGCCCGGACTGGTAGAGCTTCATCACGGGTTCCAGCTGGCGGGAGAAGTTTGGGCTGACTTCCAGGGCCAGACAGGCGTGGCTGACCAGGGCCAGCAGGCAGATCCAGATCCGCAGCATAGTTATGACTCCAACTTGAATTTGAGCGTGATGACCTGCATCAGCTTGTCACTGGCGCCAGGTCTTGGCTGATAGCGCCATTTGCTGACGGCCTGAATGGCGGCGCGCTCGAACTGACGCTTGGGCTTGGCTTCGATCACTTCCACATTTTGCACGCGGCCGTCGCTGTCGACGGCAAAGCGCACCGTCACAAACCCTTCGATGCCCGCTTGCTGGGCACGATAGGGATAAGCCGGCTCGACCCGTTGCAGCGGCGTCAGTATGTCGCCGACCCCAATCCGCGCCCCCTGTGCCTGACCGTGGAAGTTGCCGCTGAGTACGGGCGCCGTGCTGGTCGCCACGCCGGGCGCATGAACCTGCACGGCACTCAGGCTGGAGATCAGATCCAGACTGGGCTGCACCGACGACAGGGGAGCCGCCGCCGGCATGGGCAGCGGGGTGGACGCCAGGGCGGCAGGAGGCTCGGGCAAGGGCTCGGGTTGCTCGGGGACCGGGCGCTCACGGACCTGCACCTCGTTCACCTCGGTCTGCATGTTGATGACGATGGTTCTCTGTTCGGCCGAGGACTTCTCCTTCTTGGGGGGTTCCACCAGGGTGGCCATGAACAGCAGTATCCCCAGGCTGAGGAGCAACCCCAGTCCCAGGCTCATCAGCTTGAATTTCATTTCGGCGCCACCGCCACGGCGATGTTGGCGATCCCGGCGGCCTTGGCCTCATCCATCACCCGTACCACGCGACCATGGGGCACCCGTTCGTCCGCCTGGATCACCAGGCTGGCGTCGGGTTGCTCCGTCAGCATGCGGGACAGGCTGGCCTGCACCCGCTCCACATCCACCTGCTTGCGGTCGAGGAAGATCTGCCCCTGGGCACCGATGGCCAGCATGATGCTGGAAGACTTTTGGGCCTTGGCCTGGCTGGCCTGGGGTCTGTGGACCTCGAGCCCGGCCTCGCGTACGAAGGAGGTGGTCACGATGAAGAAGATCAGCATGATGAACACTATGTCCAGCATGGGGGTCATGTCGATCTGCACTTCATCGCGCTGGCGTTTGGATTGCCGTCTCATTGCATTACCTTCTCTTCTCGCAAACCGTCACGAGTCCTGGCCAGCGCACGCTTGGCCTGGCTCTCGAGCCGGCTGAGTAACAACACGCCGGACAGCGCCACCACCATGCCTGCCATGGTGGGGATGGTGGCACGGGAGATCCCGCCCGCCATGCTCTCCGGGTTAAAGCGGTTGGCGGCGGCCAACGCATCGAATACGCCTATCATGCCGGTCACTGTGCCGAGCAGCCCCATCATGGGGCAGAGCACCACCAGGGTGCGGATGAAGATCAGATGGCGGTTGAGCTCGAGCTCCGCCTCGGCCAGCCAGCGACCACGGATGGCCCTGGCATGCCAGCTGTGGTGTTCGGTGCGGGCCTGCCAGCGACTGAACAGTTGCCGCTGCAAGACACCAAACCCCAGATTGAGGTAGAGCACCCGCTCGATCATCAGGATCCACATCAGCACCAGCAGGGCCAGAATGACCCAGAGCACAGGGCCGCCACGGCCCATGAAGCTCTGCAACTGTTGCCAGATGTCGATGATCATGCCACCCGCTCCAAGTCCCCGTTGCTCTCGGCCCGCTCGGCCAGGATGCCGGCGACCTGTTGCTCCAGGACGTTGGAGAGCTCGGTGAAGCGGGATTGCAGCAGGCTGTGGGCAAGGATCAGCGGAATGGCAGCCACCAGGCCTTGCACTGTGGTCACCAGCGCCATGGAGATGCCGCCCGCCATGATCTTGGGATCGCCGGTGCCGAACTGGGTGATGGCCTGGAAGGTACCTATCATGCCGGTCACTGTGCCGAGCAGACCCAGCATGGGGGCGATGGCCGCGATGACCTTGACCATGCCGATGCCGCGCTCGAGTCGTGGCGTCTCCTGCAGGATGGCCTCATCCAGCCTCAGTTCGAGGGTCTCCATGCTCAGCTCGGGGTGTTGATCCGCCACCGTCAGCACCCGGCCGAGGGCGTTGTCGGCGTGATATTCGCCACTCTTGAGCTGACGACGCACCCGGCTCAGCTCCCGGGACAGAGTCCAGAGCCGCACGCCGGCAATGCCGAGGCCGATGACGGCCAGCAGCACTATGATGGCGCCAACCTGACCCCCCTGCTGGACTTGCTGCCAGAAGGTGGGGGCCTGAGCCAGCATGTCGAGCAGCACGCCGTGGGAGGGATCCAGCGGCAGGGCTTCCCCTTCCTTGCCCTGATAGGCGGCCAGCTCGGATTGCACGGCACCGGGCAGCCCCAGTACAGGGGTAATGCCCTCGGCGCTCACCTGCAGGTAACCGGCACCGCCGAACAGGGCAAAGCTGCCGACCCGGGTCAGGGGCTGCTCACTGGCCGCACCCTGGGCATCGAGCACCTTGCCGCTGAACTGGGTAACACGAGCCGATTCGCGGATCTCTTGCAACAGGGTGGCGGGCAACAGGGCGAGGGCGGCGCGATCCGGCACCTGCTTGTCCTGGGCCATGGCTTGCAGCGCGGCCAAACGATCCGGGTATTGCCCCTGTACCGAGGACTCGGCCAGCAGCTTGGCCGCATCGCTCGCCCCCTGGCGGGTCACCGCGAAGATCTCGTTCATGTCGCCGGAAGCTTGCTCCCATTGGGCATTGAGCTCCACCAGCTGTTTCTCGTTATCCGCAAACTGGCTGGCCAGCTGCTTGCTCAGGCTCTGGGCGGCGGCCAGCTTGGCACGAGCACTGTTCAATTCGCTGGAGACGGAGGCCAGATCCTGCTTGGCAGTCTGCTCACGGGCCTGCTCCTGCGCCTGCCAGTCTTCGGCGTTAGCCAGTGGGGAGCCGAGGGAGAGGGTGATGAGAAGGGGGAACCACTTCATGGCTGATCTCATGATTGGGCCTCCTGACTACGGGCGACGGACAGGGGGACGTGCAACAGTTGCGGGACTTTCTTGTCGGCCGCCATGTCCAGCGCATCGGCGATGGGGGAGAGCCACTGGCTGTCGAGAGATTGCCACTGCCTGGCTTCGGCAGACCAGCGCCAGGCCTGGCTGCGATCCGCCGTCATGGCCAGCAGGGAAACCCGGCCAAGGGCCAGCACATCGACCCGGCGCTCGGCACCATCCAGCATCAGTTGGGCGGGATAAGCGTCCATCCGGCTACCGTATTCAGCTTCTATCTGATAGGCCTGCAGCAGTTGACGGAACTTCTCGGCCTCGCTCACATCGGCACGGGCCAGGGTCACCTTGAGTTGTTCGACTCGCGCCAGACGATCGTCTTTACGCAGGGGAATATCGTCCTGTACCAGTTGCTCCAGATCGGCCTGCATCTGCAGCATCAACGGGATCAATCCCTGACGGGTCTGTTCAACCGCTTCCAGCTGGCTGGTCAGCTTGCCCAGCTCATTTTGCTGATCGGCCACCAGAGACTGCATGTAGCGGTTGTAGGCTTCCAGATCCCGCAGTTGCAGCTGTGCGCTCTGCAGCTCCGCCCTGGCAGACACGGCCGCATCGGCTGCTTTTTCGACTCGTTGTTGGGAAGATTTCCCATCAGCTATGCTGTTTTTCAGTGCAGGCGCAACCAGATCGTCTGCATTGGCGACGAAATGGGCGGCCAGTGGCAACAAGGCCAGACCCCAGAGCTTTTTCATGGTACATAATCTTAACAATGATAACTATTCTCATTGTCTCAAAGAGTCGTCCCAGTGGCAATCAGATGATTTTCTTGGCCTCCAGCCAAAAAAACAGGATACTTTTTAGACAAGCACGGGAGTTACTGGCGTTGGTCGTAACAACACCACATTAAATAACTAAAAAATGTCTTTTCGATCAGGATGATAAATGATCGAAAAAGGAGACTGACATGTTCAACGATGCGATCTGGGAACACATAGATCGATTCACCAAGGCCAAGAAAACGAGCGAGATCCAGCAGCAACTCGAACGCTTCAGCCATCAGATGGGGTTTGATTACTTCCGTTTGCTGATTATTTTTCCCATCAGCATGCAGAAATCCCATGTCGCCCTGTTTAACAACTGCCCCACCAGCTGGTTTGACGCCTATTCGGAGCGGCGCTACCTGACTCAGGATCCTGTGGTCTTCCTCGGACTGAAACAGACCCAGCCCATCTTCTGGAACAAACTCGACTGCGACTCTCCCTGGCTGCCCAGCGCCAGCCGGGAGGTGATGAATCTGGCCGCCGATTTCGGGGTCAGAAACGGGGTCTCCTTCCCGCTGCACACCCCGCAGGGGGAGCACGGCATCCTCTCCTTCATCAGCAAGGAAAAATCCAGCTCGGACCTGATGTTTGAAAACGTTCCCTTGCTGTCGTTCTGCGCCAGCTACATCTTCAACTCCGCACTGGAGCTCATCAAGAACAGGCCGGACCTGATGAAGTACCTGACCGAGCTGTCGGACAGGGAGAAGGAGTGTCTGTTCTGGGCCAGCGAGGGCAAGACCTCCTGGGAGATAGCGACCATCCTCGGCATCAGCGAGCGCACCGTTAACTTCCACCTCAATCAGGTCACCAACAAGACGGATTCCAAGAACCGGAACCAGGCGATCGCCAAGAGCATCTCAAGCGGCATCATAGTGCCCTCCCTGAGCGATGTGACCATCACCAACCTGCGTCTCTCATGAGCCATGGCAATAATGAGAAGAGCCGCATGATGCGGCTCTTTTTATTTCCGGAGCCACAGCTACACGGCCACTATCCTGCACTCCCCCGTTCCCCTTCATCTCTGCTCTCCAGCAGCGCCAGTGCCGCATCGAAGTCGTAGCGTTCGACCTTGATCGCAACCTGCTGAAGTAGCCCTGCCAGAGCGGGTTCGAGGGCAAGGGATCTCAGCGCCGACAGCGCCTCAACCGCCTCGCTGTCACTCTCGGCCAGCAGATGGGCCAGCCTCAGCAACCGTGGGTGCAATGCGCTCTCCGCAATCAATGCGGTGGGCGCAGTCGCTGTCGCCGGCTCCCTTCCCACTTCATCGCTAAGGGATTTGAGCACAGGCGTCAGGGCTAGCACCACAGCGGCCAGCGCCCCCTGCAGCGCATCATTGCCGAGGTGGGCCCGACAGCCTTGCTCCAGCTCGGCCGCCGCCCTCGCAACCTCCAACGCACCTATGTTGCCAGCCGTCCCCTTCAGGCTGTGTGCGAGCCGGGTCGCCGCCTCCGGATCGGGATCGGCAAGAGCTGCGGCAAACTGCCCGGCAAAATCCTGATGGGCCGAGAGGAACTTGCGCAGCAGGCGCCGATAGAGATCGACCCGTCCCCGACAGGTCGCCAGCCCGGCGGCCAGATCCATGCCCTCCATCTCGGTGGGCAGGCCGGGAACCCCAGCCGTCACCGTCGACCCGGCCATGGCGGGTCGCCGGTTTCCCGACTTGATCCATCTGGCCAGAATCGAAAACATGCTGGCGACATCCAGGGGCTTGGCTATCTGATCGTTCATGCCAGCGGCCAGCGCCCGCTCCCTATCACCTGTCATGGTGTTGGCCGTCATGGCGATCACCGGCAGGCTGGCAAGGCGTGGTTGCAGGCGGATCTGACGGGTGGCGGTGTAACCGTCCATCACAGGCATCTGGCAATCCATCAAGACCCCATCGAAATCGGCGTCCCGTGCCAGCAGATCCAGCGCCTCCTGGCCATTGACCGCGAGGCTGAGGGAGATGCCCGCCTCCTGCAGCAACTCATAGGCCAGCTCCCGGTTCAATTCGTTGTCCTCCACCAGCAGCAATCGGGCCCCATTCAGGCTGGCGCTGGCACTGGCAGTCTGTTCGCTGCGCTCGGTCGCCCGGCTGTCCATGAGCGGCACCTTGCCGAGCACGCTGCCGAGCGCCTCCAGCAGGGTGGAAGGGGTCACCGGCTTGGTCAGCACTGCAGACAGGGGCACTCCCCGGGTTTCGGCCTGCTCGTGCACCTCTTCGCGACCGAAGGCGGTCACCATGATCACCGACGGCGTCTGTGCCAGATTGGCAGCACGCATCTGGCGCACCGTCTCCACCCCGTCCATGCCCGGCATGCGCCAGTCCATCAGCACCAGATCATAGGGCAGCGACTTGGCCTCGGCCTCCACCAGCATCGCCAACGCGGTGCGACCGCTGTCGGCCACGTCCACCTCTATGCCAAAGCTGCTGGCCATGCCGTAGAGGATCTCGCGGGCGCTGGCGTTGTCGTCCACCACCAGGGCCCGCACTCCTATCAGCTCATCCCGGGTGAACATCCGCCTCGGCTGCTGCTCGCTCTGGCGCCCCAGCAGGGCACAGAAGTGGAAGCTGGAACCCTCTCCCTCCACGCTTTCCACCCAGATACGCCCCCCCATGAGTTCCACCAGCCGCTTGGAAATGGACAACCCTAGCCCTGTACCACCGTACTTGCGGGTGGTCGAGCTGTCGGCCTGGCTGAACGACTGGAAAATCCGCTCACACTGCTCCTGGCTCATGCCGATCCCGGTATCCCGCACCCAGAAATGCAGTTCCAGCTGAGCGCCCTCATCCCTGAGCACCTCGGCCCCCACCACTATCTCCCCCCGCTCGGTGAACTTGGCCGCATTGTTGCCGAGGTTGATGAGGATCTGCCCGAGCCGCAGCGGGTCACCCACCAGGGCGGTGGGCAGCTCCAGCGCCGTGTCGAACAGCAGCTCCAGCCCCTTCTCCTCGGCCCGCAGGCCAATCATGTTGGCGAAGTTGTCCAGCACGTCCTCCAGGTGGAAGGGGATGATCTCCAGCTCCATCTTGCCCGCCTCAATCTTCGAGAAGTCGAGGATGTCGTTGATGATGCCGAGCAGGTTCTCCGCCGAGCGGTGTACCTTCTCGATGTAGTTGCGCTGGCGGCGATCCAGCTGGGTGTGCAGGGCCAGGTGGCTCATGCCGATGATGGCGTTCATGGGGGTGCGGATCTCGTGGCTCATGTTGGCGAGGAAGGCGCTCTTCGCCTGGGTCGCCTCCTCCGCCACCGCTCGCGCCTCGGTCAGCGCCGTCACATCGATGTTGACCCCGGTGGCCCGCAGTGGCACACCCTCCGGGGTACGGGTGAAACGGCAGAGCGCCTTGAAGGTGCGCACGGCCTCGTCCCCCCGACGCACGATGCGAAAATCGAGTTCTATCCTGTCCGCCCCCTCCTCGATGGCCCGTTCGAAGATCTGGGTGGCAGAGTCCGCATCCTCGGGGTGCAGCAAGGCCTTCCAGTGCGCCTGGCTGCCGCCGAAGCCACCTGGCTCCAACCCGAACATCTTCTCCAGCTGCGGCGTCCAGTAGTTGCGACCGGTCACGAGATCGATGTCGAACATCCCTATGCCCCCCGCCTCCTGTACCAGGGTCAGGCGTTCGCTGGCGGTGCGCAGCCTGGCCCCCATGGCCCTGCGCTCGCTCACGTCCCGCACCGAGGCGCAGACGCAGATGCCGCGATCCACCAGGGTCGGCAGACGGGAGAGCCCAATCTCCACGGAGAACTGGCTGCCGTCCTTGCGCACCCCCTGCAGATCCTCGATGGCGGCCCCCATCTGGCGCGTGCTGCCGTGGGCGATGAAGTCGTTGCGCAGCGCCACATGCTGATCGCGGCCACTCTTTGGCACCAGACATTCGATGGACTGGCCGATCAGCTCGCCGGCGGCGTAGCCGAACAGCTTGTCCAGCTGGGGATTGGTCAGCAGGATGAGGCCGTCGGCACCTATGACCAGCATGCCGTCCGGCGCCGCCTCTATGATGCCGCGATACCAGGCCTCGGTGGCGCGCAGGGCACCCTGCTGGGCCTCGAGCGCCCTTGCCTGATGCTCCAGTTGCAGGGTCTGGGTCCCCATCTCGTCGGCCTGGCGGCGGGTCTCCTTCAGCAGGGCCAGGGCGGCCTCGCTGCGCTCCATGATGGCCATGGCCCCCGCCAGCCTGGGCAGCACCTCCTGCAGTAACAATGTCTCCGTCTCGCCGGGAGGTTGGAAGCCGGCCAGCTCCAGCACCCCGAGCAGGCGCTCCCCGCGCATCACAGGCAGCACCTGCAGCTGGCTGGCGGGCCCGGCGCCGAGCTGGGTGCGCACATGCCAGAAGGACTCCGGCACCGCGGTCAGCTGGCGTGGCTGACGATCGAGGGCACACTGGCCCAGCATCCCTTCCCCCAGTGCCACCTCTTCGGCCAGGGGGTGCTTGGGATCGCTCGCGTAGCCTCCCACCAGATGCAGGCTGGCCGACCCCTGATGCAGGCTGTAGAGCGCCCCCTGGCAGACGCCGAGCTGGGGCGCCATGCGGGCGAAGAAGACCTGCGCCAGCTCTGGCGGCGTCTCGGCCAGTTGCAAGTCCACCTGCAGCAGGGAGACCTGGGCCTTGACCCTGCGCTGCAGCTCCAGCTGACGCGCCTCCAGCTGCAGGGTGGCGATGGCCCGCGCCAGATCGCCGGTCTCATTGTGCATGTCGGCATGGGGAATGGGGTGATCCAGTTGCCCGGCGGCCAGCAGGTCCACCGCCTTGCGCACCCGCTCGAGGGGATTGCGGATCGACTTGCTGACCAGCCAGACCAGGATCAGCGACAGCCCCAGGCCCCCCAGCAGCAACGAATAGGTGAGCAGGCTGCTCTGCTTGGCAAACCCCGTGATCTGGATGACCAGATCCCGCAGTGCGGACTGCTTGACCTCGGCGATGTGCTCCAGCATGGCATCGGCGCGGGCGTCCAGCCGCTCAAACTCATCGCCGTTTAGCAGCGCCTGCGCCTGCTCCTGATGGCCCTGGGCGGCCAGTTGCAGCGCCTTGTCGCTGAGCTGTTGGTGACGCTCGAGCTGAAGATCGAGATCCGACGAATTGACCAAGCTCTCGGTGCGCCACAGGGTGGGCTTGGCCAGGGCCAGCTCCTCATACAGCCTCTTCTGGGCATCCTGCAACTGCTTGAAGGCCTCGAGCCGCACATCCGGATCGTTGGAACCGACGGCCTTGCGCAGGGCCTGCTGGATATGGGGCAGTTGCACCCGCGCCTCCTGCAGGTGGATGGCTCCCACCAGGTCCTTGCTATAGAGGTTGTCCAGATCCCGAGTCAGCTTGTTCTGAGTGCGCAGGCTCTGGATGCCGAGGGCCAAGGCCAGCGCCAGCAGCACGGCGAACCCCAATATCAGCTTGTGCCGCAGCGCGAGCCGCTCAAGCAGAACCAGCACTCTCATAGGGGCTCCTTGTCAGGGGGTGGGATGATGTCTGGCGGCCTGCAGCTCGGCCATGTCCTGCTCGCTGTCGCTGAAGCGATCGGCGATGGCCTTGAACTGCTCGGTGGCGGACAGGAAGGCCGCGCAGACATCCGGATCGAAGTGCCAGCCTCCGCCCTGGCGGATGATGTCCACCGCCTCCTCGTGGGGCATGCCCGCCTTGTAGACCCGGCGGCTGATCAGCGCATCATAGACATCGGCCACCGCCATCAGCCGGGCACTGATGGGGATGGCATCCCCGGCCAGCCCCTCCGGATAACCGCTGCCGTCCCACTTCTCCTGATGGCTATAGGCGATCTCCTTGGCCAGCCGCAGAAAATCCACCGGGAACCCGAGCTGATCCTCGGCCCGCTGGATGGCATCCCGCCCGAGCGTGGTGTGGGTCATCATGATCTCGAACTCCTCCTTGGTGAGGCGGCCGGGTTTGAGCAGGATATGGTCCGGGATACCGACCTTGCCGATGTCGTGCAGGGGGGCCGACTTGAACAGCAGGTGGATGGTGTCGTCGCTGAGGAAGTGGCGAAAACGGGGGTGGTCCCGCAACAGCTCGGCGAGCAGTTTGACGTAGTGCTGGGTGCGGCGGATATGGTTGCCGGTCTCGTTGTCCCGAGTCTCCGCCAGGGAGGCCATGGCCTGTATGGTCACGTCCTGGATCGCCATCACCTCGCGGGTACGGCGCTGCACCTCCCGCTCGAGGAAGTCGTTCTGATCCCGCAGGAAATCGGCGGCCGCCTTGACCTTCAGCTGATTCTCGACCCGCGCCAGCACCCGGGGCGGGCTGATGGGCTTGGTGATGTAGTCGACGGCGCCGAGCGCCAGCCCCTGGAGCTCGCTCTCCACCGCCGCCATGGAGGTGAGGAAGATGATGGGGATGTGACGGGTGCGGGCATCCTGCTGCAGTTGCTCCGCCACCTGCAGTCCGGACAGGCCGGGCATCATGATGTCCAGCAGGATCAGATCCGGCAGGGGATCCCCCGCCAGGATGCGCAGGGCCTTCTCGCCGTTGTTGGCGAGCTTGACCCTGTACTTGTCCCTGAGCAGATCGGCCATCAGCATCAGGTTGTCCGGGGTATCGTCCACCACCAGCACAGTGGTGGGGGAATGGGTTGCTTGGGGATGATTCATGGGATGCGCTCTCCAGCCCTGTATTGAGTGGTCACTCATCTGTGCCACCCGGTCTAGAGGAAGCTTAGCTTCGAAATAATCCGCCTGCTTTCAGTCACTTGAATAACAAAAAACCGGCGCACCACGGGTTGTGGCGCGCCGGTCTTGGGGACCCGCGGATAGTGACGGGATAAAGTGCTTATCCAGCCACGAGATGCGGTCTCTTACTCCACGGTAACGGATTTGGCCAGGTTGCGCGGCTGATCCACGTCCGTGCCCTTGATGAGGGCCACGTGGTAGGAGAGCAGCTGCAGCGGCACCGTGTAGACGATGGGGGCAATCATCTCTTCCACGTGGTTCAGGCTCATCACCCGCATGGTCTCGTCGCTCTTGAAGCCAGCATCCGCATCGGCGAACACGTACAGGATACCGCCACGGGCGCGCACCTCTTCCACGTTTGACTTCAGCTTCTCCAGCAGATCGTTGTTCGGCGCCACCACTATGATGGGCATCTCGGCATCGATCAGCGCCAGCGGGCCGTGTTTCAACTCACCGGCGGCATAGGCCTCGGCATGGATGTAGGAGATCTCCTTGAGCTTGAGCGCCCCTTCCATGGCGATGGGGTACTGGCTGCCGCGGCCGAGGAACAGGCTGTGGTGCTTGTCGGCAAACTCTTCCGCCAGAGTCTCGATCTGCTTGGCCAGGGCCAGGCTCTCCTTGATGCGCAGGGGCAGGGCCTGCAGCGCCTTCACCAGCTCCGTCTCGGCGGCGGCGCTCAGGTGGCCGCGGCAGTGGCCGACGGAGGCCACCAGCATCAGCAGGCCGGCCAGCTGGGTGGTGAACGCCTTGGTGGAGGCGACGCCGATCTCGGCACCGGCACGGGTCATGAAGGCCAGGTCGGATTCACGCACCAGGGAGGAGCCCGGCACGTTGCAGATGGCGAGCGAGCTCATGTAACCGGACTCCTTGGCCAGGCGCAGGGCGGCCAGGGTGTCGGCGGTCTCGCCGCTCTGGGACAGGGTCACCAGCAGGCTGTTGGGGCGTACCACGGACTTGCGGTAGCGGAACTCGGAGGCGATCTCCACGTCGCAGGAGACGCCGGCGATCTCCTCGAACCAGTAGCGCGCCACCATGCCGGAGTTGTAGGAGGTGCCGCAGGCGACGATCTGCACGTGCTCCACCTTGTCGAAGATGGCGCGGGCGCCGTTGCCGAAGGACTCGACGATCACGTGATCGCTGCCAAGCCGCCCTTCCAGGGTGTTGGTGATGGCCTTGGGCTGCTCGTAGATCTCCTTGAGCATGTAGTGGCGGTACTCGCCCTTGTCACCGGCGTCGTGGGAGAGCTCGGACTCCAGCTCCTCGCGCACCACGGCGTTGCCGTCGGTGTCGAACACATGGACGTCGCGGCGGGTCACCTCGGCCACGTCACCCTCTTCCAGGAAGATGAAGCGGCGGGTCACAGGCAGCAGGGCCATCTGGTCGGAGGCGATGAAGTTCTCGCCGATGCCGCGGCCGATCACCAGGGGGGAGCCGGAGCGGGCCACCACCAGACGGCTGTCATCGCGGCTGTCCATCACCACAGTGCCGTAGGCGCCGCGCAGCTGCTTCACCGCGACCTGCATGGCCGCCAGCAGGCTGGGGGCGGATTTCAGCTCATGGTGCACCAGGTGGGCGATCACCTCGGTGTCTGTGTCGGAGCTGAACTCATAGCCCATGCCCTGCAGCCGGCTGCGCAGCTCCTCGTGGTTCTCGATGATGCCGTTGTGCACCACGACTATGTGATCGGAGACGTGGGGGTGGGCGTTGCGCTCGGACGGTTCGCCGTGGGTGGCCCAGCGGGTGTGGGCGATGCCGGTGCCGCCGTGGACGGACTGCTCCTCCAGCGCCTTGGCCAGCTCGGCCACCTTGCCGAGGCGGCGTACCCGCTGCAGCGGCTGGCTGGCGCTGAACACGGCCACACCGGCGGAGTCATAACCGCGGTACTCCAGACGGCGCAGGCCTTCTACCAGGATTTCAGCCACATCACGTTGGGCCACGGCCCCGACGATGCCACACATAGGATTCTCCTTGAGACGTTAATCTTGATGCTTTGGATAGTTGGATATTCGGTTTAGATAGTCATATCAACTGACAACAGGGGCACAGACCAACTGGATCCCCTGGGCTTGAATCTGTTCTCTGGCCTCGGGAGCCAGCCCCTCGTCGGTCACCAGGGTGTGGACGCTGCCCCATGGCAGCTCCAGATTGGGGATGCGGCGGCCGATCTTCTCGGACTCGACCATGACGATGACCTCGCGGGAGACCTCGGCCATCACCCGGGAGAGGCCCACCAGCTCGTTGAAGGTGGTGGTGCCCCGCGCCAGATCGATGCCGTCGGCACCGATGAACAGCTGGTCGAAGTCGTAGGATCTCAGCACCTGCTCCGCCACCTGACCCTGGAAGGACTCGGAGTGGGGATCCCAGGTGCCGCCCGTCATCAGCAATGTGGGTTCGTTCTCCAGCTCCCGCAGGGCGCCCGCCACGTTGAGGGAGTTGGTCATGACGATGAGGCCACGCTTGTTGCCGAGCAGGGGGATCATGGCGCTGGTGGTGCTGCCACTGTCGATGATGACGCGGTTGTGATCGCGGATGCGCTCGGCGGCGGCACGGGCGATGGCCATCTTTCGTTTCGAAACTTGCTCCGGGTTGTCCGTCACCACCATCTCGGAGGGCAGGGGGATGGCGCCCCCGTAGCGGCGCAGCAGCAGACCGCCGGTTTCCAGCACCGCCAGATCCTTGCGAATGGTCACCTCGGAGGTGGCGAAGTGTTTGGCGAGGGCATCGACGCTCACTTCACCCTGCTCTTGAACCAGGGTGACTATGGTGTGGCGACGCTGTTGGGTGTTACGTTTGTTCATTTAAAAGTTTCAATTCGAAAGAATATCGAAATGTTAGCGACTTTTTTGGAAAAATCAAACGGCAAATAGGATCCGATGTGCATCGATGCCAGAATGGGGGGCTGATTTGCGAGAGGACGCCATGCAAAAACGAGTCATCTGGCTGGTGGAAGATGAGGCCAGCATCGCCGACACCCTGATCTACGCCCTGCAAACCGACGGTTTCGAGGTGGAGTGGTTCCCCCTGGGACAGCCCATGCTGGCGCGACTGGAACAGACGCAACCCGATTTCCTGATCCTGGATGTAGGCCTGCCTGACATCAGCGGCTTCGAGCTGTGCAAGCAGGTACGCACCCGTTGCGATCGCCCCCTGATGTTCCTCACCGCCCGCAGCGAGGAGATAGACCGCCTGATCGGGCTGGAGATTGGCGCCGACGATTATGTGGCCAAGCCCTTCTCGCCGCGGGAGGTGTGTGCCCGGGTACGGGTGATCCTGCGCCGCAGCCAGCCGGTTGCTCCCCAGCCCAGCCTGTTGCTGGTGCTGGATGAGGAGCGGGCCCGCATCTGCTTCCACGGCCAGGCCCTGGCCCTCACCCGCTACGAATACCTGCTGCTCAAGACCCTGATGCAGGCGCCGGGGCGGGTCTACTCCCGCCAGCAGCTGATGGATCTGGTGTGGTGCGGGGCGGAAGAGAGCCTGGATCGCACCGTGGATACCCATATCAAGACCCTGCGGGCCAAGCTGCGTGAGCGGGATCCGGCCACCAGCCTGATTCTGACCCATCGCGGCCTGGGCTACAGCCTGGAGCTGGCATGAAGAGGCCTGCGTGGCGATGCGACCCAAAACTGGGCGATAAGCGGGGGCGGACATGAGGATCGGACTGCAACTGCTGTGCGGCCTGGTGCTGATCTTCGCCCTGGCCGCCTGGTTCGTGCTGGAGATATTCGTCGAGGAGATCAAGCCCGGAGTGCGCAGCGCCACCGAGGATACCCTGGTGGACATGGCCCAGCTGCTGGCACCGCTGGCGCTGGACGATCTGCAGGAAGGCAAGATGGCGGATGGCCGGCTCGCCAGCGCCTTCGCCCGCCTCAACCAGACCCCCCTCAACGCCCTGATCGACGGCCACCTCAAGCAACAGGCGGAGTACCGCATCTACGTGGTGGATGCCAAGGGGCTGGTGGTCTATGACTCCAGCGGCCAGGATCTCGGCAAGGATTATTCGCGCTGGAACGACGTCTACCGCACCCTGCGCGGTGAGTACGGCGCCCGCAGCACCCGCAGCGACCCGGACGATCCCGCCAGCTCGGTGATGCACGTGGCCGCCCCCTTGCGCGAGGGGGGCGAGATCCTGGGTTCCCTCACCGTCGCCAAGCCCAACCGCACCCTGCTGCCCATGATAGAGCGCAGCGAACACCAGCTGTTACAGGGGGCGGCCGTGCTGCTGATCATCTCCCTGCTGATCGGTGCCCTGCTGGTGTGGTGGCTCACCCGTGCCATCGGCAAGCTGGTTCACTACGCCGATGCGGTCAGCCAGGGGAAACCCACCAGCCTGCCACGGCTCTACAGCCCCGAGCTGGACCGGCTCGGCCGCTCCCTCGAGACCATGCGTCGCCAGCTGGACGGCAAGTCCTATATCGAGGCCTATGTCCACAGCCTGACCCATGAGCTCAAGAGCCCCCTCGCCGCCATCCGCGGGGCGGGGGAGATACTGACGGAGGCACCGCCCCCCGAGGTGGCGAGGCGCTTTATCGACAACATCAATCTGGAAACGGCCCGCATGCAGCAGCTGATCGAGCGCATGCTGCAGCTAGCCAGGCTGGAGTCCGGGCAGGGGCTGGACCGGCAAGCCAGTGCCCCCGCCACCCTGGGCAAACGGGTGCTCGACGCCCGTCAGGTCGTCGCCGGACGCCGCCAGATCAGGCTGCAAGCTGACCTGGCCGAGGCCCAGAAGCAGAAGTGGGATCCCCTGCTGGTGGAGCAGGCCCTCGGCAACCTGCTGGACAACGCCCTCGACTTCTCCCCAGCGGGCGCCGAGGTGTCGCTGACCGGGCAGCTGGAGGAGGGGGGTTACTGCTTCCGGGTGAGGGACCATGGGCCCGGCATACCGGACTACGCCCTGTCACGGATCTTCGAGCGCTTCTACTCCTTGCCGAGGCCGGACAAGGGCAAGAGCAGCGGCCTCGGCCTCAGCTTCGCCCGCGAGGTGGCGCGCCAGCACGGCGGCAGGTTGACTCTGGGCAACCTGCCGGAGGGCGGGGTGCTGGCCGAGTTGTGGCTACCGCTCGCCTGAGCCGGTGAAAGGCTCACACTTGCTCCCGCCGACTTCACATTGAACACACAGAGGGAGGCTAAGCTGCCTCCCTCGGAGCCGCCATGAGGGCGCTCTTGTTCATCAAGGAGATTTCATGTCCCGCCTGTTGTTGTCCGGCCTGTTTGCTACCGGCCTCTTCTTCGCCCTGCCCGCCAGCGCCACCTCGGGTTGCATGCTGTTTGCCGATGGCAGCGGCAAGGTCATCAGCAAAGAGGGGGACTGCGCCAGCCAGCTTCCCCCTGCCTCCACCTTCAAGATCCCGCTGGCGCTGATGGGCTATGACAGCGGCTTCCTGGTGGATGAGCAGTTGCCGGCCCTGCCGTTCAAGCCCGACGACGCCGACTTCTTGCCGGAATGGCGGCAGACCACCACCCCGAGCAGCTGGATGAAGTACTCCGTCATCTGGTACTCCCAACGCCTCACCGAGTGGCTGGGCATGGCAAGGCTGCAGCGCTATGTGGATGCCTTCGACTACGGCAACCGGGATCTCTCCGGCAACCCTGGCAAGCACGACGGACTGACCCAGGCCTGGCTCAGCTCCAGCCTCGCCATCAGCCCGGAAGAGCAGGCCCGCTTCCTCGGCAAGCTGGTGAGCGGCAAGCTGCCGGTCTCGGCCCAGACCCTGGCGCACACCGGCACCATCACGCGCCAGCCGGACATCGATGGCTGGCAGATCCACGGCAAGACCGGCATGGGCTATCCCAAGTTGCTGGATGGCAGCCTCAATCGGGATCAGCAGATCGGCTGGTTCGTCGGCTGGGCCAGCAAGCAGGACAAGAAGCTCATCTTCGTCCACACAGTGATCCAGAAGCCGGGCAAGCAGTTTGCCTCCCTCAGGGCCAGGGACGAGGTATTTGCCGCCCTGCCGGCCGAGTTGAAGAAGCGGTAATTCCCAAAGAACCGGTGCTGGGCGCCGGTTTTTTTATCCCCCTTCACCCTGACTTCACAGGGCCTCATTCCCCCTTCACCCGGGTCGGCCACCATGCCCCTCATCAACAAGGAGAGGCGTCATGGTCAAACATATACTCACCCACAAGGTCGTCATGCTGCTGTTGCTCAGCCTGCTGCTGATGATACCGGTGCACTCCATCATGGAGCTGAACCGGGAGCGGCAGGCCTATCGCAGCCAGGCCATCCACAGCATCATGGCCAGCAGCAGCGGTCCGCAGCGGCTCATCGGCCCCGTGCTGGTGCAACCTTATACCCGGACCGTCACCATCGAGCAGGATGGCAAGCGTTTCGTACGCACCGAGCAGGTCTATCGTTATCTGCTGCCGGAACAGCTGGAGGTGCGGGCCAGCATGGAGGTGACACCGCGCAAGCTCGGCATCTATCAGGCCCAGGTGTACCAGACCCGGCTCTCCCTCACCGGCACGCTGCCAACCGAGCTCGATGGCAAAGCGCTGATCGGTGGCGGCCAGGGGACGACCGAGGGTGCCGGGCCCAACCTGACCCCGGGCAACCCCTACCTCAGCCTGGTGCTGTCCGATGCCCGCGGCATCAACAGCGTCCCCGAACTGCAACTGGGGGAGACACGCATCCCCTTTGCCCCCGGCGCCCTGCTGGGGGACGGAATGGCCGGCATTCATGCACCGCTCGCCGTCTTGCCCGTCGAGAACGGCCGCTTCCACATCGAGCTGGATCTGCAGGGAATGAACGCGCTGGAGGTGGTCCCCCTTGGTCAGGACAGCATGTTCAGCCTGAGCGGCAACTGGCCTCACCCCAACTTCATCGGCGACTTCCTGCCGGGCAAGCGTACCCTGGGCGAGCAGGGGTTCGAGGCCAGCTGGCAGACCAGCTGGTTCGCCACCGACATGGAGAGCCGCTTCAATCGCCTGATGGGGGGAACCGGGGGCAAGCTGCCGAGTTTCAACGTCAGCCTGGTGCAACCCGTGGATCACTATCAGCTGAACGAGCGGGCCGCCAAGTATGCCCTGCTGTTTATCGGTCTCACCTTCCTCAGCTTCTTCCTGTTCGAGCTGCTCAAGAGGCTGAGGGTACACCCGATCCAGTACGCCCTGGTGGGCATGGGACTGGTCGTCTTCTATCTGGTGCTGCTGGCGCTGACCGAGCACATCGGCTTCGGCTGGGCCTATCTGGTCGCCAGCCTCGCCAGCGTCGCCCTCAACGGCTTCTACCTCAGTCATGTGCTGGGCGGAACCAGGCAGGGGCTGGGTTTCGCGGCCTTGCTGGGGCTGGTGTACGCCATCCTGTTCGGTCTGCTGCAGGCAGAGGAGATCGCTCTGCTGCTGGGGGCCCTGCTGCTGTTTGCCGTGCTGGCCCTGATCATGCTGCTGACCCGAAAGCTGGACTGGTACCAGTTGACGGAGCGAGCCCCGCAACCCTGACAAATAAAAACGGCGCCCGAGGGCGCCGCTTCTATTTCATTGATCGGGTATCACTTCTTCTTCACCGGGCGGGCCCAGTTCTTGATGTGACGCTGGGGCACCCGGGTGATGACCAGCTCGTTCTCGGCCACATCCTTGGTGATGGTGGAGCCCGCCCCCAGAGTCGCCCCCTTGCCGATGCGCACCGGCGCCACCAGCTGGGTGTCGGAGCCGACGAAGACGTCATCCTCGATGATGGTCTGGAACTTGTTTACCCCGTCATAATTGCAGGTGATGGTGCCGGCACCTATGTTCACCTTGGCACCGACCTCGGCATCCCCCAGATAGGTCAGATGACCACACTTGGAACCGACCCCGAGCCGCGCCTTCTTCATCTCGACGAAGTTGCCGACGTGGGCATCCTGCTCCAGCACGGCGCCGGGGCGCAGGCGGGTGAAGGGGCCGACGGAGCACTGATCGGCAATCTTGGCCCCTTCGATGACGGAGTAGGGCTTCACCTCGGAGTGATCGCCGATCTCGCAATCCTTGAGCACGCTGCCGGCACCGATGCGTACATGGTTGCCGAGTTTCACCTTGCCCTCGATGATGACGTTGACGTCGATCACCACCTCTTCCCCGATCTCGAGCTCACCGCGCAGGTCGAAGCGTGCGGGGTCGATCAGGGTGGCACCGGCGATCATCAACTTCTCGGCCTGCATCTGCTGGTAGCTGCGCTCGAGCTGGGCCAGCTGCACCCTGTTGTTGGCCCCTTCCACCTCCATGGCGCTGTCCGGATGGACGGCGGCGACGGGGCAGCCATCGCCGTGAGCCATGGCGATCACGTCGGTGAGGTAGAACTCCCCCTGGGCGTTCTTGTTGTCCAGGCGGGACAGCCAGCCGCGCAGCTGGGCGCCCTTGGCCACCAGCACGCCAGTGTTCACCTCGCGGATGGCGAGCTGCTCGGGGTTGGCATCCTTCTGCTCGACGATGCCCACCACCTGGCCGTTTTCCCGCACTATGCGGCCATAGCCGGTGGGGTTGTCCAGCACCACGGTCAGCAGGGCCATGCCGTCGGCGGCCTTGGCGGCCAGCAGCCGTTGCAGGGTCTCTGGCTGGATCAGCGGGGTATCGCCATACAGCACCAGCACGTCGTCTTCATCCTGCCAGAACGGGATGGCCTGGGCGACGGCGTGGCCGGTCCCCAGCTGCTGCGCCTGCAGCACCCAGTTCAGGTCCGGCGCGGCGATCCGCTCCTTGAGCAGCTCGGCACCGTGGCCGTAGACCAGGTGCAATTGCTCGGCACCGATCTGGCGCGCGGTCTCGATGACATGGGAGACCATGGGCTTGTTGGCGACGGGATGCAGCACCTTGGGGAGGACAGAACGCATACGAGTACCTTTACCCGCAGCCAGGATCACGACGTTGAGAGACATAGCCAGCCTTTGATACATGAGGAAATGCTGGGCGGAGTCTATCCAACGGGTAAAAAAAAAGCGACCCGAAGGTCGCTTTTTGCATTACCGCCCTTAGCGGTAATTCTTTTTGACGATATCAATGACCCGCAATTGGGCCATCGCTTTCGCCAGCTCGGCAGATGCCTGAGCGTAGTCGATATCACCATGGGAGCTGTTGATCCGCTCTTCGGCACGACGCTTGGCTTCCTGGGCTTTCGCCTCATCCAGGTCGTCGGCACGAATGGCGGTATCGGCCAGCACGGTCACGGCTTCGGGTTGTACTTCCAGCATGCCGCCGGAGATGTACAGCACCTCTTCGCTACCATTTTGCTTGATCAAGCGGACCAGGCCCGGCTTGATGGCAGTCAGCAGCGGAGCATGACCGTGGCGGAGACCCAGCTCACCTTCGGAGCCTGATACCTGAGCAGATTGCACCCGACCGGAAAACAGTTTCCCTTCGGCGCTCACCACATCCAGGTGAAAGGAGATCATCTCAGCCATGGGCCCTCCTATCGAGGCTTACAGTTTCTTGGATTTCTCGACGACTTCGTCGATGCTACCAACCATGTAGAACGCCTGCTCGGGCAGATCGTCGTACTCGCCTTTCAGGATGCCCTGGAAACCACGGATGGTCTCTTTCAGCGGCACGTATTTGCCGGAAGAACCGGTAAATACTTCGGCCACGAAGAACGGCTGGGACAGGAAACGCTCGATCTTACGGGCACGGGCTACGGTCAGTTTGTCTTCTTCTGACAGTTCATCCATACCCAGGATGGCGATGATGTCCTTCAGCTCCTTGTAGCGCTGCAGTACGGTCTGGACACCACGAGCGGTCTCGTAGTGCTCCTTGCCTACCACCAGCGGATCCAGCTGACGGGAGGTGGAGTCCAGCGGGTCAACGGCCGGGTAGATACCCAGAGCCGCGATCTGACGGGACAGTACAACGGTCGCATCCAGGTGGGCGAAGGTGGTCGCCGGAGACGGGTCGGTCAAGTCATCCGCAGGGACGTAAACGGCCTGTACGGAGGTGATGGAACCGGTCCGGGTGGAGGTGATACGTTCCTGCAGAACACCCATCTCCTCGGCCAGGGTCGGCTGGTAGCCTACTGCGGAGGGCATACGGCCCAGCAGTGCGGATACTTCGGTACCGGCCAGGGTGTAACGGTAGATGTTGTCCACGAAGAACAGCACGTCACGACCCTCGTCACGGAACTTCTCGGCCATGGTCAGGCCGGTCAGCGCCACGCGCAGACGGTTTCCGGGCGGCTCGTTCATCTGACCGTAAACCAGAGATACTTTGTCCAGTACGTTGGACTCCATCATCTCGTGGTAGAAGTCGTTACCCTCACGGGTACGCTCGCCCACACCGGCGAACACGGAGTAACCGCTGTGCTCGATCGCGATGTTACGGATCAGTTCCATCATGTTGACGGTCTTGCCTACACCGGCACCACCGAACAGGCCGACCTTACCACCCTTGGCGAACGGACATACCAGGTCGATAACCTTGATGCCGGTCTCCAGCAGCTCGGTGCTGTTGGACTGATCTTCGTAGCTGGGAGCTTCGCGGTGGATGGACCAACGCTCTTCTTCGCCGATCGGACCCTTCTCATCGATGGGGTCGCCCAGTACGTTCATGATACGACCCAGGGTCGAGGTACCGACCGGTACCTGGATGGCCTTGCCGCTGTTAACTACTTCCAACCCACGACGCAGACCGTCGGAGGAACCCATGGTGATGCAACGAACGACGCCGCCGCCGATCTGTTGCTGAACTTCCAGTACCAGACCCTGGCCTTGGCCTTCGCTGATGACTTTCAGTGCATCGTACACCTGGGGCACGGCGTCTTGCGGGAACTCGATGTCCACTACAGCGCCGATGATTTGGACGATGAAACCGTTACTCATGTCAAATCCTCTAAACCTTTGATAACCCTTGCCTTACACCGCAGCAGCACCGGACACGATCTCTGTCAATTCCTGGGTAATACTGGCCTGACGGGCCTTGTTGTACACCAGTTGCAGATCGTTAATCAGGTTACCGGCGTTGTCAGTCGCGGCTTGCATGGCAACCATTCGGGCTGCCTGTTCACTGGCCAAGTTTTCTACCACACCCTGGTACACCTGGGACTCGACGTAGCGAATCAGCAGGGCATCCAGCAGTTGCTTGGGATCCGGCTCATAGAGGTAATCCCAGTGGTTCTTCTTGTTCAGTTTGCTGTCTTCAGTTACGGGCAAAGGCAGCAGTTGATCGACTTTTGGTTGCTGAACCATGGTGTTGACGAACTTGTTGTACACCAGGTACAGCCTGTCAATCTCACCGTTGTCGTAAGCCTTCAGCATGACCTTGACTGAACCAATCAGGTCATTGACGCTCGGGTTGTCACCCAGTCCGGAGACATGGGCTTTCACCTTGGCGCCGTGCCGCTCAAAGAAGTTGGAGGCCTTGTTACCGATCAGTGCCAGGTCGACCTGGGCACCTTTCGCGCTCCATTGCTTCATATCGTTGAGGGCAGCCTTGAACAGGTTGATGTTCAAACCGCCACACAGGCCACGGTCGGTGGAGACGACGATGTAACCCACTCGCTTGACCTCACGTTCGATGAGGTAGGGGTGCTTGTATTCCAAGTTCCCCTGAGCGATATGGCCGATCACCTTGCGCATGGTTTCAGCGTACGGACGGCTGGCAGACATGCGTTCCTGCGCACGGCGCATCTTGCTGGCTGCCACCATTTCCATAGCGCTGGTGATCTTCTGAGTGTTCTTCACACTCCCGATCTTGTTACGTATCTCTTTTGCGCCGGCCATCTCTTCTCTCCATCAGGTGGCAGCTTGCGCTGCCACACACGCTTACCAGGTCTGGGTTGCCTTGAAGCTATCCAGCAACGCAGTCAGCTTGCCAACGATCGCGTCGTTGTAGTCGGCCTTGGCATTGATTTCAGCCATCAGCTCGGCATGCTGGGTATTGGCGTAAGAGAGCAGAGCGGCTTCGAAGTCGACGATTTTGCTCAGTTCGACATCGGCGAGATAACCCTTCTCGGCGGCGAACAGCACCAGAGACTGGTGAGCCACGCTCATCGGAGAGTACTGCTTCTGCTTCATCAGCTCGGTCACTTTCTGACCGTGATCCAGCTGCTTGCGAGTCGCATCGTCCAGGTCGGAAGAGAACTGGGCGAAAGCCGCCAGCTCACGATACTGGGCCAGTGCGGTACGGATACCACCGGACAGTTTCTTCACGATCTTGGTCTGAGCGGCACCGCCCACACGGGATACGGAGATACCCGGGTCAACCGCCGGACGAATACCGGAGTTGAACAGCTGGGAGGTCAGGAAGATCTGGCCGTCGGTGATGGAGATCACGTTGGTCGGAACGAACGCGGACACGTCACCGGCCTGGGTTTCGATGATCGGCAGGGCGGTCAGAGAACCGGTCTGGCCTTTCACTTCGCCCTTGGTGAACTTCTCTACGTACTCGGCGTTGACGCGAGCGGCACGCTCCAGCAGACGGGAGTGCAGATAGAAGACGTCGCCCGGGTAAGCTTCACGTCCTGGCGGACGGCGCAGCAGCAGGGAGATCTGGCGATAGGCAACGGCCTGCTTGGACAGGTCATCATAGATGATCAGTGCGTCTTCGCCACGGTCACGGAAGTACTCACCCATGGAGCAGCCGGCGTAAGGAGCCAGGTACTGCAGGGCAGCCGCTTCGGAGGCAGAGGCAACCACCACGACGGTGTTGGCCAGGGCGCCGTGCTCTTCCAGCTTGCGGACCACGTTGGCGATGGTGGAGGCCTTCTGGCCGATCGCAACGTAGACACACTTAATGCCGGAGTCTTTCTGGTTGATGATGGTGTCGATCGCGATGGCGGTCTTACCAACCTGACGGTCACCGATGATCAGCTCACGCTGGCCACGACCGATGGGGATCATGGCATCGATGGCTTTCAGACCGGTCTGGACTGGCTGGTCAACAGACTTACGCTCGATAACGCCCGGAGCGATGACTTCGATCGGCGAGTAGCCGTCGTTCTCGACCGGACCCTTACCGTCGATCGGCTGACCCAGGGTGTTGACCACCCGGCCCAACAGACCACGACCGACCGGCACTTCCAGAATTCGGCCAGTCCCTTTGACTTTCATCCCTTCCGCCAGGTTGGCATAGGGACCCATTACTACGGCACCAACGGAGTCACGCTCCAGGTTCAATGCCAGAGCGTAGCGGTTGCCCGGCAGCTCGATCATCTCACCCTGCATGGCATCGGCCAGGCCGTGGATACGAATGATACCGTCACTCACGGAGACGATGGTACCTTCGTTACGCGCTTCGCTCTTGACATCAAACTGCGCAATGCGCTGCTTGATCAGCTCGGCGATTTCAGTGGAATTCAGTTGCATGCTCTAATACCCCAATCAAGATTGCAGCGCATCGGCCATGCGATCCAGCTTACCGCGGACAGTGCCGTCGATAACCAGATCACCGGCCTTGATGAGCACCCCGGCCATCAAGGACGCATCGGTGCTGCAATTCAGCTTCACTTTGCGCGCGAGACGTTGTTCCAGAGAAGCCTGAATATTGGCTTTCTGCTGGTCGGTCAGTTCGATCGCCGAAATCACGTCAGCCTGAACTTCTTTGTCCAGTTCAGCCTTGAGCGCTACAAATTCAGCAACGACCGCCGGCAGCACACCCAAGCGACCATTCTCGGCCATCACCCGGATCAGGTTCTGACCATGCTCGTCGAGCTGCTCACCACAGACGCTCACAAACAATTTTGCGAGCTCCTCGGCAGCCACAGAGCCGTTTACCAGGTTGTGGATGGTCTCGTTCTTCACCACTTCCGCAGCGAAGCCGAGCATCCCCAGCCACTGGTCAACCGCCTTGTGCTCAACGGCAAACTCGAAAGCAGCCTTGGCGTAGGGGCGAGCGATTGTAGTCAGTTCAGACATAGCCCCGTTCCCGTTACAGTTCTGCTACCAGTTTGTCGACGATGTCGCTGTTGGCAGCCTGGTCGATTTGGCGTGCCAGGATCTTCTCTGCACCCGCGATGGCAAGAGCAGCAACCTGCTTGCGCAGTTCTTCTTTGGCACGATGACGTTCAGCTTCGATCTCTGCACGGCCCTGAGCCAGGATTTTCTCCCGCTCAGCTTGCGCTCCGACGGCGGCCTCATCGATGATCTGGGCCTTGCGTTTGTTGGCCTGATCGATGATTTCGGCAGCCTGAAGCTTGGCTTCTTTCAGCTGATCGGTGGCGTTGGCCTTGGCCAAATCCAGATCTTTCTTGGCACGTTCTGCAGAAGAGAGGCCGTCAGCGATTTCTTTCTGACGGGCTTCGATGGCAGCGATCAGCGGCGGCCACACGTACTTCATGCAAAATACTACGAAGATGAAAAAAGCAACTGCTTGGCCGAGGAGGGTGGCGTTGATATTCACAGCCGATGTCCTCTTAAGTTAGTTAATGGGTTCTGCGTGAGTCGTGACGACTTAGGCAACCGCAAACATCACATACAGACCCAGACCAACGGCGATCATCGGGATCGCATCCACCAGACCCATCACGATGAAGAACTGGGTACGCAGAACAGGGATCAGGTCGGGTTGACGAGCCGCACCTTCCAGGAACTTGCCACCCAGGATACCGATACCGATGGAGGCGCCGATAGCCGCCAGACCCATCATCATTGCAGCAGCGATGTACAGCAGGTCCATGTTCAAGTTTTCCATGAGGATCTCCATTTATTTAGATGTAATTGATTGTATAAAAAGGATTATTTGAGTTGCATCATCAATGGTCTTCTTGTGCCATCGACAGATAGACGATGGTCAGAACCATGAAGATAAACGCCTGCAAAGTGATGATCAGGATGTGGAAAATTGCCCAAGGCACGGACAGGATCCACTGTGACCACCAGGGTAACAAACCCGCAATCAGGATAAAGATCAGTTCGCCAGCATACATGTTGCCGAACAGTCGCAGACCCAATGAAACAGGCTTGGAAATCAACGTGACGGTTTCAAGGATGAAGTTAACCGGGATGGCAGCAGGGTGGTTGAAAGGCTGAAGCGTCAGCTCCTTCACGAACCCGCTGATACCCTTGACCTTGATGCTGTAGTACAGGATCAAGAAGAACACGCCCAAAGCCATGGACATGGTGATGTTAACGTCAGCAGAGGGAACCACACGCAGATAGGGAACACCCATCAACTGTGCAGCGTGAGGGATAAAGTCAACGGGGATCAGATCCATCAGGTTCATCAGGAAGATCCACACAAACACCGTCAGGGCCAGAGGTGCGATGACCTTGTTGCGACCATGAAAGATGTCTTTGACGTTACCATTCACAAACTCGACCAGCATCTCCACAAAGCACTGCAGCTTACCGGGCACACCGCTGGTAGCCTTGACGGCCACGCTGCGGAACAACCAGATAAACAGGGCGCCTAGCACGACGGAAAATATCATGGAATCGATATTCACCGTCCAGAACCCGGACCCGACTTGCAGATGGGTCAGGTGGTGGGAGATATATCCCTGAGGAGTCAGGACTTCTCCGGTTGCAGACATGAGTTTTCCTAATAGTGGTTGTTAAGCGTGAATGAAACTATCCACTGTACAACGAGGGCGAGGATATAAGTGACGAAGAACGAGACTGTGTTGACCTCGATCCCGGAGCCAAACACCAGGGCGAAAAGTCCTGCTGTAGTAACGAGCTTAATCCCTGCCCCACCATAAAAGTCCCCCAAAACCAGACCCACACTCTCCTTCGTCACCTTGCGGCGCAGAACCCAGAGCGTGAACAGGGCCTGAGGAACCCAGTACATCCCCCCTCCGTAGAGAGAGGATTGTCCGGCGAACGGACCCTCCAGATAAAACCAGACGGTACCGATAGCCAGGATCAGGATGAGCTGACAAACGAGCATAGCCATGGCTAGCGTCAAACCTTCCAAGGCTCTTTTCTGTTTCACCAACCTACCCCTGAACATTACAGAACTGTAAAAAATCGGGATCCGAAGACCCCGCGTTTACAGCTCGAAAAGCCGGTCAAATTATACCCGTGAAGTCAGCTATTGCAACACGGCAAAAATCCTTAATTTTTGCGGCTTTCCGTGCAGAATTAAGGTTATGTTCATAACGAAAGGAATGGATGTTTTATTACTACAAAAAGCGTAAAAATCACGATTCTGACAGGCCGAAATAGCACAGTATACGGTCCAAATCCGCTAAGTTATCGTAACTAATTACTAACTTACCGCTATCCTGCTTGCCCGGCTGAAGTTGCACCTGATTGCCAATTTTTTCCGAAATCTGGCGTTCGATGTAACCAAACTGGGGATCGCGGACGGGCTCAACCTTGGTTTTTGCCGGTTCCAGGGTCTTTTGCACCAGTTTTTCGGTATCTCGCACGGTCAGCCCCTTCTGGGCGACCAGTTTGGCCAGCTCGGACTGGGCCGGACCGCTCAGCGCCAGCAGGGCGCGGGCATGGCCCATGTCGAGATCGCCGTGCTCCACGAAGCGCTTCACGTCCTCGTTGAGCTGGTTGAGCCGCAGCAGGTTGGTCACCGTGGTGCGAGACTTGCCCACCGCCTCCGCCACCTGCTGGTGGGTCAGTTCGAACTCGGTCAGCAGCCGCTGCAGGGCCACCGCTTCTTCGATGGCGTTGAGATCCTCACGCTGGATGTTCTCAATCAGCGCGATGGCCACCGCCGCCTCGTCCGGCACGTCCTTGACCAGGCAGGGGACCACCTCGAGCCGGGCGAGCTGGGAGGCACGCCAGCGCCGCTCACCGGCGATGATCTCGAAGCGATGCTCACCGATGGAGCGTACCACTATGGGCTGAATCACACCTTGCGCCCGAATGGAGTTGGCCAGATCTTCCAGCGCATCCTGCGACATATCCTTGCGCGGCTGATACTTGCCGGACTGCAGCCACTCCACCGGCAGCTTGCGCAGCTCACCCTGGTTGGTGGGCGCCATGGCCTGCTCGGTACGCTGATCGCTCATCACCTGTTTCTGGCGAGCGGCCGTGCTGGTGCTGAGCAGGGCGTCCAGTCCCTTGCCCAGTCCACGTTTCTTCGGAGTCATAGGCTCTCTCGGTCTGCGGTGATCGGCTGGCACTCCTGCTCCTGACGGCGCAGGATCTCGCCTGCCAGCGCCAGATAGGCCTTGGCCCCCACCGATGATTTGTCGTAATGCATGGCCGGGGCACCGAAGCTCGGCGCCTCCGCCAGTCGCACGTTGCGAGGAATGATGGTGCGATAGACCCGGTCACCAAAATGCTGTTTCAGCTGATCGGACACATCATTGGCCAGACGGTTGCGGTGATCGAACATGGTGCGCAGCACCCCTTCGATCTTCAGCTCGGGATTCACCACGGCGGCCAGCTTGCTGATGGTATCCACCAGGGCGGTGAGCCCCTCCAGCGCGTAGTACTCGCACTGCATGGGCACCAGCACGGAATCGGCGGCGGCCATGGCGTTGACCGTCAGCATGTTGAGGGAAGGGGGGCAGTCGATGAAGACGTAGTCGTATTTGTCCCGCACCGAGGCCAACGCATTGCGCAGGCGGATCTCGCGGGCAAAGAATTCCATCAGACGGATTTCGGCGGCGGTGACGTCGGCATTGGCGGCGATGAGGTGATAGCCCCCCGAAGTCTCGGGGATGATGACCTCGCCGATGGGGGCATCGTCGATCAGCAGTTCATAGGCGGTGCGTTCGACTTCGTACTTGTCGATCCCGCTGCCCATGGTGGCATTGCCCTGCGGATCCAGATCGATCACCAGCACCTTGCGCCGGGTGGCAGCCATGGAGGCGGCCAGATTCACACAGGTGGTGGTTTTCCCCACTCCACCCTTCTGGTTGGCTATGGCAATGACTTTTCCCACACTATCCCCTAAATGAATACGGCGGCCCTATTCGGGCTGAATGGCTTTAAACTCCAGCAGATGGCGCTCGCCGTCCAGCTCAGGCACCACCAGCTTGTGGGTGGCGACCAGCTGGATGCTGGCAGGCAACTGGGCCAGTTCCTGCTCGGGGTATTGCCCCTTGAGCGCCAGGAAACTGCCTTCTGCCGAGGGCAGATGATGACACCAGCCCAGCATGTCTTCCAGCGAGGCAAAGGCTCGGCTCAGCACGCCATCAAACCCCGTCTCGGGCTGATACTCCTCAACCCGGGATTTAACCGGCGTCACGTTGGTCAGCCCCAGCTCCAGGATCACCTGGCGGATGAAGTTGATCCGCTTGCCCAGGCTGTCGAGCAGCACGAACTGCTTGTCCGGATTGATGATGGCGAGCGGCAAACCCGGCAGGCCGGGGCCAGTGCCCACATCGATGAAACGCTCACCCTTGAGGTGAGGGCTTACCACCAGGCTGTCGAGAATATGCTTGACCAGCATGGCGTCCGGCTCACGCACCGAGGTGAGATTGTAAGCCTTGTTCCACTTGTGCAGCAACTCGACCAGGCGAACCAACTGACTCTTTTGGGTATCAGTGATAACAATACCGGCCTGCATGAGCAGGCCGTTCAGTCTTTCCAGCATGTTTTCCAACGGGAAATTCCTCAGGCGGTTTTACGCAGCAAACCGTGCTTCTTCAGGTGAACCAGCAGGATGGAGATGGCGGCCGGGGTGATGCCGGAGATGCGGGAGGCCTGACCTATGGTCTCTGGCTTGGCATCGTTCAGCTTGGCGATCACCTCGTTGGAGAGGCCGTTCACGTCGCGGTAGTTCATGTCCAGCGGCAACAGGGTGTTCTCGTTGCGCAGCTGCTTCTCCACCTCGTCGTGCTGACGTTCGATGTAGCCGGCGTACTTGATCTGGATCTCCACCTGATCGGCGGCGGCCGGATCTGCCAGCGCAGGGCCGACTCCGTCGATGGCCATCAGGGCATCGTAGGTCACCTCTGGGCGGCGCAGCAGCTCTTCCAGGCTCTGCTCGCGGGTAAGGGGGGTGTTGACCAGGGCATTGACAGCTTCCAGGGACGGATGTTGCGGGTGGATCCAGGTCGAGCGCATGCGTTGGCGCTCCTGCTCCACCTGTTCCATCTTGGCGTTGAACTTGCTCCAGCGCTCGTCGTCCACCAGCCCCAGTTCCCGGCCTATACCGGTCAGGCGCAGGTCGGCGTTGTCTTCACGCAGCAGCAGCCGGTATTCGGCGCGGCTGGTGAACATGCGGTAGGGTTCGCGGGTTCCCAGGGTGGAGAGGTCGTCCATCATAACGCCCATGTAGGCCTGATCCCGGCGCGGATGCCAGGCTTCCTTGCCCTGGGCGCGCAGACCGGCGTTGAGACCGGCCATCAAGCCCTGAGCGGCGGCTTCTTCATAACCCGTGGTGCCGTTGATCTGGCCGGCGAAGAAGAGGTTCTCGATGCACTTGCTCTCCATGTTCGCCTTGAGATCCCGCGGATCGAAGAAGTCGTATTCGATGGCGTAACCCGGACGGGTGATGTGAGCATTCTCGAAGCCGCGGATCGAACGGACGATCTGCACCTGCACGTCGAACGGCAGGCTGGTGGAGATCCCGTTCGGATAGAGTTCGTGGGTCGTCAGCCCTTCCGGCTCGACGAAGATCTGGTGTGCCGTCTTGTCGGCAAAACGGGTGATCTTGTCTTCGATGGACGGGCAGTAGCGCGGGCCTATCCCCTCGATCACCCCGGCGTACATGGGGCTGCGATCCAGATTGTTGCGGATCACCTCGTGGGTCTGCTCATTGGTATGAGTGACGTAGCAGGGGACCTGGCGTGGATGCTGGCTGGCATCGCCTATGAAGGAGAAGACCGGGCGAGGATCATCACCGTGCTGTTGCTGCATCACGGAGAAATCGACGGTACGGGCATCGATGCGCGGCGGCGTGCCTGTCTTGAGGCGATCGATGCGCAGCGGCATCTCCCGCAGGCGCTGGGCCAGGGCGATCGAGGGAGGATCACCGGCGCGGCCGCCCTTGTAGTTCTCCATGCCGATGTGGATCAGGCCGTTCAGGAAGGTGCCGACGGTGAGTACCACAGTCTTGGCGCTGATGCGGATCCCGCTCTGGGTCACCACACCGGCGACGCGATCCCCGTCCATGACGAGATCGTCACAGGCTTGCTGGAAGATCTTCAGGTTCGGGTAGTTCTCCAGCGTCTGGCGTACTACTGCCTTGTAAAGCAGACGATCCGCCTGTGCACGGGTGGCGCGCACGGCCGGGCCTTTGGAGGAGTTGAGGGTGCGGAACTGGATCCCGCCAAGATCGATGGCACGCGCCATGATCCCGCCGAGGGCGTCAACTTCCTTGACCAAGTGTCCCTTACCGATCCCGCCGATGGCCGGGTTGCAAGACATGTGTCCCAGCGTATCGATGTTGTGAGTCAGCAACAGCGTATTAAGGCCCATACGGGCGGCCGCGGTGGCTGCTTCGGTTCCTGCGTGACCGCCACCGACGACGATCACATCAAATTGTTCATGGTATTGCATTGGGATCACCTTGATCTGCACGCCTGAAGATCTTTGTTTGCCTGGTCTGGAGGGCGGATCATTCTATCCGTTTCGTATCCTGAGGGGAACGTCTAGTTCGGGATCAGTATGGATCAAGGATCCACTAAATAGATCTTAAGGATCTTTAGATCGATCTTTTGTTGGATCTTTTATTAGGATCCGCCGTTTCTGTTGATAAGCACTTTTTGATCATAAAGATCATCCGGTTAAGGCGGATCCCAGCTTGTGGAAAAGCTTGGATCCCAGGGCCTTGAACGGGGGGATAACTGGGGGTTTTATTCACAAAGAGAAACCACATCGGATCTAATACATGAATAACTATAGGTTTTACAGCGCTTAACCCTATGGTTATGCACAGGCGATCCGGTTTTATTTCTTGTTCAGGTAGAAAGCCCGGTTCAGGCTGGGCTGTTAATAACCTGGTGGATAGGGATCTGGGGATAAGCGGGGAGATCAGGTGTGACTAAGCGGATCTCCCCCTCGTTTTTACGCGATCAACGCCATCCAGTCCTGGATCCAGGCTTCGGCGGCATCTTCCGGGATCTCGTGCTGGGTCACATCGATGTCGAGACGATCGCCGATCCGGCTGGCGCCGCACTCGGCCAGCAGCCGATCCAGGGTCCTGCCACCCTGGCAGAAGGTGTCATAGCTGCTGTCGCCCAGCGCGATGACGCCATATTTCAGCCCATTGAGATCCGGCTTCTGGTCGGCAAGATCCTTGGCGAAAGGTTGCAGGTTGTCGGGGACATCGCCGGCACCGTGGGTGGAGGTGATCACCAACAGGATCGCATCCGGCTCTGCCAGCACCTCGGCCAGGCTGGCCGGGTTGTGGATCCTGGGTTGATGTCCCGCCTGTTCCAGCAGGCTGGCAACATGATCGGCGACATATTCGGCTGCCCCCAGCATGGAGCCGACGACGAGATTGAGTTTGGCCATGGAATGGATCCTGAAAAATACGGAAAACGCGGAACCGGGATTCTACCGCCAAAGGATGTGGATAAATATGGATAAAGCTTGGGGATAAGGATCCTTTCGGCTTTTGGCGATGAAAAACACTCCTGCCACCGATGCTTTCTGCTGCCCGGATGCCTCTCACCGCCAGTCATGCATGAATGAATCCCAATGCTCAAAAAAACGTCTAATCGATACGTTTGGTAACAATGCAGATGCAAATGATTAGCAATTAATGAATCGATTCGATCACGGCTCTTGTAGTAGCATTGCGGTGATTTATTCGCCTAAGGAGTCGGGCAAACCGGCAGTATTGGGCACCCATAATAAGAAACCAAAAATAACTCTTTTTATTTGAGACACTTAATATGATTGCGCAAAAAAATATCCCCCACGCAGTGATGCGAAAGAGAGTGGTACAGCACCTGCTGCCGCTCTCCTGTTTGTTGGCTGGTCTGCCGGTGCTGGCTGCCGAACAAGCTGAAAAAGAGTTGCCCAAGGCGAGCGAGACCATGGTGGTGACCGCCAACGCCATGAAGGTCGAAGTGCCCATGGCCGAGACCCCGCGCGCCGTCTCCGTGGTCAATCGCGAGGAGATGGATCAGCACGCCGTGCAGCAGCTCGACGAGTCTGTGCGCTATCGCTCCGGCGTGCTCACCGGCCTCTATGGCTCGGACAACAACACCAACTGGTTCAAGGTGCGTGGCTTCGACGCGGCTCAATACCTGGATGGCAACCGTCTGTTCAGCACCGGCTACTACGTGTGGACCCCAGAGACCTTCGGTCTGGAGAGTGTGGAAGTGCTCAAGGGGCCAGCCTCCATCCTCTACGGTGAAGCCCCTCCCGGCGGCGTGATCAACTCCGTCAGCAAGCGCCCGACCGCCACCCCCCAGGGTCTGGTAGACGTGCAGCTCGGCAACCGGGATCTGCGCCAGGTCGGCATCGATTTCTCCGACGATCTGACGGACAACAGCCGCTATCGCATGGTTGCGCTCTATAAGGAGCGTGATGGGGTGCTGGACGGTACCTACAACGAGCGCGCCTATCTGGCGCCGAGCGTGACCCTGGACATCTCGGATCGCACCAGCCTCACCCTGCTGGCCAGCTTCCTGCACGACGAAGGGGTGCCGACCAACGGCTTCTTCCCGGTCTACGGCACCCTCAATACCGAAGGGGGCCAGATCGATCCCAGCACCAACCTGAGTCAGCCGGATTACGATCGCAACCGCAACACCCAGATCTCCGCCGGTTATGAGCTGGCCCACCAGTTCAACAACACCTGGGAGTTCAAGCAGAACGTCCGCTTCAACTACAACGATCTGCTGCTGCGCCAGACCTATATCTTCCCGACTTACGAAGGCACCACCGCCTACCGTGGTCTGGTCTACCGTGACGGCGATACCAAGAGCATCACCATGGACAACCAGATGGTGGGTTACTGGAACACGGATCGCACCGAGCAGACCCTGCTGATGGGGATCGATCTGCAGCGTCACGTGAATGAAGGGGTCGAGGCCGACAATTACGGCATGGGTTCTATCGACACCATGCATCCGGATTACAGTGGCTTCCCTGGCTTCGATGAGTCCACCGCGACCTATCAGAAGAATACCAAGGGCCAGAGCGGCCTCTATGCCCAGCATCAGATCCGCTGGGACGACCGCTGGCTGCTGACCGCCGGTGGCCGCTTCGACTATGTGGAGACCCACAACATCAGCGAAGCCGCCAGCAAGAACGAGAAGCAGTACGATGACAACCTCTCGCTCTCCGGCAGCTTGATGTACCTGTTTGACAACGGTATTTCCCCCTACTTCGCCTATGCGGAGTCGTTCGAGGTGCTGCCTGGCATAGACCCGAACACCAAGAACTCCTACAAGCCGCTGGAAGGCAAGCTGTATGAGACCGGCATCAAGTACACGCCCGGCTTCCTCGATGGCTACATCAACCTGGCCCTGTTCGATCTGGAGCAGACCAACTCCCTGGTCTCCACCGGTTCCGGCCAGCAGACCCAGGCGGGCAAAGTCACCTCCCAGGGCGTGGAACTGGAAGGAAGCGTGCAGGCCACCGAGGCGCTGCGCCTGACCGCTGCCTATACCTATACCGATGCCAAGACCAACGACACAGGTGATGGTGACCGTCGTGCCAGCCTGATCCCCCGTCACCAGGCCTCCTTCTGGGGCAACTACAAGGTGCAACAGGGTCCGGTCTCCGGCCTGGAAGTGGGCACCGGCGTGCGTTACATCGGCTCCAGCGTCGGCATAGGTGCCGTCGATGCCAGCTACAACCCCATCTATGGCTCCGCAGAAGTGCCGGCCCAGACGGTGTGGGATGCGATGATCGGGTATGACTTCGCCAAGAACTGGCGGGCCCAACTCAACGTCAACAACCTGCTGGACGACACCTATGTCGCAAGCTGTGACTACTACTGCTACTACGGTGAGGAGCGCAGCATAGTCGGCTCCATCAACTACCGCTGGTAAGATACAAGGCGGGCGGGGGCATGAGCTCCCGCCCTCTTTCTTTTTGTACGCAGGCTCGTCATGGAACTCTTGTCGCTGGTTTACCGCCAATATCGTTGGCCCTTCATCGCTATCACCTTGTTAAGCCTGCTCAGTGCTGTGAGCGGCATAGGTGTTATCGCCTTTATCAATCAATCGCTTATCGAGTCAGTTGGGGATCCGCTGCCGATCCTTGGCCAGCTTCTCGGCCTCATTCTGCTGCTGCTGGTGATCACGCTCGGCTCCCAATTGGCCCTGACCACCCTCGGTCACCACTTCGTCTACCGCTTGCGCGGCCGGCTGCTCAAGCAGTTGCTGGACACCGACGTCGCCCGTATTCGCCAGATAGGGCAGGGGCCGCTGCTGGCCTCTCTGTCCAGCGACATCGGCCAGATCACCATCGCCTTCGTGCGCCTGCCAGAGCTGGTGCAGGGGCTGGTGCTCACCATAGGCTCCGCCCTCTACCTCGGTTGGTTGTCGCCATCCCTGCTCGTCGTGACCGCCCTCTGGGTCACCTTCACCATGGTGGTGGGCTGGCTGCTGGTGAACCGTGTCTATCGCCACCTGTCGCGCATGCGTCTGGCGGAAGACAAGCTCTACCAGAACTATCAGTCCATCATCGCTGGCAGCAAGGAGCTGGCGCTCAATCGGGAGCGCGCCCACTTCGTCTACCACCGGCTCTATGAGCGCAATGCGAAGGACTATCGTCAGGAGATCATCCGCGCCGACACCTACCACCTGAGCGCGGTGAACTGGTCGAACATCATGATGCTGGGGGCCATCGGCCTGGTGTTCTTCCTGGCCAACGGCCTGGGATGGGCCAATACCAATGTGGCCGCCACCTTCGCCCTGACCCTGCTATTCCTGCGCACCCCCCTCTTGCAGGGGATCGGCGCCCTGCCGACCCTGATCTCCGCCCAGGTGGCGTTCGACAAGATAGCGACCCTGACGTTGGCTGAACCGGATCCCGAGTTCCCCTTGCCACCCGCACCGCGAGCCTGGCAGCGGATCCAGCTGGAGGAGGTGAGCTTTCACTATCAGGGGGAGGGCGGCTTCGCGGTCGGACCCGTCAATCTCACCATCGAGAAGGGGGAGCAGATCTTCATCATCGGCGGCAATGGATCCGGCAAGTCGACCCTGGCCATGTTGCTGACCGGGCTGTACCAGCCTGTGTCCGGGCGGATCCTGCTGGACGGCGAACCCGTGGCGGATCGCAACGCCTACCTGGCGCTCTTCTCCGCCATCTTTACCGATTACCACCTGTTCCAGCACCTGCTGGGGCCCGAGCCCAGGCAGGCGCTGATCAATGAGTGGCTGGAGCGGCTGCAGATGGGCAGCAAGCTGGTGATCGAGCAGGACTTCATCACCAACATCGAGCTCTCCCAGGGGCAGCGCAAACGGGTCGCCCTGTTGCTGGCCCTGGCGGAGCAGCGGGAGGTGATGCTGTTCGACGAATGGGCCGCGGATCAGGATCCCCAGTTCCGCCGCATCTTCTATCAGGTGCTGCTGCCGCGCCTGAAGGAGATGGGCAAGACGGTGATCGCCATCAGCCACGACGATCTCTACTTCCCCCTGGCCGACCGCCTGCTGGAGATGCGTCAGGGCCAGCTAACCGAGCTGACCGGCGAGCGCCGGGAGCAGGTGAGCCGGGATGCCGTCGCCCATCTGGACAGCGACGTGCCGGTCTGATGCTGGCACCGACAGACTGGCATCAGGCCAGCACAGGAACAGATTATGTTTGAGATGAAATCCGCCAGCTTCGCGGTCAATGACCGCCAGCTACTGCAACCGACCGATCTGCGCTTCGAGCAGGGTCAGGTCTATGGCCTCATCGGTCACAACGGTTCGGGCAAATCCACCCTGCTCAAGTTGCTGGCCCGCCAGCAGCCCCTGAGCGGCGGCGAGATCCTGTTCGACGACAAGTCGCTGAGCGACTGGAGCAATCGGGACTTCGCCCGCCAGGTCGCCTATCTGCCCCAACATCTGCCGAGCGCCGAGAGCCTGCTCGGCCGCGAGCTGGTGGAGATGGGGCGTTATCCCTGGCGCGGCCTGCTGGGACGGATGCGGGAGGAGGACCATCGTCAGGTGGAGCAGGCCATCGCCCTCACCCATACCGAGGCGTTCGCGGATCGGCTGGTGGATACCCTGTCCGGCGGGGAGCGGGGCCGGGTCTGGCTGGCCATGCTGCTGGCCCAGGAGAGCCGCTTCATCCTGCTGGACGAGCCGCTGGCCGCCCTGGACGTGGCCCATCAGGTGGAGGTGCTTACGCTTGTCAGGCAGTTGAGCCGTCAGCTCAACCTGGGGGTCATCATCGTCATCCACGACATCAACATGGCCTCCCGCTTCTGCGATCAGCTGGTGGCCCTGCACGGCGGTCGGCTGCTGGTCCATGGGGACGCCTCGCAGATCATGACCAGCGAGACCCTGCAGGCCATCTATGGCATTCCCATGGCCGTGATACGCCACCCGGCCCACGATCACAACATCGCCATCATCTGAGCGGGGGCCCGATGCATCTATTGAAGAAAACGGGCTGGCTCTGCTGTCTGCTGGCCCCATTGATGTTGCAGGCCGAGCCGGTTGCCCCGGTGGAGCCTGCGTCTCGCATCCCCTCAGTCGAGTCTGGGCACGGGGGTGATACCGTACCTGGCGTTCAATCCATCCCTCGGATCGCTACCGTCGACTGGACGGTGGCGGAGACCCTGCTGGCCCTCGGCGTCACGCCGCTGGCCATGGGGGATGTGGGCTCCTATCGTGCCTGGGTCGGGGAGCCCGAGCTTCCCGCCGGGGTGGTGGACATCGGCCTGCGCATGCAGCCCAATCGCGAGTTGCTGGCGGAGCTCAAACCCGATCTCATCCTCATCTCCCCGCTGATGGCCTCGCTGGAACCGACCCTGTCCCAGATAGCGCCGGTGCAATCCATCACCCTCTATGAGCCCGATGCGGATCTGTGGCAACGGCTGCACGAGGCGACCCTGACCATAGCCGACCTGGTGGGTAAGCGTCCGGAGGCCGAACGGCAGCTCGCCACCCTGGAGCGGGATCTCGAGTGGATGAAGGGACAACTTCCCAGATATCTGCCTCCCCTGTTGATGGTGCAATTTATCGATGAGCGCCACGTGCGGGTGTTTGGCCGCCACAGCCTGTTCGACGCCGTGCTGCAGCGGCTGGGGCTGCGCAACACCTGGCAGGGGGAGACCAATGCCTGGGGCTTCTCCGTGGTGAGCCTGGAGCAGTTTATTTCCCTGCCGACCGCTAGGCTGGTGGTCATCGACCCCATTCCGGTAGGGGTGAGTGAGCGCTTGCAGGAGCCGGGCCTCTGGCAGCACCTGCCTCTGGTGAAGCAGGGCGAGGTCGTGCACCTGCCCGCCGTCTGGAGCTTCGGTGGCCTGCTTGCCGCCCGCCGTTTCGCCGACCTGCTGAGCGGGGCCCTGCGAGCAGAGTCCCCATCCGGCTTGGCTACTCTGGGAGCCGTTCAATGAATCAGATCCTTCCCGCCTCCCTGCTGCGCCCCGGCCTGGCTCTGCTGCTGCTGACCCTGACCCTGGCCGGCTGGGATCTGGCGCACCAGCTGCCGGATTCCCTCTGGTGGCAATCCCTCTTCTCGCCGCAGCTGGACGATGCCCGCCAGGCACTGGTCCACTTCAGCTGGTTGCCACGCCTCGCCGTCTGCCTGCTGGCCGGCGCTTCCCTGGGTCTAGCGGGCACCCTGCTGCAACAGGTGCTGCGCAACCCGCTCGCCTCGCCCACCACCCTCGGGGTCTCCTCGGGTGCCCAGCTGGCGCTGATGGTGGTGACCCTGTTCGCCCCGAGCTGGCTGCTGGTCGGGCGCGAGTGGATCGCCATGGCGGGTGGCAGTCTCGCCATGGGGCTGGTGTTCGCCCTAGCCTGGCGCCGACAGCTCAACCCCGTGGTCATAGTGTTCGCGGGCCTAGTGATCAACCTCTATCTGGCGGCCGTCAGCCTGGGGCTCTTGCTGTTCTTCCAGGAAGAGCTCAAGGGGCTGCTGGTATGGGGCAGCGGCTCTCTGGCCCAGACCAGCTGGAGCGGCGTCGGTTACCTGTTGCCGCGGCTGCTGGTGTCCGCCGTACTGGCGGCGCTGCTGGCCCGCCCCCTGGCTGTGTTGGAGCTGGATGACGCCAGTGCCCGCAGCCTGGGGGTTTCCCTCAAACACCTGCGCCTCGCCGGGCTCGCCCTCGCCGTCTTCCTCACCGCCTGCGTGGTGAGCGTGGTGGGGATCATCGGCTTCGTCGGGCTGGCGGCCCCCGTCCTGGTGCGCATGCTGGGGGTGAGACGACTCGGCCTGCGGCTGCTGTGGGCCCCCGTGCTGGGGGCCTTGTTGCTGGCGGCCACCGACCTGTTGCTACAATCCCTGACCCGCTTCTGGCCTGTGCTGATCCCGACCGGGGCCATGACGGCCCTGCTGGGGGCGCCGCTGCTGCTCTGGCTGATCCCGCGCCTCACCTTCAAGTCGGTGACGCCGAGGGGCGCCAGCGGGCTGACGGTGGCACGGCACCCGGCTCCCGGGCGCTTCCTCGCCTTGCTGGGGATGGGGCTGCTGCTCGCCATGCTGGCCTCCCTGCTGTTCGGTCAGGGGATGCATGGCTGGAGCTGGCCGAGCTGGCTCAGGTGGGAGGCTCAGCTGGAGTGGCGCCTGCCGCGCACCCTGGCGGCGGGGGCGGCCGGCGTGCTGCTGGCCCTGGCGGGAACCCTGTTGCAGCGGGTCAGCAACAATCCCATGGCGAGCCCCGAACTGCTCGGGGTGAGCGGTGGTACCTTCATGGGGGTGATCGCCACCGCCTTGCTGCTGCCGACCCTGCCGCTGGCCATGATCCCTCTTGGGGGCGTGCTGGGGGCCTTCGGCAGCCTGTTGCTGCTGGTCGTGATCAACCGCAAGAACGGTTTCCAGCCGGAGCGACTCCTGCTGACCGGCATCGCCATCGCGGCCCTGTTCGAGCCGCTGCAGGCCATAGCCCTGGCCAACGGCAACCTGAGGGTGCAGCAACTGCTCTCCTGGATGTCCGGCTCCACCTATTACGTCACCCAGCCTGTGGCCCTGGCGCTGGCCGTGCTGGCGGTGGTGATGCTGGGGATCTGCCTGCTGGTGAGCCGCTGGCTGGATCTGATGCCCATGGGTCCTGCGGTGGCGACGGCACTGGGTGTGCGCCTCAGCCGTGCCCAGCTGGTGATCCTGCTGCTGGTGGCCGTGCTCACCGCCAGTGCGACCATGGTCATCGGGCCGCTCTCCTTCGCCGGCCTGCTGGCGCCGCACATGGCCAGGCTGATGGGGCTGGTGCGGGCGCGCTGGCACCTGCTGGGTGCCGCGGGTTGCGGCGCCCTCTTGATGGTGTCGGCTGACTGGGTTGGCCAGCAGATCCTCTTCCCGCAGGAGGTGCCGGTCGGTCTGGTTTCCACCCTGTTAGGGGGCGCTTACTTCATGTGGTGCCTGCGCCGGCTCTAGCTTTTAGATCGAAAAATGCACAATAAAAAGCCCGGGAAGATCTCCCGGGCTTTTTTGTGGCCGCGCTGCGGCTTACTTGCCGATGCAGAAGCTGGAGAAGATGCGGCCCAGCAGATCGTCCGAGCTGAACTCACCGGTGATCTCGGACAGGGACTCCTGCGCCAGGCGCAGCTCCTCGGCCACCAGCTCACCGGCCACGAACACCTCCAGCTGCTCTTTCGCCACTAGCAGCCGTTCGGCGGCGCGCTCCAGCGCATCCAGATGGCGGCGACGGGCCATAAAGCCTCCCTCGGTATTGCCTTGAAAGCCCATGCAGGCCTTCAGATGCTCACGCAGGGCAGGCAGACCCAGCTCCGTCTTGGCGGAGATGCGGTAGACGGCGTGGCCTTGCTCCTGGCTCGGCGCCAGATCCTCACCGGTCAGATCCGCCTTGTTGCGCACGACCGTGAGGCCGATGTTTTTTGGCAGGCGATCGACAAACTCCGGCCAGATCTCGTGGGGATCCACGGCATCGGTGGTAGTGCCGTCCACCATGAAGAGCACCCGGTCGGCCTGCTCGATCTCGGCCCAGGCCCGCTCTATGCCGATCTGCTCCACCTTGTCCTGGGTGTCCCGCAGGCCGGCGGTGTCGATGATGTGCAGCGGCATTCCGTCCAGGTGGATGTGCTCGCGCAGCACGTCGCGGGTGGTGCCGGCGATCTCGGTGACGATGGCGGACTCGCGCCCGGCCAGGGCGTTGAGCAGGCTGGACTTGCCGGCGTTGGGACGACCGGCGATCACCACTTTCATCCCCTCCCGCAGCAGGGCGCCCTGCTTGGCTTCCCCGCGTACGTCCTCCAGCGACGCCATGATGGCGTACAGATCGCCGGCCACCTTGCCGTCGGAGAGGAAGTCTATCTCCTCATCCGGGAAGTCGATGGCGGCCTCCACATAGATGCGCAGCCGGGTGAGGCTCTCCACCAGCTGCTGCACCTTGCCGGAGAACTGGCCCTGCAGGGAGTGCATGGCGCTGCGGGCGGCCTGCTCGCTTGAGGCCTCGATGAGATCGGCGATTGCCTCGGCCTGGGCCAGATCCAGCTTGTCGTTGAGGAAGGCGCGTTCGCTGAACTCGCCAGGGCGGGCGGGGCGCAGGCCCTCGATCTGCAGGATGCGGCGGATCAGCATGTCCAGGATGACGGGGCCACCGTGACCCTGCAGCTCCAGCACGTCTTCGCCGGTGAAGCTGTTGGGGGCCTTGAACAGCAGGGCTATACCCTGATCCAGCGGCTGGCCCTGTTCGTCATTGAACGGCAGGTATTCGGCGTAACGAACCCTCGGCACTCTGCCGAGCACTATCTCGGCGACGCGCTCGGCGGCGGGGCCGGAGACCCGGACTATGCCGACGCCACCCCGGCCGGGGGCGGTGGCCTGGGCCACGATCGTATCTGTTGTCATCTTGCTTGGCTCGTCAGTTCGGTGATTGCGGACATTGTAATAAAAAAGGCGGCCCGAAGGCCGCCTCTTTTGTCATCGGGGAAGATTAGCTGCGAGAGTGCAGGCCTTTCTTCTCCAGCTGACGGTAGATGATGGTCTGCTGGATGATGGAGATGACGTTGCTCACCAGCCAGTACAGGGTCAGGCCGGCCGGGAACCAGAGGAACATGAAGGTGAAGATGATCGGCATGAACTGCATCACCTTCTGCTGCATCGGGTCCGTGATGGTGGTCGGGCTCATCTTCTGCAGGTACCACATGGAAGCACCCATGAGGATCGGCAGCACGAAGAAGGGGTCCTTCACCGACAGGTCGGTGATCCACAGGGCGAACGGTGCGTGGCGCAGCTCGACAGATTCCATCAGAGCCCAGTAGAGGGCGATGAAGATGGGCATCTGCACCAGGATCGGCAGACAGCCTCCGAGCGGGTTGACCTTCTCCTTCTTGTACAGCTCCATCATGCCCTGGGACATCTTCTGGCGATCGTCACCGAAGCGTTCCTTGAGCGCCGCCAGCTTGGGCTGCAGCATGCGCATCTTGGCCATGGAGGTGTACTGGGCCTTGGTCAGCGGGAACATGATGCCGCGCACCAGCAGGGTCAGCATGATGATGGCCACACCCCAGTTCTGGACGAAACCGTGGAACACGGTCAGCAGCCAGTGCAGCGGTTGGGCGATGAACCAGAGCCAGCCGTAGTCGACGGTCAGATCCAGGTGGTTTGCCACCTTGGCCATCTGGTCTTGCAGCTTGGGACCGATCCACAGCTGGCTGGTCACTTCGGCCTGTTGGCCAGCGGCGACGTCAACCAGGGGCGCCTTGTAGCCGATGATGGCCTGGTCTTTACCCGGGATCACACGGCTGTAGAAGCTGTTGCTGTCGTTGGCGTTCGGTGCCCAGGCGGAGACGAAGTAGTGTTGCAGCATGGCGACCCAACCACCCTTGGTGGTCTTGTTCAGGTCGGCGTCCTGCATCTCGCTGAAGGTGTACTTCTTGTAGCGGGTATCTTCGCTGGAGAAGGCGCCACCACGGTAGGCGCTGGCCACCATGGCATGACCTTCCTGATCCTTTGGCGTGGTCATGGTCTGCTTCAGCTGACCATAGAACTGCACCTGAACCGGTTCGGCAGACTTGTTGTCGATCTTGTAGTCGACACCGACGGCGTAGTCACCGCGTTTGAGCACGAACTCCTTGGTGAAGACCACGCCCTTGCTGTCGGTCCAGGTCATGGGGACCACGACCTGATCCTGACCCTCGGCCAGCTGGTAGCTGGTCTGGGCGGCTTCGTAGGTGGGACGACCCTCTGGCTGGCTATCCGGACCGTTACGGCCCACCAGGCCGCTCTGGGCAACGTAGAGATGCGCCGGCTGACTGGTCAGCAGGGTGAACGGCTGATCCTTGCCCTCTTCCAGCTTGTGGGCCAGCAGTTCGGCAGAGACGATATCACCGCCCTGGGTGTCCAAGGTCAGCTTGAGCACGTCGGAGGTGACGGTGATCAGCTTGCGTGCGGCGGTGGCGTTGGCTTGCTCGGAAACCTGAGGAATATCACCGGTCTGACCGGCTTCAGGTACGAAATGTTCGGTTTGGGCCACGGTCGTCGGGGCCGGCTTCGGAGCCTTGTCGGACTCCCACTGTTGCCAGAGCAAGAAGCTCACGAACAGCAAACCGATCAGGAGTAAATTGCGTTGTGATTCCATAGTCTTCAGTTTCTTCGCTTTGGTTGCGGAACCGGGTCATAACCACCCTCGGATAAGGGATGGCATTTTAATAGACGTTTGCTAGCTAACCAAACGCCTTTTATGAAACCGTGAAGTCGGATTGCTTCTATCGCAAATTGGGAACAAGTCGGAGTGAAACGGCAGCGCGGCCCGAGCAGGGGACTAATGATTAGCTGATACAGGCGTATCAGTTTGATGGCTACCCATTGCAACGGCGTGACAGAGTGCGCCATAGCTTTTCCAGTAACTTGAACAGCTCCTCGTTATCCATCTCTTTGACGCCACCCTTGGCGATCACGACGATGTCGATAGCGGGCAGGTTGGTTTGATTGAGGCGGAAGCTCTCCCGTACCACTCGTTTGACACGGTTACGCCAGACGGCACGCTTGAGCGCTTTTTTGGGCACAGCGAGGCCAAGACGGGGGTGTTCGAGGGAATTGGGGCAAGCAAGAAGCGTAATTTGCGGAGAAGCGGCCCGGACAGGCTCGGCGAAAACGCGTTTGAAGTGTTCGGGAGTTAACAGACGTAACTCCCGAGAGAAGGTGTGCTGGGTAGGCATTAGACTACCAGGCGGGCACGACCCTTGGCACGACGAGCGGCCAGAACTTTGCGACCGTTGGCAGTAGCCATGCGAGCGCGGAAACCGTGAGAGCGCTTGCGCTTCAGGTTGGACGGTTGAAAAGTACGTTTCATGATTCGATTCCGTATTTCTGTACAGTTTTGATTGTCACACTTAGCCGACGCGCCAGCTATAGCGTGTGACGACTAGCAAAAGAGGCCGAATTCTAAACAGAGTTCAGCTTCTCGTCAATCCGCCGTATCCCCTCATCTTGCCCTGACTCCCGAAAGAGGCAGTGAAAGCCGACAGGATCCGAAGGATCAAGGGCCCCGAATTATACTGGCAACCCGGGGTTAAACAAGGATCCGCCAAGAAAAAAGGCGGCAGAGCCGCCAAAGAGAGAGCTAGTTAAGCACTTTCCGCAAGAACTCCCGGGTGCGGGGATCCTTGGGATCGACCAATATCTGACTCGGCGGGCCCTGTTCCACGATCCGGCCCCCCTCCATGAAGATCACCCGATCGGCGACATCCCGGGCGAACTCTATCTCGTGGGTCACCACCACCATGGTCTGGTGCTGGCGAGCGAGCTGTTTCATCAGACCCAGTACCTCGTCGACCCATTCGGGATCCAGTGCCGAAGTGGGCTCATCGAACAGGATCACCTTGGAGTGGGCCGCCATGGCACGGCCGATGCCGACCCGCTGCTGCTGACCGCCGGAGAGGGACGCCGGGTAGGCATCCTGCTTGTCGGCGAGGCCAATGTCCTTGAGGATGCCGAGGGCGGTGGCGCGGGCCTCTGCCTTGGGCTGCTTCCAGACGGTGATGAGGCCCTCGGCGATGTTGTCCAGGGCCGTCTTGTTGGCGAACAGGGCATAGTTCTGGAACACGAAGGAGGCGCGCTTGCGCAGCTCGATGGCCTGCTGCTCGCTGGCATGGGCCAGATCCAGTTGCAGGTCGTCGATGGCGAGCTGGCCCGCATCCGGCGTCTCCAGCAGGTTGAGGCAGCGCAGCAGGGTCGACTTGCCGGTCCCGGAGGGGCCTATGATGACGACAATCTCCCCCTTCTTGACCTCCAGATCGATGCCGTTGAGCACCTGATTACCGTGGAAGGCCTTGGATAGACCGTTTAATTTGATCAAGGGCCCTCCTTAATAGGCTCGGTTGAGGCGCACTTCCAGCAGATGCTGCAAGCGGGTGAAGAAGATGACCACCACCCAGTAGATCAGGGCCACTGCCATGAAGCTCTCGAAGAACTTGAAGGAGGAGGCTGCTTCCATCTGGGCCTTGCCCATGATCTCCGCGACGCCCAGGGTGAAGGCCAGGGAGGTGCTCTTGATCATGTCGATGAAGTAGTTCATCAGGGACGGCGTCGCTATGCGGGCTGCCTGGGGCAGTATGATCCGCTGCATCGCCTGCAGCCGGCTCATGCCGATGCTGAGGGCTGCTTCCATCTGGCTCTTGTGGATGCCGAGGATGGCAGCCCGGATCGACTCGGCCATGTAGGCGGCGAAGTGCAGGGTCAGGCCTATGATGGCGGCGGTAAAGGCATCCATTCCCACGAAGATGGGGAAGAGTTGCGGCAGGCCGTAATAGAGCAGGAACAGCTGGACGAGCAGGGGTGTCCCCCGGAAGAAGGAGATATACAGCATCGCCAGCCAGTGAAGTGCGGGAACGCGAAACACCCGCACTATCGCCAGGATCAGCGACAGTACGAGTGCCAATACGAATCCCCACAGGGCCATTTCCATCGTGGTGCCCAGGTATTTGAGCAGGATGGGAAACAGCCCTAGCGTGTACTCGAGGTCGAATTCCATCATTTATTTGTTAGTGATGTCCGCTGCGAACCATTTTTCGGAGATCTTGGTCAGGGAGCCGTCTTTACGCATGGCGGTCAGGGCGTCGTCGACCTTCTTCAGCAGGGCCTGCTTCTCCGGGGTCTTCAGGAAGGGCAGGGCGTTTTCGATGGTTTCGAACGGTGCGCCAGCCTGTTGCAGCGGCAGCTTGGATTCCTTGATCAGCTGGGCGGTGGAGACGCGGTCCATCACGAAGGCATCGATACGGCCCAGGGCGACATCCTGCTCGAAGGCGGAGTCATAGGTGCGGATGTCGATCTTTTTCTCTGGATCGTTCTTGCGCAGCAGCTCTTCGAAGTTGGAGCCGAGGTTGACGGCGACCTTCTTGCCAGCCAGATCCTTGAAGCCGTTGATGGTGCTGTTGCCCTTGCGAACCACGATCTGGGCACCGTCATACACATAAGGCTGGGAGAAGTCGTACTTGGCCTTGCGCTCGTCGGTGATGGTGATCTGGTTGGAGATGGTGTCGACGCGGCCGGTTTCCAGCATGCCGAACAGGCCGGAGAAGCTGGCGGTGACGAACTCCACCTTGTAACCGGTGCGCTCACCGATCTGGTTCCACATGTCCACCTCGAAGCCCTGCAGCTTGTCCTGCTTGACGAAGGTGAACGGGAAATACTTGCCGGACATGCCGACCTTGATGGTTTCCTGGGCGATGGCCTGGCCGGACAGACTGGCCAGCAGAATGGCGGCGCCGGAAATCAGCTTGATAGTGGTTTTCATGGGGATTCCTCTCTCTGTAGTTCTGTATTTTTAGTTGTAATCACGGGTCGGCGCTGATGTTATTGGAATAAAATATAAAGAATAAATGATATTTGGTTATATAAAATAACCAGGGCAATACCGAATCATTCTGTCCACATCGCCGGTCAAGGGCTGTGGGTAACTTTGGGGATGAATTAAGATCCTGGGTCGCTGGATCCTTGAAAGTCAAGGATCTTATTTGCTGGATCCGCGCGGCGGCAACTGGAGATCCAGCCGCTAAAAACGTAGAATAGCCGGTCTTTACTTAATCAATTGACGGGAGTCTAGAGTGACTGCTTCGCTATGGCAGCAGTGCCTTAACCGGCTGCAAGATGAGTTGCCCTCGGCAGAATTCAGCATGTGGATCCGGCCGCTTCAAGCGGAGTTGAGTGACAATACTCTGACCCTGTATGCACCGAATCGCTTCGTCCTGGACTGGGTACGGGACAAGTACCTGCTCCGGGTCAACGGCATCATCAACGAGCTGTGCGGTGCGGATGCTCCCACCCTGCGTTTTGACATCGGTAATCGTCCCCATCCCGTTGCGGTCGCCAGAGTGCCGGCGCGCGGTGCCGAGCCTGTGAATAACTCTCACAAGAGCTGGGAAAGCAAGACGGAAACCAAGCCGGAGCCGAATCACAAGAGCAACACCAACGTGAACTATACCTTCGAGAATTTCGTCGAGGGTAAGTCCAACCAGTTGGCGCGTGCGGCGGCCCGTCAGGTGGCCGACAATCCGGGCGGCGCCTACAACCCGCTGTTCCTTTACGGTGGCACCGGTCTGGGCAAGACCCACCTGCTGCACGCCGTCGGCAACGCCATCAAGGATCGCAAGAAAGACGCCAAAGTCATCTACATGCACTCCGAGCGTTTCGTTCAGGACATGGTGAAGGCGCTGCAGAATAACGCCATTGAAGAGTTCAAGCGTTATTACCGTAGCGTCGATGCCCTGCTCATCGATGACATCCAGTTTTTCGCGAACAAGGAGCGCTCCCAGGAGGAGTTCTTCCACACCTTCAACGCCCTGCTCGAGGGCAACCAGCAGATAATCCTGACCTCGGATCGCTATCCGAAGGAGATCAACGGGGTGGAGGATCGCCTCAAGTCCCGCTTCGGCTGGGGCCTGACCGTGGCGATCGAACCGCCCGAGCTGGAAACCCGTGTCGCGATCCTGATGCGCAAGGCGGACGAGAACCAGATCCACTTGCCGGACGAAGTGGCCTTCTTCATCGCCAAGCGACTGAGATCCAACGTCCGTGAGCTGGAAGGGGCCCTCAACCGGGTGATCGCCAACGCGAACTTCACCGGCCGCGCCATCAACATCGACTTCGTGCGCGAGGCGCTGCGGGACCTGCTGGCGTTGCAGGAGAAGCTGGTCACCATCGACAACATCCAGAAGACGGTGGCGGAGTACTACAAGATCAAGCTGGCGGATCTGCTGTCCAAGCGCCGCTCGCGCTCCGTTGCCCGCCCGCGCCAGTTGGCGATGGCCCTGGCTAAGGAGCTGACGAACCACAGCTTGCCGGAAATCGGGGATGCCTTCGGTGGCCGTGACCACACCACAGTTCTTCATGCCTGCCGCAAGATAGAGCAGCTGAAGGAGGAGAGTCACGACATCAAGGAAGACTATTCCAACCTGATCCGCACCCTTTCTTCCTGATCACGGAACAGAGTGGACAGATGCAGCTCGAATATTCCAACCTGATCCGAACCTTTTCCTCCCAATAACAACGGAGAACACAGATGCAGCTCGAAATTAGCCGTGAGGCCCTGTTACGTCCTCTGCAACTGGTGTCCGGTGCCCTGGGTGGCCGGCCGACCCTGCCCATCCTCGGCAACGTGCTGCTCGACGTCAGCAACGGTCTGCTGTCGCTGACCGGGACCGACCTCGAGGTGGAGATGATCGGTCAGGTCTATCTCAACAGCGACAGTCAGGATGGCCGCACCACAGTGCCGGCCCGCAAGCTGCTGGATATCTGCCGCGGCCTGCCGGAAGGGGCGGATATTCGCCTCAACACCGAGGGTGAGCGGCTGATCATCCGTTCCGGCCGCTCCCGCTTCAACCTGTCGACCCTGCCGGCCACCGAATACCCGAACATCGAGGACTGGGAATCCGTGCTCGAGTTCGACATCAGCCAGCTGGAGCTTAAAAAACTCATCGACGCGACTCAGTTCTCCATGGCCAGCCAGGACGTGCGCTACTACCTGAACGGAATGCTGTTCGAGAGCGAGGGCCATGGCCTGCGCACCGTCGCTACCGACGGTCACCGTCTGGCCACCTGCCGCCGCGAGGTGGTGCAGGAATCGCTGCCCGATCATCAGGTTATCCTGCCCCGCAAGGGGGTGCTGGAGCTGGTACGGCTGCTGGAGGCGGAAGACAAGCCGGTACGGCTGCAGATCGGCCGCAACAACCTGCGTGCCGCCCTGGATGGCTTCATCTTCACCTCCAAGCTGGTGGATGGCCGCTTCCCGGACTGGCGCCGCGTCATTCCGCGGGGCAGCGACAAGGCCCTGATCGCCGGTCGCGAAGACCTGCGTCAGGCCTTCGCCCGCGCAGCCATCCTCTCCAACGAAAAATTCCGTGGGGTGCGTCTCAATCTGCAGGAAAACCTGCTGCGCATCACCGCCAACAACCCGGAACAGGAAGAAGCGGAAGAGCTGCTTGACGTACAATACGGGGCTGGCGAGATGGAGATCGGCTTCAACGTCTCCTATGTGCTGGACGTGTTGAATACGTTAAAATGTGACCAGATCCGGATCAGCCTGAGCGATTCCATCAGCAGCGCCATTATTGAGGATTTTGACAGCCAAGATGCCCAGTACGTGGTGATGCCGATGCGGATCTAGTCGTGTCCCTGGTCAAACTCCAGCTCAGCGACTTTCGCAATATCCAGCAGGCCAGTCTCGCGCTGTCCCCCGGCCTCAACATCCTGGTCGGGTGCAATGGCAGCGGCAAGACCAGCGTGCTGGAAGCCATTCACTACCTCGGTCTCGGTCGCTCTTTTCGAACTCACCTGACCGGGCGGGTCATCCGCCAGGGCGAACGAGCCTTTACCCTGTTTGCCCAGTGCGAGCTGGAGGGGCGCCAGGTGCCCATCGGGCTCGCCAAGGACAAGGGCGGGGAGACCCAGCTCAAGATTGCCGGAGCACAGGCCCAGCGGTTGGCCGATCTGGCCGAGCTGCTGCCGGTGCAGTTGATCCATCCCGATGGTTTCAACCTGCTGACCGGGGGGCCCCAGGCCCGCCGGGCCTGGCTCGATTGGGGCGTCTTTCACCAGGAGCCGACCTTCTTCTCCCTGTGGGGACGGGTACGGCGCCTGCTGAAACAGCGCAATGCCCTGCTGCGTCAAAGCAGTCAGTATCGCCAATTGGCGTTCTGGGATCAGGAGTTGGTGCGCCTGGGAGGCGAGTTGGCCGAGTTCCGCGCCAGTTATTGTCAGGCCATTACGCCCCTGATCAAGGAAATGACGGCGGATTTCTTGCCGGAATTCGACATCAGTCTCGGTTTCTATCGGGGCTGGGAGAGAGAAACTCCCCTCGGCGACTTGCTGGAGGCGGGGTTCGAGCGGGATCGCTCGCTGGGTTACACAGGGGTTGGCCCGCAGAAGGCCGATGTGCGACTCAAGGCGAACGGTGTGCCCGCTCAGGATATTTTGTCCCGGGGTCAGCTGAAGTTGCTGGTCTGCGCCATGCGACTGGCCCAAGGGCTCTATTTGAATCAACATAGCAGCCGTGGCTGTATTTTTTTAATTGATGATTTTGCCTCTGAACTGGATGTCGACAAGCGCCGCCTGTTGGCCGCAAGGCTGAAACAGTGTGCGTCCCAGGTGTTTATCACCGCCATCGACACCGGTCAGCTCGCAGACATGATGGATGCGAGTGACTGCAAGCTGTTCCACGTGGAACAAGGCAAGATCTCCGAAACGTTAGAGAAGGCAGAGAGTAAGCTATGAGTGAAAATACTTACGACTCCTCGAATATCAAGGTGCTGAAGGGCCTGGATGCGGTCCGCAAGCGCCCGGGGATGTATATCGGCGATACGGATGATGGCTCGGGTCTGCACCACATGGTGTTCGAGGTCGTCGATAACTCCATCGATGAGGCTCTGGCTGGCTACTGCTCCGAGATCCAGGTCAAGATCCACTCGGACGGTTCCGTCTCGGTGCGCGACAACGGTCGTGGCATCCCGGTGGACATCCACCCGGAAGAGGGCCGCTCCGCCGCCGAAGTCATCATGACGGTGCTGCACGCGGGCGGCAAGTTCGATGACAACTCCTACAAGGTGTCCGGCGGTCTGCACGGCGTGGGCGTCTCCGTTGTTAACGCCCTGTCCGACAAGCTGCTGCTGACCATTCGTCGTAACGGCCACGTCTATGAGCAGACCTATCACCTGGGCGAGCCCCAGGCACCGCTCAAGCAGATCGGCGACAGTGCCTCCGGCACGGGTACAGAGGTGCGCTTCTGGCCGAGCCCGACCATCTTCAGCGACACCCTGTTCCACTACGAGATCCTGGCCAAGCGTCTGCGCGAGCTCTCCTTCCTCAACTCCGGTGTCTCCATCCGCCTGCACGATGAGCGCGACGGCCGTGAGGTCCATTTCTGCTACGAGGGTGGCATCAAGGCCTTCGTCGAATACCTGAACCAGAACAAGACCCCGATCCACCCCAAGGTGTTCCACTTCACCACCGAGCAGGACGGCATCGGTGTCGAAGTGGCCATGCAGTGGAACGACGCCTATCAGGAAGGGGTTTACTGCTTCACCAACAACATCCCGCAGCGGGATGGCGGCACCCATCTGGTGGGCTTCCGTACCGCGCTGACCCGTACCCTCAACACCTACATGGACAAAGAGGATTACAGCAAGAAGGCCAAGTCCGCCGCCAGTGGCGACGACGTCCGTGAAGGTCTGATTGCCGTTATCTCCGTCAAGGTGCCGGATCCCAAGTTCTCCTCCCAGACCAAGGACAAGCTGGTCTCGTCCGAGGTGAAGACCGCCGTCGAACAGGCGATGGGGGAGAAGCTGGCTGACTTCCTGCTGGAAAACCCGGGCGACGCCAAGATAGTGGTCAACAAGATCATCGACGCGGCCCGTGCCCGTGAGGCGGCTCGCAAGGCGCGCGAACTGACCCGTCGCAAGGGTGCACTCGACATCGCCGGCCTGCCCGGCAAGCTGGCGGACTGCCAGGAGAAAGACCCGGCCCTGTCCGAACTCTACATAGTGGAAGGGGACTCTGCGGGCGGCTCCGCCAAGCAGGGTCGCAACCGCAAGAACCAGGCCATTCTGCCGCTCAAGGGCAAGATCCTGAACGTGGAGAAGGCCCGCTTCGACAAGATGATCTCCTCGCAAGAGGTGGGTACCCTGATCACCGCCCTGGGCTGTGGCATAGGTCGTGACGAGTACAACCCGGACAAGCTGCGCTATCACAACATCATCATCATGACGGATGCGGACGTCGATGGTGCGCACATCCGGACCCTGCTGCTGACCTTCTTCTATCGCCAGATGCCGGAAATCATCGAGCGTGGCTATGTCTTCATCGCCCAGCCGCCCTTATACAAGGTCAAGAAGGGCAAGCAGGAGCAGTATCTGAAAGATGAAGATGCGCTGCTGCAATACCAGACCGCCATGGCACTGGACGGTGCGACCCTGCACGTCAACGAGTCCGCCCCGGCCATCGGTGGCGAGGCCCTGGAGCGTCTGGTCAACCAGCATCGAGCCGTGTCTCACCTGATCACCCGCATGTCCCGCCGTGCACCGGACGCTGTGCTGACCCAGCTGATCTATCAACCCGAGCTGACCGAGGCCCTGCTGACCAGCGAGAGCGATCTGCTGGCCTGGTGCCAGGCCATGGAAGCCGTGCTCAACGAGAGCAATCAGGGCGTGCAGTACCAGATGCAGGTTCGCCGTGACGAGGAGCGCAGCCTGTTCGTGCCCCACGCCGTGGTGCGCCAGCACGGGGTCGATCGCGAATATCCCCTGAGCTACGACTTCCTGCAGTCCGGCGAATACCGTCAGCTGGTTTCCCTCGGCAAGGAGATCGCCAACCTGATCGAGGATGGTGGTTTCATCAAGCGTGGGGAGAAGGTGAAGCCGGTCGCGAACTTCGTGGAAGCGGTCGAGTGGCTGATGAGCGAAGGCAAGCGCGGCATCTACATCCAGCGCTATAAAGGGCTGGGTGAGATGAACCCGGAGCAGCTGTGGGAAACCACCATGGATCCGGAAGCGCGCCGCATGCTGCGTGTCACCATCGATGATGCGGTCGGTGCCGACCAGCTGTTCTCTACCCTGATGGGGGATGCGGTCGAGCCGCGCCGTGACTTTATCGAGACCAACGCCCTGCGGGTTGCAAACCTCGATGTCTAAGACGCCTCAGCCAAAGATGAAAAAGCCGGTCCCTGTGACCGGCTTTTTGTTTTAAGTGTTGGACGACGATGTCACGTTCCACGTGAAACACTCGCTCCGATACCGCCAGTGTCAGACCAGCTCGGGGGCCGGGCAGTAGAGGCGCAGGCGATGGCCGTCGGGATCCAGTGCCACGCAGGTGTAACCGAACTCCATCCGGGTCGGGGGCTGGGCTATGGTCAGACCGTCCGCCTGCCACTTGGCAAAGCTGGCATCGACGCTGGCGTCGTCGGCCAGGGGGAAGGCCAATTCCATGGCGCCGGCCTCCTGAGAGACTCTGGGTTCGACCTGATCTCTGGCCCAGAGTGCGAATTTGGCACCCGAGTCGAATACGAACATGGCGAAGCTGGGGCACTCTTCCACCGGCGGGCGATCGAACAGCTCGCGGTAGAAGAGGGCGCTGCGAAGCGGGTTGGTGACATAGAGGATGCTGAATTGGGGGATATGCATGTGACACTCCTTTCACTGATGGATGACGCCTCGGCGTCGACCCCGTCAGCATGGCCCCCCGGGGTGTCAGTTTCTGTCAGCAATGAATCCCGGCTGCGGGATCTGTTGGCTCGCCCGCCACTCCTTGAGCAATAGGGCCGGGCTTCTGGGATAGCAGCTATCCTCAAGCCGCAGCCGGTCGATGCGATCGACCCTGAAGTGGCGAAAGTCCTGGCGCAGTTCGCACCAGGCCATCAGCACCCGCACCTTGTCGAAGTAGCCGAGGGCGAAGGGCCAGACGGTGCGCTCGGAGATCGCCTCCTTGAGATCGCGGTAGCTCAGCACCACCTTGCGCTGTTGACGGATGGCACTGCGCAACCGGGTCTCGCCGGTGCTTTGACTGGTGCGATAGGAGCCGATCAGCAGGGCATTGGCCTGTAGCTGCTGGCGATACTCGGCGGGCAATACGGCCTCTATCTTGGCCAGCGCGCTGCGGGCCCCCGCACTGAGGGCGCTGTCTGCATGTTCGGCCACCCAGCGGGATCCCAGCACCAGGGCGTCCAGCTCCTCCTCGCTGAACATCAGGGGCGGCAGCATGAAACCGGGTCTCAGCACGTAGCCGATGCCGGCTTCCCCCTCGATCTGTGCCCCCTGTTCCTGCAGGGTGGCGATATCCCGATAGAGGGTGCGCAGGCTGATGCCGAGCTGCTCGGCGAGGGCCGTGCCCGTGATGGCGTAGCGGTGGCCGCGCAGCAACTGAAGCAGGGCAAGCAGGCGTTCGGAACGGGACATCAATTAGCTCCTCGAGCGGGGATTGCATGGGTTCGATGCGCCATGGCCTATGCCTTGTGGCCACGGAAAGTATGGCGCCATTCCCGCGGCGATACCCCGAAGCGGGCACGAAAGTGCTGGCGCAATGTGGTGGCTGACTTGAGGCCCACCAGTTCGGCGATGCGTTCCACCGTGTGGGCGCTGGACTCCAGCAGTTCCTGACTGCGTCTGAGTCGTTCGGCCAGCAGCCAGTCGCCGAGGGAGAGACCCGTCGCCAGCTGGAAGCGGCGGGTGAAGGTACGTCGGCTCATCAGGCAGTGCTCCGCCAGACTGTCCAGGGTGTGGGGCTCTGCCAGATGGATGCGAAGGTGATCGAACAGCTGATTGATCCTGGCGTCCCGGGTGGAGGCGGGCACCGGCTGCTCGATAAACTGGGCCTGACCGCCATCCCGGTGAGGAGGTACCACCAACCGCCTGGCCAGCTTGTTGGCGATCTGGCTGCCGTGGTGCTGGCGCACCAGGTAGAGGCAGCAGTCCAGCCCGGCGGCCGTGCCCGCCGAGGTGATCAACCCCTCGTCATCCACGTAGAGGGCGTTGGTATCGAGGCGCACATGGGGGAAGCGCTGGATGAAGTCCTGCTCGTACTCCCAGTGGGTGGAGGCCCTGCGCCCATCCAGCAAGCCGGCGTAGGCCAGCACATAGGTGCCGAGGCAGAGCCCGACCACTTGGGCCCCTCGCTGGCGAGCGGCGACCAGTGCATCGAGCAGGAGCTGGGCCGGTCGTTCCGCCGGATCCCGCCAGAAGGGGATGATGATGATATCCGCCTCCTGCAGGCCTTCCAGACCATAGCCGGCGTCGAGGCGAAAGCCCTGGGACGAGGCTGGCTGCCGTGTGTCATCACCGGCGCAGAGTCTGAGCTCGAACAGCGATTGGCCCGGCATCGTCTTGTCGCCAAAGATGAGGCAGGGCACGGCGCAGTGAAAGGGGCTGAAGTGATCGAAGGTGATGACGGCGACTATGGGCATGATGGCAGGCTCCTTTGCGCATGAATTGACGATGATAAGCCCTGCCGAGAGAAAGCCGAAGACCCGTGTTGCGCCTCCGGCCGATCCACTCAGAATGCCATGGTTTCCCCATCCTCCGGCACCAGCACGCGCTCCAGCATGCCCCGTTCCCCGAGATAGTCGCGCAGCTCGCAGCGTGACAACAGGGCGTGGTTGACAGCCTCCAGATGGCTGGTGATCAGGGTGGCCCCGGGGGCCGCCTGATGCACCGCCAACACATCCTCCTTGTTCATGATGATGGCACCCAGCCCGGTGACCTGGGCATCGCCGCAGTTCAATACGACAACCTCGGGGCTGTGCCGGGCCAGGCTTTGGGCCACCTGTTCGTTCCAGACTGTATCGCCGGCGAGATAGAGGGTCTTCTCGAGGGGGTGGGAGAAGACCACCCCGGACACCTCGCCGAGCCGTTCACCGAGCACGGCCATGATGCGATCACTGCCATGTTGGCCCGCCGTCTGCTGCAGGCGGATGCCGGCGAACTCGCCATGTTCCCCCAGCAGCCTCACATCCTCGAAGCCGCTTGCCCGCATGGTGTCGGCGTCCTGCTGGTGTTGCACGAACAGGGGGAGGTGTTTGGGCACCAATTGCGCCGCCACTGGGTCCCAGTGATCCAGATGGTCGTGGGTCACTATCACGGCATCCACGTCGAGCAGGGTCGCCATGGGCAGCGGCAGCTCGACCAAAGGGTTGCGCAGATGGCTGTTGGCCATGCCCTCGAAGCCGGGATAAGTCCCCTTGGGGGCCAGCATGGGATCTATGAGGAAGCGAGTACCGGCATAGTGGATGAGCAGGGTGGCGTTGCGAACCTGAGTAATCTTCATGGCGTGATCCTGTGAGTTGGGGGATGCACAGCCAGTATGGCGTGGAGAGGACGGGAGCATGAGTGGCCCGCGGGCCCATTATCGATCCTATCGGGCCATTTTTTGTTGGCCGGCCAGGGTGTCGAAAAAACTTTCATTTCTCCCTTGAAAGGAAAAAACCGGACCTTATATAGGTAACAAGGCCGGAACGCTCGACAGAGGTTTCGACCAGGAGCCCGTCCAACAGGAGGGCAAATGATCCGTTATCGCTCACAAGAGGATAATATTATGCGTTCTATCGACTTTTCTCCGCTCTATCGTTCTGCCATCGGTTTCGATCGCCTGGCCAATCTCATCGAGTCTGCAGCCAGCAACGGCAATGCCGGATATCCCCCCTACAACATCGAGCAGCTGGGCGACAGCGACTACCGCATCAGCATGGCGGTGGCGGGCTTCACTCAGGAGGAGCTGGAGTTGAGCTTCCAGGAAAACCTGCTGACGGTGAAGGGCAACAAGCAGGCAGATGGGGAGCGTCATTATCTCTATCAGGGGATCGCCGAGCGAGGCTTCGAGCGTCGCTTCCAGCTGGCGGATTATGTGCGGGTGAAAGGGGCCGATCTCAAGAACGGTCTGCTGCACATCGATCTGGTGCGCGAAGTGCCCGAGGCGATGAAGCCGCGCAAGATAGAGATCAACGGCTAAGCCCGTCTCTGACTCTGCTTATCGGGTGCCGATATGGGCCCACAGTCTTTAAACCTGTTGCTTATTAGAAGGATAGGATTATGCGTAACCTCGATTTTTCTCATCTCTATTCCAATGCCGTCGGCTTCGAGCGGATGGCCCGTGAGCTGGAAGGCCTGTTCGAACAGAAGACAGCGGCCTATCCCCCTTACAACATCGAAAAGCGGGAGCAAGATGGCTACCGCATCACCCTGGCGGTGGCGGGCTTCGGGCGTGAAGAGCTGGAGCTGGAGACCGAAAATGGCACCCTCAAGATCAAGGGTCGCAAGGTAGCCGCTCCCGCCGAGCGTCAGTTCCTCCATCAGGGGATCGCCGAGCGTGACTTCGAACTCGCCTTCAAGCTGAGCCAGCATGTCGAGGTGCGGGATGCCCGCCTGGAGCATGGCCTGCTGGTCATCGATCTGGCCCGCGAGCTGCCGGAGGCACTCAAGCCGCGCGCCATCCCCATCGGTCAGGGTGAACAGCTGGCGCTACCGAGCTGATCCGCTCCCTAGACCCGAGTATGAAAAAGGCCTGCAATCGCAGGCCTTTTTGCTGTCTGACGTCGGGCTCAGCGGTAGAGGCCGTTGATCTCCTCCGCCAGGATGGCGATGCCGCGACGCACCAGCTCCTCGCTCTGGGAGTAGTTGAGGCGGATGCACTCCTGGCTGTGACGCCACTCGGGGTCGTCGATACCGGGGAAGAAGTAGTGGCCCGGCACTATCAGCAGGTTCTTGGCCTTCAGTCGCTCATAGAGTTCCTGACTGTGGATCGGCAGATCCTCGAACCAGAGCCAGAGGAAGAGGGCACCCTCCGGCTTGTGGATATGGAAGCGGGGATCCGGGATCGCCTCGCGCAGCAGCTGTACCGCCAGCTCGGCCTTCTGTCGGTAGAAGGGCTTCACCACCTGTTCGCTCAGGGCGATGATCTCGCCGCTCTCGATCATGGGAATGGTGAGGGCCGGCCCCAGGCTGCCCGGTGCGAGGTTGATGATGCCGCTCAGGTTGGTGATGGCCCGGATGATCTTCTCATCGGCGATGACGATGCCGCAGCGGGTACCCGGCAATCCCAGCTTGGAGAGGCTCATGCAGAGGATGGTGTTGGCGTTCCAGAACGGCCTGGCCTCGGTGAAGATGATGCCCGGGAAAGGCACCCCGTAGGCGTTGTCGATGAGCAGCGGGATCCCCTTGTCGCGGGCGATCTGATCCAGATGCTCGATCTCCTCGTCGGTCAGCACGTTGCCGGTGGGGTTGGTCGGCCGGGAGACGCATATCACTCCGATGTCGTCACCCACCTCCAGGCTCTCGAAGTCCACGTGGTATTTGAACTGACCATCGGCCAGCTTCTCTATGGTGGGCTTGTAGGCCACGAAGTGATCGTCGGAGAGCGCCGAGTCGGCATAGCCGATGTACTCCGGGGCCAGGGGGAACAGCACCTTCTTCTTGCGGCCGTCGGCGAACTCGCCCGCCAGCAGGTTGAACAGATAGAAGAAGGCGTTCTGGCTGCCGTTGGTGAGAGCTATGTTGCGGGCCGAGATCTCCCAGCCGAGCTCCTTGCTGAGCAGGGTCGCCAGCGCCTGGGTGAATCTGTCCTTGCCTTGGGGGCCATCGTAGTTGGCCATGGCTTTGACCAGATCACCGCTGTCGAGCAGTGTCCTGGCTTCGGCTTGAAAGCGTTCCAGCATGGCGGGAATGGGGGCAGGGTTGCCGCCTCCCAGCATGATGGCGTCCGGATTGAGCAGCCCCTGATTGAGGTCATCCATGAGTTGAGTGATGCCGGCGTGGCGAGTGAACTTCTCGCCGAACAAGGAAAATTCCATTCGGTGGCGGATCCAGATTGGTTACGGGGATGTAGCACCATAGCTCAGTTTAAAAGTGGGTGTCGATCTAAATAACCGGACGTTCCACGTGGAACGGAGTGCAAGAATTAAACATGGCAATAATCACCACATGTTGGTTTAAAAATGACCATGCCAATGTACCTAACCTCTCTACTTGGTGCCAAAAAACTGATAAAAACAATAAAATCATATTGTTATAAATCTGGCACGACTATTGGAATAACTATCTGGTCATCTCAACCATACCGGAGAACGCCAGATGAAAACCCTGATCGCCACCCTGATGCTGAGCACCCTGAGCCTGACTGCCATGGCCAACGAAAACCCCAGACCCGAGCTGGACAGCGCCAAGCTGGGGCAGGAGGTGTTGGCCCAGCAACAACAGGCTTCCCATGCCGTCACGCTGGATGCCATTCATAACCTCAAGCCGCTGGCGTTGGAGACTCTGGTGGTGGAGGTGAGCTCGGCCCATGGTACTCACCCCGAGAGCTGAGGTAGCGCAGGGGCGTGAGCCCGGTGTGCTGCTTGAAGAAGCCGATGAAGGCGCTGTCGCTGGAGAACTCCAGGGCGGTCGCCACCCGGCTGATGGGCTCGGCCTCGGCCAGCAGCTCCATGGCGCGCAACAAACGCCATTGCTGGCGCCAGGCCTGATAATGCATACCCGTATCCCGCATGAAGATGCGGCCTATGGTCTTGTCACTGGCACCCACCCGCTCGGCCAGCCGGTTGAGTCGATCGGGCAGGGTGTCGCCTCCCTTGAGTGCCTGCAACCAGGCGGCTAGACGCGGATCGGCCGGTAGGGGCAGTTGCCACGACTCTCTCGGCGCCAACGCCAACTCCTCCATGAAGAGTGCCACCGTCCGGCATTGCTCGGCTTCCGCCTTGTCCCATGGCCAGAATGCCATCCGCTCTATGATCGCCTGCAACAGGGGGTTGATGGCGATGACCTGCAAGCCGTCAGGCAGCGCGGGATCCGGGGTGAAATAGAGGGAGCGGTAGGCGACCACACCGCGCATCCGCACCCTGTGGGAAACCCCAGCCGGTATCCAGGCCGCCCTGCCGGGAGGGAGCAGGCAGAGGCGGTTGTCCAGCTCTATGCTCATGCAGCCCGCCTGGGCGAACAGCAACTGATGGCGCCCATGTTGATGCTGGCCGGAGTCGTGCCAGCCGAGATCGGAGGCGATGCCGAGCACGGCGCCGCTGAGCCGGTCGGGATCGAAGGGGTCATCGGACTGAATGAAGGCCATATGTCCTATTTCCGCTATTTATAGTCCTGCTTATTGTAATCAGACAGCCCACACCTCTCTAGACTGACGGCCTCTAGTGAAGGAGGTTTGTCATGAACAACAAGTTGCCACCGCTCTGGCTGGTGGTCGGGCTGATGATGTTTCCCCAGATAGTCGAGACCATCTACAGCCCGGCGTTGACCGGGATTGCCACTCGGTTCGGGGTGAGCGACGGACAGGCATCCCAGACCCTGTCGGTCTATTTTCTGGCGTTTGCGGTGGGGGTGGTCTGCTGGGGTCGGCTATGCGATCTCATCGGGCGGCGGCCGGCCATGCTGGCCGGTCTGCTGACCTATGGGCTCGGCACTCTGCTGGCACTGTTAGCCAGCCGATTCGAGGTCCTGCTGCTGGCGCGCATCGTCTCGGCCTTCGGGGCCGCCGTCGGTTCCGTGGTCACCCAGACCATGCTGCGCGACAGTTACTCGGGGCGCGATCTGGCGCGGGTCTTCTCGGTGATGGGAGTGGCGCTCTCCCTCAGCCCCGTGCTGGGGTTGATGAGCGGGGGCTGGCTGGTCGAGGTGTGGGGCTATCTCGGCGTCTTCGCAGGATTGATGGCGCTGGCCCTGGTGCTCGGGCTGCTCGCGGGCGGCTGGCTGCCGGAGACCCGCCCGGCCGACATGCCCAGGGTCGCCCTCTGGCCCCTGGCATGCCGGATGCTGCGAGATGTCACGCTGTGGCGCAGTGCCCTGCTGGTCGCCCTGTTCAACACCATGCTGTTTGGCTACTACAGCCTGGCTCCCTTCCTGTTCGCCAGCCTGGGGCTGAGCGCCGGGGAGTTTGGCTACTCAGGCCTGGGGTTGGCGCTGGCCACCCTGATCGGCAGCCTGTTGAACAAGGGGCTGCTGGGGAGGGGCTGGGCACCGTCATCCCTCGTCCGGCTGGCCTGCACCCTGGCGTTCATATGCGGGGCTGGGGTATGGCTGGGTCAGGGCAGCCTCTGGTTCCTGTTGCCCATGATGGGGGTAGTGGTGGCCTTTGGGGTGGCGATCCCGAATGTGTTGAGCCAGGCCTTGCTGGCGTATCGTGAAGTGGCAGGCAGCGCCGGCGCCCTGTTCGGGCTGGCCTACTACCTGCTGCTCAGCCTGGGGCTGGCGGTGGCGGCGAGCCTGCAGGATCTGGGGATCCTGCTCGTCGGCTGCGGGGGCTTGGCCCTGTGGTGTGGTGGTCGTCGTTCCACGTGAAACATCAGCTGCCGATGAAACGGTAGCCGATGCCGGATTCGGTCTCGATCAGGCTGGGTTGCTGGGGGTTGTCACCCAGCTTCTTGCGCAGGCTGGCGATGACGATGCGCAGGTAGTGGGTGTCTTCCTTGTGGCTGGGGCCCCAGATGTCGTTGAGCAGCTGGGTCTGCAGCACCAGCTTGCCGGGATGGCACACCAGAGCTTGCAGTAGGGCGAACTCCTTGCGGGAGAGGGAGACATCTTCCCCGTGCAGACTCACCTTGTGATTGCTGGTGTCCAGGCTGAGGCCGCACTGGGGGAAGTGGCGGTGTTCGCCGCTGCTGGCCCCGGCCCGCTGCCGGAGCAGCATGCGGATCCGCGCCATCATCTCCTGGATGCCAAACGGCTTGCTCATGTAGTCGTTGGCCCCCGCGTCCAGCAGCCGTACCTTCTCCTGTTCCGAGTCCCTGGCCGACAACACCAGCACAGGATGCTGGTGGTGTTCGCGGATGCTCTGCAGTATCTGGATGCCATCCCCGTCCGGCAGACCGAGGTCCAGGATCACCAGATCCGGATTGAGGTGACGGTACTGCATCAACCCCTCGGTGACGCCCACGGCCTCGCTGACCTGGTGCCCCTCGGCGACCAGGCTGATACGCAGGAAGCGGCGGATCGCCGCCTCGTCGTCGATGACCAGAATATGTGCCATCTAGCCTCCTGCGCCGAAAAGGGGGGCATCCATCATAGGTGCCTGGTTGTGCGTCATGTCCCCATTACCTCGGGTGCGTTGAGAGAGAGCGGCAGGGAGATGCGCATGCAGGTGCCATTGCCGTTGGGTCCGGCAAACGCCCAGATTCGGCCGCCGTGAGCCTCTATCATAGCGCGGGAAATGGCGAGGCCAAGCCCGGTGCCACGGCTGCCGCAATCCCCGACCGGCTGGGTGTAGAAGAGGTTGAAGATCTTGTCCCGGTCCGATTCAGCGATGCCCACCCCGATGTCGATGATGTCGATGATGAGATCCGGGTTGGCCACCATCACCTTGAACTCTATGGGGGTGCCGGCCGGCGAGTAGCGGGAGGCGTTGTCGAGTATGTTGACCAGCACCTGCTCGATCAGGGCGCCGTGCACATAGAGCGCGGGGATCTGCTGATCGAAGTGCACCAGCAGCTTGTGCTGGCGCCAGGAAGAGTCCAGCCGCCTGCGGGCGCTCTCCAGCAGATCGGCGAGGTCGACCCAGTCCCGTTTCAGCTGGAAGTCCGGCGAGCCGATACGGGTCATGTCCAGCAGGTTCTGCACATAGCTGTGCAGACGGCGCGCCTCATCCTGTACCGAATGCAGGAGTTCGCTGCGATCCTCCTGGCTTATCCGGTCACCGTACTCCAGCAGGGTGCTGCCGGCCCCCATGATGGTGGCCAACGGCGTCTTCAGGTCGTGGGAGACGGAGGAGAGCAGGGCGGCGCGCAGCCTGTCCGTCTCGGCCTGCAACTGGCTGTCGGCGAGCCGTTCGCTGAGATCTATCCGGGCGAGGGCGGCGCGGATGTCGGTGAGCAGGGCCTGCAGCTGATGCTCGGCGGAGGAGGCCAGGGGATTGGTCAGCCGGATCCCCAGCACCAGATCGTCGGTGAGGGGGTGGTACTGGGCCTCGGCCGCATTGAGGGTGGCGGTGTGGGCGCCGGCATACTGCTTCTGGGCCAGGCACCAGTCGATGGCCGCCTTGTCGGTCTGGCCGGGGCCGGGTGGGGCATCTCCCGCCCGGTATTGATAATCCTTGTCGAGGGCGAACACGGGTTGGCCCAGGGCCAGGGAGATGGCCTGGGTGCCTTGCCGCAACACCTCCACCGGGCTGCTGGCGGTGGCCAGCCCCTGACTCAGGGAGAGCAGGGCATTGCCGAGCTGCTGGGTCTCCCGCAGACCCACCAGCTGCTGGCGCTGGCGGGAGGCGAGCCGACCCGCCGTCACACCGACGATGAGCAGCACGAACAGGGTGAGCAGATCGCTGTGACTGGCCACGCTGAGGGAGAAGTGGGGGGCGACGAACAGCAGATTGTGAGCCACGAAGCCGAGCACGGCCGCCAGTATGGCGGGCACCAGGCTGGTGGAGAGCGCCGTGGCCAGCACCCCCAGCACGAACAGCAGGGGCAGGGAGGCGGGAGGCAGCCAGTGGGAGAGACCCCAGGCCAGGGCCGAGGTGAGGCTCATGATGCAAACCGCCATCAGGCTCTGACGCACCTCCTTGCGACCCGAGGGATGCAGACCCAGTCCCTGCTTGCGCTTCTCCGTGTCCACCAGGGTGATCTCGAACCCGCGAGCATTCTTGAGCAGGTGCTGTACCAGGGAGCGGCGCCAGGGGGACTGGTGAGGCTTGCCGAGCAACAGCTGGGAGACCTGCTGCTGCTCGGCGGTTTCCAGCAGGGCATCGGCCACCGCCGGGCTGGAGAGGGTCAGCACCTTGGCTCCGAGCTGAGACGCCAGTGCCAGTGCCTGCTCCAGTTCGGCCGAGCGCTGCCCCTTGCTGTCGATGTGCACCACCAGCCAGGGCAGCTGGCGGCGCTGGGCGAAGCGGTGGCCATAGCGCACCAGGGAGGCGCTGTGCTGGTCCCCGAGGCAGACCATCAGCTTGCCCCGCAGCGGGAGCGTGCTCTTGCCCGCCGCCTGCCACTGCAGTTGCAGATCCCCCTCCACGTGGCTGGCCGCGGTCTGCATCGCCAGCTCGCGCAGCGCGGTCAGGTTGTTGAGGGAGAAGAAGGATTGCAGGGCCGCCTTGGCCTGATGGGGCACATAGACCTTGCCCTCCTTGAGTCGCCCCAGCAACTCCTTGGGGGGGAGGTCGATGAGCACCAGGCTGTCCGCCTCCAGCAGCACCTGATCCGGCAGCGTCTCCTTGACCCTGACCCCGGTCAGTTGCCAGACGAGATCGTTGAGGCTCTCCAGATGCTGCACGTTGAGGGTGGTGTAGACGTCGATACCGGCACCGAGCAACTCCTCCACATCCTGCCAGCGCTTCTCGTGGCGGCTGCCGGGGGCATTGGTGTGGGCCAGCTCATCCACGACTGCGATGGCCGGTTTGCGTTCGAGCAGGCCGTCCAGATCCATCTCCTCCAGCCGCTGCTGACGGTGGTAAAAGAGCTGGCGTGGCTGGATGGGCAGCTTGTCCAGCAGGGCCAGGGTCTCCTGGCGACCGTGGGTCTCCACCACCCCGATGAGGATGTCGGTGCCTTCCTTGGCCTGCTCCCGCACGGCCTGCAACATGGCGTAGGTCTTGCCGACGCCGGGGGCTGCGCCGAGGAAGACCTTCAGCTTGCCCTTGTGTTCTTCTTCCAGGCTGGCCAGTAAAGCGTCGGCCCTCACCTCATCACGCATCCCTTAGTCCCCATCGCGAGTCCCTATCGAGCAACAGCCGGCTCGGCTCAATCATCTGTATCACTGCCTGTATGTCGCCGAGTCAGCCCGGACTGTCGCCGTGTTTCTCTGCCTCAGCCAAATGGCAGACCCGGCACGAGATGCCGGGTCATCATCAGACGTCCTTGTCGAGCTGCAGGTTCAGCTCGAGGATGTTGACCACTTGTGGACCAAGGATACCAGCTTGTGTGGCGGACTTGACCCGTTCCGTCAGCACGGCGGGATCCAGCCCCCGTTCCTTGGCCACCCTGTCCACCTGGGACAGCACGGCATCCAGCGGCAGGTGGGGATCCAGCCCCGAACCGGAGCGGGTCAGCAGGGTCGGTGACGGGTTGCCTGGCTGGGCCTTGGCCGCCTCATTGGCAAACTCGGCCCGCAGGGGGGAGCTCATGCCTTGGTTGCTGGCGCCGCTGCCTATGGTCGCGAAGTCGCTGGCGGAGGGGCGGGAGTGGAAGTAATCCGCCCGTTCGAATTTCTGTGCCAACAGGGCGCTGCCGATCAGCTGTTGCTTGTCATTGGTCAGCTGGCTGCCGTTGGCCTGCCAGGGGAACAGCACCTGGGCCAACCCGGTCACGGCCAGGGGGTAGGCAACCCCCAGCAGCAGGGTCAGGGTCAGCAGGGTTCTGATTGCAATCATGATATGTCCTTAATTCCTGAACGGAATTTATGGGATGCGGGCCTGGCCCGCACCCCGTAACGGTTACACCTGGCCGAGGCCGGTGACGACCAGATCGATGAACTTGATACCTGTGATGGGAGAGCCAGCAGGGACTGGCCTCCACCTCATCAACTTTGTAGTCGTACTTCTCTCCATCACACCAAGCCCAGGCCGGTGACAACCAAATCGATGAGCTTGATGCCGACGAAGGGGATCAGAAGGCCACCGACCCCATAGATAAGCAGGTTGCGGCGCAGCAGGCTGGCGGCCGACTCCTGCAGGCTGACCCCGCGCAGGGCCAGGGGCACCAGCGCCACTATGATCAGGGCGTTGAAGATGATGGCCGACAGGATGGCGCTCTGTGGGCTGCCCAGCTGCATCAGGTTCAGCACCCCGAGTTGCGGGTAGGCGGCGATGAACAGGGCCGGCAGTATGGCGAAGTACTTGGCCACATCGTTGGCGATGGAGAAGGTGGTCAGGGCTCCCCGGGTCACCAGCAGCTGTTTGCCTACCAGCACCACGTCCAGCAGCTTGGTGGGGTTGGAGTCGAGATCCACCAGGTTGCCCGCCTCCTTGGCGGCCTGGGTCCCCTCGTTCATGGCCAGCCCCACGTCGGCCTGGGCCAGGGCGGGGGCGTCGTTGGCGCCGTCACCACACATGGCCACCAGGCGGCCGTCGGCCTGCTCCTGGCGGATGTAGGCCAGCTTCTTCTCCGGAGTCGCCTCGGCGATGAAATCATCCACCCCGGCCTCGGCGGCGATGGCGGCGGCCGTCAGCGGGTTGTCACCGGTGATCATCACGGTGCGTATCCCCATGTGGCGCAGGGTCTGGAAGCGAGCCTTGATGCCGGGTTTGATGATGTCCTTGAGGTACACCACCCCGAGCAGCTGCTCGTGAGTACAGACCAGCAGCGGCGTCCCCCCCTGGCGGGCGATGTGATCGACGGATTTGAGGATGAGCTCGGGCACCGCCTTGCGTTCGAGGGAGAGGTAGTTCAGCACGGCGTCCACCGCGCCCTTGCGGTATTGGTGGCCGTTGCGATCCAGGCCGCTCAGCCGGGTCTCGGCGCTGAAGGGGATCACCCTGTCGCTGTCCAGCTGGCTAGGTTTGGCCATGCTCTTGCCGGCCAGGGTCAGGATGGACTTGCCTTCCGGGGTGTTGTCACCCAGGGAGGCCAGCATGGCAGCCTGGGCCAGCAGGGAGGGATCCACCCCGGGGGCCGGGATCAGCTCGTCCGCCATGCGGTTGCCGAAGGTGATGGTGCCGGTCTTGTCCAGCAGCAGGGTGCGCACGTCACCGGCGGCTTCCACGGCACGGCCGGATTTCGCGATCACGTTGAGCTTCACCAGCCTGTCCATGCCGGCGATGCCGATGGCGGAGAGCAGGCCGCCTATGGTGGTCGGGATCAATGTGATGAAGAGTGCGATCAGGTAGAGGCGCGGGACCTGGGTGCCGTTGTAGTCGAGGAACCAGGGCAAGGTGGCGACCACCAGCAGGAAGATCAGGGTCAGACCCACCAGCAGGGCGTCCAGTGCCATCTCGTTCGGCGTCTTCTGGCGCTTGGCCCCTTCCACCAGGGCGATCATGCGATCCAGCGTGCTCTCCCCCGGGTTGTTGCTGACCCGGATCCAGATCTCGTCGGAGACGACTGTGGTGTTGCCGGTCACGCCGCTGCGATCCGTGCCTGACTCGCGGATCACGGGGGCGGATTCCCCCGTGATGGCGGCCTCGTTGACCGAGGCGATGCCGGCGATGACCTCACCGTCCGCCGGGATCATCTCGCCGCTGCGTACCAGCACCAGATCTCCCTTGAGCAGGCTGGTGGCGGGCACCCACTCTCCCTTGTCATCCCTTGGGTGGGTGACCTTGCGGGCCTTGAGCTGGCTCAGGCCGGCCTTCAGGCTGTCTGCCCTGGCCTTGCCGCGGCCTTCGGCCAGGGTCTCGGCGAAGTTCGCAAACCAGAGGGTGAGCCAGAGCCAGGCGGTCAGCTGCCAGGCCAGACTGGGGGCTACCCCGGACAGGGGTTGGCCCATCAGGGACTCGACGGTCGCCATCACGGCGGCCAGCCAGAGGGTGAACAGTATGGGGCTGCTAAACAGCGCCTTGGGATTGAAGCGATAAAGGGCTTCAATCATGGCCTGGGCAACCTGTGAACGACGTGACTTGGCCTTGATCTTGTCGGTGCCAGTGGCCACTGAAATGGATTTGCTCATTAGAAAGCTCCCTGCATCAGGGTGAGGTGTTCTGCGACCGGTCCCAGCGCCAGTACGGGCAGGAAGGAGAGGCCACCTATCAGCAATACGGTGATGATCAGCAGGGTCACAAACAGCGGGCCGCTGATCGGGAAGTCCCCTGAGCCCGTCTCCTGGCGCTGTGCGCGGGAGAGTTGGCCGGCGATGGCCAGCACGGGGATGATGTAGCCGAAGCGACCGAGCAGCATGGCCAGGCCGATGGCGATGCACTGCCAGCTGTCGCCGGCGGCGAAGCCACCGAAGGCGGAGCCGTTGTTGCCGGAGGCGGAGGCATAGGCGTAGATCAGGCGAGACAGACCGTGGGGGCCGTCGTGACCTATGATGGTGCTGGCGGTTGGCGTCAGCAGCGTGATGCCGCCGATCACCAACACCCCGACCGGCATCACCAGCATGCTGGCAACTACCCACTTCATCTCTGTGATGCCGAGGCGCTTGCCGAGATAGGTCGGGGTACGCCCCACCATCAGGCCGCACAGGAACACGGTCAGCAGCACGAACAGCATCATGCCGTAGATACCGGCGCCCACGCCGCCAAACACCACCTCACCCAGCAGCATGTTGATCATGCCGACCATGCCGCCGAGGGGGGTGAAGCTGTCGTGCATGGCGTTGACCGAGCCGTTGGAGGCAGAGGTAGTCGCCACTTCCCAGATGCTGGACAGCACGGGGCCGAAGCGGCTCTCCTTGCCTTCCCAGTTACCCGCCTGGGTGCTGAGGTGAGCGAGGGCCGGGTCCGGTTGCAACTCCTGGTACAGGGAGAGGCCGAGGCCGAGCACGAACAGCAGGGTCATGGCGGTGAGGATGGCGCGGCCGTGGCCACTGTGCTTCACGTACCGACCCAGGGTGCAGACCAGGGCGGCAGGCAGGGTCAGCAGGGTGACCATCTCCAGCCAGTTGGTGAAGGCGGTGGGGTTCTCGAACGGATGGGCCGAGTTGACACCGAAGAAGCCGCCGCCGTTGGAGCCGAGCTGCTTGATGGCGATCTGGGAGGCGGCCGGGCCGAGCGGCATCAGCTGCTCCTGACCCTCCAGGCTGTGGAACGGCAGGTAGGCCGACAGGCTCTGGGGAACCCCCTGCCACACCAGCAGCAGCGCCATGACGAATGCCATGGGCAACAGCACATAGAGGCAGAAGCGCACCAGATCCTGCCAGAAGTTGCCCAGATGGGTCGTCTGTTGGCGGGTGATGCCACGGAACAGGGCGACGGCCACGGCGGCACCGGTGCCGGCGGAGACGAAGTTCTGGGTGGTGAGCCCGACCATCTGGCTGAAATAGGAGAGGCTGGCCTCACCGGAATAGGCTTGCCAGTTGGTGTTGGTCATGAAGCTGACCGCGGTGTTGAAGGCGAGCTCCCAGCTCAGCCCCGGCAGGTGCTGCGGGTTGAGGGGCAGCAGGTCCTGTGCCATCAGGATCAGGAACAGCAGGCCGAAGCCAGCGCCATTGAAGGCGAGCAGGCTGATGGCGTATGACTTCCAGTCCTGCTCCCGGCCATCGGACCCACAGCAGGCCATGGTCGCTCGCTCGACGGGGGATAACCAGCGGGTCTGCCCCTCGAACACCCTGTACATGTAACCGCCGAGCAGGGGTGCCGGCAGCAGGACCAGCAGCACGAAGGCGGTTGGATAGATGATCTCTTGCCACATGATGGGGTCCCTCACTCATGACTGCGCGTGAGAGCACGCAGCAGATAGCCCAGCAGGGCGAGGACCAGCAGCAGATATAGCCAATTCATATAAATTCCCTTGGTGTAATTGATACCACAAGGGTACGTAGAGAGGGCGTAAAGGCGCCATAAAGCGGGGAATGGGGGGCGTAAAGTTGGCGTAAAAACGGGGCCGATAGGGCCTGGGTGAAGAAAACCCGGCCAGGGCCGGGTTGAACGCTAGTTGGCTGCATCTTCGCTCACGGCGTCGCAGACGCCGGGAAGTGGGCGGCTTTAACGCATGGTGACGAACTCTTCCGCGCTGATGGGGTGAAACGGGACAACACAGTAGTCAGGAGGCTGGCCCGTTTGCGCCCTGGTTAGCGCATGGTCACAAATTCTTCTGCGCTGGTGGGGTGAATGGCGACGCAGTTGTCGAAGTCCGCCTTGGTGGCCCCCATCTTCATGGCGACGCCGAAGCCTTGCAGTATCTCGTCCATGGCGAAGCCGATGCCGTGCAGGCCGACCACCTTCTCCTCCGGCCCAGCGCACACCAGCTTCATGCGGGTGGGCTGACGATGCTGGGTCAGGGCCGAGTACATGGCGGTGAACTGGCTGCGGTAGACCTTCACCTGATCCTCGCCATACTGGGCGATGGCCTCCGGCTCGGTTAGACCTATGGTGCCGATGGGGGGGTGGCTGAACACCACGGTCGGCACCAGATCGTAGTTGAGGTGCTCGTTGGGCTTGTTGTTGAACAGCCGCTCGGAGAGGCGACGACCGGCGGCGACGGCGACCGGGGTGAGCTGGATGCGGCCCGTGTTGTCACCCACCGCATAGATGTTGCCGACATTGGTGTTCTGGAACTTGTCGGTGGGGATATAGCCCCGCTCATCCAGTTCGATGCCGGCTGCGGCCAGGTTCAGCTTGTCGGTGGCGGGGGCCCGGCCTATGGCCCAGATCAGGCAATCGACGATGAGGTGGCGGCCATCTTCCAGCTGCAGGGTCAGGCTGTCGTCGGCATTCTTGATCACCGCCTTGGGAATGGCGTGGGTGTGCAGCTTGGGGCCTTCGGTGGCCATGATCTCCACCAGGGTTTCCTGGATCATGGGATCGAAGCTGCGCAACGGGCCCTGCTTGCGCACCACCAGGTGAGTCTCGGAGCCGAGGGCCTGCATCACGCCGGCGATCTCGACCGCGATATAGCCGGCCCCCACCACGGCGACCCGCTTGGGTTGTGTCTCGAGGGCGAAGAAGCCGTCGGAGTCGATGCCGAACTCGGCACCCGGGATGGTCGGTACCTCCGGGTGACCGCCGGTGGCGATCAGGATGTGGTCCGCCGTATAGCGCTCACCATCGACCTCGACCGTGTTGGCGTCGACGAAACGGGCGAAGCCCCGGATGACGGTGATCTGATTCTTGCCGAGCACCTTCTCATAGGATTGGTGGATGCGGCCGATGTAGGCCTGACGGGATTCTACCAGCTTGGCCCAGCTGAAGTGATTGAGGGTGGTGTCGAAGCCATAGTCGGCACCATAGCGCAGGGCATCGGCGATCTGACCGGCATACCACATGGCTTTCTTGGGGACGCAACCGACGTTGACGCAGGTGCCGCCCAGGGCCTTGGCCTCAATGAGGGCGACTCTCTTGCCGTGCATGGCCGCCCGGTTGGCCGAGGCGATGCCGCCACTGCCGCCGCCGATGGCGATGTAGTCAAAATGCTGTGCCATGGTGTGGTTCTCCGCTGGTTAAAAAAGCTATCACAGCATGATGGGGACAAAGGGGCTGGCTCACAAGAGCCAGCCGTCACTTCTGTGCGATGGGCAGGCTGATGTGGAACTGGGCACCCTGGCCCGGCTCGCTGGCGCAATTGATGCGCCCGCGCAGCAGTTGCACCACCAGGTTGTAGATGATGTGGGTACCTAGCCCGCTGCCCCCGTGGCCCCGCTTGGAGGTGACGAAGGGATCGAAGATGCGTGGCAGTATCTCGGGGGGGATGCCGCGACCGTTGTCGCTGTAATCGATGACGAGCTCGTCGCCGCGCCGTTCCACCTTGATGCTGATCTTCTTGGGTCTGTCCCAGCCATCGAAGCCGTGGTTGATGGAGTTGAGGATAAGGTTGGAATAGATCTGGGTGAAGCTGCCCGGGAAGGAGTGGAGGCTCAGCTTGGGATCGCACTGGATGTCGACCTCGCACTGGGCCTTCTTCAGCTTGTGACCGAGCGAGACCACCACCTGGTGCAGGTTGTCCGCCAGGCTGAAGGTGTAGCGCGCCTCGGAGGATTGGTCGACGGCCACCTGCTTGAAGCTGGCGATCAGCTCGGAGGCGCGTCTCAGGTTGCCCTGCAGCAACTGCATCGATTCGTCGAGGTTCTGGGTGAACTCGGTCAGGTAGGAGCGGGAGAGCTGCTTGGCATCGATGTGCTGCTTGAAGTCGACCACCCGCTCCTGCAGGTAGGAGGAGGCGGTGACGCTGATGCCGATGGGGGTGTTGATCTCGTGGGCGACCCCGGCCACCAGCGAGCCGAGGGAGGCCATCTTCTCCGACTCCACCAGGGTCTGCTGGGCCTGTTTCAGGTCGTCGTAGGCCTTGCCGAGCTGGTCATTGGCATCGCTCAGGCTGCGGGTGCGGTCGGCCACCTTGCCTTCCAGCTGTTCGTTGAACAGGGTGATCTCCCGCTCCACCTTCTTGAGGCGGGTGATGTCGTAGCCGAATCCAATCAGATACTTGAGGTTGGGTCCCTCGTAGAAGGGGGCGAAGGTCCATTGCAGGGTCAGCTCCTCCCCCTGCTGGTCATGCATGACTATCTCGCGATCCGAGAGGGAGCCCTGCTCGGCCAGCAGCTCGGCCAGCTCGGTTTTTTGCTCTGGGGTGACGAACAGATCCAGCCAGTTGTGCTGCAGCAGCTCCTGATGGTGATAGCCGGTGAGCATGATGGCGGCCGGGTTGATGCTGGCGATGTTGAGATCCGGCTCCATGCAGCAGATGACCATGTTGGCCGAGTTGATCAGGGTGGCGGAGAAGTCCCGCTCCTGCTGCAGCTGATCGGCGGCCTGATGGCGGGCCGTGAACTCGTCATTCAAGCGGGTGCGCATCTGGTTGAGGGTGGCCGCCAGCAGATCGAACTCATCCGGATGCTTGCGAGGCTGGGTCCTGCCCTCCAGGGTCAGCTCCAGGGTCAGCCGGTCCAGGCTCAGGCGCTGGGCGTAGCTGACGATGCGGTTGATATGACGGATCACCAGATAGTAGATGATGACCAGGATGCAGAAGGAGACGAGCAGCGTCTTGATGGTCTGGCTGACCAGGATGAGCACGGACTTCTCGATGAGGCGCTGATAAATCTGATCTAGGGAGGCGGCCACGAAGAGTTTGCCCACCACTTCCCCCTGATAGGTGAGGTTGAACTCCCGGGAGATGTCGTACTGCTCTCGCTCCACCCCCTGGGTGAGCAGCGGCACTTCGGAGTTGCCCAGCATCTCCTTGACCATCACGAACTGCATGTTGGGCAGGTTCATGATGCCCTCTATCTGCACCTTGACCTGTTCCTCGTCCAGGTTCCACAGGCTGGCGGAGATGGGTTGCAGGAAAGAGGCCTCGATCTGATCGATGCTCGCTTCGATGACGGTCACATCCTTGTTGTAGTCCCAGGCGAGCTGCAACACGGTAATGATGAGCGCCAGCACAGTGCTGCAGATCAGAATGTAGGAGAGCAGACGGTAAGAGAGTCCGTTAAGGCCGACGGCCTTGGAGAAGAGTCCTGACATGGCGTCCTTGCGGTCTGGATTGAGTGCGGTTTAGTGTAACTGCTTCATGTAGCGATGTCGTGTGTCATGGAATGGATATAAGAAAGGCCCCGAAAGGGGCCTTTTTGGTATTAATGCGGGATCAGTGGTTTCCCTTCGCCTTGGCCGGGATGGACTCATCAAATTCCGGCAGCGGTTTGTGCTCTGAGGCCAGGAAGGTGTAGATCACCGGCAGCACGAACAGGGTGAACAGGGTACCTATGGCCAGCCCCGCGACGATGACGATGCCGATGCTGAAGCGCTGGGCCGCGCCGGCGCCGGAGGCGTAGAGCAGCGGGATGAGGCCCGCTATCATGGCCGCCGTGGTCATCAGTATGGGGCGCAGTCGCACCTTGGCCGCCTGCATCACCGCCTGCATCCGGTTCAGACCGTGCAACAACTGCTCTTCCTTGGCCACCTCACAGATCAGAATACCGTGCTTGGTAATCAGACCGACCAAGGTGATGAGGCCCACCTGGGAGTAGATGTTCATGGTCGCCAATCCCCAGGCCAGCGCGATCAAGGCGCCGCTGATGGCCAGTGGCACCGAGACCATGATGACCAGGGGGTCACGAATGGATTCGAACTGGATGGCCAGCACCAGGAAGATGATGGCCAGTGCCAGCGCGAAGGTGGCATAGAGGGCATTGCCTTCGGTCACGAACTGGCGAGCCTCACCCATGAAGTCGTAGCGGTAGCCTTGCGGCAGCTTCTCTTCGGCGGTGGCCTTGAACCAGTTGATGGCATCACCCATGGCCACGCCCGGTGCCGGTACGGCGCCTATGGTGGCGGAGTTCAGCTGGTTGAAGTGGGGCAGGGCGCGGGGCTCACCCATGATCTCGATGCTGATCAGGCTGCCGAGGGGGATGGACTTGCCGTCGGCGGCGCGCACGTAGTAACCCTTCATGGATTCGGGGTTCATACGGAATTTACGCTCCACCTGGGGGATCACCTCGTAGGAACGGCCATCCAGATCGATACGGTTGACGTAGCCATCCGCCATCATGGTACCCATGGTGGTGCCTATGTCCTGCATGGTGATGCCGTAGGCACCGGCCTTGTCCTTGTCGATGTTGATCTTCATGGTGGCCGAGTCGTAGTTCAGATCGAGATCCGAATAGACGAACTGACCGTTGGCCTGGGTGGCCGCCAGCATCTCACCCGCGATCAGGAACAGGCTCTCGAAGCTGTTCGGGGTGGTGATGACGAACTGGATGGGCAGACCGCTGGACGCACCCGGCAGTTCGGGGAACTGGAAGGTGGTGATGGCCATGCCGGGGATGTCGGTCACCAGACCGGCGACCCTGTCCAGCACCTCTTTCTGGCTCGCCTCACGCTCGCTCCAGGGCACCATGGACGCGATACCGAACGCCTGGTTGGAGTTGAACACCCCGGAGAAGACCTGGGCATAGGCGATTTCCGGTTGCTCATCCAGGATCTTGTTCACATCGATCATGGTGTTTTCGATGTAATCCAGGTTGGCATTGGAGGGCGCCGTCGCCAGGACCGCCATGACCCCTTTGTCTTCCGACGGAGCCAGTTCACTCGGGATGAACTTGAACAGCAGCGGCAGGCTGGCGAACACGATGACGGCGAACAGCACCACCACGATGCGTTTTTGCATCACGGCATGCAGCATGCGGTCGTAGCGTTCCGTCATCCTGTCCAGCAGGTGGTGCACCGTGCTCTCGAACTTGTTCGGCTTGGCGTTGGCCTTGAGCATCTTGGAGCACATCATGGGGGACAGGGTCAGGGCTATGATGCCCGAGACGAACACAGCCCCCGCCAGGGTCAGCGCGAACTCCTTGAACAGGGAGCCCGTGATGCCCCCCATCAGGGCGATGGGCGCATACACGGCGGCCAGGGTGACCGTCATGGCGATAACCGGAATGGCGATCTCCCGGGTGCCTATGATGGCGGCCCTGAAGGGTTCTTCTCCCTCCTTGATGTGTCGGTCGACGTTCTCCAGCACCACGATGGCGTCATCCACCACCAGGCCGATCGCCAGCACCATGGCCAGCAAGGTCATGAGATTGATGGAGAAGCCGAACACATCCATCATCATGACCACGCCGATCAGGCTCAGGGGTATGGTGATGATGGGGATGATGACGGCCCGGAAGGACCCCAGGAACAGGGTGATCACCACCAGTACGATGGCGGCCGCCTCCAGTATGGTCTTGATAACCTCGTGGATGGACTCGTTGATGGCGATGGTGGAGTCATACAGCACGTTGGTCTGCATGGTGCTCGGCATGTTGCGCTTGAGGTCCGGCAGCAGCTCCAGCACATCGTGGGCTATGGTGATGGGGTTCGCTGTCGGCGCCGCGTTGATAGCGACGACCACGGCCTCTTTGCCGTTGGCACTGGCGCGATAGATGTCGTGGCTCTTCTCCAGGGTCACCTTGGCGATATCGGAGAGGCGGATCACCTTGCCGTCACGGGTGGCCACCACCAGGCGCTTGAGCTCATCCGTGCTCTCGACCTGGGTCTTGGCATTGCCGTTGAACAGGGTGAAGTAACCGGTCGCCTGACCCGTGGCGGACTGATAGTTGTTGCTGTTGAGCACCGTCATCACGTCGCTGGCGGTCAGATCGAAGGCCGCCATCTTGGCCGGATCCAGCCATACCCGCAGGGCAAATTCGACCCCGCCGTAGATGTCGATCTTGGAGACCCCGCCCACGGTAAACAGCTGGGGCTTGATGACCCGTTCCAGGTAGTCGGTGATCTGGCTGGAGCTCAGCTCGGGGCTGGTGAAGCCCATGTAGAGCACCGCCGTGGTGGAGCCGGTGGAGGAGGTGACCGAGGGGTCTTCCGCCTCTTTGGGCAACTGGGAGCGCACCGAGTTCACCTTGGCCAGGATGTCGGACAGCGCGGCGTTGGGGTCGGTGTTGAGCTTCATATAGGCGGTGATGGTGGAGCTGCCCAGCTGACTGGAGGAGGTCATGAAGTCGATGTTGTCGGCTTGCGCGACCGCCTGCTCAAGGGGCTGAGTGATGAAGCCCTGGATCAGATCCGAGCTGGCCCCGTAGTAGCTGGTACTGACCGTGATCACCGTGTTGGTGACCTCGGGGTACTCCCGCACCTGCATCTTGAAAATGGCCTGGAAGCCCAGCAAGGCGATCAGGAAGCTGATCGAGATTGCCAGCACCGGCCGTTTTATGAATATGTCGGTAAATCGCATCGTAGATCTCCGCGCTTACAGCATCGGGGTTTGTGCCGGAACGGCCAGGGCATCGTTCTTGACCACGCGCACCTTGGTATCGTTACTCAGGCGAACCTGACCCGACAACACGATTTCATCGCCAGCCTTGATGCCGGACAGCACATGGACATCGTTGCCGCGGCGCTCACCGGCCTTGACCACGACCTGCTTGGCCCGCTTGGCTCCCTCCACGTCATGAATGATGTAGACGTTCTCCCCATACAGGGTGAAGGAGATGGCGGACTGCGGGATCACGATCTGATCCTTGACCGTCGGCAAAATGATGCTGGCGCGCGCAAACATGCCGGAGCGAAGCTGGCCGTCGTTGTTCGGGATGGCTGCCTGCACCTGGATCAGACCGCTCTGGTAGTTGACCGCGGGTTCGATGGCGGTGATCTGGCCCTCAAACTGATCGTTAGGGTAGGCGTCTACCCCAATCTTGATGGTCTGACCGAGGGAGATCTTGGAGATGTCGGTCTGGGGCACGGTGAAGCGCAGGCGCATCACGCTGGTGTCTTCCAGTCGCACTATCTCGGTGCCCGGCTCCAGATACTGGCCGAGGAAGACGTTGCGCAGACCCACGGCACCGCCGAAGGGGGCGCGTACTTCACGGCGGGCTATGGTGCCCTTCAGGCTCTCGATGTCGGCCTCGAGGGAGCGGTAGCTGGCCTCGGCGTCATCCAGCTGATCCCGGGAGATGGAGTTCTTCTGGTACAGGTTCTGGTAGCGCTCGAACTTGGCGCGCGCCGCCGGCAGCCTGGCCTGGGAAGACTTCAGATTGGCCTTTTCCACGCTGGAGTCCAGGCTCAGCAGCAGTTGATCCGGCTTGACCTGGGCACCCGACTCGAAGCTGATGTTGTCTATGGTGCCTGCCAGCTCGCTGGAGAGGGTCACCCCCTGGTTCGGCTCGATGAAACCGATCGCCTCTATGGTGGGTACCCAGTCCTGTGCCTTGGTCACCATGGCGGTCACCGGGAACTCGGGCTCGGGGCGGTTGGCCATAAACTCCGCAATCTTCTTCTGTTTGAACAAATTGAAACCGATGACACTGCCAAACAGAACGAGTGCAATCAGCAACATGATGGCCATCCACTTTTTCATGAACAGGCTCCTGTGGTGGAAAAATTAGGGTTTAAAATGGCATTCCAGCTGGCTCTTATCGCGGTTTCCAGCTGTTCCTGCGTCAATTCAAAAGGGTGGGCCCGACGCAACTGCGCCAGGTTGGCCACGCAATCCAGGCTCAGTGTCTGCAACACCAGGACGGGTAAATCGATAAACAATCCCTGTTGGCGACCCTGTTCAAAAAAGTTTTCAAGCGGCGCCCACGCCGCCATTATGACCGGATCCTGCTCCAATTCAGCCCCCAGTGGGGAACTTTCGTACTGCAATTTACATTTCAGTGCGTTGGGGCTGTTGATGAAGATGGACTCTATGTTGAGCCACAGGCGCCGATACTGCCGAAATGACACCTCCTCTATCTGCACGCCCTCCATGACCAGAGGATGACACTTGAGGATAGTGTGCTTGTACAACTGGCGGATCAGGTCATCCTTGTCGCTGAAGTAGCGGTAGATGGTCCCCGCGGCGACATTGGCTTTCTTGGCGACCACGGCGATGGAGAGGCCGAAGAAGCCTTGCTCGCCGAGGACCTCGCGCGCTGCCTCGAAAATGCGCTCTTTCTTATCCATGTATCTTCCGACTGCAACGGCTGAATGAACGTTCATTCATTCTAGGTTGAGAAGTGGGCAAGTCAAGGGGAGGGAAGGGGTTTCCCGTGGGATCCGCCGCCGAAAGTGGGTCGACTGAGGACGATTTCCAACTGGCATGGGCAGAAAAGCTATAAAACCGCACAAAGCGATGGAAAAACAGACGGTTGATTCGTCGAGATGAAAAAACAGTGGACAAGGCAGACTCCATCATCAATAATGCGCCCCGTTCGACAGCGTAGCGCCCGTAGCTCAGCTGGATAGAGCGCTGCCCTCCGGAGGCAGAGGTCACAGGTTCGAATCCTGTCGGGCGCACCATCAAAAGTGCGCCAGTTAAACGGGCGTTGTTGTGGAACAAAACAGCTGTGGTGGCTGTAGCTCAGTTGGTAGAGTCCCGGATTGTGATTCCGGTTGTCGTGGGTTCGAGCCCCATCAGCCACCCCATTTTACAGCTTGTCAGGTATGCGAAGGTGGCGGAATTGGTAGACGCGCTAGCTTCAGGTGTTAGTGCCCCCCGGGTGTGAGGGTTCGAGTCCCTCTCTTCGCACCATACTTGCTGTATGACGAGGATGACCATAAGGTCATCTTTGTATTTTGGAAATACCCCCTCGGTGATTAGCGCAGCCCGGTAGCGCATCTGGTTTGGGACCAGAGGGTCAAAGGTTCGAATCCTTTATCACCGACCACATTCTAAAACCTCGCTCAGGCGGGGTTTTTGCTTTTCTGCGATCCGCACGGCCGTTTCTGTCACGTCTTTTTACACTTCTCTTGGCGCCGGAATGGCGGGAGTTCGTTATGCTGGGTGCCAGTCTCACGAGACAGTGAGCACCATGGAACAGCTTCAGGCACCTATCTTATGCGGCACAATTCTCTACAGCCCGGCCTGTTGGCCCTGCTCACCCTGATGCTGGGGGGCTGTGCTGCCCTGCAGCCCAAACCGGATGCACTCTTGTTGGGGGCGGCTCCCAAGGCTGCGCGTACGACGACGGCGGCCCTGATCACCAGCGGTGGCTTCTGCGTCACTCTGACTGAGCAGAATACCCTGCTGACACAGGAGTGTGATCAAGAGGCCCATCAGGCGTTCGACTGGGATGCCGGGGCGCTGCAGCTGGCTCAGCGTTGTCTGGTTGCCAAGGGGGGAGACGGGCTCACCCTGGCGGATTGCCGGGACGATAGCCATCAATGGCAGTGGCAGGCGGATCGCCTGTTCAACCGGCAGCTCTCCCTCTGCCTGGATGTGGCCGGTCGTCGTCATCACCCCGGCACCCCATTGCGTCTGGCGGAGTGCTACGGTGGTGCCAACCAGAGCTTTGAGTGGAAGCAGGACGGCGGCATGCTGGACAGTCTGGGGTTGCCCAGGCTGCCCTGGTGAGCCGGACCTCAGGAGAGTAATCCTCAGCGCGAATACAAAAAGGGTGGCCATGAGCCACCCTTTTACGTTTCTGGCGAGGCGCCTTCCTCAGGCGACGCTGGAGGCGAACAGTCGCTCCAGATAGACGGCGACGCCGTCGTCGTCGGAACTCAGGGTCTGATCGTGCTGCGGCAGGGCCAGCTTGAGGCGATCGTGGGCGTTGCCCATCACCACGCCACGGCCCACCATGCTCAGCATCTCGAAGTCGTTCATGCCATCGCCAAAGGCAACCGCCTGGGACATCTCCAGCCCGTGCTGTTCCAGCACGGCGCGTACGGCGTTGCCCTTGTGTACCCCGGCGTGCATCACCTCGAGGCAGTCCGGCAGGGAGAAGGTGACGTTGAGCCGATCACCATAATGCTGGTTGAGGTGTGCCTCGATCTGCAGCAGCTTCTCGTGCTCGCCGATGTAGAACACCTTGTTGACCTTGTCCATCGGGTGGGTGGCCAGATCGGCCAGACGATAGGTGAAGCCGGAGTCGTGATGGAACTGCAGCAACCAGGGTAGCTCCTCTTCCACCAGCCACTCGTCGCCGTAGTAGACGTTGAGATGGATGGAGGGATCGCGCTCCAGCGCGATCAGCTCGGCCGCCACCGTATCCGGCAGGGCCTGGTTGTAGATCAGCTGATCCTGCTTGTCGTGTACCACGGCGCCGTTGGAGGTGATGAGGTAGATATCCAGCCCCAGGGCATCGCGGATGCTGCGCACGTCCACGTGGTGACGACCGGTAGCGACCACGAACTTGATCCCCTGATCCACCAGGCGGTGCAGGGTGTCACGGGTGCGGGGGGAGATCTGGTGCTGCTTGTTGAGCAGGGTACCATCGAGATCGGATACGACTACCTTGAACATCTTTACCTCGGCATGAATGGAACGCCGGGGCAGTGTACCCCAGCGTCCTGCGTCACCCCATTTATTTAGGGATACAAAAAATAGCCAGTGCCGGCAGGGCTAGAAGCGGGCGAAGAAGTCCAGGGTGGCGGTCAGTACCGGCATGCGCTGGGCATCCGCCTCCATAAACAGCTCGTGCCAGGCCCCCTCGATGCGCAGTGGCTTGCCCCCCTCACAGCGGGCCCTGGCGCAGAATGCATCCTGGGCGGCATTGTCGACGATGCTGTCGTCCCCCGCCTGGATCAGCAGCAGGGGGGTCTTGATGCGATCCGCCTGGGCGACGACCTCATCCCCGGCCCGAATGCCTTCCCGGATCCAGTGGGCGGTGACGCCGCCGAGCTTGATTTGCGGCTGCTGCTCGTAGAGTTCCCGGAAGGCCTGGTAGCGCGGCTCGCTGTGGCTGAGATCGTTGCCCGCAAACTCATGGGAGACATAGCCCCCCTGACCCGGCCCGTAGGGCGGCTCACCCCACCAGCCGCCGACCGTGTCCATGGTGGCCGCCAGCCCCTTGGCGAGCCACTTGGGCAGGCCGCCGAGGTTGATGCCCATCATGGGGGAGGAGAGTACGGCTGCCTTGATGTCATCCGGCCAGCGTTCCAGGTAGCGGGCCGAGATGGCACCCCCCATGGAGTGAGCCAGCAGGAACAGCTTGGCGGGCTTGTCCTGAGCTATGACCTCGTCGTGGAACTGCTTCAGATCCACCACATAGTCGTCGAAGTCTGCCACATAGCCCTTCTCGGGATCCGCCAGCAGGCGGCCGGAGAGGCCCTGACCACGGTGATCGATGAGGTAGAGGCTGTAGCCCTGGCGCCACAGGTCCCAGGCCAGCTCCTGATACTTGAGGTAGCTCTCGACCCGGCCGTTGACGATGAGGATGGCTCTGTCCACCCTGGCCTGGCGCAGGACGGCGTAGCGGATGCTGACCCCGTCCTTGCCCTTGAACTCCCCCGGGACAGCGTGCTCACGCCAGAAATCGGGCAGAGTCTGCTGGTGGAGGGCGGGCACCTCGGCCTCTGTGGTCAGCTGATAGGGGTTGTTCACGGCGAGGGCTCCGGCAGAAAACAGGGTCAGGGCCAGCAGGGGCAGGCAGTTAAATTTCATCGGATGGATACTCCATGTCCATTTGGTCTTCCTGTTGGGCAGCCCAGCCCTTGCGGGTCAGCTGCATCTGCTGCCACCAGGCCTCGTCCGCCAGGATCTCGCCGGCCGGCCCGAGCTGGGGATAGGACATCTCCTTCTCCTTGCAGAGCTGGGCATAGATGGGATAGCCCCCCTCGAACAAGATGCTGTTTTGCTCCTCGAGGCTTAAAGGGCAGCCGCGCCGGTAGCAACCGGCCAGCTCCCGCTGGCGCTGGGCCTCGTACAGGATGGCGGCGGCGGCCACCGAGACGTTGAGGGACTGCACCATGCCCACCATGGGGATGACGATATGGTGATCGGCCAGGGCCAGCGCCTCTTCGCCGATGCCGTGCTTCTCCTGGCCCACCAATATGGCGGTGGGCCTGGTGTAGTCGATGGCGCGAAAGTCCACCGAGCTCTCCGACAAATGGGTCGCCAGGATCTGCATGCCGGCGGCCTTCAGCTCGCCGACGGCGGAGCCTATGTCCGGGTGCAGCTTCACATCCACCCAGTTCTGGCTGCCGCGGGCCGTGCCCTTGCGCTTGTGGATCCAGGTCTTGGGCCAGACCGCATGCACGCGGTGGATGCCGATGGCGTCGGCGGTGCGCACTATGGCGGCCAGGTTGTGGGGCTTGTGGACCTCTTCCATGCAGACGGTCAGGTCGAGCTGACGCATGGCCAGCATGTCGGAGATGCGTTTAAAGCGTTCAGGTGTCATGTCAGTTTCTATCGAGTGAGGCTGGTGAACGTCTTCCCATGCATACAGACGGTCAAATCGAGCTGACGCCGGGCCAGCATGCTACCGATGGGAATCATGGGTCGTCTCTCTAAAAGCAGCAGGCGGCTCGCGCCGCCTGTGTTCAGTTCTTCTGTCGGCTCACCCTGAGCACGTTGGGCATCACCCGGATCTTGCGCATGATGTTGGCGAGGTGGATCCGGCTCTGGGTGGTGATGAGCAGGGTGACCAGATAGACGCGGCCATCCTTCTCTTCGGTGCTGATGGCGTGGATGTTGGCACCTGTGGCCGCGATCACGTTGGCCAGCTCCGCCAGTGCACCCTGATGGTTGATGATCTCGATGCTGATACCGGTACGGAACTCCTGTTCCTGCTCCTTGTCCACTTCCCACTGCACCGGCAGGTATTTGTCCGGTTCGCGGCTGTAGCCCTTGATGTTGCGGCAGGACTCCTGGTGAATGACCAGCCCCTTGCCCGGGCTGATGTGGGCGATGATGGCGTCCCCCGGGATGGGGCGGCAGCAGTTCGCGAAGGTGACCAGCATGCCGTCGGCACCCTTGATCGGCATCTTCTTGCTGCTGGATTTCGGCTGCTCTTCCGGCGGCAGCTCATCCCCCAGCATGCGGCGCGCCACCATGACGCTCATGGCGTTGCCGAGGCCCACATCGGCCAGCAAGCCCTGCAGGTTCTCGTGCTTGGTGTCAGCCAGCACCTGCTTGATACGCGGCTCCGGGATGTCTTCGATGTTCTTGGCACCCAGGGCGTGGTTCAGCAGGCGACGGCCCAGCACCACGGACTCCTCGGTGCGCAGGTTCTTGAGGAACTGGCGGATCTTGGAGCGGGCCTTGGTGGTCACCACGAAGTTGAGCCAGGCCGCGTTAGGACGGGCGCCGGGGGCCGTGATGATCTCCACCGTCTGGCCCGAGTGCAGCGGGCTGCTGAGCGGATAGGGGTGGCGGTCGACCCTTGAGCCCACGCAGGCGTGGCCGATGTCGGTGTGCACCGTGTAGGCGAAGTCCACCGGGGTGGCGCCGGCGGGCAGCTCCATGATGCGGCCCTCCGGGGTGAAGACGTAGATCTCGTCCGGGAAGAGGTCGGTCTTGACCCCTTCGATGAATTCGAACGAGCTGCCGGCGCTCTGCTGCAGCTCCAGCAGGCTCTGCATCCAGCGCTGGGCGCGGATCTGGGCCGTGGTGCCCGAGCTGTCGCCATCCTGCTTGTAGGCCCAGTGGGCGGCAACCCCCTTGTCGGCCATCTGATCCATGAATTCGGTACGGATCTGCACCTCCACCGGCACCCCGTGGGGACCGACCAATGAGGTGTGCAGGGACTGGTAACCGTTGGTCTTGGGGATGGCGATATAGTCTTTGAAGCGGCCGGGGCGCGGCTTGTAGAGGCTGTGCATCTGCCCAAGCACCCGGTAACAGGTATCTATGTCTTTCACTCGCACTCTGAAAGCATAGATGTCCATCACTTCATGGAATTGCAGTTCTTTCTTCTCCATCTTGTTGTAGATGGAGAACAGGTTCTTCTCGCGACCGCTCACCTGACAGTCGATGCCGGCCTCCCGCAGCCGTCCCTCTATCTCGCTGTGGATGGAATCGATGATCTCCCGGCGATTGCCGCGGGCGCGGCGCACCGATTCCCGCAGCACCCGGGAGCGCATGGGATAGAGCGCCTCGAAGCCGAGCTCTTCCAGCTCGTTCTTCATGGTGTGGATGCCGAGGCGGTTCGCGATGGGGGCGAAGATCTCCAGGGTCTCGCGGGCGATGCGGCGACGCTTGTCCGGGCGCAGTGAGCCCAGGGTGCGCATGTTGTGGGTGCGGTCGGCGAGCTTGATCAGGATGACCCGGATGTCCTGGGTCATGGCCATCATCATCTTGCGGAAGTTCTCGGCCTGGGCCTCTTTGCGATCGCGGAATTTCAGCTTGTCGAGCTTGGAGACGCCGGACACCAGCTCGGCCACGGCATTGCCGAACTGCTCGGCCAGGTCGTCCTTGGTGACGGGAGTGTCTTCGATGACGTCGTGCAGCACGGCGGCCATCAGGGTCTCATGGTCCAGACGCATGTCACCCAGAATACGGGCGACGGCAACCGGGTGGGTGATATAGGGCTCGCCGCTGGAACGCATCTGTCCCTGGTGAGCGTCACGGGCCACCACATAGGCTTGCCTGAGCTTCTCGACCTGCTCGGATGGCAGGTAGGAACTGGCTATTTCTTTAAGGTTTTCAAATAAATACAAGACAGTCCCCGCAGCGGTGATACGGCAATCCGTGAAATTGAGGGTATGCCCCTGAGTTTGCGAGGTTTTCGAGCGGTTGTAAATGGGGGAGAGCGGTCGGCACCCGGGCGGGTGCC